>NZ_JADBDT010000001.1:3942500-4542500 GCF_014873485.1 Sphingopyxis sp. OAS728 | reverse complement strand
CCGCTGCTTTCCCGACGATCTGATCGAAATGGAGCGAACCGGCGAACCGTGGAACCGCCGGAAGCCCGCGCCCGAACAGCCCACCTTCATCTGAGCCAGCCCGATGCCGCTTTCACACGAACAGCATCTTTGGGCCTGCGCCGTCGCGATCGAGCGGCTGCATGGCGCTCGCGCACCGACATTCGTGGCGGAACGCATCGGCGCCCTCGCCCTTGCCGGCGACGCCGCCGGGATCGCGCGCTGGAAGGCGATCGCCGCGCGCATGGCGCGGCTCGCGCCGCAATGAGCGGCGGCAAGACGATATCGGGGGTGCAGGACGATCTCTTCGGCACGGCCCTGCTGCCCGGTCTCGCGGCAGCACCCGAATTCCTCACGCCCGAGGAGGAACAGTCGCTCATCGCCCGGATCGAAGCCGCCGAGCTCACGCCCTTTCGTTTCCAGCAATGGGAAGGCAAAAGGCTCACCCGCTCCTATGGCTGGCATTATGACTTCGAGGCCGGAGCGTTCAGCCGTGCCGAACCGCTGCCACCCTGGCTCCGCGCAATCGCGGGGCGCGCCGCGGGGTTCGCGGGCATTGCGCCGGCGAATATCGCGCAGGCACTGCTCATCTCCTACGGTCCCGGTGCCGGGATCGGCTGGCACCGCGACCGACCCGTCTTCGAGCATGTCATCGGGATCTCGCTCGGTGCCGCGGCGACGATGCGTTTCCGGCGTCGGAGCGGCGAGAAATTCGAGCGTTTCGCGCTGCCGCTCGCACCGCGCTCTATCTATCACCTCGATGGCGAAGCGCGCGCCGATTGGGAGCATAGCATTGCTGCGATGGAGGAGCCGCGCTGGTCGATCACACTCCGAACGCTGCGCGACCGCTACGGACCTTGAACCCAGCTGAAAAGGGACGACCCGCCGGGACTTGCAAGGGTCGAAAGACCCGGCGGGTACCGGGGACGGTTAGCGGACATCCTGGCCGCCGCGGCCCGAAAGTTCCGCCACGCCGGAGGGACCAGCGACCGGCGCGGCGTCTTGCACATGGTTCCGGTCGACCGATGATCGCCGCGAGGCCCGTGCCTCGATTGAACGAAATGCGATCGCACAAGTTCCCGCAGCCCGTCGCATCGAAGCGATGCGCGTCTTGACCCGACTCGCGGCGGTCACCCAAGGCGAAAAAACTGTCGGGGGGCAGCGGGCAAGAACCGTTGGCGTAAGCGCGCGTGAGGGAGCGAAGTCATGGATCAGGCAGGGGCACTCGAGCGTTTCATCGACGCGCAGGAGCCCGTCTTCGCGCGCGCGCTCGAGGAGATCCGCCGCGGCGCCAAGCGCAGCCACTGGATGTGGTTCATCTTCCCGCAGCTCAGCGGTCTCGGGCGGAGCGCCACAGCGCAGCTTTATGCGATCGCCTCACTCGAAGAGGCGCGCGCCTATCTCGAACACCCGATACTCGGCGCGCGCTACATCGCCTGCGTGGAAGCCCTGCAGGATCTCGGCAGCAGCGATCCGGTCCCGGTCTTCGGCGAAACGGATGCGAAGAAGCTCCAGTCCTCGCTCACCCTCTTCGAGGCCGCCGGCGCCAAACCGCTGATCTCCGCCGCGCTCGATCGCTGGTTCGCGGGCAAGCGCGACGAGAAGACGCTAAAGCTGTTGGCAGCTACGGCAATCGAACCCTCACCAACATGAAGGCGGCCCCGGTCGTCCGGGGCCGCCACCATGTCGCCAGCTGGCGGGAGTGATCAGCTGGCGCCGAGACCATGTTTGAGAGCCGACATCTGGTCGTGGCCCTGCCGGACGGAGGCATAGCCGGTTTCAATAAGCTGGCGCACGGCGGGATCGAGATCGGTATCGCCGAGCGCGCTTTCGAACTTCGACTTGATATGATCCTCGCCGCGTTCGACTTCTGCGATCACTGCATCGTCGTCGCGAGGTCCGGTGAGCTTGTCGCGAAGGCCGAGGAAGGCGCGGTGCGCCGACGCGAGGATGGTGCCGTCATCTTCGGGATTGCCGCCGAGCTCGCGCACCTTTGCCTGGAAGTCGGAGACGACCGACTGCCGCTCATTGGCACGGCTGAGGAAAATCTCGCGGAACTGCGCGGCATTGGCTTCTTCGGCGGCTTTGCGATAGCCGTCGACGCTGTCGAGCGTCGTTGCGATCAGCGAGTTCAGCGTCGCGATATTCTTGTCATCGAACATGAGCAGATCCTTTCGGGAGAGCGTGCCGGCGACATGCCGGCACCTGTCCAAGCAACGAGCCAATCGCGGCAAAAGTTTCCCGGAAATACATCCTCATGCGCTCGTTTTGCGACGGGCCGAGGCATGGCGCGGACATCATAGCCCTGCCTTGGCGAGCGCGGCCGCGAGTTCGGCGTCGCTGGCCTCGCCATCGGCCGGAGCGAGCTTGTTCAGCGCTGTGCGAATGCGGGTTTGCGCCACCCTCAGCGCCTTGTGACGGACCTCACGATCCTTGTTCGTGCGCCAGGATCGGCTTTCGCCGAGAAGCGCCGCCCATTTCTCTTCTTCGGCCGCGAGGACCGCGAGCGCCAGCCGGAGGCCGTCCCTCCGCCCATGCTCATATTCGGAAGACATATTCGCTCCTGCGGCTTAACCGGCAATCCAGCGCAGCCATCGGCCTCAGCGAAGCTGGCTGTCCTTGCTGCCGCGCCGGTTGATGCCCGCTTGCCGCCGCTTCGCATCGCGTGCCGTCTGGCACGCAACGCAGGTTCGGCTTGCAGGCAGCGCCTTGCGGCGGGCCTCCGGAATGCGTTCGCCGCAATCCTCGCAATAGTCGGAGCCTTCGCCCTCGGCGAGGCGGAGCCGGGCGAGCTTGACCGCATCGGCTACCGTGTCGTCGATCTGATCCTGTACGGCGCCGTCGCGCGCCCAACCATTTGCCATTGTCCTGTCCCAAGATCGCGGCGCCCATCGGCCGCCGCCTTAATCGGATATCGTCTCTTCCTCGATCGCGGCATGGATCATCCGATCCCAGATTTCGCCGTCACCGGCGGCAAGCATCGCCGCGCTCGGTTCGCGAAGCGTCCGCAGCACGGCGAGCGCCGCGTCGCTATATTCACCCCATAGCGCGTCCACCGCTTCGCCCGCCGAGGCCAGATCGCCCTCGCCGTTGCGGCTGAGCGCATGGCCCGCGAGCACGCGTGCCACCCGCTCGATGGGCGAGGTCATCGCGCGGTCGAAGTCCGTCGGCATCAGCTTTTCTTCAGATAGGCGCGAACCGCGTCGGCGGTATTGCCGACGGCATCGACCGCCTCGCGCAATTCCTCCTCGCTCACGCCGAGCGATGCGGTCCAGTCGCGGATCTCATAATCCTCGCTAAGGCTGATCCGGTCGCGGTCGGAGGCACCGGTCTGCTTCTTGTCGTCCGACATGCTTCAAACTCCTGCTTCGCACATAGCGGGGCAACGCGTGCCGCCCGCGCCGGGTTGCAGCGACGCCTGCACGAACGAACGCTCTCCCGATCGGTCCCGTCGGTCACAACACCCTCAAGAAGAGCCAACGCCGCGGCGGCATCGCGGGCCGCGATGCTCGCGGCGGCTGAGAAGCGGCTCAAATGAGATCGATGCAGATGATCGAGGCAATGCACGGCATGATGGTCCCAACTGAGCAAATTTTCTTCGGCTCGCCGGGCTTCGAACAGAAGAGTTGCCGCTTCGTCCGCACGTTCGAGGAACGACCGAGGACATAGGCGTACCAACAGCACAAGCCGCCCAGACGCAGGCCCGTAGGGCCGGACCAGCCGCGCTCTTGCCGAGCCCGCAGCGGCGCGGCGTGCGCGCGGCGAGCGCGGGTCGGCCGGAGCAAAGCGGAGGCCGGAACGGTGCGAAGCGCCGTTTACCCGCGGGAGCCGGGCGCGCCCGCGCTGCAAGGAAAGCGAGGCGAGTGCGCCTGCGCGGCCGAGAGAAGACGCGCGACCCCTGGCCGAGCCTGCGAGGCCAGTGCGCGCTCATCAGCGCCGCGCGCAATCCCCGCCGGCAACGCCGGCGGGGTGAACGCATCAGCCGTTCAGGCGATCCTTGACCGCCTTGGCAGCCGAGAAGCCGAGCTTCTTCGATGCCGCGATCTGGATCGTCGCGCCGGTCGAGGGATTGCGGCCTTCGCGCGCAGCCGATTCCTTGACCTTGAACTTGCCGAAGCCGTTGACCGAGACTTCTTCGCCCTTGGCGGCGGCCTCGGCGATCGCGGCGAAGACGGCGTCGACGGCCTTCTTGCCTTCGGCCTTCGAGAGGCCGAGCGCGGTTGCGACATTGTCCGAAAGATCGGCGTGGTTCATGATATTCTCCTGAAGCGGACAGGGCCCTCCCCTGACCGGTCAGGCGCTATAGTCGGCAGCGAACGCCCCCGCCAGAGCGATCATTCGGCGACTGCGGCCCGCACGACCTCGAGCGCCTTCTCCAGTTCCTCGGACCGGTAGCCGCCCTCCTCGGCGCCGCGATCGAAGAGCCCCCGCTCCTCGTCGATGAGCACGAGGATACGCAAGGCCGCGAACAGGTCGGTGGCGCTGGGCGGGACCGCCATCAGCCGGCACTCCGCGCGGTGGATTCGAGCTGCGCGATGCGCTCGCGGCAGATCGTCTCGACGATATCCGAAAGCACCGAAACCCGCTCGCCCAGCCAGGCCAGTTCCTCCTCGGTGATGCGATAATGTTTCGAGTAGCGGGCCTTCACATAGGCGTCCTTCAGCTTCTCGAAGCGAGCGCGATCGGCCTTAGTCTGGCTCGGCCACGCATCGAACAGCCGGTCGTCGACCCGCTCGGCTTGGGTCCGCAAGAAAGCGAGGTTGTGCACATGCGGGGTGTAGAATGTGCAGACCAGAAGCACACAATGATAAAGCCGCTCAGTTGCTTGATGTGTGAGAAACGCCGCATCTTTCAGCCGTCTTTTCGTCCGGCTAAACTCAGCCGTCTCGATCATTCCTTGTGCCGCAGGAAGCCACTCGTCAAAATATTCCTGCGCCATCTCGAGCGCCGCGTGAGGCGACTTCGGATGCGGTTCGGGAAGATCGTCATTGACCGCCTGATAGAGAGCGATCCCGTCCTTCGCGACGTCCATGAAGAAGTAACGCCCTTCAGCGAGACCGCGGTTCACCTCATCGATGCTGTGAACGATGAAATTCACCGGGGTACGTACCGACTTTGTCATCGTCAGTTCGCGGATCAGCCGGTCGTCGAGCTTCGACCAATATTCGACGCGGTCGGTCAGCCGCTTGTCGTTGACGATGATCAGCAGGTCATAATCGGACTGATAGCCTTTGGCCGTGTGGGGCTCATCGATCCAACCGCCGCGCGCGTAGCTGCCGTAAAGGATGACCTTCGAGATCCGGCCCTTCCGCTTCCAGTCCTGCGTCGCGAGCGCCAGTGCATCCTCGAATTCCTCGAAGATGATCTCGACGACGCGTTCGAGTTCGCGCTGCTTCTGGGCGGGAAGATGATCGATACTGCTGCGCATTGATAATCACCCTAACAAGCTGCCGCGCGGGTTGCACCCTGATTGTCGCCAATCCGGACGAGATGGCGGTCGCGGAGCAACAGTGCTTAGTCCATCGGGTTCCAGATGATGGCGTAGCAGTCCGGATTGTCCTGACCTGCGGCTCGGCCGAGATTCGCATAAAGCCGTCGCTGACCAAACTCGGGAGCTTCCAGCGCAAGCGAGACATAGGGCTCGGCGGACATACGTCCGACGCGAAGCCACCCTGCGCCGATCTCGACGTCGTCAGACCAGACGCGAAAGTCCGGCTGAAGCGTCGCGCCCTTGCCGCGGTTCGGCCTGATCTCGATCTTCGCCCGGATCGAGAGCGTCCGTATCTCGCCGACGTAACCCTTTTCGATTGTGCCGCTGACCATGCCGATCGCGCCCATGATGCATCTCCTGCCTGCACGGGACATTCCCGTGCCGACGGTCAGGGCACGGCGCCGGCAGCGTGCCCGCACCGCAGGCCGTAGCGGAGCGAAGGATGGGCGGAGCCCATTGCGGGCGCGCGGCACCGTGCCAAGACAAGGCCCGGGACTGGCCCCGCAGGCTTGGTGCAACATCGAGCCCCTTTCGCTCGCGTCAGAGACGCGGCAATTCGAGAAGGAGATAGGTGTGACGGTCGGCGATCACGGAGGGACAGCGCATGTGCCAATGGCGGAACCTGCGTCCGGACCGCACCGACTATGTGCTCTTCTCCGGATATACGAATGGCCTCGAACGAGTCGCCCGCGCATTATGTGAGCTGGATGCCAATCCGCCGGGGCAACGATGGACGGAAAGCCGCTTTGGCAGGACTATGCACCAGAAGCGTGGGCGGCAACGATGACACTCCGCGAACCCGACACGGCAATGTTGAACGCAGCGACGGCGAAGGCCGCCAAGGCTGGCGATAGCGACCTCGGCGCAATCTGTCGCGCAATGATCGATGCTGCGGTGACCCGCCAGGTCAGTTACGCATTCGAGCCGCCTCGGCAGGCAGTTTTTGGCCGTTTGGAAACGGCCGGCTTTTGGCGTTCGAACTTTCAAAGCGGTTGCCCTAGGGCAGTCAGGCGCGCTCGCTACCGGGATCGCCAACTGCGCTGTTGCGAACTCCGGATTTCCGGAAGAGCATTATGGCTGCCACGGCAAAATAAAATGCACCAAAAGCCGCATAGGGCGCGACATCGGCGACGCCCGGACTGGAAGCGGGATCGTTCGCCTTCGCTAGGAAGAACAGACCCGCCAATGCCGACTGCGCGCCGCTCAAGATCATCGGCCATTGGGCAGACGCACTGCGCCACCGCCGCGCGGCCGTCGAAAGCTGAAGAATGCCCGCGAGCGTTGCCCAGACACCGACCACGGCGATCACGGCATGAAAGTTCCGCGTCGCAGCAACGGCAACTGCCAGCACAACGATCGCGCTCACGATCATGTTGAGCATCTGCGTCGGGTTGGAGCGAAGTCCGCCGCTGCGCTGCGCGTCGACATAATTGGCCAGGCTGTCCCATGCCGGGTAGGAAATGATCAGTCCGATCCCGATGATCGGGTGGGCGCTACCGACGACCAGAGCCGAAGCCACCCACAAAGCCGAGAAGAAAGCGCGCGCCGCAAAATAGCGCTTCAGCCATTCGCTGTTCGATGGCGAAGATTCGTCAACCATTGTCATATCGATTTTCCTCTTGAGCAGGCAGACCAGGCGCGCGCGAGCGCGGCGAACGAATGCCGAGTTGATTGAAGCCCGTTCCGGCGCATCTTCACGGCGCCGTCCAGGCGATAAGCCTATGCGGCAGACGCGAAGTCGGTGGACCGCGAAAGCTCGTTCCAACGAGCGATCTCGGCGCGCATCGCGTCGAGCTTTTGTTCCACGAGCATCAGCGCATCGGTACCGAGGAACAGCCGTGTCGGCGGGGTTGGCGCGTCGACCAAGGCCAGCAAGGCCTGCGCCGCGCCGGCGGGATCGCCGGGCTGGTTCCCGCTCTTGGCCATGCGGGCGGCACGGATCGGGTCCATCACGCTATCATAATCGGCTATGCTGCGGGGCGTGCGGTCCATCGACCTTCCGGCCCAATCGGTCCTGAATTGCCCGGGCGCGAGCGCGGTCACCCGGATTCCGAAACCCGCCAGTTCCTTGCCCAGCGATTCAGAAATGCCTTCGAGCGCGAATTTGCTGCCGCAGTAAAAGCTGATCCCCGGCATCGTGATGAAGCCGCCCATCGAGGTCACGTTGACGATGTGGCCGCTCCGGCGCGCCCGCATAGCGGGAAGGACCGCCTGGATCATCGCGACGGGGCCAAAGACATTCGCCGCAAATTGCCGCTGCAGGTCGTCCATCGAGGATTCCTCCAGCGCGCCCTCATGACCATAGCCGGCATTGTTCACCAGCACGTCGACCGGGCCGAAATCCCGTTCGACCTGGGACACCACTGCCGGAATCTCTTCGAACCTCGTGACATCGAGTATTACCGGGTGTGCACGAACCGGATCCTGCGCTGCGAAGGCTTCGGCGGCCTCCTCATGTCGGACCGTCCCGATAACATGATGCCCCGCTTCGAGGGCGCCGGTCGCAAAGGCGCGCCCCAGGCCTGAACTGACACCGGTAATGAGAAAGGTCTTGGGGAGAACTGCGGCCATGGTCTAACTCCAGTGGATAGGATCAGTAACTATATCATGATATAGATAGTGACATGGCACGTATCAAGACCCCATCTGACGCCACCGCTACGCGCGGCGAACCCGTCCGCCAGCGCGTCATCGACGCGGCGGAACGACTGCTTCGCGAAGGCAAGGCCGAATTCTCGATGCGCGACCTCGCCTCCGAGGCCGGCGTCAGCTTTGCGACGCCTTTCAACCAGTTCGGGAGCAAAGCGGCGATCATGCACGCGCTGGCCGAACGGCGCATCGAGCTAATGGCGAAGCGTTTCTCCGAACATCCGACCCTCGCGAATGCGACCGACCGGGTGCTGCTCGCCATCCGCATAGCGGCAGAGGGCATGCTCGAAGAGCCGCGGGTCAATCGGGCGGTGATGGGCTGGATCGGAACCGCAGGCCCGGCTCCCGGCCGGGCACTGGAATTATCGACGGGTCTGTGGCGGCTGGCCCTCGGCGACGGCAACGGCTTGGTTGCCGCGAGCAGAGACGAAGCGCTACGGACATTGCCGAGGCAGCTCGCCTTTGCTTTCCGCGGAACTCTGTCCTTCTGGACGGCAGGCGAACTCCCTGATGAAGAGCTCACAGCAAATGCCCAGGACGTGGCGAGCGGCCTGCTGCAGGGCTTCGCCGCAAATCCGGACCGATTATGAGGCGGAAAGATCGATAAGCGATCGAAGAGATGCCGGGCTCTACCCCGCCAATACGACATGTGAGGACATGACATGGAGTGGAGCGACGTCCGCATCTTTCTGGCCGTGCTGCGGACCGGTACGCTCGGCGGCGCCGCGCGCTCGCTGCGGCTCAGCCATCCCACAGTCGGCCGGCGCCTCCGCGCGCTTGAGGAGGCGACAGGCCAAACGCTGTTCCAGAGAACCGCGGACGGACACGTCCTCACGGAGGAGGGACGCGCCATCGTCGCTCTGGCGGAACAGATGGAAGAGGGCGCGCTTGCCATGGAAAGGCGGCTTGCGGGACACGAGCAGCAGCTTCGTGGCTCCTTGCGCATATCCTCGGCCGATTGGTTCGGCGCCTACGTCCTGCCCCCGATCATCGCCGAATATACGAGCGCCTATCCGGGCATCGATGTCGAGATCCTCACGGGGACCCGCCTCTTCAGCCTTGCCCAGCGTGAGTCGGACATCGCCTTCCGGATCGTCCCCTTCGACACCGCCGACATCGTGCAACGGCGGCTCGCCCGGTTGAACTACAGCGTATATGTTGCCGCAGACGGACCCGAGCCGGTCTTCGGCGACGGGACGGGCTTCCGACTTATCACGCACGACACGTCGACGGGGCAGTTCCCTGATATCGCCTGGCTGATCGAGAGCTTCCCGAACGCAGCGCCGGCCATGCTTTCCAACAATCGCAACGTCCAGGCACGCATGTGCAAAGAGGGTGTCGGCATCGCCGTCCTTCCCCGCGCAGTCGGCAATCACATCCCGGGACTGCGCCGACTCGACCTTCCATCGGCTCCGCCAAGTCGCGATATATGGATGGGCTATCATCGCGATCTGAAGCACCTGCAGCGCCTGCGCGCTTTCATTGGGGTGGTGGAAGATCACCTGCGGGAGGTGCTGCCCTGACCCGAGGTCCCGGGGTATGCACGCCGATATTGGCGCGAGGACAGCGTCCCGGTCCTCGTCAGTCTTCGTCCTGCCACCGGCGCAGATCCGTCAGGTCATGATAGGGCATTCGATCCGGCGTCGTGATGAATTCCATCGTCGTGCCCCAAGGCATGCGACAGTAGCAGACCTTGTTTCCGGCACCTTTCTCGGTTGCATAAGGAATGGCGCGGGGCGCCGTCAGCGATGTGCCGCCGGCCTTTTCGAAGCGCTCGACCGATGCATCGATATCGTCGGTATAGAGAGCGAAGTGCGTGATACCGAAATCGCTCGCCCGGATCGGCTGAGCCTGTTCAGGGCCGTGCATTTCGAAGAGCTCGATATCGGGTCCGCTTCCGATCTTGACCATCGCCTGCGCGCGCACGACCGTTCCAGGGAAAGCGCCAACGGCGCGCTCGAACTCAGGTCCTTGCCGCGGCGGATCCTCCGGTCCGAAGGACTGATAGATCAGCTGACCACCGAAAGCTTCCACGAGGAATGATTTTGCGGCTTCGATGTCGGGCACTGTGATGCCGATATGATTGACGCCGCGGATGAGAGGTGCGGTCATGACAGTCTCCTTTTCCGTATATTCACTTGATCGCAACGCCCGGCATGATGCGGGCGCCTAGTTTCAATTGGCCTTGACGAACGCAATCAGCGCGGCCGCGACTTCATCCGGCCGCTCGTCCGCAACATAGTGGCTGCACCGCGCGATCGAGCCGCCCGCCACATGGGCTGCGAACTCCTTGAGCATCGGCACCATCTGCGCACCGAACCGCTGGTCCCCGCCCAGGCCAAGCACCGGTATCTCGAGCGGCTGCTTCTTGCAGTCGAGCGCGGCCGCATGATCGGCGGCGAGGGTCCGATACCATTCCATGCCGCCGCGGGTCCGGCCGGGAAGCGCCATCGCCTTGGCGTAGATGTCGATGTCTGCCGGATCGAAGTTGCCGTGATCGTAGAACCGCTCTGCCATGAAGGCCGAGATATAGTCATATTCGCGGCCATGAATCAGGCGCTCGGGCAGATCGCGGTTCATGTGGAAGCCGAAGTGCCAGAGCCTTGCGGTCGTCGCCTCCCATCCGGTCCAGCCGGGAAGCGGAACGTCGAGAACGGCTAGATGGGTCACAGCTTCCCGATAAATGGCGGCCTGCGGCAAGGCGACCATTCCGCCGATGTCATGGCCGCACACAGCGTAGCGCCGATGCCCGAGGGCCATCATCACTTCGTGCGCATCGCGCGCCATCGTCGCCTTGTCATAGCCACCCTGCGGACAGTCGGAAAAGCCCGCGCCGCGCAGATCGATGGCGACCACGCTGAAATGCCCGGCCAGCAGCGGCATCACTTTGTGCCATTCCCACCATGTTTCGGGCCAGCCGTGGAGCAGAAGGATTGGCGGGCCCGAACCGCCCGTGACGGCATTGATCCTGATACCATTTGCCGGCACGATCTGCTGGGTAAAACCCTTCAACTTTGCGACCATGATCGCTCTCCAGCCCGATGTTGGCGTTCAAACAGAGATTGCTGCCGGCGCTCAGGGCGCGTCGAAATCAGTGGCGATCGTGATGTCGCGCCAGGCGTCGATGTCGCTGCGAAAGGCCGCCAGCTTTCGCTCGGCGATCGCATGCGCGGCCGGGCCGAGCGGCAGATGGAGCGGGGCGTCATCGGCATCGACGGCGCGCAAGATTACCGCGACCGCCTTGTCGGGATCGCCTGCCTGATTGCCGTCGTTGGTGTCGCGGTAGTTTTTTCGCGAGCTCGCGGCATATTCCGGCATCTCGCCCGCCGCCATTCTGATCGATCGCCCCAGGAAATCGGTACGAAACGGCCCGGGCTCGACGATCAGCACGCGAACCCCGAAAGGCTTCAACTCGCCGGCGAGCGCTTCGGAAATCCCTTCCACGGCAAATTTGGCGGCGTGGTAATAACCGCCGCCGCCGCGGCCCTCGATGCCTGCGCCGGACGACATGTTGACGATTGTGCCACCCGAACGGCGCAGCACGGGCAGCGCGGCGCGGGTGGTTTCGATCAGACCGAAGACATTCACATCAAACATCGGCCGATATTCGTCGGGCGTGCCTTCCTCGATCGCGCCGAAAAGGGCGTAGCCCGCGTTGTTCACGAGTACGTCAATCCCGCCGAAGGTCTCGACCGCCTTCGCGACGGTTGCCTTGGCCGCCGCCGCATCGGTCACGTCGAGCGGCAGAGCGATCATTCGGCCGGCGAACGGCTTGGCCATTTCCTCGATCGCCTTGACGTTGCGCGCCGTCGCGATGACGCGATCGCCGCGCCGGGCTGCAGCGACCGCGAGCCGCTGGCCGAAACCGCTCGAGCAGCCTGTAATGAGCCAGGTTTTCATTTCTTCGTCTCCTCAATCCGTGCGGCCGACGCAAAGCGGTCAGCGCGACGAGCCGTCACATCGGCAATAATCAGCCATCTCTTCCCCCCAAAATCCGAGCGGCGAAGCGGCGGTCGATCATTTGCGTTGCGCCCACGATCCTGAGGACCGTGGTTCGGCAAGATGGAGCGCCAAGCTCGTAGCGGCGTCGGTCCAAGCTTTTGGACCGATCAACAACGATCGCAAACTCACAAGATCGAATTCTCGCCGTTCAATTTTGTAAGCGCCGCGCTCGGCAGCTTTCACGTCCGCAGGGTCGTGAACTCGGAGCAGCCGTGACCAGCAGAAGTCACTCGGGGACGGGTAGCATTGCCAAGGCTGCCGGTTCTGGCCGGTAGCAGACGGGCAGCTTTGTGGTATCAGGATGGAGAAGCAGAGATGGACCTCAAGTCTTTGTCATGTCTTGGCCCAGCCGAAACAGGGCGCGGCTCGCCGCCGCAAGGGCTAGCGCCCCTAACCCACCATAGATCATAATAAATCCTGAGCCGGAGACGAGCCCATGCTGCACGGCTCCCTCCGGCAGCTTGTCGATCGCCACATGCCCGGCGGCGACCGCTTCGGCCGCAGCGCGCAACTCCGTGAGCCCGACGCCCGCGGAGGCGACGCCTCGCAGCGCGTCGACGGTTCCCTCGACCAGCAATATGCCCATGAGCGCGATATTCACCGCCAGGGTGATCAGCCGCGCGCTCATGTCGATGCCCGACGCCATTCCCGCCCGGCTCGGCGGGACCGACGCCGTCGTGGTGTTGGTCACCGGCGTATTGGTGATGCCGATCCCGATGCCGGCGAGCAGCAGGCCGGGCAACATCGTCAGCCAGCCCGGCTGTGCCGCGACGCTCCCGACCTTCATTGCGATAAAACCGAGGCCGATCGCGACAAGGCCGGACGGGATGACTACGCCCGGCCCGTATCGGAGCGACAAACGCTCACCGACGGGAGGAAAGACGAGAGCCGGCAATGTGTAGGCGAGCAGGCACAGACCGGTGGTGAGCGTGTCGTAACCGAGGCCGACCTGAAGGTAGATCGGCAAATAGATCATGAAGGGCCAATAGCTGATGTTCATGGCCATGCAGCCGAGGATGGCGGCCGAAAAGGTGAGGTTCCGAAAGACGGAAAAATCGAACATCGGATGCGCCTGTCGCCGTTCGACAAACAGGAAGGCCGCAAAACATGCGACAGTGGCGACAGCGATCGCGATCGCGGCGGAAAGGCCCAGCGCGGCGCCCTGCGTGATGACATAGACCAGACCGAATACCGCCAGCGAAAGGGTCATTATTCCCGCCAGATCGAGACGACTGGCGGCGGGGTCGCGCGATTCGGCGATCGTGCCGGCGGCAAGCGCGAGGGTCAGGAGCGCCAGCGGAAGATGGACGAGAAATATCCATTCCCAGCCGGCCAGCGCGATGATCCCACTTCCGACGATCGGGCCGAAGCCGAGACCGATTCCCGAAACGACGCCCCAGGTCGCGAAAGCACGGCCACGATCGCGGGCGTCCTGAAACTGGTGCGAGAGAATTGCGATCGAGCAGATCAGCATCGCCCCGCCGGCAAGCCCCTGAAGCATCCGGGCTGCGATCAGCAGCGCCATGCTGCCGGTAAGACCGCAAAGCGCCGACGTAACGCCAAACGCGGTGACGCTGATCAGGAAGATGCGCTTGCGGCCGAAGCGGTCCGCCAGCGTCCCGGTTGCCATCAGCACGGTCGTACAGGCAAGCGTATAGGCGTTCATGACCCACTGCAGTTCGCGGAAGTCGCCATTCAGGACATTTTCCAGGCTCGGCAGGATTACCGGCACGCTTGTAATTTCGAGGCCGAACATCAGCGCGCCAAGGCACACCGCGAAGAGAGCCAGCGTGTTTTTGCTGGCGGGGTTGGGAGACATGCGCGCACCTTTCGATTGTCCGGGTCAATCTGCCCGGCTGATGCGCAATCTGGAGACCCGCATGTGATGACGGAAATGATTTTATTTTCTGGCATACATTATCAATTATAATTAATTGATGGCCATGGACATCGATCCGGTCCTTTTGCGCGCGTTCGTGGCGGTCAGCGAGACGGGCGGCTTCACGCGGGCCGCGCGTCGGCTGAATCTCACTCAACCCGCGGTCAGCCACCAAATCCGGCGCCTCGAGGAGCAGGTCGGCCGGGCGCTGATGCGCCGGACGACGCGCCGCTTGACCCTGACCGATGACGGCGAAGAATTGCTGCTGCATGCCCGCGAAATTCTCGCGAGTCTCGATGCCCTCGCGCAACGCTTCCGCCCATCCCCGGTAACGGGGGTCGTGCGTTTTGGCGCCCCGGAGGCCTTTATGGGAGAACGATTGCCGGCGCTGCTATGCCAATTCTCGCGCGCCTTTCCTTCGGTGCGGCTCGATGTGCATGTGAGTAGTTATTTGGACCTCAGCACGATGATCGCGGCCGAGGAACTGGACCTCGCCGTCGTGCTGTCGACCGCCGGAGGCGAGAATGGCGGGACGCCGCTCCGGCGCGCGGATTTCGCGTGGGTCGCGGCCGACAATTTCCTGCTATCCGAAGGCGCGTCGCTGCCGCTCGCATTCCATCCCCCGAATTGCATCAACCGGCTCGTGGGGGTCGCCGCGCTGGATGCGACATCGATTGACTGGCACATCGCATTCACGTCACCGAGCGAACAGGGCCTACGCGCGGCAGTCCGGTCGGGACTGGCCGTGGCGGTGCTCATGCGCAGTCACCTTGAGCCCGGCCTCCGCCTGCTCGACGGCGACTATGGCCTTCCACCCTTGCCCAGTGCCGATTTCATGTTGATCCACAGCGGCGGCGCGGCATCCCAAGCGGTGCGCGCCTTTAGCCAGATGCTTGTCGCCGCGGAAGCGCCAGCAGGGTCGGAAGCGAGTGATGTTTGATCGGACGCGAATGGCCGATTGCCGTCGGTCTGCTTCTGGCGCAATGTTCGCTAAAGCGGACAGGCAAAGAGGCGGAGACTCTTGAAGCGCCTGCTGGCTCGTCAATACGGGATAGGCCTTCCATCCCAGCCGAAGAACCCGCCGCTATCCATCGGCGATAGCTGGTCGATGACGGCCAGGATGTGCATCGCGCTATTATCCGCACTAAAGAGCGATGATTCAGCTACTCGCGCCTGAAACGGCTCCGAGAGCGGCGTGTCGACAGTCCCGGGGTGCAGTGCCGCGACGATTGCTTCGGGATTGCTGCGGCCGAGCTCTATCGCGAAGCATCGCACCAGAGCATTGAGTGCCGCCTTGGAAGCGCGGTAGCTGTGCCATCCGCCAAGTTTGTTATCCGCAATCGAACCAACGCGAGCAGAGAGAAATATCGCGACCGCTCGTTGCCGCCGGGCAAGCAAGGGAAGAAAATGCTTTGCGACGAGCGCGGGCCCGATGCTGTTCACAGCGAAGACCTCGGCCATCACCGATGCTTCAAGCTGCCGGAGGCTTTTTTCAGGACGGATGTCAGTCGTGCGATGCAGCAGCCCCGTCGCCACGATCAACAAGTCGAGCGCGCCATCCCGGGCGATTTGGCGACCTGCCTCGGCAAGCGTGCCGTCGTCCAATATGTCGATCGTCAGCGTTGTCACATCGGGATGACGCGAAGCATCGGGCCGCCTGGTCCCGGCATAGATGCGGTCAAATCGCCCCGACGCCACGAGTTGATTCACCAGCGCGGCACCGATACCGCCGCTGCTTCCGATCACCAAGGCGCGCTTAACGCTCATATGCTGCTCCTCCCGGCCATGACGTCGGTCCGGCATCCCGACGCTCTTAAACGGCGGCAGCGTGATATCCCATATGCCTCAAAGGGAAGGTGGAGCGGTGGCTAGAAACCGGCCTCGACCGCGAGCCGGATCGCATCGGCCGTGGTTTCGACGCCGAGCGCGCGCAGCAGCGCAGCGCGGTGCATCTTGATCGTCCGCTCCGACAGCGAAAGGGTGAAGGCGATCTGCTTATTGAGCTGTCCGCTCGCCATAAGTTTCAGCACCTCGCGCTGCCGCGGCGAGAGCGCCTCGATCTGGGCGCGCGCCCGCGCGCTCCGTCCTCCAACCGCCTCGCCGGCCTCGTCGACCTCGATTTGCGAGCCGAGAAAATATTCGAGATTGCCGCCCGGGCCAAAGATTGGCGCCACCAGCACGGCATTGCGGAAGGGCGTCCCGTCTTTCCGGTAATTGAGGATCTCGACGAGCGCCGGCCTCTGCTCCCGGATGGCGGCCCGCAAGGTCTCGGTCAGTTCAGGTTCGGTATCCGGCCCGGAGAGAAAGCGGCAATTGCGCCCAAGGATTTCGTCCGGCCCATAGCCGGTGAGCGTCGAGAAGGCAGCGTTGCACTCGACGATCGGATTGTCAGGTAGGCGCGGGTCGCTGATCACCGCGGCGATCGGGCTGGCCGCGATCATTGTCTTCAATGACATATTATCTGCCTGCTCTCCCTTGGGTGCCCCAAGGGACATGTTGCGACACTTCCCCTCGCTCATGCAAGCCTGCGTCGATGACAATTGCGACGAACCGGAAAAAATGGCGCATGGCGCCCTGCAGATTGACGGCACAGCCATGCCTACGGGCGGCCGCAGGACATCGTGCGAGCCCCCTTGGCGACCGCGAGGCCATGGTCTGATGCGGGTCGCGATCATCGGAGCGGGTATTGCGGGGCTCGCCTGCGCCAGGAGGCTGCGCGACGCCGGTCTGGAAGCCACGCTGTTCGACAAATCCCGCGGCATCGGCGGCCGCCTCGCGACCCGCCGCGCCAATCCGGGCAATCCCGAGGTCGCATTCGATCATGGCGCAACGCATTTCACGGCACGCTCGGAAGGCTTTACCAGGCTCGTAGCAGCGTGGGAGAAGGCAGGCCTTGCCGCGCGTTGGCCAGCCGCCGGCGCGGACAGCTGGGTCGGCACGCCGACCATGACCACGCCGCTCAAAGCTCTCGCGGACGATCTCGATGTCCGCCTGTCGCGACCGGTCACAGCCCTGACCAAATCGCCCGCGGGCTGGACGCTCCACAGCGAGGCAAAGCGGCTCGGCAAATATGATGCGGCGGTGATCGCCATCCCCGCCGAGCAGGCAGCGCCGCTTCTGTCGCTTCACGATTTCGAGATGGCGCGCGCGGCCATGGCGGTGCGCTACAATCCCTGCTGGACCGCGATGTTCGTCTTCGATGAGCGGATCGAGGAGCTTCCCGATTTCCTCCGCGGCGCCGGCTCGCTTGTGACCGCTGCGCGCGACAGCGCGAAGCCCGGCCGCGCGCCGGGCGAGCGGTGGGTCGTGCAAGCCGACTGGACTTGGTCGGAGGCGCATCTCGCCTGCGACGGCGCGAGCGTGGCGCCAGCGCTTCTCGCCGAACTTGGCAAGATCGCCGGACGCGACTTGCCCACCCCAAGCCATGTCGCGGCCCATCGCTGGCTATTCTCGCAGCCCTCGGGACAGGATCTGAAGCTGCTCTGGAACCCTGCCATTGGTCTCGGCGCCTGCGGCGACTGGCTCTATCACGGCTTTGCCGAATATGCGTGGCTGTCGGGCCATGTTCTCGGCGCGGCGATTGCGGCAGAAGCGCCGCAATGACCCGCGCGATCGTCATCGGAGCCGGCATCGGCGGTCTCTCCCTCGCTATCCGCCTCCAGTCGGCGGGTGTCGACACCCTGCTCGTCGAAGCGCGCGACCGGCCGGGCGGCCGTGCCTATGTCTTCGAGAAGGACGGTTTCACTTTCGATGCCGGGCCGACGGTGATCACCGACCCGGCCTGTCTTGCCGAGCTCTGGGCGCTGAGCGGTCAGCGGCTCGAGCGCGATGTCGACCTCGTTCCGGTCTCGCCCTTTTACAGGCTGAGCTGGCCCGACGGATCGACCTTCGATTATGGCAATGACAAGGCGTCGCTCGCCCGTCAGATCGCCGCGCTCGATCCCGCCGATGTGGCCGGATATGAGCGGTTTCTTGGCTATTCCGCCTCGGTTTACGAGGAAGGCTATGTAAAGCTCGGTGCGGTGCCGTTTCTCGATTTCCGCTCGATGCTGAAGGCGGCACCCGCGCTCCTGCGGCACCGGGCCTGGCGCTCGGTCTATAAAACCGTCGCGAGCTATGTTCGGAGCGAGAAGCTGCGCGAGGCTCTATCCTTCCACACCTTGCTTGTTGGCGGCAACCCGATGGCGACGAGCAGCATCTATGCGCTCATCCACAAACTCGAGCAGGATGGCGGCGTCTGGTATGCGCGCGGCGGCACCAATCGGCTCGTCGCCGGCATGGCCGCGCTGTTCGCGCGTCTCGGCGGTACGCTGAGGCTTGGCGATCCCGTCGCCCGCATCGAAACTAAGGGCGACAGGGTGACGGGCATCGTGACGCGGAGCGGGTTTACCGCACGCGCCGATCTTGTCGCGTCGAACGCCGATCTCATGCACAGTTACCGAGACCTGCTCGCGCATCCGCGCGGCAAGCGCGAGGCGAAGCGCCTTGCGCGCAAGAGCTGGTCGCCGAGCCTCTTCGTCCTCCATCTGGGGGTTCGCGGTACCTTCCCCGAAATACCCCATCATATGATATTGTTCGGTCCGCGCTACCGCGGGCTTCTCGACGACATCTATCGGAACGGCACCCTCGCCGAGGATTTCTCGCTTTACCTTCATCACCCGAGCGCAAGCGATCCGGGCGTGGCCCCCGCGGGCCACAGCAGCTTTTACGCGCTTGCGCCGGTTCCCCATCGCGGCCACGCCTCGCTCGACTGGGAGGTCGAAGGGCCCAAATTGGCGAAGCGCATCATCGCCGAGATCGAGCGGCGTCTGATCCCGGACCTTGGCGAGCGGATCGTCACGCAAATCCAATATGAACCGCCGGACTTCGAACAGGATCTCGCCGCGCATCTCGGCAGCGCCTTCAGCCTCACGCCCACGCTGCTGCAGAGCGCCTATTTTCGGGGGCACAACCGCGACGCGCGCATCGAGAACCTCTATTTTACCGGCGCGGGCACGCATCCCGGCGCGGGTATTCCGGGGGTCGTCGCGAGCGCGAAGGCGACGGCGAGCCTCATTCTCGGCGACTTCGGCATCAGAACTGCGGCAGCCCGCGATCCGGGCGCTCGCGACCGAATATTCTCCGGGCGTGATGACGCAGCAGGAGATGTCATGCCCGGCTGATCGCACGGACATTCCGGTTCTGCCGGCGGCCAGCGCCTTGCGACCCACGTCTGGCCGCGGCGGGGGGGCGGTGATTCTCATCGCCGGGCGGTGCGACGCCATGTCGCACCGCCCAACCTCCCCCTTGCTCGCGATCGCCAAAGCCTGGACTTCCCGAAAGGTCATCTTTTGTCGAGGTCGGAGCCTGCCAGATGAGGAACGCCGCGCCCGCCCGCACCATAGCCCACCAAAAAGGGAACCGTCGCCATGCCGCCCGCCATCTTGTGGCTCCGTCAGGACCTCCGCACCACCGACCATCCGGCGCTCCTCGCCGCGATCGCCGAAGGTCCGGTCATTCCGCTCTACATATTGGACGACGAGAGCCCCGAAACGCGCGCGATCGGCGGCGCGCAGCGCTGGTGGCTCCATCACAGTCTCGCCGCGCTCGATGCGAGCCTTCGCAAACGCGGCAGCCGGCTCATCCTGCGCCGCGGCCCTGCCGCTGAAATGCTTGAACGCGTCGCGGCGGAAGCCGGGAGCACAAGGGCTCACGCAACGCGCTGTTACGAGCCCTGGTGGCGGCGCTGCGAGGACGCGCTGGACGCCAGGCTTGCGCTGCGGCTCCATGACGGCAATTATCTTGCGCCGCCCGAGAGCATCACCAATGCGCAAGGCGCCCGCTACCGGGTCTTCACACCATGGCATCGCGCGCTCCTGGGGCGCATGCCCCCCGCCCTTCCCTATGCCGCGCCCGATCATATTCCGGCTCCCGAGGTCTGGCCGGCGTCGGATAATCTTGCCGATTGGGGGCTGACCCCGACCAGCCCGGACTGGGCCGCAGGATTTGGCGACTGGCGCCCGGGCGAGAAGGGCGCATGGCGCGCGCTGCGCGACTGGCTGCCGCTTGCCGGCGACTATAAGACCCGCCGCGATTTTCCTTCGCTCCCCGCGACATCGCGGCTGTCGCCGCATCTTCATTTTGGCGAAATCAGCCCTCGGTCGATCTGGCATGCGCTCGGCGAGCGCGACGATGCGGGCGCCGAAACCTTTCGGTCGGAGCTTGGCTGGCGCGAACATGGCATCAATCTCGTCGACCAGATGCCCGATTATGGCGATCGGAACGGGCGCCCCACCTTCGATAATTTTGGCTGGCGGAGCGGCCCCGGAGCCGACCGGGACTTCGCCGCCTGGACCCGGGGGCGGACCGGCTACCCGGTGGTCGACGCGGGCATGCGCGAGCTCTGGCGCACGGGCTGGATGCACAACCGCGTGCGGATGGTCACCGCCTCCTTCCTCGTCAAACATCTGCTGATTGATTGGCGCCGCGGTGAGCGCTGGTTCTGGGATACGTTGCTCGACGCCGATCTCGGGTCAAATGCGATGAACTGGCAATATGTTGCGGGCACCGGCGTCGACGCGCCGGTCTTCTCGCGTATCATGTCGCCGCTGCTCCAGAGCGAGCGGTTTACGATGGGAGATTATGTCCGCACTTATGTTCCCGAACTTGCACATCTGTCGGACGCCGAGATCACCGCCGCCCATGGTCAGGACGCGCAGGTGCCCACCTATCCGCAACCGCTTATCGGGCACGATGCGGCGCGGGCGCGGGCCCTCGCTGCCTGGGAAGCCCTGCGCGGCTAGCGAGTGAGGGCCGCGGCGCTAGTCGAAAGCGGCACTTGCCACGCCGTGGCTGTTATAGACGGGCCCTTCGCGCGACACCGCGAATTTGCGGCTCGACGACGCGCGGACACCAAATGCGCCGATATGCCCCAGCATTCCCCTGTATTGCGGCCCGGCCAGATGCGCTGCGAGCGTAGCTTCGCCGTCCCATTCCTCGAACACGTGGATGCGCGTCGCCACATGCGGATCAAGGGTCCAGGCGTAAGCGAGACAACCCGGCTGGACGAGCGCGCCTTCGATCCATCCGCGCGCACCCGCCAGCGCCTCTCCGCGCGTCTCGGGATCGATATCGATGACCGCCTGGATCAGGATCTTCATGCCTACACCTCACCTTTTGAAAGCTGCGGCAACGGCCGAAACCGCCGCTCTGCAAATAGCCACCGGCCGTCGATCCGGCGGCAGAGGTCGTCATAGATACCAAGGGTCCGGTGAAGGGCGCCGTCGCGCAGGAAGATTTCCTCGGTGTAGGATCGCATGGCCGCAGTCTCACCATGGATCTCGATCGATCCGGGCCAGGCGCGAAAGACGATGTCGGGAAAGGCGCGCATCGCCGCGCGCCAGGTGTCGACGATCTTCGCCTTGCCCTCGAATATTCCGAACCCGGGAAGCGACCATCGGCCGCCTTCGTCCCACGTCGCGGCCCAAGCCTCGCTGTCGGCACGGTTGACCGCATCGGCATAGGTGTCGAGCAGGTCGCGAAGCGCCAGCCGGTCTGCGAACGATCCCTCAAACGGCATGGAAGCCCCCTTCTCGCCCGGCTGCGTCGATGGTCCAGCCTGCCGCCAATTTGCCTGCAGCCGATGGGAGGAGGAAGTGCCGTTATCGTTAGCGGCGATGGGCCACCGCGAGCGGGCCGGATAACCCGCCCCAAAGGACAGGTCGCCGCGGCGGAGCGGCGCGCCTAATTCCATAGCTGTCCTATCCCCCCGGGACGAACATTCGAAAAGGAATGACCAATGGCTATTTCCCGTATCTCTCTTTCGCTCGCCGCAGCAGCGCTTGCGCTCGCCGGCGGCATCGCGGCCGCCAAGAACCCGATGGTCGGCGGCGCCGCGATGTATGAGACCAAGACCATCGTCGAAAATGCCGCCAATTCGAAGGATCACACGACACTCGTCGCGGCGGTCAAAGCCGCTGGCCTCGCCGAGACCCTTTCGGGAGCGGGCCCCTTCACGGTCTTTGCGCCCACCACCGCTGCCTTTGCCAAGCTCCCCGCCGGCACCGTCGACACGCTGCTCAAGCCGGAGAACAAGGCGATGCTGACGGGCATCCTGACGTACCATGTCGTGCCGGGCCGCCTGACCGCGACCGATATTGCCGCGCAGGCCAAAGCCAATGGCGGCAAGGCCGTGCTCACCACGGTGCAGGGCGCCAAGCTCACCGTCTGGGAGAAGGATGGCAGCTGGTATGTGAGCGACGCCAAGGGCGGCACGGCGAAGATCGGCCCCGCCGACGTTCTTCAGTCGAACGGCGTGATCCACGTCATCGACACCGTGCTGCTTCCCGCCTGATACATTATCGGGGCCGCGCGACGCTTGTTGGCGCAGCTCGGCCCCGACAATCAAAAGCCCTCAAAGCCAGCCCGAAAGTTCGCTTCTTATCAGGGCGGTGAGCATATCCATCCCGGCATCGCTGTCGTTGAGACAGGGCACATAAGCGAAATGGCGTCCGCCGGCGGCAAGAAACTGCTCGCGCCCGCGGATAGCGATTTCCTCGAGGGTCTCGAGGCAATCCGCGGCGAACCCCGGCGCGATCACGGCCACCGACCGGCCTTCGCGCCCGAGCGTTTCGAGCGTCATGTCGGTTGCCGGTGTCAGCCATTTGGCCTTGCCGAAGCGCGACTGAAAGCTCGTAACGACACTCTTACCCAAGACCTCGCCCAACCGACGCGCGGTCTTGAGGCACATGCAGTGATAGGGATCGCCAAGATGCAGAGTGCGCTCCGGCATGCCGTGGAAGCTCGCGACGATCGTGTCGGGTACGAAGGCGAGGTCACCGATCGCACGTCCGAGCGACGACGCCAGTGCCTCGACATGGCGATCGTCATCATAATAGGGTGGAAGGATGCGCAGCGCCGGCTGCCAGCGCAGGCGCGCCATATGCGCCTGGACGGCATCGCCAACGCTTGCGGTCGTTGCGGCGCAATATTGAGGATAAAGAGGCGCAACGAGAATGCGGCGACATCCTGCCGCAAGAAGCGCGTCGATGCCGTCCGCGATCGAGCTGCTGCCATAGCGCATCGCATGCGCAACCACCGCGTCACCTCCGAGCGAAGCCTGAAGCGCCCTTGCCTGGCGGCGGGTGATCGCGGCGAGCGGCGAGCCCTCTGAAGTCCAGATTTCGCGGTAGGCATGCGCGGATTTCCGCGGCCGAACCGCAAGGACGATCCCGCGCAGGATCGGTTGCCAGATCAGCGAAGGCAGTTCGACAACGCGCCGGTCGGAAAGAAATTCCGCGAGATAGCGCCGGACCGCACGGCTCGTCGGCGCGTCGGGCGTCCCGAGGTTTACGAGAAGCACGCCGATGCGGTCGACCGGCACGGCGGGGTGCCCCGCCGGAAACGGGGCGGGCTCCGGCTCTACGAAACGATCCCCGATTTCAGCCGTTACCAGAGGCCCTTCGACAGTCATTGCAATCTCCGCGCGGACAGGACGCCTCGCGGCGACCGTGCCCCGCGACCTTGATCGCATGTCTCCGACTTGCCCCTCGCCGCCAAGCTGCACCAAGGGGCAGACTGGATGCCATTTCCCGCATGCCCGCAGGCGCCCCGGGGTTCGGGAACCGCGCTGGCTGCCGCGACACGTCAGCCGACTTTCCGGGCGGCCCGACGCTCTTGAAACGGCAAAACGGCTTTCCTAACTCATTCCCGGACGCGGGATTTTCCGCGTCCTAGGACAGAGAGAGCGCCGGCTCTAAGTCCCGGCGCATCTCATGCCCGAATTGCTTCAATCAGGAGAATTTGGAAATGAGAACCGATTTTGACTTCACCCCCTACCGCCGCTCGACGGTGGGCTTCGATCATCTCTTCGACCTGCTCGAGAAGGGGCAGCGCGGCGAGACGTCGGACGGCTTTCCTGCTTTCGACATCGTGCGCGACGCCGACGACCGTTTCCGCGTCACGCTGGCGGTGCCCGGTTTCAAGGCCGACGAGATCGAGATCGTCGCGCAGCAGAACCAGCTCAGCGTCACGGGCAAGCCGGCCGAGGAGGATGCGACACGCGCCTATCTCCACCGCGGCATCGCCCGCCGCGCGTTCGAGCGCCGCTTCCAGCTTGCCGACTATATCGAGGTCGGGCGCGCGAGCTTCGCCGACGGGCTGCTCACGATCGAACTGAGCCGCGTCGTCCCAGAGGCGATGAAGCCGCGCAAGATCGAGATCGGCAGCAGTGCCGGCAAGCCGCAGCGGATCGAAGCGCCGATGGATAAGGCGCTCGAAAGCGCCTGAGCTCGACAAGGGAGGCACGCCAACGGCGTGTCTCCCTCTCTTGCTGAAGCGCGATCGCCTCAGACCTGCTCCGGCGCGCCGCGTGTCCCTGGAACCGCCAGGCTAATCAAGCGAGCGAATGATGTCCGCCACGCGCCACTCGGCGGGCCCGACCAGCGCATCATGCGCGATCCGCACCGAGTGGAGCGCGGCTTCGATCTGGCGCCTCCACATGGCAAGAAAATCGAACAGCGCCGGAAAATCCGGCGGCAGGTCATAATCCTGCCAGACAAAGAGCTGGAGCAATGAGGGATGGTCGGGCCGGTAATAATGGACCTCGGCGGTCGTCAGCCCATAGCCGTCCAGCTGCGCGATCAGCGCCCGATCGGTCATGGCGTGCGCGCCTCACCGCCGTCGAGCGACCTAAGCGCCGCGAGCACGTCGTCGACCGCCACAGCGCGGCGCGCGCCGGGCGGCTTGCGTAGCGCGGGCTTGTTTCGGACCGCCGAGCGATCCGATGCCCAGGATGCCAGGAGGGCGCGCTTGACCTCGGGCTCGAGGCTCGGGTGACGCGCCACGTCAAAGGGGTGAAGAAAACGGGAAAATGGCTCGGACATGATCGTGCCTCCTTCCTTTTGGCCTTTCCTTTCTCATCGTGCGGCAGGGTGCCGTAGCCACAAATTTTGGGAACGAAGCGAGTCGAGTCAAGAGGTCTCAGCCCCTTGATAAGGATCACTTGTTTTGCGCTGACGAGAAGACGAAAAAATTTTCGTCGCCCCTCTTGAAGCAAAAAATTCCGCTTCCTAGCTCATCGGCGCCGCGCGTCCCGGACAGGCGCGCCGGCTTATCATATCGTTATGCAACATGGAGGTTATGCATGCATTTCCGACCCTTGCACGACCGTGTGGTCGTCCGCCGCATCGAAGCCGAGGAGAAAACCTCGGGCGGCATCATCATCCCCGACACCGCCAAGGAAAAGCCGCAGGAAGGCGAAGTCGTCGCCGTCGGTCCCGGCGTCCGCGCCGAGGACGGCACGGTCACCGCGCTCGACGTCAAGGCCGGCGACCGGATCCTGTTCGGCAAATGGTCGGGCACCGAGGTTCGCATCGACGGCGAGGAGCTGCTCATCATGAAAGAGAGCGACATCCTCGGGGTGATCGAGCAGGCCGAGGCGCTCAAGCAGGCGGCTTGATCGGTCGCCATTTCTGAATTCAGCCAGTGACAGGAAGGAGTTGCACCAATGGCTGCCAAGGAAGTGAAGTTTTCGTCGGACGCGCGTGATCGCATGCTGCGCGGCGTCGATACGCTTGCGAATGCGGTGAAGGTCACGCTGGGTCCGAAGGGCCGCAACGTCGTGATCGAGAAAAGCTTCGGCGCACCGCGCATCACCAAGGACGGGGTCACCGTCGCCAAGGAAATCGAGCTTGCCGACAAGTTCGAGAATATGGGCGCGCAGATGCTGCGCGAGGTCGCCTCGAAGCAGAACGACAAAGCCGGCGACGGCACGACCACCGCGACCGTACTCGCGCAGGCGATCGTCCGCGAAGGCTCGAAGGCGGTCGCTGCCGGCATGAACCCGATGGACGTCAAGCGCGGCATCGATCTTGCCGTGAGCACCGTCGTCGAAGACCTGAAGGCCCATGCGAAGTCGGTCGAGGCGAACAGCGAAATCGCGCAGGTCGCGACGATCTCGGCGAATGGCGACGAAGAGGTCGGCAAGATCCTCGCCGAGGCGATGGAGAAGGTCGGCAATGAGGGCGTGATCACCGTCGAGGAAGCGAAGAGCCTCGCGACCGAACTCGAGACGGTCGAGGGCATGCAGTTCGACCGCGGCTACCTCAGCCCTTATTTCATCACCAATGCCGAGAAGCTGAAGGTCGAACTCGACGACCCCTATATCCTCATCCACGAGAAGAAGCTCTCGAACCTGCAGGCGATGCTGCCGCTCCTCGAGAGCGTCGTCCAGTCGGGCCGGCCACTGCTGATCATCGCCGAGGATGTCGAGGGCGACGCGCTCGCGACGCTCGTCGTCAATCGCCTGCGCGGCGGGCTCAAGGTCGCCGCCGTCAAGGCGCCGGGCTTTGGCGACCGCCGCAAGGCGATGCTCGAGGATATAGCGGTACTCACCGGCGGCAATGTCGTCAGCGAGGAACTCGGCATCAAGCTCGAGAGCGTCACGATCAACATGCTCGGGCGCGCGAAGAAGGTGGTCATCGACAAGGATAATACGACGATCGTCGACGGCGTCGGCGCGAAGCCGGATATCGACGGCCGTATCGCGCAGATCCGCCAGCAGATCGAGACGACGACCAGCGACTATGACCGCGAGAAGCTGCAGGAGCGGCTTGCCAAGCTCTCGGGCGGTGTCGCGGTGATCCGTGTCGGCGGCGCGACCGAGGTCGAGGTCAAGGAGAAGAAGGACCGCGTCGACGACGCGCTCCACGCGACCCGCGCGGCGGTCGAGGAAGGCATCCTGCCCGGCGGCGGCATCGCGCTGCTGCGCTCGCTGAAGGCGCTCGAAGGCATCAAGGCCACAAACGACGACCAGCAGTCGGGCATCGACATCGTCCGCCGCGCACTCCGCGCCCCGGCGCGCCAGATCGCCGACAATGCCGGCGAGGACGGCGCATGGATCGTCGGCAAGCTCCTCGAAAGCGAGGAGTATAGCTGGGGCTTCAATGCCGCCACCGGCGAGTATCAGGACCTCGTCAAGGCGGGGGTGATCGATCCCGCGAAGGTCGTGCGCACCGCGCTTCAGGATGCCGCGTCGGTCGCGTCTCTGCTGATCACCACGGAGGCGCTCGTCGCCGAGCTGCCGAAGGAAGAGAAGGCCGCGCCGATGCCGGCGATGGATTTCTGACAGACCGGGGGCGGCGGGCCACCGCCGCCCCCGCATTTCCATACCGCCCTATTCACCAGCCGCCGCGCACCGCGCCACGCCTCGTCAAGCGAGCGAAGGGCATTTCTGCGTTCCGGGGCTCACCCGAGGTCCGTGCACGAAACGGGCTTCCAACCGGCGATCTGCCCCAAGGGACATGTTGCGACGCCATGCTGCGCTCGGGCATGCGCCGATCCGGCGGTCCACCTCCCTCTCCTCCCCTCCCGGAACGCCAACACTTCGCCGTCAGGAGGCCAGGACCATGCTTCACGTGCCCCCTTCCAGCCCCACCGTTGACGGCGCGATACCCCCCGAGGTTCTCGCGTCGGTGGAGACGCTGCTGCGCTGGGTCGGCGAGGATCCTAATCGCGAAGGCCTGCTCGACACACCGAAGCGCGTCGCGCGTGCCTGGAAGGATTATTGCCAGGGGTATGACGAGGATCCGGCGGTGCATCTCTCGCGCACCTTCGAAGAGGTCGGCGGCTATGACGAGATCGTCTTGCTGCGCGACATCCCGTTCCAGTCGCATTGCGAGCATCATATGGCGCCGATCACCGGAAAGGCGTCGATCGCCTACCTCCCCCGCGACCGCGTCGTCGGCATCTCCAAGCTCGCGCGCGTGCTGAACGGCTATGCGCGCCGGCTGCAGGTGCAGGAGCGGCTGACCGCCGAGGTCGCCCGATGCATCTGGGACAATCTCCGTCCGCACGGCGTCGCCGTGGTGATCGACGCCCAGCATGGCTGCATGACCGGGCGCGGCGTGCGCACGCCCGGCGTCGGCATGGTCACGAGCCGGCTCCTCGGCTGCTTCCTCGACGACCAGCGGAGCCGCAAGGAAGTGCTCGCACTGATGGGCTATTGATGCGCCGGTCGAGAATCCGGACCGGTCTCGCGAGCGTTACCCGCCCCCATGAGGCGCTCGCCAGAATTCTGTGCGGCGCCGCCTCGCGCGGGTCTCCTGCCGGGATTGCACCGACATGATGCGGTCTCCACAACCATCCGACGATCTTGGCCATCTTCCGAACAGCTTGCGTGGGCAGCCGGACGAAGCGGGTCATTTCGGGAAATTCGGGGGCCGCTTCGTCCCCGAAACGCTCATGCCCCTCATCCTCGATCTGGAGCGCGAATATCGAGCCGCAAAGCGCGACCCGGCCTTCCAGGCCGAGTTCGACGACCTGCTCGAACATTATGTCGGCCGTCCCAGTCCGCTATATTTCGCGCCGCGGTTGACGTCCGCGCTCGGCGGCGCTCAAATCTGGTTCAAGCGCGACGAACTCAATCACACAGGCGCCCACAAGATCAACAATTGCGTCGGGCAGATCCTGCTGGCGATCCGGATGGGCAAAACCCGCATCATCGCGGAAACGGGCGCGGGCCAGCACGGGGTGGCGACGGCAACCGTCTGCGCGCGCTTTGGCCTGCCCTGCGTCGTCTATATGGGCGCCGCCGACATCGCGCGGCAAGCGCCCAATGTCTTCCGCATGAAGCTGCTGGGCGCCGAGGTCGTGCCGGTCACGGCCGGCGCCGAGACGCTGAAGGACGCGATGAACGAGGCGCTGCGCGACTGGGTCGCCCATGTCGAGGACACTTTCTACATCATCGGCACTGCGGCCGGCCCGCATCACTATCCGGAACTTGTGCGCGATTTCCAGAGCGTGATCGGCAGAGAAGCACGCAAGCAGATGCTCGCCCGTACCGGCCGCCTGCCCGATCTCCTTGTCGCTGCAATCGGCGGCGGATCGAATGCGATCGGTCTCTTTCACCCGTTCCTTGACGACCCGATGGTGAAGATGCTCGGCGTCGAGGCGGCCGGCCATGGCCTCGACAAGGAACATGCCGCCTCACTGGCCGGCGGGCGTCCCGGCATTCTTCACGGCAACAAGACCTATCTGCTGCAGGATGACGACGGGCAGATCATCGAAGGCCATTCGATCAGCGCAGGTCTCGATTATCCCGGCATCGGCCCCGAGCATGCATGGCTCAAGGACATCGGGCGGGCGGACTATACCTCCGCGACCGACGCCGACGCGCTCGAGGCCTTTCAGCTGCTTTGCAGAACAGAGGGTATCATCCCGGCGCTTGAGCCCAGTCACGCCGTCGCCGCGGTTGCCAGGATCGCGCCGACGATGCCCAAAGATAGTATCATCATCGTCAACATGTGCGGACGAGGGGACAAGGACATATTCTCCGTGGCCCAGCATCTCGGCGTGGAACTTTGAGCGCGACGAAAGGTAGGGGCACGGGACGTGTGATCGAAGACACTGGCGCTACAGATTTCGGATCTATGAGGGACGGATGATGATAAGGGTGTTTCTTGTAGAAGACGATCCGCTGGTGGCGATGATGCTTGAGGGGTATCTCGACGTGCTTGGACACGAGATCGTGGTAACCGCAGCGACCGTCGCGGAGGCGCTGGATCTCGTCGCGAAGCGAGATTTCGACCTCGCAATATTGGATGTTCACCTTGCCGATGGCAAAACGAGCGAGGCGGTCGCTTCCGCGTTGAGCGATGCCGGGAAGGCTTTCATAGCGACGAGCGGAGATGCGACGATCATGGCGGCTGAATTTGATGGCCGGCCAGTTCTTCGCAAACCTTTCAGGATTGCCGAGCTCGAACGGGCAATCGCCGCTATAATGGGGTAGCCCGCGGTCACAGGCCGGAGCCTTCTCGACGGTCGTTATTCGGGCGCGACTTGGTGACGGGCCATGTGCGGCATGAAATCCATCTTGCCTATGGCAAGACCTGCGTTGCGCAGCGGCGCGTAAGCCATCGTCGCATGAAAGTAGAAATTTGGCATGATCCAGTCGCGGACTCAAAGCCGCGATTGCAGCCTTAACATTCTCGTGGCAGATTGTCGTCGATGGGGTCGTTTCGTAGTTTTTTGATCATCCTTTGGCTGGCGCTGGCCGCCTACACCGCTGTAGTCATTTCCCGCCACGGCCTTGGATTGTTACCGATCTTTTTCGGAGACGTAGCGAAGCTGGGATGGCCCGGGCAGTTCAACCTCGATTTTCTCTGCTTTCTCATCCTCTCTGCGCTTTGGACGGCTTGGCGGAATGGATTCAGTGCGATCGCCCTGCTCCTCGCGCTCATCGCCTTTTTCGGAGGCGCGGGTTTCCTGCTTCCCTACCTCGTCTTTCTCACAGTTCGTGAACGAGGAAACATGCCCCGGGTGCTGATCGGCGCGCGAACCCGAAGAGGTGAGCCTTACAGCGGACGATGAGCGCGACGGCATTTCGCCGTCATCGAACGAACCGCGCTTCTCGCGGCGCCGCTTGGCCGGTTTCGGACTGGCAGCTTCGCAGCTGAGAACCTAGAGAAGCGGACATTCGTGGCCGGTGGAGCGAGAATGACAGCTAGTGGCCGATTTCGGACTGGCAGCTTCAAGACGGTCAACCGAGGGAAGCAGACGTTCTACGCGCGAGGTGGACTGTCACAGCTTGCGACGACAGCTTTGTCACAAGTTTGACATGAACCATATGGCAAACGCTCCCACGCCGGCCAAGGTAATAGCTAGCATTATTCGCACAATGAGTGGGTCTTGTGGTGCGAGCTCCTCAGGCCAAGGTAATGTCAGCGCTCGCAACGGTGCAACGAAGGCGACGCCTGCGCCTGCGACGCGCAACCAATCCAAGGCGATCCATTGCTTGGTCATGACAATCGATTGGGCGTCCGTAATCGTGTCCTTGGGTGAGTGAACACCATGATAATATAGCGCTGCGTTCATCGGCCAGAACGCCGCCACGGTCAGTATAAGCAGGAGCAAGATACCGATCGAGGGGAGGCATAGCATCCAGCGGTAGTGCCATGGAGTGCGCCATCCGGCAGCAAGTGCACCGAACCCTGCGATCAGCATTGCGGCGGAAAGCGGGATAAAGAAGGCGCCGGTATCGACGGGCCATGCTTTGCCATAGGGCATCATGGCAAGCGACGCGGGCGGAGACGCGGCCCACGCACCCGCCAAGACCAGTAGATCGAATAATTTCGCACCCAGTAGCGGCCCCCCGGCAAGGACGGCGAGCCAGAGGAAGGCACGAGTAACCTTTTGCCGACTTGCCATTAGCTGCCTCAAGACGCCTCCCGTATCAGGCGATAATTCCTCAAAACCGGTCGTTTAGCAATCCACCCCATTACTGCCATTGGAGGCACCAGCCGTCACGCCAGTCGCCGAGACCGCCGACTCTGGCCGACCGCGGACGGGCAGCCTTAAGGCCAAAATTGAGAGAAGCGGACGTTAGCGGCGCGCAGCTTTGCCGCGACCGGAATCGACCGATTGCGGACGTTACCCTTTCACATCCGTATTCTGGAGCCACGCGGTTTCTTTGGCTGAAACCTCAAGAATTGCCTCATCGCTGAGGCTGCGCCACGGTTCGCCAGCTGTATCAAACTCAACCAGATGATAACGCCGACCGCAGGTTCGCCAACTCGTGCACGGGCACAGGTTCGGCTTTTGATCCCAAGATAGCTCGGCCAAGCGCTTGAGTTCTTCAATCGCTTCATCGCGGCTGGAAAATTCGCCGATCCACTCCGCGTGCCATTCATCTTCGATCACAAACATCGGCATTGCTTACGGGGGTCATGGCCCGCTTTCCACCCCGTTTCGGCCATTCGCTGCCGATCTTGATGTAAGGACCGGCATCGCTCCGGCGGACATTCTTTTCCGCGTTGGGTGGCTAGGGTTGCCGCTGATCTGGATTCCAAAGCCGGGCAAAGATACGCCGATTGTGCCAGACCAGTAGAGAGAACCATATAGGCCAGACGCTACCCCACACGAACTTGCCGGTCAGGAACCAATGAAAACCTGCAATAACAACAATTGACGGACCAAGCAGGATCAAGCCCATCGGCGCGCTGCGTTGGAACAACAACGCGACGCCGCCCGCCAGCATTGTCGCGATGATAAGTGGGTTCATGAACCCGGTCCTGTCCAGGGCCAACGCGAAGTCGCTTGCCGCCGCCACCGTCTCGGGCGGATTCTGCCCATCGAACTGGATAATCACCATCAAAGGGGCATATATAAAGAACAAGCCGAGCAATATTCGAGCAAACGCCCATCCCCGCTTAGCCAACTGCATAGGGACTCTCTTTCTAGCTTTGCACCGCATACCCGGAATGGTTCAATGCCACGGATCACGCAAACCTTACAATAGTCGGGAGTTTCTCGCGGTGGCCGATCAAGGCTGGCACAGATCGTCTTCGCCGTTGATTGAACTGCGCAGAGCCCACCGCGGCAGATGCGTTGCTTCGCAAGCCGGCGCCTTGGCCAAAACTGGCTGTTCCGCTTTCCACCCCATTCTGAACGGTGAGGCCGCTCGCGATCTCGCCAGCAGATGCCATCGCTAACTTTGGCCGATTTCGGTCGGGCAGGCTTCAGGATTCAGGATTCATTTCGCGGTAGCGGACCTTCGTCAACCTTCTTGGTTGGTAGACTTGAAACAACCCGTTGCCGACCCGCGTTGCTTGTGGAAAAATGCTTGGAAAGGAGACGGGAAATGAACAAGGTGGAACGCCGGATTCTCAATCGCGGCATCGCTGCTGGAACGCTAATCGGATTGGCAACAGGCAGCATCATCGCCCTCATGATCGTGATGCGATTTTTCTGAGGCGTCGGGGTAACATAGCTGCTGGAGCTGGCCGAGAGCGGAACGTCAACTTTTTGCAGCCAAGTCGCAAAAGCGGCCGCTCCCCTTCGACTACGTCCATACTATTACTCGCAACCTACCCCATCACTGTCGCGATCAAGATGTCGGGCATAGCCCGGATCGCCGCGTCTGACGGGCGCTGCGCCAGCAGCGCGCGCGGCGGTACAGTTCGCGTAATAGGCGCTCCCGCCTGACAGGCGCTGGCGGCGCTCGGCGGGCGGAGCACCCTGCCCTGGAGACCGATGGCAATGGCGGCCGCCGTTTTTCCGATCATTGTGACAACCATCGGCAGCGAGCCCGCCGGGGTGGGCCCCGGCGGCCAAGGGCAATAGAGCCGCGATGAAGAAGATCATTTTTAGCATGGTCTTATGAGCAGCCAGGTCAGATTGAGCAGTCTTTGCGTGTCGCCGCCACCGAATCGAATGCCGGGCCGCGCGCGTTTAACCCTTCGAACAAATCTATGCGGACTGTCGCCCCCGCCTTCAGAAGCGCGGGATTTGTCTCGCAAATCCTGCGGATGATCTGTCGCCGGCCGTTTTCTGTCACGGCGGCGCCCTTCTGATCCACCAGGGCGGTCATGACGAGGCTGTTTCCGTCAGCCCGAACCTTGGAGACAGTCGTTTTCTCCATAAAGGAAATCGGGGTTTTCATGGTTCGCGCGGCGCTTGCCAATTCCGCATCGAGATCCACCGGTGAAATCTGTACTGGCGCGCTTGCACCTGTCGCCGATATTGCCGAGCCCGTTTCGACAACTGCTCCCGCACTCACAGCGCCGCCAGACACCCCATCAACAGGCGGTTCCTGTGCGACGGGAGCAAGGTTGGTATAGATCGGAGCTGGCGTTCCCGGTTTCACGAGCCGAAAAGAAAAGGGATAGCGCTCGCCGTTCCAGTCGAGATTGATCGTCACGATCTTGGGAAGCGTCTTGTCCTTGATTTTCGCCAACACAATCTTCCCGCCATAGCTCCGATCCGGATCGATGGTCGAAAGCTGCACGACGCTGTTCGCCAGTTCGCGGCGCGTTTGATCGAGGCGTTGCTGGACATTGTAGATCGCGTAGCCCGTTCCGGCGGTGATGGCGGCCGCCTGGATTTGCCCGTAGGCGCTCGGGGCACTGTAATATCCATGATAGGATCCGCGCGGCGTGTAAAAACTGCTGTGATAGGTGTCACGCTGGCTGGCAGCGCCCGCCGCCGCGAGGCCACCGAGCGCGGCGATGCCGATCTGCGTCCACATCGCACGGTTCTTCGCCTTCTTCTCGAGGTCTTGTCGCGAAAAGATGGCGAGAGGCTGCCCACCGGCGTTAATAGAGAAATTGGTGATGTCGATATTGGCGGGTAGCTGGCCGGCATTGTAAACGCCGACGAAGAAGGCCAGACTTCCGTGATCGACCGGCATGGGCTGGATCTGGACTGAGCCTTGTCGATTGAAAAGCTCGACCGTCGCGACGCCCTGATCATAGCGGACGGTCTCGTTCCCGACCTGAACTGGCTGGATGAGAAATTTCTCTTTTGCCATGGCGCCTTGAGCGATGGTCGTCGATATTCCAAGCAACGCGATTATAAATACTACCCGCTTCATTGTTCGTCCCCCGACAAAAACTGTCGGCGGCTGATATTCCGAACCAATTAGCGCCGGATTAAAGCCCTGCTATCGTGATCAGCTATTTGATCCGATCTGGCGCATATTTTCACCGCATCGATCAACGGTGCGCAAACGGAGCGGACCGACTGCCGTTCAACACTCTCACTCAAATCCCAGCTCGACCTCAGTGCCAAAACTGGCCGATAGTCGACTGTCCGCTTTCGGTCCCGATCGAGGGAATAGCTGCCCTCTCAGCCGCTACGCTGGATTCGAGATTACTGCGCGAGCGTTCTTAGCGAAGCGTCGCGATAGGCCGTCCAAGCTGCTGCAGCGACCACCAGATCCGCGGCAGCAGTGCCGACCGACTTAAATAGGGTAACTTCATACTCCCCTTGACGGTGAAGAGGAGAGGAAGCCAGATCGGCCAAATCGCCCAAAATCGCATCGTTGGTGATCCGGCCTTCGCGCAAAGGCACGATCAGATCGCCCGCCTCCGCCAGAACTCCTTCAACCGTGTCAACGAAGACACGCGACGTCGCCACTCCATCGGCGTCGATTTCGCGCATATCGGGACGATATCCGCCCACCAGATCGACGTGAGCGCCCTCGCGAAGCCAGCTCCCGAGGATCAGGGGAACAGTTGATCGTGTGGCCGAGCACACGATGTCGGCCCACCCGACGGCGGCCTCGATATCTGTCACAAAACTGGTTTCGACATTCGGAAGTCTGCTCCGAATGCACTCGACAGCCCGCTCGCCTCGCTCGGCGTTGCGTGCCCAGACTTTGACCTCGCCGATAGGCCGAACCGAAGCATGGGAAGATGCGAGATAGGGAATCAGATGACCCGATCCCAAGAGCGCAAGTTTGGTGGCGTCCGCTCTGGCGAGCCTGCTGGCAGCCATCGCCGAAACGGCGGCAGTGCGATAGCCCGTCAGCGCTTCTGCATCGAAAGTCGCGAGCGGCGCGCCGGTTGCGGTATCGAAGAGAGCAAAGAGACCCTGGATCGGCGGGCGCCCTGTTCCGCTGTTCTCGGGCGTGACAGTCAGGATCTTCACGCCCGAGAACCCGTCGGAGAAGGCCGGCATGACGAGAAGCTCCCCGCCTCCCGACGTGCCGATTCGTTGCCGAAGGGGAGGTTTCTCCGCCGTCTTGAACGCCTCTACCAACAGTTCCACCAGATCGATCCGCTGGAAAATTTGGCCGAGCTGGCCTGCACCCAGATGAAGCAAGCTCTCCGCCTCCCCTTTTCACATCATGCCCTGCCTCGTCGGCCCGAAGCTAGATCTTCAGGCTGACGGTGGCCTTGATCGTGCGAGGCCGGATCGTTCCCAAATTGTCATAGTAGGTGCCCAGACCGCCGAAGGTCTCGCCGTAAAAGCGGGGGAACGTATAGTCATCGGTGATTCCGCGCTTGTCGAAGAGGTTATCGACCGCAAGCGTGAATGTCGCCGTGTCGGTTTTGACACCGGCGCGAAGCGCGAGCGTCGTAAAGCCGGGGATCAGCACATAGGGGGTGTTGACGCTGGCGATATAGCTGTTCGGTCGATTAGAGCTGCCCGTGAAGGTGCTTCCGACGAAACCGTCGAGGTTGCTGCTAAGAGCCCATTCATAATCGGCAGTCAGCGAGCCGCTCCAACGCGGCGTACCCGCCATGCGCTCGCCGGGCGCGGCACCGACACCGGCGCGCTCGTCGGTGGTGATGCTCGCGTCTGTATAGGCGAGCGTCCCCGCGAAGGTCAGGCCATCGATCGGCGTATAGCTCGCCGATGCTTCGAAGCCCTTGCTCTCCGCTTTGCCATTGTTGCCGCGGAATGTCTGGAAGTCGACGATCAGCGGCAGCTGGATCGACGACCATTTTATATAGAAGCCGGCAAGGTTGAAATGCAGCCTGTTGTCCGCGGTGCTCGCCTTCAACCCGAGCTCGTAATTGGTCAGTTCCTCGGGCTCGAACTCGAACGGGATGACTTGCCCGACCCGGAAGAAATTCGGGCCGCCGGCGCGATAGCCGCGCGAGACGTTCCCGTAGAGCATCACATCTTCGGTCGGATGGTAGCGGCCGGTGACGGTCCAGGTGATCGCATCGTCGCGTGATGAGCCCATCCGGCCGTTGAACTGGCCGTCGCCACCATAGCCCTGCCCGTCCTGCTTGTTTTCGCTGTAGCGGACACCGGCAGCGATGTCGAAGCTCGGTCCGAAATAGTAGGTCGCGTTGGCGAAGGCAGCCTTTTCCTCATATTTTGCGATCGTGCCGCTGAAGAAGTCGACCGTCGTGGCCTGCGTGTTAAGGTCGACGATAAAGTCGGTCGACGTGCGATTGTACCGCTCGTTCGTATAATAGGCGCCGAGCTGCCATTCGAAACCATGCTGGTCAGCACTCTCGGACTGCAGGCGGATTTCCTGCACGAACTTCTTGTTCTCGCCCGCACCTTCCGACGAAATCCGTGTACCTGCCGTGAAGGACGGACCGTTCGAAGCCCGCCGATATTTCTGATCCGTCCAGCTCGATGTCGAGAACAGGGTAGCGAAGCCGAAATCGTAGCTGATCGTCGCATTGTAGAGATTGAAGCGATCGCGGATGAACTCGGGGAGCGGGCGCGACTGCGTGAGGTCGCCGAAGGCCGGCGTGAGTGTATTTCGGATCGCATCGACCGAGGACTCACCGCCGACGTTTAGTCGCTGCGTGAATGCGCTGAGCTTGATCACGAGATCGTCGACCGGCCGCAACTCGAGGGTGGCGCGGCCGCCGCGGTTCTTGGCGAAGTTCACGTCGTCGTCGCCGAGGGCCACATTGTCGATGAATCCGGCATCCTTGCGATAATTGCCCACGACGCGAAGGGCGGCCCAGTCGGCGATCGGCACATTCACCATCGCCTTCCCGGAGTAGTCCGTGCCACCCTTGTGGACCGAACCGACGCTCGCCTCTACCGCGGCAGCGAAGCCCCCGAAATCGGGAGCATTGGTGACATATTTGATCACGCCGCCGAGCGCATTAGCGCCGTAGAGCGTTCCCTGAGGACCTTTGAGAACTTCAATCCGGCTCATGTCAAACGGGTCGAGATCGGGATTGAGCTCACCCGCCAGCGCAGCTGTCGCAGCTGCGGTGATGGGGGTCTCATCGAGATATTGGGCGACCGAGCTGCTCGGTTGCGTCGTCCCGACGTTGATGCCGCGAATGCTGATCTGGGTGCGGCCCGGTGCCACAGCCTGAAATGACAGGCCGGGGGTCAGGCGCGAGAAATCCTGAAAGGACGAGATGCCAAGTTCCGACAATCGATCGCCGCTGAGGGCGGTGATCGACGACCCGACATTCGAGAGGTTTTCGTTCCGCTTCGAGGCGGTCACGACGATATCGTTCGAGTCCTGAAATTCGGCCGAGTCCGCTGCCGGCGCCTCAGGCGCGGCCTGGGCGTAGGCTGCGCCGGGGACCATCGCCGCAAGGCTCGCTCCCGACGCGAGCAACAGGGCGGTCGACAGGCGAGGCCTCCGCGAGGCGGCAAAAATCCGAACTGAGCTTGCAATCTTGGTCATCACGAAACCTCCCATCGTGTTCGCGGCGACTCCTGTCAAAAATGTGACATTATGTCCAGTGAATTTTCCATATTGGACATATTTTGACGAAACACCTTGTCTAAACGAGGTGGAAACCTATACATTCTAGCGAATTGTCCGGGCGCTGTTTTGTGGACAGAGTGTTGGCCGCGCACGGATTCACGCGCCGCTTAGACGAGGGAGCAAGGATTTGGCCACCGCCGCTAACATCAACAACGAGCGAACGAGCCTAGGGTCTGCCCTGAGGTCGATTCGGAAAGAGCGCAATTGGAGCCTTTCCGATATGGCAACCGCGACGGGCCTATCCGTATCCAGCCTTTCGAAGATCGAGAATGGCCAGCGCTCGCTGACTTATGACAAGCTTGTGCAACTGGCGGAAGCGCTGTCGGTGGACATATCCCGGCTCTTTACATCCGGCCCGGCCAAGCAGCCGGTGGCTCAGTTCGCGGGGCGCCGCAGCGTCCACCGCGGCGGCGACGGTTTCGAAATTGGTGCAGGCGTCTATACCTATGAATATCTGGCGCATGACCTCATAGGAAAGCGGTTCACGCCGGTCCTCATGGATATTCACGCGCGGAGCATCGACGAGTTCGAGGAGTTCGTCCGCCACGAGGGCGACGAACTCGCCTATATTCTTGAAGGCGAGATCGAGCTTCACACCGAGATTTACGCGCCGCTCCGCCTCAAGGCCGGCGAGAGCGTCTTCTTCGACAGCAAGGTGGGCCATGCCTACGTCAATGTTGGAGACGGGCCCGCAAGGATCCTTTGCGTCGGCTCCGAGGCGGAGGCCAAGGACGGCGACGGCGTCATTCCTTTTGCCCAAGATCATCGCAAGTCCTCGCTATAGCGGTGCACACCCTCTCGTGATCCGATTTCCTCTTTGTCCCGGTATTGACATATAGGCAACTGTTAGGACATATCGTCCAATCGCTATGGGCGGTGGGAGGAAAACGCGTATGACCACGAAGGGCTCGCTCAAGGCGCTGACTTCACTCAGCTGCTTGGCGTTTTTCGCGCTCGCAGGTTCCTTAAATCCGGTCTTCGGCGCGGAAACGCAGTCGCCCCTCGCCTCTCCGGTAACGATCGGCACCTTTCTTGCACAGGCAGAAGAAGAACTCGATGCCGCCACGCAGGAGTCGAGCCGCGCGGACTGGGTCCATGCAACGAATATTACGCCCGACACCCAATGGCTCAGCAGCCTTGCCCGCGAGCGCCTCGCTACCCTCACCTTGCGCATCGCCAGGGAAGCCACGAGCCTAGACCAGGCTTCCGCCACACCTGTCGAGCGGAGGAAGCTGGATGTGCTCAAGCGCATGACCACCGTTCCGCCTCCTGCGGAAGCGGGCGCGGCGTCGCGTCTGGCTGCGCTTCAGACATCGCTGAGCGGTCAGTATGCGACGGGATCCTTCGTCTACCAAGGGCAGACGCTCTCGCTCGGAGATGCCGAAGCGCTGCTCGCAAAGACACGTGACCCCGAAGAGGCGCGACAACTCTGGGAAGGTTGGCGCGACAGTGCGAAGAAGCTCAAGCCCGACTATGTCGCCATGGCGGCCCTCGCCAACCAGGGCGCGCGCGACCTTGGCTATGCGGACATGGGCGAATTGTGGCGATCGGGCTATGATCGCAGCCCAGCGCAGGTCGAAGCGGAAATCGATGCCGACTGGGACAGGCTGCGTCCTCTTTACGCGGCGCTGCATTGCTTCATGCGCAAGAAGCTCTCAGAGCGATACGGGCCGACCGTTCAACCGCGCACCGGCCCCATTCGGGCCCACCTGCTCGGCAATATGTGGGGCCAGAACTGGGGCAATCTGTTCGACATCGCAAAGCCGGGCCCACTCGATCGGCCGGATATCGATGTCTACCTCCAGAAAGCGAATTATGACCCGGAGCAAATGGTCAAAACGGCCGAGAATTTCTACGTTTCGCTTGGCTTCGATCCCCTGCCGGCGAGCTTCTGGACATCATCGCAATTCGTAAAGCCGAGCGACCGATCGGTCGACTGCAATCCTTCGGCCTGGACAATCGACAATGGAACCGACGTGCGCATCAAGATGTGCATTCGCGTCACCCGATCGCAGTTCACCACGATCTACCATGAGCTCGGGCACGATTTCTACAACCTCTCCTACGCCGACCAGCCCTTCCTGTTCCGCAGGGGCGCGGACGAGGGATTCCACGAAGGTATCGGCGACTTCATTGCCCTCTCCGCGACATCGCCGGCCTATTACAAGACCATCGGCGTCCTCCCGGGAGATGCCGCGGAAGGCGACGATATCGGGCAGCTGCTCCAGATCGCGCTCGATAAGTTACCCCTCCTGCCCTTCGCCATCGCGCTCGACAAATGGCGATGGAACGTGCTCGCGGGCAAGATATCCCCCGACGAATACAACCGGAGCTGGTGGAAGCTCGTGGGCGAATATCAGGGAATGGTTCCTCCGCGGCCGCGCCCCGACGACGGGTTCGATGCGGGGGCCAAATATCATGTTCCCGAAAATGTGCCGTACATCAGCTATCTGAAGGCGCGCCTCTACCAGTATCAGTTTCACGAGGCCGCCTGCCGCATCGCCAAGTGGAAGGGCCCGCTTCATCGCTGTTCGATTTACGGCAACAAAGAGGTCGGCGAGAAATTGCGCAAGACGCTGGCTCTCGGTGGGTCGAGTCCGAATTCCGAGGCACTGGAGATGTTTACCGGCTCGTCCGATGCCGATCCGCGGGCCATGCTCGCCTATTTTCAGCCGTTGAAGCAATGGCTCGATAAGGAAAATGCCGGTGAACGTTGTGGCTGGTAGCTCTGTCGCAATCGGCTGCGGGGCAAAGACCCGCGGGAAAGCCGTGACATCTGAAAGCCGTAAAGGATCTATGCCATGCAGCTGGTAGACGTGCTTCTCACGGTCCTCGGCGCTGCGGCGATCGTATTCACGGCCCTGCTGGTGCGAAGGTGGCGGCTGGCCCCCGTGCGACCGCGCGTCGAGGGGATTGCCCTCAGCGCCGTAGCAAACTTCTTCGATGCCCTCGGGATCGGTTCCTTCGCTCCTTCCACGGCCTATCTCAAGATCAGGCGTCTCACCCCCGACGAAATGATCCCGTCGACGATGATCGTTGGTTATACGATCGCGACGGTCGTGGAGGCCTTCGTCTATATCATATCGGTCGAGGTCGATCCGCTCCTGCTCTTTTCCTGCATCGTGGCATCGAGCCTCGGAGCGATCGCGGGAGTTGTCGTCGCCCCGCGCCTGCCCGTGCAGGCGATCCAGACGACGATCGGCGTCGGCCTTCTCATTGCGGGCACGCTCTATGCCCTCTCGAATCTCGCCCTCCTGCCGGGCGGCGGCGCGGCGACCGCATTGCCGGTCCCCCAGCTCATCCTGGTCGTCGCTTTTTCCTTCCTGCTCGGTATTCTCACCAACCTCGGCATCGGCAGTTTCGCGCCGACATTGATCGTGCTCAGTCTGCTCGGCATGGATCCGCTCGCGGCCTTCCCGATCATGATGGGGTCCGCCGCTTTCATCTTCGTCGCAAGCGGGACGACGATTGTCCGCAAGCGGCCGATCGACCTCGGCCTTGTCACCGGGATGGCCATCGGCGGAGCGCCGGCAGTGCTGCTCGCGGCCTATCTCATCAAGTCGCTTCCGCTTTACGCGCTTCGGTGGGGCGTCGTCGTCGTTGTCGTCTACGCTGCCGTCCTGATGCTGCGGTCGGCGCTCCATTCGCGCCGCGAAGCCGCAGACGGTCGCATTGTGGCCGCGCCAACTGGCCGTATCGGTCCGGCGGGCGAAGCATGACGCCGAAACCACAATATCAATTTCCAAGGGAGATTTAAGTTGGACCTTCCCGACGTATCGCGACGCAACATCCTGCTCGGCGTCGCCGCAGCGGCTACGGCGGCTGCACCCGCCACCGCGCACGCCCGCAGCAAAACCGCGGCAGCGCCCAAATTGGCCGGGATCGACCGCAGCGAGGAGCGCATGTTGGTAGGCCCCGGTGGGCAGCAATTCCGGATCCAGATCGGACATCCGCATCCGATCGAGGAGGGCCTCCCGCTCATGATCCGCGGCCGCAAGCCCGTCCCCATCTATGTCCTCGACGGCACCGAGAATTTTCCGATTGTCCTGGGACTGACCCGAATGATGCAGTGGGGCGGTTCCGTGCCGCCCTGCCTGATTGTCGGCATCGCTTATGCCGACGCCGAAAAGGCCGACAAGGCGGGCCGACGGGCCCTCGATCTGACACCCAGCGCCAACGGCCCGTCGGACGGCAGACGTTTTGGCGGCGCCGCCGAGTTCCGCGCCTTTATCGCGACCAAGGTCAAGCCGCTCATCGAAAGCGAGTTCGAAGTCGACGCCGCGCAATCGACGCTGGTCGGCCACTCGTTCGGCGGCCTCTTCGTCCTCGACACGGCAGTTCAGCAACCCGATCTGTTCGCCAATCTGCTCGCGCTTAGCCCCTCGCTGTGGTTCGACAAGAATCTTGTGCTGAGGCAATTGAAAGAAGCCCTGCAAAGAGGCGCAGCCTTCCCGCACACCGTGGCGCTTGCCGGAGCCCTCGAACAAACGGTCTCGGAGGCAAAGTATAATATGACGCGCAACGTTGAGATCCTTGCCGAATATGTCGCCGCTGCCGGCCGGGGTGACAGGGTGTTCGCACGCGCGCTCGCGGATACGACCCATCACACGATTCAGGGTCCGGGACACACCTTCGGGCTGCGCAAACTGCTCGACCCCACACCGCCGGCCATCGGCGCAGGCTGTGTCGTCGGCCTTTAGGTCTCGCAGCCCGATAAGCCGGAAGTACCCCCCTGGGCCGCAACTGCGTCCCATACAGACAAGGATCGCAACCGATGACGAGCTTCGCCAAGAGTCGCCGCGACATCATGAAACTCACCGCGCTCGGCGCGCTCACCGCCGGGCTGGTGTCACGGACCGAGAAAGTCGCCGCGATGCAAAGCGGGGCCAATCCCAAAACCATCATAGCTCAGCTGAAGGCGATCCCCCGCAACAGCGAGGCGCTCCTGCTCCCGGCGGATTACGGCGGCGTCGACCGCCCGCCCGCGCCCGCGAAGACCGACATGCTTTCGCGCTCGTGGCACCAGAGCCGAATGAAGTCGCTCTTCGAAAAGACCGCCGAGCTCGGCGTGAGCGCTGTCCTGCTACGAGGGCCTTCCAACGTCACCTATTTCACCGGCTATTCGTTCAGCAATACCGAGCGCCCGCAGGCCGTCTTCATGAATGAAAGCGACGAAGCGCCTTGGTACTTCCATCCGATGGTGGATCATTCGCTTGTCCGCGACGGCTGGTTCGGCGGCGACCGCATCTATTTCGACTATCCGCATGCGGAAGGCGGCTTCCCGAACAAGGGCAAGGTCGTGACATCGCCCGGCATCGATCTCATGGAGTATATGCTCGAAGGCATCAAGGAGAAGGGGGTCAAGGGCACGAAGATCGGCATCGACGGCGAGCTTTATGCGTCCGAACTCGCCAAGTTCAAAAAGATCCTGCCCGACGTCGAAATCGTCGATATCAGCGATGCCGTCCTCGCATTGCGCATGGTCAAGACGCCCGAGGAGCTGGCCCTGTGGAGCCGCGCCTACACCTATCACGACCGGGCACAGGCTTTCGCACGCGACTATCTGCTGACCTTCGGGACCGACATCACCGACCTCGAACTCAAGTTCGCCACCGAGCTTTGGCTGCGCGACACCCTATATTCGGAACTCGACCTCGCAGGCGGCCTCCCCAACCATGGCGTGGGCTCGATCGGCGAGGTCGAAGTTCGCTCGGGGCCGGTCAACGGCTATCCGCATCCCAACCAGCCCTATTATTCGCAGGTCCTGCGCGACGCGCCGCTGCAGGTGGTGACCTATGTCATGGTGGGGCTTTGCGGCGGCGAGAATTACCGCATGTACCAAGTCGCGAACAAGGCCGGACGCTTCGATCCACACGGAACGAAACTCTGGGAGGTCAGCCGGCACTGCTGCGATATACAGCGGGAAATGCAGAAGGCCGGGGCGGTCTGCGGCGACATCGCTTATGCCGTCCACAAATATCAGGTCGACAATGGCATGAAGGATTACATCTTCACGCGTGCCTCGCACGGCCAGACGACCGAGGGCCATATGCCGCCCTTCATCGCGCTCGGCGATCGCACGGTGCTACCGAAAAATTCGGTGATGTCCGTCGAACCCGGCCTTTACGATGCGGTCCGCAAGGTCGGTTACAACTGGAGCGACAGTATCGTGACCGGCGAGGCCAGCGGTTATGGGATGAGCCGCACCCCCTATTCGAAGGACTGGCTGTTCGTGAAGCTTTGACGGGACGAACCGGATAGGGTTGATGCCGATGGAACTTGAACCGGTCGACCGGGACCTTCTCGACGGTGCATTTGGTGCCGCCTCCGCGCATGCAATGGCGCTCCTCATCCGATATGGCGAGGTATTCGGCGCAGAGCGCTTCATTTCCGTGAACTCCGCCCACATCGACGGGTGCCTCTATCACGGGCCATCGAGCATCGACTTCGTTCGGCGCTTCGTCGACCTCGGCGGACGCGTCCGCGTACCGACCACCTTGAACGTCGCGGCGGTCGACGTCGTCCATCCCGGCTGGCACCAGGGTCCATCCGAGCTGCTGTCAGAGCAGGCGCTGTTGACCGCGCTGCACGAAGAGCTGGGCTGTGTCGCGACCCTCACCTGCGCGCCCTATCAGCGCATGCTTAGACCGCGCATCGGCGAGCATATTGCCTGGGCGGAATCGAACGCGATCGCGTTCGCCAATTCGGTGCTCGGCGCGCGCACGGACCGTTACGGCGATTTCACCGACCTCTGCGCGGCGCTCACGGGGCGCGTGCCCTATGTCGGCCTTCACCGGACCGAGAACCGCCGCGCCACGCTGGTCGTGCATGTTCCCAGCGTTGAGGACACAGGTCTGGCGCGCGATCTCTATTTCGCAGCCATGGGATATGTGCTCGGCTCGCGGTCCACCGACCATGTGCCTGTCATGATCGGTCTGCCGGCGGATGCGAGCGAAGACGAACTCAAGGCGCTGGGCGCATGCGCCGCCTCGGCAGGTGCGATCGCACTGTTCCACGCAGTCGGGATCACTCCCGAAGCCGAAACGCTCGCACACGCAACCGGCAACTCCGATGCGGATCTGATCGAGATCACCTTTTCACCCGACGACCTGCGCGCCGCCGTACGATCCCTCTGCCCTTTGCGAGAGGGCGAAGAGGTGGCTGCCTTGTGCCTCGGCACCCCGCATTATTCGATCAGTGAGTTTGAATCGCTCGCCCGCGTAGTTGAAGGACGACGGGCAGCGGCCGGTGTCGAGGTTTATGTCTCCACGTCACGCGAGATCGCGGCGCATGTCGAAGAAGCCCCCAACCTTGCGCCCGTGCTTGCCTTCGGTGCGCACCTCGTCGTCGATACATGCACATATCTCGCGCCAGTCGTGCGTGAAACCACCGGCGCGATCGTCACCAATTCCGGAAAATGGGCGCATTATGGGCCAGGCAATCTGCGCCGGCGCGTCGGTCTGATGAGCCTCGAAGATTGTGTGCGATCGGCCGAGACCGGGCGGGTGGTGCGAAAATGAACCTCTCATCGCTCAGAACGCTCAGCCCCGGCACGGCGACCGGTCCCCTTGCCCGGCTCTCTGCGCCACTGAGCCTGTGGGGCGGCCTCGACCTCGACGACGGCACGATCTGCGACGTGAACCACCCGGAGCATGGCCAATCGCTTTCAGGTAAGGTTTTGGCGATGCGCGCTGCGCGCGGCTCTTCCTCCTCCTCGAGCGCGCTCGTCGAAGCAGCGAGACGCGGTGTCGCACCGTGCGCAATCATTCTCGTGCGTCCCGATCCGATCCTGGTGATCGGCAGCCTCGTCGCGGCTGACCTCTATGGGATTCAAATCCCCATCGTGCTGGTAACGGAAGATCAGTGGGACATGCTTCCATCCGCCGGCAAGGTTATTGTCGAAGCAACCGGGGATGTCAGTTGTTTGGATATCGCCAGCTGATCACAATCAGCTGTGCATTATCTCCTGGCCGGTTGGAGCCTGTCAGCTTTTAGAAATCAAATAGAGAGAGCGGACGTTCTAAGACGCGTCAGAGCGCTCGCTCTCCAGGATAACGAGATTTGATCGTTAGACTTCGATGCCTTCCGCCAGAGTCAACGCGTCTTCAACGTCGACGCCGAGGTACCGCACGGTATTTTCAATCTTGGTATGACCGAGCAGAATTTGTACGGCACGTAGGTTACCGGTTGCCTTGTAAATGATCGAGGCCTTCGTTCTGCGCAGAGAGTGCGTCCCGTAATCTTCGCTTCGAAGGCCAACCGCCGTTACCCATTCGTCGACGAGACGCGCATATTGACGCGTGCTCATATGGGCAGAGTGGTCGATCCGGCTGGGAAACGCAAAATCCTCGATCGATCCGCCGCGCCGCTCAAGCCATGCCAAGAGGCTTCCACGAGCATCCGACATGATCTCGAACTGAACTGGTCGACCGGTCTTCTGCTGAATCACCATCGCCCGTGTTCTCAACTCACCGCCGGTGACAAGGTCGCCGATCTTGATCTTCACCAGATCGCAGCCTCTCAGTTTGCTGTCGATCGCAAGATCGAAAAGTGCCCTGTCTCGAAGCCGATGCTCTCGATCCAGGTGAAAGCGAATAGCCCAAATCTGCCGTGGTTTTAACGGCCGCTTTGCGCCAACCTTTCGACCGGCATTCCACGCCGGTCGCGGAGGTAAATAGTCGAATTCTGACCTACCCATGATCGTTCTCCTAAGGCCAAAATGGCCAAAAAGGGAAACGCATGGGTCAAGCCGGTTGGCTGCTTGCAGGCAGCCAGCTTTGAGGCTCCAAACAGCGAGAGCGGACGTTCGGACTGCCCAAGCGTTCGCTCCAGTTCATGTGATGCGTTCGATCGACAAGTCCTGATTTAAGCCTCGCTGTTTCCCGTTGCTGCCGTTGAACCGGTTACGGACCGAAACTGAAATTCCAAACTTAAAAACGGGGGAGCGAAAGCAAGGCAATGGGTGGAAAACCAACGCTTGTTATGGTCAGGTAATAGCGCCGCGACGCACCTTGCTCCCTGGCGACCACATGAAACCAGACCCAGAAACGGTATGTGCCGGCATTGATCCAGTCGACGATCTGATCGGCGAGGAACAGGCTCTCGCCCACCTTCACCGCGGCGATATGATGCGTCCGGCCATTACCGGCACCTTCGCGGACGGCGACAATCTCATAGTCGGCCATGTCTTGAAGTCCGATCCTCTTGCGCGGGCCAGCTAGTAGCGAACCGGAACGATGCGGATCCGGTCGATAGCGCCAGGGGACGCGCGCGACCGGGCGATAGCGGCAGCGCGAAGTTCATCGAGCGCGATGGCTTCATAGCCGTTTTCATCGGGCTGCATGGGAAGGTCGGTTTCGACGACAAGAATGACCTTTCGGGCGAGGCCGTCGATCTCCCACTCGAACCAGCAGCGGACGATGTGACTGGCACCTTCTCGATCATCCTCCATGCGGCGCATCCCGGACAAGCGATCGTGCGCGAAGCTCGCGCTCGACGCTCGCATAGCCGGCCTCGCTTCTGGTCGCGACCGCGATGGGACGCCCGCTCAGAATTGCGTCTTCGGTGTTGAGAAAGTCGAGCGCCGCATCGCGTCCGCCAAGCAGCTGGAACGCCAGCGCGCTGATCGCGCCTTGCCGCTGCGCATCCTCCGGCGCAAGGGGTGTGATCTTGCGATTTCGCCGAAACGGGTTTGTACGCGCGCTCGCCAAAGCGGTGCGCGGCTTATTCTGCTCAGACGTCATTGGCTTGTTTTCCTTCGGCTCCACTGCTGGAGCCTTGGCGCCGGAGCGCGGCACGCGCGTCGTCGATACTCGAATATCGGAATGGCCCGACCCGGAATTGTTCAACATATGTGTGGACGATGCCTACTTCCGATAGCGACCGAAACGGCTGGAGATGCACCGCATCGGCTGGATGCAAATCGGGCAAAGCGGACAACTTTGCCGCAAGCGCGGCCAGCTTGTCCTCGTCGAGACCAAGCGCGCGGTAGATATCGCGCCCGATAACCCAGATATCCTCCTGGACCGCGGCAAGTCGGCCGACGACATCCTCCAAGCCGAAGGCCGCCCTTTCCTCCTCGGTCATCGCCAACGCCTCGTTGACGAGCAACTCTGCAATCAGCGTGTCGCCAACAAAAACCGGGTAGTCGTTTGCCGGATCGGAAACAGGTGGGTCAGCCTTCGGACCAACATGCTCCGGCGTGATAACCCCTGCAAAGTCGTCGGCCAGCCCACGGCGCTCGCGATACTCATTGATCCGCTTCGCATAATAGCGGGGCAGATCGAAGTTCGGAAGCAAGTGACCGTCGCGCCGGGCTTGGCTTACCGCAATGAGCGCCATCTGGTGATGATAGAGAAGTTGGTTGAGATCCATGTCTGCTCCCTTTTGCGGGAGCGCGATTGTCTCTCAGTCACCGGCATGCAATGCCAAGCCGGGGATACCCTCATGTGGGCGTCCGGATGCTGCATTACAAGCCATATGCATGTCGAAATGTCCTGATCGGACCTCAGGCGTCCCGGGCGAACATCGACCTCGTGCTCTCGGCCGACCAATTTGTCGACAAACTGAAAGGCAAGGAATTCCTTGATTTTTTGAGATCGCTGACTTATACGTGGATCGCTAACGTCGCCTGCGACGGAAATTTGATGCCCCCGCGGGGGTCGCTTCTTCCCTTCTCACGCTTCCAGCTCTGCCGGTGCTTTTGCCGGCGGATACCCTGTTTTCGTGAAAGGAAACATCCATGCCGATCGGCAACGTCAAATTCTTCAACAGCGACAAGGGCTATGGCTTCATCGCAGCCGCGGATGGCTCGGGCGACAGCTTCGTCCACATCACTGCCGTCGAGCGCGCCGGGATGGCAACGCTGAACAAGGACCAGCGCCTCAGCTACGACCTTGAGACCGGCCGTGACGGCAAGGTTTCAGCCGTAAATCTCGAAACGGCCTGACGCGTCGGGTGGCCAAGGAAGAACTTCTCACCCTTGACGGGATGATCGACGAGATTCTGCCCGACGGGCGCTTTCGCGTCGAACTCGCAAATGGCCACCGGCTCATTGCCTATACCGCCGGACGGATGCGGCGTTTCCGCATCCGCTCGGTGGTGGGCGATTCCGTGCGCGTCGAAATGACGCCCTATGATCTGACCAAGGGCCGCATCGTCTATCGCGATCGCGGCCCGGGGAATCCTGGCGCTCCAGGCAAGCGCCGTTGAGAACTATAGTCAAGGATTTTGACATTTTTCAGAGTAGCACCATTTTCTCCAGCCTGACCGGCCTCCTTCTCGGCGGACGATCGATGCGCCGCGCCGTTGAGGCAGGGCGTAGGCCAACGCTCTCACGCCGCGAACTCGGGCGTATTGCCCCCTATTGATTGGTTGAACGAAAGGAACGCGCCGTGGCAGTAACAAGTGATCATTATCGCGAGCAAGCCGAACGGTGCGAAGCGGAAGCCGCCAAAGCAGATCTTGCGCAGGTCCGGCAGCGCAACCTTCGCTCGGCAGCCGCTTGGCGAATCATGGCAGCTCGTCAGCTGAAATCCGAAGAGGCGCGCGCCGAAAAGGATCGCCTTGCAGCCGAAGTGCGCAGGCAATGCCTCGCATAGCGGTCATCCGCACATTGGAAGCGGCGCGGAGGAAACCTTGACCGAGCCCGTCATGCCTGGACCTCCGCACCCCCAAATCTCACCTTCGGAGCAAAAAGAGATCATTCGAGCAGCGCTCGAGACTCTTCATCCGCACATCTTTATTTCACGACCCAATCCGATGCAGGCGCTAACCTTGGCCGACCACATCGAACGGGTTCTGATCGAAGCCATAGGACCGGCCGCGTGCAATAATCTCAGGGCGGTCCCGTGGATTCTTGCCGACATGGCGGCAGCGGCCGCGGGGAAGCTTGACGAAATTGTCAAACGACGTTGCGAGATATCGGACCCCGACGCGTGAGACATTGACATCCCCGAGAGGCCATCACGCATCCGCGCCATATTCAATTCAGGATTCCGCCATGGATATGAACCAGCTTCTCTATCATCACCAAATCGCACTGATGGCGGCGGATTTGGCGCCGGAGGACGGGCAGCAAATGGAAGCCCTCAATCTCGCCCGCCACTATGTCAAGCGGATGAATCGCTTCCGACACCGTCGAGGCCTATCGCCAGACTTCACAGGTTACAGCGCGCAATAGCCGACGCTAATCTTTCTTGGCACGGCTGCGCTGCTGCTGGACCGCGATGGGCTGAAGCTTCAATTGGACTGGGAGATTTCCGTGCATAGCATCAAGGTGGCAAACAGCACGAAAGGCCCCGTTAAGCGGCGGCCCGTTTCGCCCGAGAAGGAAGTCCCACCGCATCCCGACCCCGCGCGCCGCCTCCCCGAACAAACCGAACATAAGAACGGCTTCTCTCCCAAGCCAACGCTCCAATAGGCAGACGCGACCGGGGCTTGGCCTCGAGGTCAACATCCAGCTTGTTCGACGGCTGACATTCGACGTTAAAGACTGCCGAATTGGCTAGACATACCGTGAGATAGGCCTAGCTTTCGGAAACAGAGGCTCTCCCCGCGACCCGGAGAGCCGACGGGGCTTCCTTTGGTCACGATCTCAGAGGACTGAAAGGGCTCTGTCGAAAGGTAGAGCTCTTTTAGCAAGCGAGTACCAGAATCCCATTATTTATGGCACTTCAGGACCGTCCTGCGGCAGATATCGCGCGCGGTGATCCGCCGATGAACGGATCGGTTTAAACGCAAAGTGATCGCACTCCGCGGCTCCAGCTAAATGGCCGCTTTCAGGCACAAGCCATTCGAGGCCGAAACGGCCGACATCGGGCGCACAGCAGTCACCACAACAAGATTCATTCTGGATCAATCTCCCTCCTGACTCTTGCCCTGCCGTAGCGGAGAGCTATGCTCACTTCCGCATCGGGTGTGAGAAGCGCGGTGCCGGGGATTGAGACACCCGCTTGACGATCACGGATTTTTGCCATCCCGCCGGGTGGCCGCGACGCATGTCCAAGCCTTCGGGCCAAAGGTTGCGGCCTCGTCGTCAAGCGAGACTCAACACCCGGCTACCTGCCGTCTCCTTCCGGGCTGGAAGGCAGACCTATGGATTATGACGATGACGACGACCGCCGCCCCGCGCTGAGCAATGGGGAATCGATACCGCCCGGGGACTGGGAAGGATTCGGTCGCGCCGCGCGGACCGAGGCGATCCTTGCCGAGCAGCGCCCTCGCCTCACGAGCTTCTTTCGCCGCAACGCGCATCCGCAGGATGTCGCCGATCTCGTTCAGGAGAGTTTTCGACGCTTCTTCAGCGCGAAGGGCTATTTCCATATCGGCGACAAGCCGGGCGCCTATCTCGCGCAAACTGCGCGCACGCTTCTGAGGGAACGCGCGCGTACCGGCGTGCGGCGCCAGCATTCGGCGCATCACAGTTTCCAGGAGGAAGATGTCGCTGGTCCCGATCCGCATAACGTGCTCGAAGCGCGCGACCTCCTGCGACGCGCCGAGGAGGCTCTCGCAGACCTCGATGCCACCACACGGGATGTATTCCTTATGCACCGCGTCGAAAATCTCAGCTATTCTGAAATAGCTCGAATCAAAGGCATAGGTGTGAAGCGCGTGGAAAAGCTCATCAGCAAGGCCGTAACCGCAATCCGCAAGGCGCGAGACCGGCAATCGTGACGCGGCAGCAGCGGGAGGCGGACGATTGGGTCGGCCTGATGCATGGCCCCGATGCCGACACGCACCGCGAAGCGTTCGAGGCGTGGCGCCGCGAGCCCGGCAACGCCGCGGCCTATGCCCGTTCGGCGGAGGCCTATGCCGTGGGGTCCAGCATGTCGCCGGCGCGCGTTGAGGCAATGGCGCGGACGAAGGCCCGGAAGCGCGCCAAGTCGCAATGGGGGCTCGCCACTGCCGCCGCGCTGGTGTTGGTTGCAGGTAGCGCGCTCTATATGCAGTCACTGCACGACGAAACGCGCACGGCACAGTCACCCAATGCGAGCGAAGAACGGCAACTCGCCGACGGTACCAAGGTCATTCTGACTGATGGCGCAAAGATCGAAACCCAGTTCACGACTGGGCGCCGCGTCGTCATCCTCACGAGCGGCTCCGCACGTTTCGAGGTCGCGCACGACGCCTCGCGTCCGTTCACCGTCATCGCCGGCCGTTCGGAGACAACCGCGCTCGGCACGGTCTTCGAGGTGGATCTGCGAAACGGCCCTCCGCGCGTTCGCCTAGTCAGCGGCCGCGTCGAGGTACGTTCGAGCGGCGGCGGCGCCGCGCTGCGGCTCGAGCCCGGCCAGAGCGCCGAGGTGCCGGCCGAGGGACCGAAGGTGGTCGGTATGATGGTGAGCCCCGTCGCGACCAGCCTGCTCGCGGCCGACAATCTTCCGCTCGGCTCGGTGCTCGAGAGCGCGAACAAGGTGAACGCGAAACCGGTCCGCCTCGCCGACCCGGCCCTTGCGACGCTCCCGGTCTCGGGGCGCTTCGATCTCGCGGACAGCGGCGCCCTCGCCCGCAAGCTCGCGGCCGCCTTCGGGCTCGCGGTCGACGATCGGACGGACGAAATCATCCTCGCCGCAAAATAATTCGCACGCAGGGGGGAAATTTTCGCCCCCCGGCATTTTGCACCCCCGGACGGCCATCACGGCCGCGACCGGGAGGGTGAGAATGCGAATGAAATATCTGGCCGCGATGATGGCCTCGACCGCAGCGCCGGCGGCGCTCCATGCGCCGATGGCGCACGCGCAAACCGACCAGCGCATATATGACATCGCGCCGCAGCGCCTCGGCGATGCGCTCCGCAAATATTCCGAAGTGTCGGGCCGCGAGGTGGTACATTCGGGAAGCCTGACCGAAGGCAAGCGCAGCGGCCGCGCGCAAGGCCGCCTCACCCCCGACGCCGCCCTCACCCGCCTGCTTTCCGGTACCGGCCTGATCGCCGAAATCGTTGATGGCGCGCTCGTGATCCGCGAGGGAAACGGCGATGCCGGGGCGGACCTCGCTTCGACTGACGCGGACGGCGATGCGATCGTCGTCACCGGTTCGCGCATCCGCGGCGCCGGGCCGATCGGCTCGCCGGTCGTCACGCTCGATCGTGCCGCGATCGAGAAGGCCGGCTATGCAACGGTCCAGCAGATGCTTCAGTCGTTGCCGCAAGCCTTTGGCGGCGGGCCGAACGAGACGGTCTCGGGAACGACGACGCGCAACGGCGGGGGAAATGACAGCAGCGGCGGGTCGAGCATTAACCTGCGCGGGCTCGGGACCTCTTCCACGCTCGTGTTGATCGATGGCGCCCGGCCAGCCCTAGGTGGGATCGGCGGCGTCTTCGCCGACATTTCCCTGATCCCGGTCAATGCGATCGACCGAGTCGAAGTGCTCACCGATGGCGCCTCGGCAATATATGGCGCGGACGCCGTCGCGGGCGTGGTCAATATCCGGATGCGTACTCGCTTCGAAGGCGCGGAGACGCTGCTGCGAGCGGGAACGGCGGATGGCGATATGGGTGAAATTCAGGTCGGCCAGGTTTTTGGCAAGCACTGGGGCGGCGGACGCCTCGTCCTCGCCTACCAGTTTTCCGACCGCAGCGCGCTGCCCGGCTCGAGGCGCGATTTCTTCGCCGAGGACCTCCGGCCGTTCGGGGGGCCGGATTATCGATCGCTCTATGCTGCGCCGGGGACGATCACCGCGGCCAACGGTCAGCGCTTCGGCATCCCCGACGGACAGGATGGTCGCACCCTGGCGGCGTCGGCGTTGCTTCCCGGGGTCCAGAACAAGCGTGACCAGCGGCAGGCGAGCGACATTCTTCCTCACCAGCGCACGCATAGTCTATATGCGGCAGGCGAACTCGCGATCACCGAGGGTCTCACGCTCCGGGCCAATATTCTTGCTGCCGAACGTCGCTTCCGGAAGGTGGCCAAGAGCGATTATCTGCAGGCCGCGCGAGTGCCGGTAACCAACCCATACTATATCGATCCGATTGGCACCAATCAGCCGGTGACGGTCACCTACAGCTATGTGAACGATCTCGGGCCGCAAATCGACACCGGCAAGTCGCAGGGCATCACGGCGTCGGCGGGACTGGAACAGGAGGTCGGCCGATGGCGCATCCAACTGGGCGGCGCATTCGGCAGACAGAAGAGCACGCTCGACCGCCTCAATGTCCCTAACCGCGCACGATTGGCGGCAGCGCTCGCGGACGCCAATCCGGCCACCGCCTTCAATATCTTCGGCAACGGCACCGCTAACAACCCGGCGACGATCGACCGCATCCGCGGTAGCTTTTCCTCGGTCGACGACTTCGAGAGCTGGTCCGCCGCGCTCCGCGCCGACGGGCCGTTGATGCGGCTGCCCGGGGGTGATGTGCGCCTCGCGATCGGCGCGGAGTATCGACGTGAACGCTACGATACGGTGTCGATCAACGACATCAGCGCGCTTACGTCCTCGATCGACGATTTCGACTATTTTCCTGGGCCGCGCCATGTCCGCTCGACCTATGCGGAGCTTCTGGTGCCGATATTCGGACCGGACAACGTGGTTCCCGGCTTCCGGCGCCTCGACCTCACGGTGGCGGGACGCATCGAGGATTACAGCGATGTCGGCCGTACCGCGAACCCGAAGTTCGGTGTTCGCTGGGAGCCGCTTGACGGCATTGCACTGCGCGGCAGCTACGGAACATCTTTTCGTGCCCCGGCCTTTGATGAACTCGTCGGTCCCGCGATCTCGCTGTACACGGCGGAGCAGGTGCCCGATCCCGCTTCACCAACCGGCGTGTCGACGGTGCTCGCATTGTTCGGCTATGCGCCGGGCATCGGCCCCGAGAAGGCAACGACCTGGACAGCTGGGTTCGACCTCGCGCCGCCCTCGATCCCCGGGCTCAAGGCCTCGCTGACCTATTATGAGGTCGACTATAAAGGGCGGATCGGGACGGCCAGCGAGGACTATACCCGCTTCCTCGCCAACCGAGACCTGTTCGCAGGCGTGGTCCAGGACAACCCTCCGCTCGCGCTGGTCCAGAGCTATTTCGATGCACCGACCTTCTTCAACGTCGTAGGTGCCGCGACGACCGACATCGTCGCAATTCTCGACGGCCAGATCCGCAATCTTTCGCGCGAGCAGCAGAAGGGGCTCGACTTCGACCTCGGCTATGCGCCCGAACTTGCCGGCGGCACGCTCGATATCGGCTTGGGGGGAACGCATATCTTCTCGATCCGACGCCAGCTCACGCCCGGGGCACCGGCGGTCGATGTCGTCGGAACCTATGCCAATCCGGCCCAATGGCGGCTTCGCGGTCGCCTCGGCTGGTCGAAGGACGGCCTTTCGGTCGGCGGCTTCGTCAATTATATCGACGGCTACCGAAATCAGACCGCGAACCCCGTGCAGCACGTTCCCTCGTGGACGACGGTCGATCTGAATGTCAGCCAGAAAATCGGCGGCGACGATAACGGGCGAGGTTTGTCGCTGGGCCTCAGTGTCCTCAACCTGTTCGACAAGGATCCACCGCTCGTCTTCAACCGTAGCAACACCTCTGCGCTCGCATACGACCCCGAGAAAGCGAGCCCGATCGGCCGCTCGATGGCGATCCAGGCGGTCATTCGGTGGTAGGGCGGTACGCCCTGTCGCTCGCCCTGCTGGCCGCGGCGTCGCCTGCGGCCAGCCAGGTGACGCCGCGCGAGATCGCCGAGATCGCCGATATCTCTGGGCTGGCAGCTTCTCCTGACGGACAATGGCTCGCCTATCGCGTCGAACGACCTTCTACGGCGAACAACCGGATCGACGCCGAATGGTTCATCGTCGCCGCCGACGGAAGGACAAACCCCCGTTCGCTGGGGCATCTTGGCGCCGCGCTATCCAATGACGCGGGCAGCATCCTGCCCGGCGAAATCGGCTGGACGCCGGACAGTCAGACGGTCGTCGTTCGTGCGCTCGTTGACAACCGGGTCGGCCTCTGGAAAAGCACTATCGACGGCTCTGGCTTTGCCCCAGCGATCGTCGCCGATGGCGATATCGAAAATTTCGCGCTTCTTCCCGACGGTGCGCTGGTCGTCAGGCAGCTTCCCTCGCGCGCCGAGACGTTGCGCGCCGAGGAGCGTGAACGCGAGGCCGGCGTTCTGGTGGATGGCCGCACCGACCTTGCCGCTCCCCTCTTCCGGGGCGGGATCGTGAACGGTCGCCACGCGACGCAGCGGTTCACCGGCGACTGGTTCGACCGCGCACCCCTCCTCGCCCAGGGCCCTCCGATCCTGCGAACATGGAAGCTCGACACCCGCGAGGAGCGCCCGCTGTCCGAGGCAGCAATTTCGGCGCTGGCCGATCGGCCAACCCTGGAACTTCCTGCCGCTCCGGCTGCCGCCCTCGAGGCTGCTGGCGCGTGCATTACAGGTCCGGCGTGCGCCGACGCCACGCTACGCCTCTCCTCGTGGATCGGGGCCCCGGGTGGCAGGATCGTAACGACCCTCCGGGACGGCGCTTATCGGCAGACGCTTTATATTTGGACGCCAGAGACCGGCAATATCCGGAAATTGGCGTCCGGCGAAGGCTTGCTCGCGGGCAACCGGCTGGAAAGCACAGCCTGCACTCCTGTCCCGCGCGCAGTTTTCTGTGTCGAAGCCGCACCCTCGATCGCCCCTCGCCTCGTTCGCATCGGCTTCAACGGGCGCAAGACAATCATCGCATCACCCAATGGCTATCCTGACGACGACGGGCTCGTTGCCGAAACCGTCGCGTGGCAGGTGAGCGGCAGCCGTGCGTCGGGCGTACTTATCCGCCCGAAGATCCCCGGGCGGCTGCCGCTCTTCGTCACCTATTATCGATGCACGGGCTATCCGCGCGGCGGACTGGGGGATGAATGGCCACTGCGGGCACTTGCCGCCAGTGGAATTGCGGCGCTCTGCATCAATGCGCTCCCGGGCGGCGCGAAGGCGGAGGATCGATACGGGCTCGCGATGGCCGCGGTTCGTGCAGCGATCGACGAACTCGACCGTCGGGGGATCGCCGATCGCAAGCGCGTCGGAATGGGCGGTCTCAGCTTCGGGAGCGAAGTCACGATGTGGATCGCGACGCACAGCGACATGCTCCGCGCAGCCTCGATCGCCTCGCTGCAGATGGGACCCGCCTATTATTGGTTCAACGCGCGGCCCGGGCGCAAGATGTTCGCCGAGAATCTCGAGCAATATTTCGGCGTCGGGTCCCCCGACGACGATCCCGACGGCTGGCGGCGAATATCGGTTGCGTCGAATCTCGACAAGCTCGGAGCGCCCTTGTTGTTGCAGCTCCCCGAACATGAGGCACGTCAGACCGTCGAATTGATTTCGAAAGTCGCGACTGCCGAGATCGGCGAGACGCACATTTTTCCGCTCGCACCGCATATCAAGGTGGAGCCTCGACAGAAGCTGGCGGCCTACGTCCGCAATCTCGACTGGTTTCGCTACTGGCTGAAGGATGAGAGCGACCCTGATCCCGAAAAGGCAGCGCAGTATCAGCGCTGGGCCGCCATCCGTGCCGCACGCGACGCACTCTCCAGCGAACGGAGCCAACGTTCGATATCCGCAATCTCGAGCAACCGGAAGTAATCGTGATCGCCAGAGATGCCGTCGCGAGCAAGATAGGCTTCAATTGCGGCGCGGTTGAGATAACCGAGTGCGGCCAGTCGGCCGTCGAGCAACAGGTCACGAAGTGCGGGCCGCTGCCGCAGATAGGCAGCGCTGCAGGCGCTCTCGAGCCGCCCCTTGCCCTTGCGCCATATGACCGACGCCGGAAGACGCCGCGCGAAGGCCTGCCGCGCAATCGCCCGGTCGCGCCCGCCGGTGAACCATGTCCAGCTCGGAATAGAGAGGCATAGTTCGACGACGGGCTGCGATAGCAGCGGGGCGACGACGTCACGGTCTGTCCAGCGGTCGGGTCGATCGAGAAAGTCGAGGATCCGGCGGATAGCGGCGACATGTTTACGCTTGCCCCGCGGCGCGGTCTCCGGGGTATTGTCCCAAGGATGGGCGAGCGGTTGATCGGGCATCGCCTCTTCCCGACAAAATTGCGTTTCGCGAACCCAAGGGGATCGCGGACCGTCGCGCCATGCACGCCACGAAAGCCGCACCGCCTGCCAGAGTGTTGCCTCGCTTGCCTGGGCAACATCCCGGAGCGCAGCGAAACTCGTCCCGGATACGCCGCACGCCTGCAACGCGTCGAGGACGGGGGCAACCGACGTGTCAAAGTCGAAGACATTGTCGCCTCCGATTCCTCCGAAGATCGCGGCTGACCTGGCGCCCACGGCTTGTTCAAACGCGAGATCGAGCCCGCCAAGCACGCCATAGGCTCCGGGACGCGGCCGCACCAGGCGCGGCACCCCCACCAGATCGATCGCCGCTTCGTCATTGAGCAGTCCGTCCAGTTCGCGGCCCAAGTGCGCGGCGACTGTCGAAGCGAATGCACGCTCGTCTCCGTCGGCGGCGGCGGTGGCGAAATTGATCGCGGAAAAGTCGGCGCCTGCGGCGTCGAGCGCCGCCGCGACGATGGATGAATCGAGGCCCCCCGAAAGTTCCAGCAGGATTTCGGCCCGGCCCGCGCACCAAGCCCGTGTGCAGTCGATGATCACCGTCTCCAATTGCCGCGCGAGGTCATCCACGGAAACCGCCGGCTGGGGAGCGATGTAATTCCAGGGCGACCATGTCTCCGTCGTCGCGGCCGCCGTGCCTGTCCAACCAAGCCGGCAGCCTGGAAGCAATTCATTCACCCCCGAGACGCCGGTGCGCTCGGTGCGCAGATTGGGATAGGCGAGACTGTGCGCGACAAACGCTTCGTCAACCGCAAGACCGCATCCGAGCTCGGAGAGGAGCTCCAGGCTCGTCGAGCAGAGAACCCCCTCTTCTTGTCTGGTCCAGTAGAGCGGCAATCCGGTCAGCGGCGCTCTCTCGATCGTCGCCGAACGCCCCGAAGCGCCGAAAGCGAGGTAATTTCCCCAGCCTTCAGGCGGGCAGCCGGGACCGGATCCGCTGCGGGCAAAGCAATCGCCCAACAAGATCGAGCCGTCTTCCAGACTCCGGCTGGGCAGGTCCGGCGAGCAATAGAGATGCAACGACCCGCCTTCATGCAGCGGCGCCAAGCCGCAACGTCTCGCCGCGCTCGCAGCCCCGCCGCGGCTTGCCGGCGCTCCTAGCGCGGCGAGAATGCGACGGCTCATCCGACCGTCAATATGGGAGCGAAGTTTCGGGCTTCAGCGGCGGTTCCTGTCAATATGGTTCGCTCCGTCTGTAGCCAGCAATGCGCGTTGAAGGGATTGAGCCTCACCCCGAAGACGAGGGTCGCCGCGACACCCCGACGAAGGAGAATCCGGTCGAGCGCGAGGGCATCGACCAGGCAGCGCGGCGCGATGGGAATCAACCAGCGGCTCGCGGCAAACCCCGCGGCCAGTTCCTCGGCTTCGCTCTGCTTCCCGGCTCCCGCCCTGTCCGCCTTGGCGGCGGCAAGATATTCGGCAGTCCGCGCAAGCCGAGCGGGCCGCATTGCGCGGCGCGCCCAGATCAAGCTCCGCGCCGCCGCTAAGGCAGTGCCCCATCCGGAACCGGACCGGGCGGCGGAGGCCGAGAGATCGTCGTCAGGGACGATGATCTCCGTTGCCCTGATCGCCCTCCCGCCATTCCCGGCGACGATCAAACCGCTGCCGGCGAGCTGCGTCATCGCGCCTTCATCTCCGGTCTCGCCAAAGCGCAAGCGATCGAATGTCATGCGTTCCTTGCCCCGAAGCGCGAGGTAGCGGTCGCGCCGCAGGTCGAGAAACAGCAGTTCTCCGCCCACTTCGCAGAAGCCCGTGCCGGGTGCCAGTCGCCATTCCATATCGGTGCAGGAGCTACGTCCGGGAGTGGCGCTTGCCGCTCCCGGAAGCAGGCTCAGTCCTGGGCGAGACCGGGGCGGGTCATGCGGCCGCCGGATTCCAGCGGCAGTCCGAAATCGCCAGCGGTGTCGCCGCTGACCGTGCCGAGTTCGAGGAGATCGTTCGCTTCCAGTTCGCGTTCCATAGTCGCATCCTTTGCTTGAAACTTGGAGAACGAGGCCGGGAGCCGGCATAACCCGACCCCCGGCGCCCGGATCAGTCCTGGGTCAGGCCGAGCGGCTGATATTTGCCGCCCGCCTCGATTCCGACCCGGTCTTCGCCCGCCGTATCGACGCTGACGCTGCCGAGCTCGACGATGTCATTGGTATCACGATCCATGATCGCTCTCCTTTGTCACGCTGCCGCAGAATTGCGGCATGTCCAAAGCTACGCCGCTGATTCCAGATAGGAATTTTATAGTTTTCGAATATGCCGAATATTATCTGAGCGGCTCGGTCCGCGGCTTGAGTTCGGCGACGATGCGCCCCGCCTGCCCGACGCGGCGCCGATGGAAGCTCGTGATTTTGCTGCGCAATGCGGTCCAGCGACCGAAGCGATAATCCTCTTCCATCGCTGCGAGCAGTTCGCGCGAGGCGCGATCGATACGCGCCTCGGGGGCACGGAAAATCTGGCTTCGCTCGATATTGGCGATGAGCGCGTAGCGCAGCTCGCGATTTCCGGCGCCGATCGCGATGGTGCGAAAGAGCGACTCGGCGGCCTCGGCGTAGCCCACGTGCCCCGCAAGCTCGAACAGGCCGCCGGCCGAGGGATGCGGGGTACGCCCCTTCAGCGCGAGCGAGAGCAGCACCCCGGCCCAGCCGTAAAGATCGCAAAGATCAGCCTCGGCGAGCGAGGGCTGGCGGAACCCTTCCTGGTGCCAGCTTTCGACAATGCGCTCGCCCGACAGGCGGTGGAGCGCATCGCGTACCGGGGTCGCACTCGCATCGAGTGCCTTCGCCAACTGCGTCGGATCGAGGCGCGTGCCCGGCGGGAAGACGCCCGCGATGATCCGCGCCTTGAGGTCGAGATAGACGCGCTCCATGGTCGCACCGGGGCTCATCGCCCGAAACTCTCACCACGGCCGGTCCGCTGCGCCGCGACGAAATCCGCGAGAAGGGCATCCTGGTCGGGCCTCAGCGCGTCAACTGCCGCGAGCGGTTCCGCAGGGTAACCTCCGAACAAGACCGAGGGGCATTGCCCCTCGAAATTGCCGAGGTTGGGGCGGTGCTGCGTATAGCCGGCGAGCGCGGCGAGCTCAGGGGAAAAGTCCCGCGCTACCTCGGGCGGGTAGGCCAGCCACTGGTTCTCATAGGGCTTGAGCCAGCCGAGACAGTAGCTCACGATAACGGCGCGTCGAACGCCATCGCTCCGATTGGCCCCTGCCCCGTGCAGTGTCGAGCCCAGGAAGACGATTGCATCGCCGGGCTCGGCCTCGGCGACGATCGGCGCCTCCTTCGGTTCCTCGACGAGCGCCTCGATGCCATGGCTGCGCGGCCAGATCATCGTTGCGCCATTCTCCTCCGTAAAGGGCGTCAGCGGCCACATGACGTTGAGGAGATATTCGACATCGCCGAGCGCTCCTTGCCACATATCTTGGTCCCGGTGAGGAAATTGCGGCAAGGCGCCGGGATGAAGCTCGATCGCCTGGGCGAGGTTGAGCTGGATACGCTCGCACCAGTTTCCGAGCGCCACTTCGGCGAGCTCGAGAACCGCCGGGTTCATCACGAGATCTGCCATCTTCGGCGAACGGATCAGTAGCCGTCCGAAACGCTTGGTGCGCTCGCCGTAAAAGCCGCCCTCGCAGAAAGGCGTCGCCGCGTACCGCGGTGCGAGATCCGCGGCGATGGCCGCGATCACCCCCTGCGGGGCAGCGCCCCGCAGGATGGTGTAGCCGCGGCCCATGAGATCGAGCCCGGCGGAATTGCGCCGTGCGGCGGGATCGGGGAACTGCGGATTGATCATCATAGCCCCCTCCTCATGCCGCGCGCGTGGCGGATGCCGCGGCGGCGCTGCTGACGATGCCCGCACCTGCGAGCTTGCGGAGGGTGTGGCCGTCAATATAGATGCGCAATGCGACGAGCGCCTGTCCGCGGTGCAGAACCGGCTCGCCAAGCGCCTTGCAATCCCAGCCGAAGCTCTCCACCTGCCGGAACCAGGAAAGTTCGGCGACGCCCGTGTAGGCGGCGATGCCATTGTCGAGTGCATAGTCCACAAGGCCGACGAGCAACGCATCGCGCGCAATCCGCCGCTGCCGCGCACCGATCCCCGGTGACAGGCATAATCGGGTAATTTCCAATATGTCCGCGCCTTGGGGCACCGGCCCCGCGACCAGTTCCGGAAAGAGCGTATCGAGAAGCGCCGGCTGCGTCGTCAGCAGCAGCCGCGCCGAGGCGAGATGATTGCCCTCGGGGTCGGCGACGATGAGATAGGTCGCATCCCCGTCGTCGAAATGATCGAGTTCGAACCGGCCGGCGAGCGCCGGCAAGTCCCATTTCAGAAGGTCGATGAAGACGCGCTTGCGCGCCTCGAACATCGATCGCAGTACAGCGTGCTCGCGGGCACGGTTGGCCTCGTCGACGATCAAAAACATGGTGTCTCTCCTAGGGGGTTGGCAGAGACGAACCAATTGAACCGCATTTTGCGGAGCTGCCATATCAAGAAATGGGGGTGCCGATATTGCGGCACCGTGCGCTGGCCCGCTCGCTGGAAGAGTGCAGGCAGCGCACGGGAGCGGAGCGAGGCCGGCGCGAACAGAGCCGCTCCCGCGGCGGGGCGACGGCCTAACGGCCCGTGATATCGGCGAAGCTGATCGTTCCGTCCCAGAGCGCCCGGATAGCCAGAACCGTTCGGCTCGGCGCGTCGTAGCGCCCGCGCGCGTTGCGCAGATGCTCGACAACCGTCCCCGGGCTAAGTGCGAGAATTTGCCCTATCGCCCAGTCTGATTTTCCTCTCGCCGCCCAAATGACAATATCACGCTGGCGATCGGTGAGCCGCGGCCGGTTCGCCTCGGGCACGGGTCCTGCGATCCGGCGCGCTGCCTCGAACGCGAAGGGGCCGAACATGCCGGCGAAGGGAAGATCGCAGACCGTCGGCCTCCCACGGCGCCATGCGAAGGATACCGATCCATGTGCTTGACCCGGGAGATGGGAAGGAATGGTGAGCCCGTCGTGAAGCCCGTGCCGGCGCGCCTCGGAAAGCACCAAGTCGTCGCCGGGCCGGACGGGCGTCCAGCGCGGCGCCTCCTGCCAGAGAAAAGCCGCGCTGGTTCGCTGACTCGCACGATGAATGGGATCTACGGGACCGAGACGCTGTTCGTCGAAGCGCCGCGCCCAGCTTTCAGGGTAATTGTGGAGCCGGATCCCCTGCCGCGGCGCTACCAGGAAATCAATGTGATGGCTAAGCGCGAAATAGTCGCAGCCAAGCCGTGCGGCGGCGGCACCGAGAAGATCAAGCAGCGCCGCCTCGGTGCTGACCGTCATGACGTCGATTGCGAGCTCGCTCGCGGCATCGAGAATGAACATTGCGACCCATGACAATGCCGGCGATCGTCGCCAAGCCGAAACAACCGGCACTGTTCCTTTGCCAAAAGCCCGTCGGCGACGCCCACTCAATTAGGCACCGGCGAAGCCATGGACATCACCGCTGGTCAAGGTGATTTGATGGCAGTGAAGCTGTGTAAGCTCTGGATATATTGCAAATATATTCGGCATAAACATCCAGATTGAGGATAGTTTCTGCGAACGCGCATGCGGCGCGGCTCTCAGCCCGGTTTGCCGCGTTGATCCCAAACCGGGATGCCGAGCTTTCTGGCCTTGTCGGCAAGACTGTCCTGGATGCCGGTACCCGCGAAAACAATAACGCCCGCGGGCATCGCTTCGAGCATGGCGTCATTGCGCTTGAACGGGGCCGCATTTCTGTGTTTCGCCCAGTCCGGGCGGAAGGCGACCTGTGGCACCTCCCGGTTCTCTGCCCAGCAGGCCGCAGCGCGCTCGGCGCCCGCGGCGCCGCCGCCGTGCAGGAGAACCATGTCGGGGTAGCGCCCGCGTGCCTTGTCGAGCGCGTCCCACACGGCCCGGTGATCGCCGAAAGCATTGCCTCCGGAGAGGGCGATCCGCGTGCCGGCAGGCAGCAACGCCGCCGCCTTTTCGCGCAGCCGGCGATCGAGGAAGTCCCGGCTGTCGATCACCGATGCGGTGAGCGCCTTGTGGTTTGTCCGCGATCCGGTCCTAGGCATCCAGGCTTTCCTCAGGTGAAGGCGGAACTGGTCGGCGGCAGCTTCGCGGAAAAATTCCATCGCGTCGCGGCGCTCGATGAGCGTGATGCCCTCGGCGGTCGCGCGTTCGAGCTCGACCGAGCGGATTTCGCTGCCGTCCTGCTCGCGCTGGAGTTTGCGCTGAAGTTGCTCATTGTCGTCGAGGCTGCGCTCGACCCGCTCGCCGGCACGGTGGAAGATGTTCACGATGTTCCAGAGAAGATCCTCAAGGTCGGGCTCGATTCTCGTGTCGGCCAGGCATGTCGCCATGGCATCGAAGATGTCGGCGATCGCGCCGCCGGCGAGCTGCGCATCGGGTAGCGGCCGTGCATCGGGTTCGTTGTCGAAGGGTCGATACCCAAAGAGCTGCAGTTCCTGGAGGAGATAGGCGGTCGAACCGGGTTCGGGGGCATGATGGGGCGGAACGGGATCGGGATCGAGGGACATGGAAACTGCCTTTCGCTTGGCGCCGGCCGCGCCTCTCGCGGCCTTCGCGGGCGACCTCTTGCGGCGAGCGCACCGGGGTCTGCACCGCGCGCCTGGCGCGCGGCCGGAGCGGCAGCGGAGGATGGCAAGCGAAGGCCATTTTGCTTCGCGATGCAAAGGGGCGCGCAGCGTCCCGGCGGAAAATGGCTGCACGCGCGCCATTGCGTGCCCGGTGCGCTTGCCGCAGGCGCCCCCGAGCGAAGGGCGGAGGCGCGAGCCGACCGGCGACGGCAGGCCCGCGCGCTATCCCGCACCCATCGCCCCGCCTTCCGCTCTTCCCGGCCAGTTCAATGACGCGCGAGAAACCTGTCCGCATCGACCGGCAGGAGCTGTGACGTCAAACAATGCCTGAGCGCGTCCAGGCCAAATCGGCAAAGCTCGGAGTTCAGGTCGTCGAGGCGCGGCACGATCGGGCAGAGCTCGATCCCGGCCGTCTGTGACCGCTCCGAAAGCGTCGCGAAGGCCGCCTCGCCCGCGGGGTCGCGATCGCAGGCGACATAAAGGCGCCTCAGCGCTTCCGGAAAGCGGATGGCGGCAAGATGCGCCGAAGAGAGCCCCGCGATCAGCGGCAACGTCGGTGCCGCCTCGCGCAGGGATAGCATCGTCTCGATGCCTTCGCCCGCCGCCATCACCGCCCCGCTGGAGGCGAAGCGCACGCCGTGCCCGAGCAGATTACCCATCGCGCGGCGCGAGTGCGCCACGGGCGCTTTCGTCCGCGTCGCGGGGTCGATCCACGTGCGGTGCACGCCATGGATCGCGCCGCCCTCATCGGTGACGGCGGCGATCAGCGCGGGCCACGCAGGCGGCAGCCCTGGCGCATCGTCCTCGCTCGGTCGATAGAAGCAATGGGGGTGAAAGCGCAGCGACGGGCCGAATGGGCCGTGCAGCAAGCGCCCCTCGAGATAGAGCTCGGCCAGCGTTCGTTCGACTGGGCGCGACGCTGCAAAGAGCCTCCTCGCCGCCCCCGCCGAGCCGCCCGCCGGCTTGCGGCTCCGGGGATTGGGCATCTGCTCGTCGGGCGGCGGCAGGCTGAGAATGTGCCGCGCCTCGGCGAGCGTATCGCGAAAATGGGCGTGAGCGCCGCTCGCAGCGATGATGTCGAGGAGATCGCCATGGTCGCCGGTCGCAGCATCGGTCCATTTGCCGGGGCGCGCACCGTCGCTACTGGCCGTAAGGCGAACATAGAGGCTTCGGCCCTTGCTGTTGGCGAGATCGCCGACGACCCAATATTGCCCTTCGCGGCGACCATTCGACAGATAGCGGCGGCACACCGCCTCGGCATTCTCACCGAGACGGCGCGCGATCTCGCGGGCGGGACTTTCCATGCGGGGCTCCTTCAGGCGGCCTTGCGTTCGTGGACCCGTTGAATCGGAAAGCGTTCAAGGAGCCGTGCGAACACGTCGGCGCCAGCAGCCCCTGCCGGCACGTAGAGCCTCAATTTCCATGAAACGATCTCGGAGATCAAGCCAAATGCCTTCAGCCGCTCGACCCCGAGATCGTTGAAGCCGGTGAGTTCGACCCGCCAGTCGTTCATCGCGCGGACGCGCGCGATCATCTGCCCTTCGGCAAGCTCGAACCTCGCCTCGCCCGACAGCAGCATCGCCCATGCCTGCGCCCCAGAGAGCTTCGGCGGCCCGTCGTCGACGAACTTCGCCACCCAAGCGGGCGACACTTTCCGCCCGATCACCCGCTCGCCGGCATCGGTCTGCAGCCGGTAAACGCGCGTCGACTCGTTCGGGAGGCTCCGCCAGATCGGCAGCAGCAAGCCGGCGACCATGTGAAGCGTTCCCGTTTCAAATTCGGGCAGCTCGGCGAGCTCGGCGTTCCATGCAGCTGCAAAGGCCTCGGCTCCCATGTCGTTCCAATGGCTTGAAGGAAGCTGGTCGGCGAGGATCTTGACCGTCTCCATCGGCCTGATCAGCCGGTAGCGGCGGTGCACGGCACCATCGTCGTCGACGATGCTTCGCGCGCGGAGGCGCACGGCGGCCCGGCCCGAACGGGCATTGACCAGCAAGGCGGCGCCCTCGGCGTCTTCCAGCGCGAGAGCGTTGGCCAGCGAGAGCGGCGCGAGCCGGTCCTTCCGATCGATCGTCAGCAGCTGCGTGACAGCGCCTGTTCCCGGATGCGTGTAGATCGTCCGCCGCTCGGATATGAGGAAACTCTCGGCCCGCAATGTCTCGAGGCCGACCTCGAAGGTCCCGGCGGTCATCGCCGCCTCGATCCGCGCTGAGAGCAAACCTTCAAACGCTTCGAACAGGATATTCTGGAGATCGATAGCGAGCGCGAGCATGCGATTGAGGAAGGTGGTGATCGGGGGCAATTCATCGCGCAGACCGCCGTCGATATCGAGAAGCGACAACCCCGTCGCGCTCTCGAAGGTGAGAAGCGAGCAGCCCGCGACCTTGCCGACCGAGATCAGGAAATAAAGTTGTCGAAGCGCGTCGCGGGCATAGAGGGATTCCAGATTGTCCTCGGGACGGAACATATTCTGCCCGCCCGTCTGACGCTGCCCCCGCGTGATCGCGCCCATCGAGTCCAGCCGGCGCGCGATCGTCGAGATGAAGCGCTTCTGCGCCTTCACGTCGGTCGACACGGGGCGGAACATCGGCGGCTGTTTCTGGTTCGTGCGGTTCGTGCGCCCGAAACCCTGGATTGCAGCATCCGCCTTCCAGCCGGCCTCGAGCAGATAGTGAATGCGCCGCCGCTGGTTCTTCGCGCCGATATCGGCGTGATAGGAGCGCCCGGTGCCGCCCGCTTCCGAAAAGATGAGGATCCGCTTCGCATCGTCCATGAACGCGTGGGTCTCGCCGATACTTGCGCTGCCCGGGCGATTCTCGACAGCAAATCGCACATCGCCGCTCTCATCCCGCTTCGGAACGATCCGCCGCGACCGGCCCGTGACCTCGGCCACCTCGTCGGTCCCGAAATGCTGGACGATCTGGTCGAGCGCGCCCGGCACCGGCGGCAGGCTCGCGAGCTTCTCGATCATCGCGTCGCGGCGGCGGCACGCCTCGCGGCTAACGATCGGATTGCCATCCTCGCCGTAAGCGGGACGCGACGAGAGGTTGCCCTCGCTGTCGGTGCACGGTTCGAAAAGCTGGACCGGGAAGCCGTGCGCCAGATAGTCGAGAACATATTCGCGCGGTGTGATGTCGACGGACACATCCCCCCACTCCTCGGCGGGAATCTCGGCAAGCCGCCGCTCCTGGAGCGCCTCGCCGGTCGAGACGATCTGCACGACCGCTGCATGGCCGGCCTCGATATCCGTCTCGATGCTGGCGATCGTGCTCGGGGTCTGCATCGCGGTGATCAGATGATTGAAGAAGCGCTGCTTGGTACTCTCGAACGCCGAGCGCGCTGCGGATTTGGCCTGCCCGTTCAGCGTGCCATGCTCCGCGCTCGTGACACCGGCGGCTTCCATGGCGGCATCGAGATTATTGTGGATGACCTGGAAGGCGGCGGCATAGCTGTCGTAGATCCGGCGCGGCTCGTCGGTTAGCCGGTGTTCGAGCAGCTCATATTCCACCCCGTCGAACGATAGCGACCGCGCGGCGTAGAGGCCGAGCGCCTTGAGATCGCGTGCGAGCACCTCCATCGCCGCCACGCCCCCTTCCTCGATCGCGGCGACGAAATCGCTGCGACCGGCGAACGGAAAGTCGGTGCCGCCCCAAAGGCCGAGGCGCTGCGCATAGGCAAGGTTCTGCACGGTGGTCGCCCCCGTCGCCGATACATAGACGATGCGCGCGTCGGGAAGCGCATACTGAAGCCGAAGCCCGGCTTTCCCCTGCTGCGAGGGCTTCTGGTCACCGCGCTCGCCCTTGCCACCTGCGGCATTTGCCATCGCATGGGCCTCGTCGAAGATGATCGGGCCGTCGAAATCATTGCCCAGCCATTCGATGATCTGGTCGATCCGGCTCCCCTTGCCATCGCGGCTCTGTGAGCGCAGCGTCGCATAGGTGGTGAAGAGAATGCCCTCGGCGAGCTTGATCGGCGTCCCTTGGCGATAGCGCGAGAGCGGCGAGACGAGCAGTCGCTCCTGCCCGAGCGCCGACCAGTCGCGCTGGGCGTCTTCGAGCAGCTTGTCCGACTTCGAAATCCAGACCGCTCGCTTTCGCCCCTTCAGCCAATTGTCGAGGATGATCCCGGCAACCTGGCGCCCCTTACCCGCGCCGGTGCCGTCGCCGAGGAACCAGCCCCGGCGAAATTGCACCGCGCCATCGGCGGTGTCGCTCGCCGCGCTCACGACGTCGCACGTCTCGTCGACCGACCAGGCGCCGCTCAAATAGCCGCTATGGGCTTCGCCGGCGTAGATGACCGATTCAAGCTGGGCATCGGACAGGATGCCGCCCGTCACCACCGAAAGCGGGAGATGCGGGCGATAGCCCGGCTTTGGCGGGGCAACCGACGCCATGGCCGCCGACTGGACGAGCGCCGTCGGATGCGGATGCGCACCCTCGACGACGATCGACTGCAGTGCATAGGGCTCGTAGATCGCCTCCTCGAGCTGTCCCTCGGGCGGAACCCAGTCGATCACGCCATAGGAGAGCTCGGTGACCTCGTCGCCGCGACGTGCTGAAGCACGCTGACCTGCCGCTGCGACGACACGCTTGGTAGCGCGCAATAGCGGCTCGCCCTCGGTCGCCGGACAAGTCGGCGGCACCGGGCGCGGCGGCACAATGTCTTCCACCCACTGAAGCAATGTCGCGGCGTCGGGGGCGCAGCCGCGCAGGCCCTCGAAGACCGCAGGGTTCGAAGCCGGGAGCTTGTCGATCACGGTCAGCCGCGTATCCACCGACGTGCCGTGCCGCGCGAAGACCTTGCCCGCGATGCTCGCCGAGAAGACAATCCGCCCGCTGTCCTGCAGGCGCGCGTAGGCATCGCGCCATGCCGGTGCCTCGGGCGAGCATCCGGCACCCGTGATCGCCACGAGGCGTCCACCCGGCTGAAGCCGGGCAAGCGCGGACGCGATGTGCCGGATCGCCATTCCCTTCATCTGCCGGTCGACGTTCGGGGCGGCGGAAAAGGGCGGGTTCAGAAGCACGACGCTGGGAGCGATGCCGACGGGCAGACGATCGTCGATCGATGCCGCATCGTGGCGATGGACCACGACATCGGGGAAGAGGAGGCCGAGCAATTGCGCCCGCTCGCGTTCGAGTTCGTTGAGCACAAGGCGAGCGCCGGCGAGCTGCGCATGGACGGCCAGCATGCCCGTGCCGGCCGATGGCTCGAGCACGATATCGCCCGGGACGATCGCGGCGGCGACCGACGCGACCATGGCAAGCGGCAATGGCGTCGAGAATTGCTGGAAGGCTTGGCTCGTTTCCGAGCGGCGCGTGTGGGAGGGAAACCGGGCGGCGATCCGCTCGTAAATTGCGAGGCGATTTTGCGCCGAACGCTGACGGGCAATCAGTGCCCTGCCATAGCGGAGCAGCATCTCGACCTGCGCCGCCTCGCAGGCGTCATAGGCGGATTTCCAGTCCCACCGACCCTCGGCATCGCTGCCGCCAAAGGCCTCGGTCATGGCCCAGCGAAGGCGCGCGGCATCGACCGCCTCGCCTGCTTCGAGGGCGGGCAGCAGCCGCGAAGCGGCCCGGTGAATGGCCTGGGCCGGCGAGGGAATGGCAGCATCGGACACACCGGCGAGGGCCGGCGCGGGCTGGAGGTTTGGCATGTCGGGTTCCTTCGAGAGCAGGAGGGATCGGTCCCCGCCCGCTCTCTCTCGGATCCGGGGGCCACCCCCCGGGCGCCCCGCTCTTGCTCTCAGCCGAACCGCCGCCCCGCCTTGGTGAAGCTGTATTCGTTCGCGGTGATGGCCTCGTCCACCGCCTCGTCCGACGTCTGATGGTCATATTCCCGCTCGAGCTGCCGGTAGAGCCAGCGCGCGAGGTTGCGAAGCGCCCCCGCCACCTCCTCCTCGGCATCCGCCGTCGGCTCCTGATACGCTGGACTGTCGCGCTCGACCGAGATTTCCATGCAATATTCATGGACATAGCGTCCCCTGTGCCGCGCAGTGGCGGAAAGCTGGTAGAAGTTGCGCCACTGGATCGCCTCGAGCGCGTCGGCGATGCGGTGGAGTTCTATGTTCTCGGGCGCATAGCCCCGGATCGCCCGGCGCATGCCGCGCGCGTATCGATAAGTGCCCTCGAAGCAGGCTCCGTCGCCCTGGCTCGAGAAACCCGAGAAGAAGATGCAGGGCTGGCTTCGCGCGCGCCCGCTCATCAAGCGAACGGACCGGGTGCGAAGATCGACGCCGAGGAGCAGGCAGATGCGCCCGAAATCCTCGAACATATTGTCGTACCAGTCATGGTCGAAGCCGTGTTGGCGGTACCAGCTCCGCGCCCTTTCCTTCGCTTCGTCTGCTAGCTCGTCCAGCTGATAGACGGTCGTTTCAATGATCGCCGGCATGTTCGCCTCCGTAGAAATTATATCAGGTCTCCGAAAACGGTCCGGCCCGGCATCGCTGCCGGGCCGGTAGAATTGAAAATTTGTGGGGGGGGGGGGGGGCTGGATCACACGGCCGCGACAGGAGGGTCCGTGTCGCCATCGTCGCCGAGATCGTCGGCACCGTGCGCGACGCCGGAATCATCGGCACCCGCCGGGAGGTCAGCATCGTCAGCATCGTCCGCGAGGAGGGGATCGTCAGGATTGTCCGCGAGAAAGGCCGGCAGCTCGCAGGCCACTCCCCCCGCCTTACCTTCATTTTCCGAAGCGATCCCGGGAGCGACTCCGGCAGCGAGAGCGTCCGGCCCGACGAGATCGTCGATCCCTGGCGTGCGCAGCGGGACCGGGAGCCATGCGGTATCCTCGAGCAACCGCTCCGCCTCGCGGGCCATGTCCGCTTTTTTGAGATGATCGATTATGCCCGCGAAATTCTCACCCCGCGCCTCGGCGACGTCAGCGAGGATGCGCGGCTTGGTCACACTGCCGAAATAGGCGTCGACGGTCGGCCGCCAACCCGCGGCATGAACATCGAGGCCGACCGCACGCGCGAGAATGTTGCTGTGCGCGATCCGCCGCTCGACCCCGTGCGCAGATATCCGACCATTGTCGTAGCGGCCGACGATCTCGGCCTGTGCATTGACGGCAAGCGAGGCACAATGCGCAAGCAGCATCGCCCGGTCCGCGGCTTCCATGGCGAGGAGATGGTCCCAAAGCGCCTTGTCGGATTTCGGCAGCCGCTCCTTCCATTCGGCACCGCGCGCATCGATCGCCTCCGCGGGAGCACAGTCGCGAAGGTTGGGCGGCGCGTCGCTGAAATAGACGCGGTTCGCGGAAATCTGCACGCAGCTCTCCCTGCTGTGTCCGTAGAAACAGCCGAGCACGAGGGCATGGAGCAATGCCAGATAGGCGGTTTTCGGTTGCTGCGCGAAGGCGTCCTGCAGAGCGAGCGTCCGCCAGGCGGTGAGATCGGATACCAGCCGGTCGGGAAGCGGCTTCAGCCCTTCGGCCGTTTCTTCCCCGCCCGTATCTCCCGCCGCCGCCTCGTCATTTGCGGCAGCGCGCCCGGCGTTCGCACCTTCGTCCTCGCGATCAAGCTCTTCCCGGTCTTGATGCTCCGCATCGTCGTCGCCCGGTTCGGTCGCGGCGGGCTCGTCTTTGGAGCGGACATAGCCGCGATCGATGCGGATCGATCCATCGCGCTCGATAGACACGAACGCGCCCGCGATTGCGATGTCGTCCGGCGCGAAGCTGAGCGGCCGCTTCACGATCGCATCATATTCGGCATTGATCGCGTCGACCTGCGCGTGCACCGCCTCGGGCACATCGTCCGCCTCGGCCCATTCGCGGTCGAGCGCTTCGCTTTCGGCCTCGAGCGCCGCCACCCGCGCTTCCTCCTCGGCGGTCCTCGGCACTTCGTTCCGATCAATCTCGCGAAGATCGCGCAGCGCATCCCAGGGAAGATCGACCGAGGCCGCCGTCCATTTCCAGCCTTCGGCGAGCAGGCGCTCACCCTCGACCTTCAATTTCTCGTCGACGAGCCGGTCGAGCAGCGCGGGATCGGTCAGCCATCCGCCGCCGTCGGCCTCGAACAGGTCGCGCACGATGCCGCCCCCGGCCTCGACATAGGCTTCGGCGGTCACGAACAGCGCGCGTTTGTCGGCGGCGCGGATGACATTTTCGGTGAGCTTCTGGCGAATGAAGGACGGCGCCGCATTCGGGCTCGGCAGCATCTCGAAAACCTGGATTTGCCGCTCGAAATCGTCCGAAATCGTGAACGCCATCAACTGCTCGAGGGAAATCCGGTCGTCGGCATAGGCTTCGTGAAGCCGCGGCGAGACCGACGCGAGCTTCAGGCGCTGGCGGACGACGGCCGGCGTGACATTGAAGTTCGCGGCGATGGCCTCGACATCCTCGCCCTTGTCGACCATCGCCTGCATCGCGCGAAACTGGTCGAGCGGGTGCAGTGCCTCGCGCATCGCATTTTCCGCGAGACTGTCGTCTTCGGCGAGGATCTCGTCGTTCGCCGCCCGCACGACGCAGGGGACGGAAGCGTTACTGGCGAGACGCTTGCGCTTCACCAGCAACTCCAGCGCGCGGAAGCGCCGCCCCCCCGCCGGTATCTCATACCGGCCGGTTTCCTGGCCCTCTCCGTCGAGGATCGGCCTGACGTTGAGGCTCTGGAGCAGACCGCGCCGGGCGATGTCGTCGGCCAGCGTCTCGATCGAGACGCCGGCCTTCACGCGCCGGACATTGGACTGGGACAAGGTAAGCCGGTCTAGCGGAATGTCTCGCGAGGGGCTGAGGGTGAGTTTCGGGGCCTGTCGGGCCATGGGCATTCTCCATGACGGGCCGCCGGAAGACTCTCCCCCGGCAACTGGACCCGTCACGAGCCCGAAAGGCTCCCTCTTGCTCTCGGCCCGCCGCAGGCGGGCTCGGGGTAACGACCGGCGCGTGGCGGCAAGCGCCGCGCTAGCGCATCAGCTGCCCGTGTCCGATCGCAGCGGCTCCGCAGCCTCCCGAACAGATGTTCCACAATGAGGAACCAACCGACGAAGCTCCCAACAAGCCGAACACGAGACGGTCCATCTGTTCAGCGAGGGGAAGGGCGCGTCGGCCGCCTGCCGCTGCCGATGATGATGGCGGCGGAAAACTATGTGCCGCTCTATCTCGCGCCCTATATCTCAGCCACTCGCGCCGGCTATTATGACGGCCTCAAAGCCGCGCACCAGCGTCTCGAATGGGCCCCGCTCATCGGTTAACTTTCGGACGCCGTCAGCGGCACGGTCGAGGAGCTTTTCGCGACGCGCACGGCGCCCCAGCAGATGATGGAAGAGTGGCGCGGACGCCGCGAGTTCCACGCGGGCTGCGCGTCGCTGCGCACGCTCGACCTGCTCATCGCCTATCCGGTGATCACGCTGAAACGGCTCGCCGGCAAGCTGGACGTTTCGCGGCCGCATGCGCTGGCAGCGATCAACCAGCTGGTGGGGGCCGGCATATTGATCGAGCGCACGGGCTACCGCCGCAATCGCGTCTTCGCCGCCGAGGCGGTGCGGGGGGTCGTCAACCGGTCCTTCGGCGCCGCGGCCGACTTTTAGAAAAGCGTCGCCGCGTCCGTCTTGCCCCGTCCGGATCGAAAAATCAGAACTGCCCCAGGATCCCGATCGCGGCATAATGGTCGCCAAGATTGCCCTTGAGCTTCAGCTTCGGAAGCAGGTCGAATGCCGCCGTGCCATAGATGCGCGTGCGGTCGCCGCTGATCCGCGCCCCCGCGCCGACTTCGGCGAGCGCCGGGATCGTCACCGTCGCCTCGGCCTTGGCATAGGGTTTCACCTCGCGCTCGTCATTGTCGGAATGGATCAGCAACCCGCCGATCGGACGCAGCGTGATCGGCCCCGCGTGGAGGCTGTAGCCGAGACCCAATTCGCCGCCCCAATGCCCCTGCGCCCGGACAAGATTGCCTTCGACGGCGACGTCTTGCGCGCCCGCCGCAGCGGGGTGCGCGAGGCCGAACAGCGCACCGAGCAGAACGGCGGATTTGAAACCGGACATTTTATTCCCCAAAATCTGATCGATGGGGAGACCCTATGAACGCGATGCCGCCGGCCGCAACCGAGCGGTCCCGAATTTGCGGTGGACCGAGTCTATTGATCGGCGGGTCCTTCGCGGCGCCGCGCCCGCAAACCATGATCGCTTTCCAAACTTGGCGCGGCGCGCGACACCGTCCGAGAGTGATAGAGAGAATGAAAACGCTTCTAAAGAGGTTTCGCCATCACCACGGCGCTCATCCGTTCAACACGGTCGAAGGCGCGGGAAAGGATCTTGAGTCAGCCGCAGACTGTGCCGATAGGATAAAAGACACTGCCGGGCAGCACGGAAAATGATGCGAGCCGAACGCCGCGAAGCCCATCGACGGGCGTTTTTAAACCGCCGCCTGATCGCCGAAGTTAAAGCAAATCGCGCCCGCAGCGAACGGCGGCGCTACCGCCGTCTGGTCATCCATCGCCCGAAACCGCGACATGTGCTACGCTTTCGCTTGAGGGAGAACCGCTTTGCCGCCACGCACGAGTGGCTTGCCGGCATTTGCTCCAGGCGATTGCAGCCCATCTGGTCCTCGGTCCCGCGAAACCACTGGGCAAACATCGGCGGGTCAGGTTGCTGCCGCTGAAGAAAAGGGCTCCGCCTCGCGGCGAAGCCCATCCTGTGCTCTCCAGCCATGCACCAGGAGCCCCCCGGCACCCGGCGCAGCGAGAATCAGAACGCGCGCCATAGGCATGCATTGCGGCGCTTGCATCGATCTATATTAGTCGCTCGGTTTCGAACCGAACCTGGGCGCCAGCGGCGCCGAGCCGGCCGCAGCGTCGATCGCCTTCGCCAGCTGCTTCTGACTGAACGGCTTGCTCAAGTGGATGACGTCGCGTCCGGGAACTTCCACGCCCTCCCCATAGCCGCTTGCGATGATGACGGGAACGGACGCCCGTTTCGGCTGCATCGAGGTAATCAACTCTACTCCGGTCATGTCGGGCATCGCCTGATCCGTGATGACGAGGTCGATGTCCTCGCGTTCCAGAATAATTTCCAGTGCCTGTGCGGCTGAATCCGCTTCAATGGCTTCATGTCCAAGATCTTCGAGGAGCGCCGCGGTATTCATAAGAACAAGCGCGTCGTCATCGACCGCGAGGATCTTCAGACGCCGCTCCGCGGCGGGCACGCTGTCTTCTTCGGTGACGGGCTGCGACACCACAGGCTGCGCTTCGTCCACCGGAAGCCAGAGAATGGCGCTGGCGCCCTCGCCGGGCCGGCTTTGAAGTTCGAACGACCCGCCGATCTGACGCGTCATCCCATGGACCATCGGCAGGCCGAGGCCGGTCCCCTTGCCGACGCCCTTCGTTGTGAAGAAGGGTTCGGTCGCGCGCCGCAATGTCTCCGCGTCCATGCCCGAGCCCTGGTCCTTCACGACAAGGCGGACGTAGCTGCCCGCGGGAAGTCCTTCCACGGCGCCGTCACGCAGCGCGTGTACGTCCGCCGATATCTTGATCTTGCCGCCCGACGGGCTGGCATCGCGCGCGTTTACGATGAGGTTGAGTAGCGCCATCTCGAGCTGGTTGCCGTCTGCGCGCACTGCCGGCAGCTTGAGCGGAAAGCCCGTCGATATCGGCCATTCCGGCCCGATCGATCGCTGCACAAGGTCGCTCATGCCCGAGAGAAGCTGCGTAAGATCGATTGAATGGACGTCAAGTTGCTGCCGCCGGGCGAAGGCAAGCATACGCTGTGTTAGGGTGGCGCCACGCTTTGCTCCCTCGATCGCGTTGTTGAGAAAACGCTCGGCAAGGGGATCGTCGGGAAGACGTTTGCGCAGCAGGTCGAGGCTGCTCAGAACCGCCATCAGCAGATTGTTGAAGTCGTGCGCAACGCCCCCCGTGAGCTGACCGATCGCTTCCATCTTCTGCGACTGGAACAGCGTTTCGCGGGCGGCTTCGAGTTCCTGCTGCGCCAGTTCGCGCTCGGTGATGTCCCGGGTGATCTTCGCAAAGCCGATCGGCCTGCCCTCATCGTCCCGGATCGCGTCGATCACGACGCTCGCCCTGAAGCGCTCGCCGTCCTTGCGCACCCGCCATCCCTCGGCAAGAAACCGTCCCTCGTCCCGTGCCGTCTCGAGCGCCCGCGCGGGTTCGCCGTTGGCGCGATCCTCTTCGGTATAGAATCGGGAGAAATGTTCGCCGATGATCTCTTGGGGTTCATAACCCTTGATCCGGCGTGCGCCTTCGTTCCAGCTCGAGACATTGCCATCGAGATCGAGCATGTAGATCGCGTAGTCGGTCACGCCTTGGACAAGATGCCGGAACTGCTCCTGGCTGTTATTGAGCGCTTCCTCGACCTGCCGCCTCTCGGTTACGTCGCGGCCATAGGCAAAGACCAGCCCCTCCTCGAGGGTCGTGTGCCATTCGATCCGGCGGTAGCTCCCGTCGAGTGCGTGGAGACGATTCTCATAATTGGTGAGATCTCCGCCGCTCATCGCGCGATCGAGCGCCGCGCGGCTCGGCGCAACGTCCTCAGGGTGCATAAAGTCGGCAAAAACGCGCCCGACGACATCCTGGGGCGCGTGTCCAAGGATGCGCGTCCAGGACGGGCTGACCGAATGAAATTTTCCCTCGCCATCGACCACGACCATCAGATCGCGTGATACGCTCCAGATGCGATCCGCGCGGCGGCGCTCGACCTCGAGCGCGGCGACATTGGCGAGCGCTCCGCCGATTTGCGACGCGATGAGGCGCGCGAGATCGAGGATGGTGTCGTCTTCGCCGCGATAAGGATTGAGGCCAAGGAGCAACGACCCGAGCTTCTCGCGGCCCGCCGGACCCGGAATGGCCATCGCGACAGCCTTTTTCGGGTCGAGATCCCAGTCGCCGCGCGGCAGTCCCGCGGCCTGCGGCAGGTCGACGGTCGATCCCGCCTCTGTAAACTCGGCGGGTGATACGCGAGCGGCGGCGATCAGCTGCGGCCCTGCGCCGTCTTCCGCGCCCTCGATATCGAGTGCGACAAACGGAAAGTCGCGGCGATTGCTTGCCAGCGCGGTGTAGACGGCTTTCATGACCGAGGGCCGGTCGCCAGCGTTCGCGAGCGACGCACCCAGTGTCTGCAATGTCTCCATACGCCGCCGCGCGATGACCCGCGCCGTGTCCTCCGTGACCACGCAGAGGAGCCCGCCGACGCTCCCGTCGCTTTCGTACAGCGGACTATAGGAGAAGCTGTGATATGTTTCTTCGGGAAATCCGCTTCGTTCGAGCAGGAGAAGCAGTTCCGCATTCCATGTCGCCTCGCCTGCCCGTACGCGGCCGACCTGGCCCGCGACCTCGTCGTAAACTTCCGACCATACTTCGCGAAACGGCTTCCCGAGCATGTCCGGATGCTTGATTCCCAGCGTCGGAATATAGGCATCGTTGTAAAAGAAATTGAGATCGGGTCCCCAGCCGAGCCACATTTCGAATTTCGAGGTCAGGAGCATCGAGAGCGGAATCTTGAGCGCCTCGGGCCAGCCGCGGGGATCTCCAAGCGATGTCGATCCCCAGTCATGTGCTCGCATCACCGCGGCCATTTCACTTTGCCCCGGAAAGATATCGGAGAGTTCATCTTCGAGCGTTTGCATTCATACCCCTTTTGCTTCCCGCCTAACGCGTGCCCGCCGATTTGGATGCTGCCCCATCGCTTCGCCTCACCGCTTGCGCGCCGGGCTCCATGGGGGATGACGCAAGGTCCACGCCGGGATCCACGCGGCATCGCCGCCGAAATTGGCGCGCGATGCGCCTTCGCCCGGTATCGTGTCAAAGAGGAAGCCGTACCGATCCATCGCCTTGAAACCCGGACCTGTATGTCATTTCCTAAGCCGGCGAATATGATTCATAGAGATTCTGCCGGTGCAGATATGTATCGGAAAATCCCGAAATACTCCTCAATGTCGAGAGATTGCTCACGCGCGTACGTCTGCCGACGCGCACGACCGCGCCCTTCTCTTCGAGACGCTTGAGCATTCTGTTGATATGCACCGGCGTCAATCCGAGAAGGTCGGCGAGTTGCTCCTGTTTCAACGGCACGTCGAGATCCGGCACCGGAAGCCCCGCGATTTCGCCGATACGACAGAAAATCTCGCAAAGCAGGTGCGCGAGCCGCGCTTCCGCATCGCGCCGACCGACATTCAAAAGCCATTCGCGCGCAATCGATCCCTCGAGCAAGGTGTCGACGACGAACGCACGGGCGATCGCCGGCCTCGAGAGTACCAGTTTCTCCAGATCGCCGAGAGCCACAAACGCGAGGGTCGCAGATGTCAGGCTGCGGATGTCGTGATCGGCCTGTCGCAGATAAGCAGACTGAAAATCGAGTATGTCGCCCGGGATCTTCAACGCGACAATTTGCCGGCCGCCCTCGGCTGCGACCTTGGAGCGATACACTAGTCCGTCGAGCAGGATCGGGCACTGACCAACATGATCGCCTTCGCTCAATATGTCCGTGTCCGCGTCGACGCTCTGCATCCTGTGCGGCAGGGCCGCGATGGCACGCTGGTCGCTTGAAGACAAAGGACTGCGATTGAGCAGCTTCTGGATAAAGATGCTGAGCGGGCCAAGCTTCAATGCGTCGGCGTGATACTCCATCCATGGGACGTGCGGCGCATTGCTCATCAAACTCTCCGCTGTCGGTAAGTTGCCGTTAAAAAACCGGAAGCGCGCGGGATTGTTCCGCTCACGGCCAGGGAACGGGAGAAGAGGACGCAATGTGCGAACGGCGCGCGGCAGCGAATGGTGCCCCTTGAAGGAGCGGCCCGTCAACGGACCAGCCTGCCGCGCACGCCGGGCCAGCGGCGCATCGAGAAGCAGCCTTCTCAAATTCCGTGCATTATGGCGACATAACCAAACCGATCGCTTTCGCCGGCGCGGGCACGGCCGCCATCTATGCGGACCAGGTGCTACTCCTTTGCAGACGCATGCCGCCCGCAACATCGAAGCCAGTGACCCGCCGTTCCGCAATCTTGGGCCGATGCAAATAATGTAGCAAAAAATGAGGCCGAGGTGACGAATGTCTCCTCGGCCTCATACCGCGCGTTTCGCTCTTCCGACGGGTCGCTAATCAGAAGGCGATACGTGCAGTAACCCTTGCCCCATGAGAGCTGCGGTCCGATGCCAAGGTGCCGGTATAAGCGGCCCCAAGGCGGAACGAGCCTGTGACAAATTCAAATCCGGCTTCGACCTCGGCCGAGTTCTTCGGGATAGCCGCGCCGAGGATGCCAAACGCCGGTCCGCCGGAGGTGAACCGCGACACGACCGGCGCGCTGCGATCGTTAAGGGCGAGGTTCCAGGCGGCCGACATATAGGGCTGGAAGCCCGGCTGACCGGCGTTGAACTGCGCACGCCCGCCAAGGCTGACGAACGTCGTCTTCTGATCGCCCTTCGCGACGGTGAGCGCCGCATTGCCGCCGGTTTCGGCGAAAGCGTCGCTGCCGGTATCGACATGCGCCAGTCGGGCAAAGGGCGTGATCGCCGTATTGCCGGCGACGATGTCATAACCCAACTCGCCAAAGATCTGCAGCGTATCGGCGTCATGCTTTGACGTCAGCGTTTGCGCGAGTGGCGCGACACTGATGGCGCGGGTCGTATCGATTTCGTGCCAGGCATAGCTGACCCCGATCGTAGCGCGCAGACCGCCCTCCGCGCCATAAGTGGCGTGGGCAGCCAGATATTTGCTTTCGACATCCGCATGGTCGCTGCGCCCGCCGAAGCGGAAGTCCGATCCGCCAATACCCGCCGAAAGCGCTGCGGCGAAGCCGTTGCCGCCAAAACCAACGCCCGCGACCAATCCCTTGTGATCGGTGTCCATCGCGTAATTGCCGCGCGCTGCGTCAAACTCGCCCCAGCCACCAAAGGCCGAGCCCCACACGAACGCACCACCCTCTTCGGGTGCTTTCATACCCATCAAGGCGTTGCGCAAATGACGGCTGTCGTCGGTCAAGCCGCTGATCGTGCTAGCGAGGATTTCGCCCGACAGGTCGCCAAAGCTCGCCTGTGCAGCCGCCGCATTCTGGACCAGCACTGCTTCGTACAGCGGGTTGTCGACGCCAAGCGCCTGAACGGCGGTCGCCACGCTAGCCTGATTGAAGCCCATTGCGATCTCGGCGAAATCGACGTCGTTGCGATAGAGCGACAGCGTGACCGAGTTTGCACTGTAGCGCAGCAGCGGGTCGAGGAACGCGAGATCGGTCGTCACCGAACCGAACGTCCCGCTGATCCCGCTCGCGCCGGTCAGAATGACATAGTCGGTCCGCGGATTATAGTTGCCGTCCTCGGCCAGAACCGCGACGCTCGCCGTGCTGGCGATCGTCACGGCGCCCGTCGCGTCGAGGCGATCTGCGGCGCCCGCCGCGTTGACCTCGACTTCGTAGATCGAGCCGGCAGCAAAGGCGAGATCGCCGTTCACGGTGAGCTGGCCGATCGAGTTGCCCGGTGCGATCGTCCCGCCGCTGGCGACGGTCGTCGATCCCACGGAGCCGTTGCCGCCAAGGGTTCCACCGCTGTTGACGGTCACCGGCGACGCGATCGAACCATTGACCGCAAGCGTGCCGCCGTTGACCGACGTCGGGCCCGTATAGCTGCTGTTTCCGGTGAGGTTGAGCGTACCGGCGCCCTCTTTCACCAGGCTGCCCGTACCGGAGATATCGCCGCCGAACGCGGTGTTGTCCGACTGGTTGACGGTGAGCTGGCTGTCGCCGATCACGACGCTCGACCCCGTATCGCCTTCGAGGCCCCCGATCGTCTGGTCCTTGCCCGTGATGTCAAGCGTGCCGCCTTCGCCAAGGTCGAATTCCGTGCCCGGATCGATCGTGCCGCCGATGCGTACCGAGCCCCCAAATATGTTCGTCACACCCTGGAAGGCATAGTCGCCCATGAAGGTCAGCGCGCCGTCGCCCATCTTGTCGAGGGTGCCGCTGCCCGAGAAGGCGCCGAGGAAATCATAATCGTCCGAACGATTGAAGACGAAGCGCCCATCGTTGACGATATTGCCCGCAAAGCTGCCCTCGGTACCGCCGGCACCCAGCTCGAAGAAGCCGGTCCCTTCGGTCCGCACGTCGCCTTGCAACAGGCCGGTCAGGACGAGACCGCCGTTGGAGACAATCGTTCCCCCGGTGTGGGCGATGTTGGCGGTGTCGACGGTAAACACGGCGTCGCCGATCAGCTGCAACTGCCCCGCCCCGTCGATCGTGAGGTCGGCGAGATCGGACACCACATCGTCGGTGCCGAAGTTCAAGACGAGCAAACCTTCGGTCCGAACCGACGGCGTCAGGATGGGCGACGACAAGTCGCCTCCTCCCAGATCGACTTCGTTGACCCGCAGCGACGCGCCCTCGGCAATCGTCACGCTGTCGAACGCACCGACCATGCCAGCGGTCGACCAATAACCGGTCGCCACATCGAGCGTCTCGAACCCGTTGGCCTCGGTAAGCTGCTGTGCCTCGGTCAGCTCGAGAACGTCGCCCTGAAGCCTCAGGCTGTCGTTACCGCCCCCGGCGTCGACTGCGCCGGAGATCGCGCTGCCCGTCCGGAGCGTGACGCGGTCGTCGAAGCTGCCGAGCTCGACCGCGATGCCGCTTGCACCGCTGATCGCGCCTGCATTGTCGAGTATGATCGCGCCGCTGTCATCGCCCCATACGCCGCGGCCGCCGCCCGTGATCGCGCCGGTATTGACGAGCGTTGCGGTCCCGAAATTACCGAGGATTACACCGTCGGTCGCACCGGTGATCGAGCCACTATTGGTGATTTCGGCGGTATCGAGGAAGCCCGCGACGGCAGCGCCAAAGGTCCCGCTTCCGATGATCGTGCCGCTATTGGTGATCGCGCCGGCCTGCGGGATATCTTGCGAGACCTGCAGCCCTTCGACGACAGCGCCCGATGTTGCGCCAGTGATCGTCCCGTTGTTGGTGATCGTTGCGGTATCGGTGACAAGGACGACCGCGCCATAGCCGTTGGAGCCCGTGATCGTCCCCCTATTGGTGAGCGTGCCGTCAAAGCCCGCTTCCTGAACAAGCCCTGCCCCGCGCTGGATAAGAACGCCGCCCGGCCCCTCACCGGTGATCTTGCCGGCGTTGTCGACCGCGCCGCCGGCCGACATGATGATCCCGAACCGCGTGCCGCTGATGTCGCCAGTGGCACTGTTCGCAACGGTTCCGACATAGTTCGCCAGCGACTGACCGTCATAGGGATAGATCGAGATGCCGTCGGCCAGCGCGCTGCCCTCGCCGCGGATAATGCCGCTGTTGCTCACGCTGCCGCCGCCAATCAGGCGCACGCCATCGTTCGATTCGCCTCGGATCGTGCCGCTGTTCGTCACCTGCGTGCCGACCGCGATGCCGACGATATCGCCGATCGCCTCGTCGAACTGATAGGCGGTCGTGATGCCGGCGCCCGCGCCTGTGATCGTCCCGCTGTTGGTCACGCTCGACGACGCGGTGGTGATCGTGATGCCGGCGTCGGGCGCGGCGTCGAACCCGTCGTAACTGCCCTCGCCGCGGATCACACCGGCGTTGTTCACGGCAAGTGTGCCCGTGGCGAAGGAATAGATGCCCGACGTGCCGCCGGTGATCGTGCCCCCCTCGGCATTGGCAATCGTTACGTCCGCACGTGATCCCTGCGAGACGCCGGCGCCAAAATCGCTGCCGATCGTGCCGCTGTTCTCGAGCGTCGCGCTCGACATATCGCTGCCGAAGCCAACCCCATAGCCGTCGCCGCCGCTGCCGCCGAGATTGCCGGTGCCGCGAATGTCGCCTGTGTTCACGACCTTGGCCGTCAATCCACTGCGATCCTCGCTTGGATCTGTATTGAGGGCAGTCCCCTGGACATAGACGCCGCCATTAACGCCCTCGATTTCCCCGGCGTTCACGACCTCGCCGCCGCCCGACAGGATGATTGCGAACCGCTGACCCTCGATGCGGCCGTTCTCGTCGTTGGTAACGTGAGCCGAATAATCTTCGTTCGACTGGTCGACATGCGCAAACATCGAGATGCCGTCCGTGCCCTGCGCACCTGCATTGACACCCACGATGAAGCCGCTGTTGATCACGCTCCCGCCGCCGGCTAGGCGAATGCCGTCGTTATTGAGACCAATGATCTCGCCGCTGTTGGTGACCGACGTGTTGATGGCACGGCCCGTTCCATCGGCCGTCGGCGTGGTGACGATGCCATATTGGCCGCCGATGATGCGACCGCCGTTGACGATCGCCGCGTCCGCCGTGGTGATGACGATCGCATCCTGGGCGCCAGCGCTTATCAACCCCGCATTGTTGAGCGCCAGCGAGCCTTCGTTGGAACGGATCGCGGTCCCATTGGCGACGATCTCGCCGTCGTCATGGTTGTTGATCGTGAGGGCGCCCGTCGACTGACCGATGATGGCGGCCGCCTGGCCGCTGATCAGACCCTCGTTTTCGATCACGGCACTGCTGAGCGCGCCGCCCGCGAGGACTCCCAGGAAACCCTGAACGGTGCCGCTGTTGTTGAGCGTGCCGATGCGGTCGGCCTGGTCTGCGGTCGCGCCAAGGATGACGCCGAACGGGCTGACATTGGGATTGGCGGGATTGAAGGTTCCGGTGCTGCGAATGGTCCCTTCATTATCGATGGTCCCGCCGCCCTGAACGACCACACCGAACATTTGGCCTTCGATCAGACCACCCGGAGCATTGGTCACCGAGCCGATACCGGTGACTCCGGCTGCGACAGACTGGGAAAATTCGGAAAGGGCGACACCGGTGCCCGACCCATTATTGCCGTTCAGCCCGCGGATCACGCCACTGTTGACCACCGATCCGCCGCCCGCGAGCGAAACGCCGCTGCCGGCCCGGCCTTCGATCGTGCCCGAATTCGTGACCGCAGTGTTGCGCGCGCGCGCCTGAGACCCCTCGGCATTCTGAAACACGGCCGTCGTAATGCCCGACAGCGCTCCGACAATGCCTTGGCTGTTGTTGACCACGGCGTCGGCGGTCGTGATGTTGATCGCATTCTGGCCGGCGCTGAAGATGAAGCCCTTGTTATCGACGGTCAGCGTGCCTGCGTTCGACGCGATCGCCGTCGCATTTGCAAGGATTTCGCCATTCTCGAAATTGTTGACGGTCAGGTTGCCGGTGGACTGGCCGATGATGGCGATCGCCGTCGCATTGATGGTTCCATCGTTGTTGATCGTCGCGCTTTCGAGCGAACCGCCTGCCAGAACCCCGAGAAACCCCGAGATGTTGCCGATGTTCACCACCGTCGCGGCGCGGCCGGTCTGTTCGGTAGTTGCACCGAGAATGAGCCCGAAAGGGCTGACGTTCGGGGTCGCGGGGTTCGGATTACCCGTGCTGCGGATCGTGCCCATGTTGGTGACGGTGCCGCCGCCCTGCAGCACCGCGCCGAACATTTGGCCCTCGATCACGCCGCCGTCATTGTTCGTGATGGATCCCACGCCGGTGATATTGCCGGCAGCCGCGCCGGGGAATTCCGAGATCGATACGCCGGTGCCGTTGATCATGCTCCCGGGCGCGCCGCTGGTCCCCGAGATCGTGCCGCCATTGACGACGCTGCCGCCGCCGACGAGGGCGACGCCCGAGCCTGCTTCGCCGCGGATCACACCACTGTTCGAAACCTGCGTGTTCGCAGCGAGCGGCTGCGGGGGCAGATCGTCGCCATTTGCGTCTTCGCTGAAAAAATAGGATGTAACGACGCCGTTCGCCGCCCCGCTGATCTCGCCCGCGTTGGTAACGATCGAATTTGGCTGCGCAATCACGATGCCGCCGCTCGGCCGGCTGTCGATGCCGCCCACGTCGACGCCGTTGCCGCGAATGAGCCCGGCATTGCCAACGGTGACCGGGCCATTATCGGCATAAATGCCGATGAGCTCGCCTTCGATCGTCTCCCCTAGATCAACCTCGATCTCCAGCCGCTCGGGTTGATCGTTATGAACGCCGAACGCATTCTGGGCCGAGGCGGGCGCCATATGTCCGATTGCGAGGCCGACGACCGCGCTGGTGGCGAGCAGGCGAGATTTCGAGATGCGTGACATATTCTGGAGTCCCCCATTGACGTTGCAGGCAAGGCAAGGGGTTCGCCGGAGAGCATTTGCGCTCTCCGGCTCGTCCGCCCCGCCTCGAAATTTTGCGCCCCCAGCCGCTCGGGTAAAAATACCCATCGGCTTTGCGTGCGATGACTAGTGGCGTGGACGGCGGTGCGTCTACCCAATGTTATTTAGGGTGAATTTGCGACAAACGGTTGCCGCGGCGCTTGCACCGAAGCGCCCGGCCGTTACGGGTGACAGATCACCGGGGGGTGGGTTGAACTTGTCTTGGGCGAACTTGTGCGTGCGCCCGTTGGACGCAGATAAGCGTTCGGTCCCCGCCCGGCGGCGGGGGTGATAATGAAGATCTTATACGCGATCCTTGGATTCTTTTGCCTGCTGGCCGCTCAACCGGCGCGGGCAAACTCCGACCAATTGCCACTGCTCGATCTCAGGGCGGGAGAGGATGCACCCGCACTCGCCTCGTTTGTTCGGTACGCGAAGCGACCCGGCGTCACAAGGACGCCGCAACTGGAAGCGATTCTCGGCGGTCCGCTGCAGCATATAAAGGGATCGACGATCCACTTCGGCCCCCCGGGCACCCGGACCGTCGTTCTCCTGAAAGTTCGCAATGCAAGCGACGCGCAGGGAAGCTGGATTCTGACCACCGGCCGCGGCTCGCTCAAGCATTTCCGGCTTTATGAAGCCGAAGGTCGCGCGCTCGCGCTGGTCGTCGATGCCACCGACCCCCAAGTCGCCCGCCAAAATCTCGGGACCTACCAGGCGTTCAGCTCAGAGCTTGTGCTTGCCCCGCGCCAGGAAAAGCTGGTCGTCATCGAATTTGTTTCCGAAAATTCGACCTATATGCCGCTCCGCATCGAGACATATGGGACCTTCTTCAAGGATCGGCGAGCCAATATTTCGATGGTGTCGGGCGTTGTCGTCGGCGCGCTGACACTGCTGCTTCTCAATTTCCTGTTCTTCTCGATCACGGGGTTCAGGGAATTTCTCTGGCTGGCCGTCGCAGAGGCGTTTTTCGCGCTGAACACGGTCCATTCCGAGGGCTACATCACCATATTCTTCCTGTACGACAAGCCGCTGACCGGCGTCGCGGTGGAAGATTTCTTCAAATGCGGATTTGCGGCCGCGATGGCGCAATTCTGCCGAAGCTTTGTGAAGACCGCGGACAATTTCCCCAAGAGCGATATGATGCTGAAGGCGCTGATCACGTTCGCCATCGCCGTCATGTTGGTCCAGCCCGGACTGTCACTCTATCCAGCCGATGTTCGCTTTTTTCTCCATCTCTCTGCATGGATCGTCGCGGTCGGGGTCGCGTTATTCCTGCCTTTCGTCGGCTACGCGGCGATGAAGCAGCTCGGGTCCCAGCTCTGGCCGCTCTTCGTCGGCTGGGCCAGCCTCGCACTGTTCATCGTCTATGCCGCGATCGCCTCGATGGGCTTCTTCACCTGGCTACCGATCAACTGGCACCTCTCCGGGCCTATCGGGCTCTTTGAATCGGTCATGGTAACATTGGCGCTCGGACTGAACCTCAAGAAGATTCAACGGGAAAAACTCTCGGCCGACGCCAATTATGCGCAGTCGCTTGGCGAACGCCTCGAAATCAGCGAACGGGCGACGCGCCTTGCTGAGGAGAAGGCCTATGCACTCGAAACCGTGCACAGTCAGAACGCGCTGCTCCACGCGTCCGGCCACGACAGCCGGCAGGTCATCCTGGCGCTCAATAGTGCGGTTGCTGTTTTGAAGCGCCAAGGAGCGGCGGGCGGCGACCCGGCGCTGATCGGGATGCTTGAAAGCTCCGCCGATTATTTGAACGAAATCGTGACGACGACCATGTCCGGCGCCAACATCGCCGCGGGCGATGCCGAATTCGTCGCACTCGGTGCCTTTCGCGGCCAGGCGTTGATCGAGCCGCTGACAATGATGTTCAAGACGCCTTTCGCGAACAAGAAGCTAACACTGGAGGTCAGCGTCGCGGACGACGTCATGATCGTTTCGGACAAACCGTTCCTGATGCGCGCGCTCGCCAATCTGCTGAGCAATTGCTACCAATATACCCAGACTGGCGGAGCCCGCATTACGCTGGCGCTCGGCGAGGGCCGTGCCATAATCACTATCAGTGACACCGGGAGCGGGATGCCTGCGGACATCATGGCCGCCTTGAACAGCGGAGGCAGGGCGCGCGTCCGAGGAAATGAAGCGACGGCGGGAACCGGCTCCGGTTTCGGGTCGGCCAAGCGCATCGTCGAAATGCTTCGGGGAACCCTCGAAATCTGTTCGTCGACAAGCCACGGCACCGACATCCGGATTGTCCTCCCCGCAGCCTCCCCTGCCGTCACGCCGATCTCAATGGACGAATTGCACGCGGGCCTCACCGAATGGACGGTTCTCGACTTCGACCAACGCGGCGATTTCGAGCTGGGGTTGGCCGCATCGGACAGCGAAGCAAAACCGGTCCTCGCCGTGACCTACGATGACAGCACGGTCACGCGCGGGCGCCTCGGCCAGCTTGTCACGATGGCGGCGATCAAGCCCGTTTGCCGTGAACTGTTGCGCCATCCCCTGCTCATGGCAGCCTCAGAGAAGGTTTAACTCATTCGCGCGCTCGACGATCCTGCGGTTATGCGGGACGTCGAGCTTGCGCCGCAGTTCGGCAATATGAAACGACACGGTCGGGGGCGCGATCGCAAGACGATAGGCGATCTCCTTGTTCGTTTCGCCCTGCGCGAGGTAGTGAAGAATAGCCATCTGCCGCGAGGACAGCGCAACCGGCGGTTGCTGAAACTTGCCGAGCGCTTCCTCGATATGCGGTGAAATATAGACGTCCCCCGCGAGCGCTGCGTCGCAGGCGGCTACGATATGATCGAGCGGGTCGGATTTGCTCACGACAGCACGCGCGCCAAGTTTCAGCGCCGAGTGAATCTTGGCAAGGTTCGTTTCGCCGGTCAGGATGATGACCGTCATGTCGCGCGATCCCACGATCTCGGCGAGAACATTTATGCCCCGCACGTCGGGCAAGTTGAGATCGAGGATAACCAGATCGACCGGTTGCGACTGAATGAAAGCATTGACCATCGTGCCGCGATCAAGCGCCTCGACAACGACGAAACGGTCGAGCGAAGCGAAAAGAAACCGCAGGCCGCTTTGCGTGATGCGGTGATCGTCGACGATCAAGACATTATGTTGCACCGTCATACCCGCGCTCCCTCTCCCCAGATGCTTTTCGGCAGATTGTTCTTTTGCCGCAACCCGAATTAATGCGGGGTGCGGTGGCGATTCCTGCTCATATGTCGTGCGCCGATTAATCGGTTCCTTCTTGTCCGTTGATGCTTGATGAAATTCTTCACGGCGCCGGACGTCAGTACGTTCCGACTGGCCGGCAGCGGGCGGTCTGGTTCGAATGGGGTCCGTGCAGAAAGAAGACAGAGGGGGTCGATCCCCGATATCGCGGTCGGAAATGTTCGCCCGGCGGCGGCGTAAAAACGCTCATACCGCGCAATTGTTCTATGTTTGGGCGGAATTAGTTTGGGTAGCGCATTCTCGTGAAAAGGCAGAAATATGCCGGGCTGTTGGTGGAGTGGTTCGTCGCATGCGTCGCAAATTTGATTGGGATGGCGATTGGGCGGCCGTCACGGCGTTTGAGGCTATATGGGCGGAAGAGGAGCTTCGCCGAGAGCTTCCAGCTGGACATACCCTCTATCACCAAATGTGCACGGCCGCCGGGCGGCGACAGCGCAGCGACGATTATTTGTTTCGGTTGATCGACGGCCGCTTCGCTCAAGTCCGTCTCGCTCGAAAGGCGGAGACCGATCCGCACTTACCTGAAACGAAGATCTTTCCGACATTTAAGGGCTGGAAGGCTAATCTCGCAGGCGATCTTTGACCGATCCACCGGATGTGGGATTCCCGCCAACGGTCCGACAGGCCTTTCTGGGCGCCTTTTAACGAAATTCGCCGCTGATGGCCGGTATCGGACTGGCGGCTGAGCCCTGGCTTCGCGGGCATCGACCGCTTCCCCTCTGGGTGCAAACGAGACGCTCTGCCAGCTCTCCGTCGAAGATCTTCGGAAGTAGTTATTAATGTTCGGCGCAACCAACCACCATGGCGATATACGGCTAAGTCGATCGCTGCGGAGATTCCTCGCAAGGGGCCTCCGCAGCGTCGGTCACGCGGTCGCGACACTTGATGCGTCGAAGACCAATTGCACGAAGAGAGCGAGTTGAAAGAGGCCGCCCAGTGCCGCTACGCCAAAGGCGAAGAGGGAACGATCGGGCCAGCGGGAATTGTTTTTCATGGGTCTTCCTTGTCAAAAATAGAAATAGGGATCGAGCACCCGCACCTCGGTGACATTGTCCACCGGCAAGCCGCTGCGATCGGCGGCGCGGTGAATTGCCGAGGGGTCGGGTGCGTCATAGAGGCAGAAGGTCTTCTGCTTGTCCGTCGAGACGAAGCTTTGCACCCAAGTGACGACGTCGGCAGAATTCTGATCGACGACATTGAGGCAAGCGGCCGCGCCATCGGCGTTGCACGGGATGTGCAGGCCCGAGGGGAAGGTTCGTTCGACGAGATAACGTGGCATGACAATTCTCCTTTGCTGATTGAGCAAAGACCAAATCGGCCAAATCGAGCGCGCTCGCATCGGCGGACCTCCCCATTTTGCAATTCGAGATTCCCTATTTTGCGGCTCCCTATTGCCGGGATCGATTTTCATCTATTGTGGCCTGCGTGATGTTGCTCGAGCGCGATCACATATTTGAAGAATTGGATCGGTTCGCAGCCGAGGCGGCTGGCGGACGCGGGCGCATATCCTTCATCGTCGGCGAAGCGGGTATCGGCAAAACGACCGTATTGCGCGCATTCGCAGCAAGGGTTGGCGAGCGGCTGCGCCCGCTCTGGGCGGCATGCGAAGATTGGAGCAACGCCGAAGCACTCACCCTCCTGCGCGACCTGTCCGTTCTCGATCAGCAAGCGCTTGCACAGGCCAGGGACATTGGTTCGCGCCTGGATCTATTCCATCAAGCTTTGGCGCGGCTGACCGACGTGCCGACCATCCTGTTTGTCGAGGATCTCCACTGGGCGGACGACGGCAGCATCGACTTCATTCGCTATCTCGGACGCCGCATCGCCGACAAGCCGCTTCTGGTTGTCGCGTCGTCGCGCAATGAGGATCAGAGCGCGCGTGCGCGACTGACCCGCGCCGCGAATGACATCCCGCCCGCCACACGCCATCGGTCCGACCTCGATCGCCTATCCGCCCCGGCCGTCGGCGCCCTTGCGGCCGCCCGCGGCCTGTTGGGTTCCGCCATCCACGATGCGACCGGCGGCAATCCACTTTACGTGACCGAGATGCTTGCCAGCGGGGGCGCCCGGTCGCGTTCGATCGACGACCTCATAGTCGGGCGGGCCGATCAACTGGCGGAGCGCGCGCGGGTTCTGCTCGACTATTGCTCGATCATCCCGCGGCGCGTGGCGTTCGAGCAGATCGAACATACAGGGGCCGACGAAGATGCCCTGCAGGCCTGTCTCGATTCAGGACTGTTGCTTGCGGAACAGGACGGCCTCGTCTTTCGTCATGAGATCACGCGCCGTGCGGTCGAGGACGCTTTGTCGCCCCTGCGACGCAGGCAGCTTCACGCCGCCGAGCTCAATCGCCTCGAGCAAGCAGGCGCCAGTGCGGCGCGGCGGCTGCACCACGCAATATCCGCCCACGACATCCCGCGCGTCCGCGATGCCGCACCGCAGGCGGCCATGCAGGCATCAGCACTCGGCGCGCATCGAGAAGCGGCCCGTGCATGGAGCGCGATCCTCGAGGAGGAGAGCGCATCGGACGATCCCCGGCAGTGCGCGCATTATGCCTTCGAACTTCATGTGACTGGTGAAATTGCCGCTGCCATCAAGTGGCAAGGCCGTGCGCTTGCCATTTTCGAATCGATGGACGATCGGATGCACCGCGGCGACGGTCTGCGATTTCTGTCGCGACTCCATTATCTCAACGGCCATCGGAACTTGGCCGAACAAGCGGGACATCAGGCGGTCGCGCTTCTCGATGAATTTTCCGGCACCGCGGAGCTGGCCCTCGCTTATGCCAATCTCGCGCATCTTGCCATGCTGGCAGAGGATGCCGAAGAAGCCGTTCGGTGGAGCGAGAAAGCGATCCCGATTGCCGACGCGCTCGCGCGCGATGATATCCTTGCCACCATTTTCAACAATTATGGCACCGCGATCCAGTATCGCGACCCCGAACGGGCATTTTCTCTCCTGGAGCGAAGCATCGCACTTGGCCTTGCTACTGGGGCGCAGGAGCATGTCGCGCGGGCTTACACCAACAAGTGCTGGATGCTGATGTCGGCGCGCCGGCACAGCGAGGCGCTGGTCGCGCAGCAACAAGGGATCGCATTTTGCATCGAGCATGATCTCGACACCTGGCGCGACTATATCGCCGGAGGCAACGCGCTCACTTTGATGGACCTCGGACGATATGGCGATGCCGAGGAATGGGCATCGCCGGTCCTTGCTGACCAACATAACTCCCACCTTATCCGCAACCCTGCTGCTCGTGCCATGGCGCAGTTTCATATTCGTCGAGGCTCGCCGGCTGCCGATGCGCTGATCGAAGAATTAAATTCTCATATGGAAAACGGCCGCGAGGGGCCGAGATTTACAAGCTTGGCGCTCATCGTTGCCGAGCGGTGCTGGACAAACGGCGGTGAGATCGGATCGGCCCTGTCCTTGCTTGGCGAAGCGGCCGCGCTTGCGCAAGACAATGGCAGCCCCTGGGACAGGGCAGCGCTTTGGTACTGGAGCCAGGCACTTGGCCAGAACAGCCCACCGCCGTCGGACATGCCGGAGCCCTATGCGCTAAGCGCCGCCGGGGACATGACTGCCGCGGCCAATGCGTTCGAAGCTCTTGCGATGCCTTTCGAACAAGCTCTGATGTTGGCCAAAGGCAATACATCGCAAATCGCGCGTGGCCTCGCCCTTCTTGATCGCATCGGCGCGCCCGCGACGGCGGATCGGTCGCGAACAGAACTCAAGCTGGCCAGCGGCCGTATCGGCAGTCGCGGCCCGCGGGCCTCTACCCTCGACAATCGCTTCGGCCTTACCAAAAGGGAGATCGATGTCCTTAAGGCCCTCGATAAAGGTTGGACCAACAAGGAAATAGGCGAGCGATTGTTCGTATCGGCGAAGACGGTCGATCATCATGTATCGGCCATTTTGGGCAAGCTCGATGCGCGCACCCGGGGCGAGGCGGCCGCCCTCGCCCGCGCCGAAGGCTTGTTGATTACAGACACGGAAAAGGCCCCGGAAGGCCGCCGATGCTAGCGCGTCAGAATGCTTATTATGACGATGTGGTGACGCCGTCCGTTCGAGCGTTTTCGTTCGGCTTCGCCTCATGCCAACCAGTGCCGGGCGGCGCCGCCGCGCAGCCCGGCGACGCAGCCGACGCGGCGCTCTACCGCGCAAAAGCCGGCGGCAAGGCTCGGGCGCTCTTCTGCATCGAAGCGGACGCAGCCGAAGCCGAGCTGGCGGCCTGAAGCCCCGACCCTATGATCGCGGATACGGCGCCACCTGTTGCCGGTCGTCACAGCCATCATCGTTCATTGTCCACTGCTGTCCCGACGATCTCCCGGGTCCTTCTCCGCGGCGCGAAACCATGCCGGGGGTTGCTGCGACCATCGCTTCAACCAGTCGGGCACGCGCTCGATCCCGATCGCACGGCTCACGAGATAGCCTTGCGCAATGTCGCAGCCGAGTTCGCGCAGATGGGCGAGCTGCCGCTCATTCTCGACGCCTTCGGCGACGGTCGCGATCTTCATGCGATGCGCGATGTCGATGACGCCGTGGACGATCGCGAAGTCGGCGCTGTCTTCGCTGTCGAGGCGGGAAATAAACGACCGGTCGATCTTGAGGACGTGCACCGGGAACTGCTGCAAATGGGTGAGCGACGCATAGCCGGTGCCGAAGTCGTCAAGCGCGATGGAGACACCTTCTGCGGCTAGCGTTTGCAGCGCGCGCGCCACGTTCGCGGCAAGGTGGTCGACAAAAACGCTTTCGGTCACCTCGAGTTCGAGGAGCGTGGGCGGCAGTCCCTTCTGCCGGAACTTCGTCAATATGCGGTCTGCGAAATCGTCGCGGCGAAAATCCGCGAGCGAGCCGTTGATCGCGATACGTCCGAAGGCGATGCCTTTGCTCGTCAGACCCTCGACATCGGCGAGTACACGGTCGATCATCCGGTCGGTCAGCGCGCTCGCGAGAAGCGTATCCTCGAAGGCGGCCCGAATGCCGTCGGGTGGCTGCAGCCCCCTTCGGTGATGGTGCCAGCGGAGCAGTGCCTCGAAGCCCACGACCTCGCCCGTCGCAAGGTCGACCTTCGCTTGGTAGAAGGGAATGATCCGGTCATCGTTGAGGGCGCCGCGTGCCTCGCGCAGCATCGCCTTGCGGGCCTCGGCAGCCTCGCGCATCTCCGGACGGAATGCCCGAATGCCCCCTGCCCCCTCGGCTTTCGCGGCATAGAGCGCGAGATCCGCGCTTTTCAGAATGGCCTCCGCATCCTGCCCGTCGGCAGACCAAATGGCTGCCCCGGCGCTGATGCTCACCTCGACGACACTTTCGTCGATCGTCAACGCGTTACCCACACCATCGAGGATGGCGGTCGCCGCCGGAATGATCGGCTCGCCGAAACCGAGGCCGGTCACGATCACCGCGAACTCGTCCCCGCCAAGGCGGGCCACGGTTGCGTCCGCCGCGAGATTGGCCTGGAGCCGCGCTGCGACGGTGCGCAGCAGCCGATCGCCCGCCGCATGGCCCATGCTGTCGTTCAAGAGTTTAAACCCGTCCACGTCGATGACGATGACCGCGACGCATGTGCCGTCCGACGACGCCGACGCAAGCGCGGCCTCAAGAACTTCGCCAAACAGCTTGCGATTGGGAAGTCCGGTCAGTGGATCATGGTTCGCGGCCCAGCGCAATTCCTTCTCGGCTTTCCGCGCATCGGTGACATCGAGCAGCGCGCCGATCGAGCGCACGGCCTCGCCGCCCTCGCCGCGCACGACATAACCGCGCGAGAAAAGATTGATAAATTCGCCGCTCGCGGCGCGGAACCGATATTCATGGCTCCAGCTATCCTGCCTGTTGGAACGGATGCGGTCGTAGGTCGCTTCGACGGCGGCGACGTCTTCCGGGTGAATACGCTCCCTCCACCAGTCGACCGATGTCCCGCCGACGGCCTCGGGGTAGCCGAGGATCGCTTCGACGCCATTTCCCCATTCGATCCGGTCCGCGACGTGCGACAGGTCCCAGATTACGTCATTCGTCGCACGCGAGGCCAGGCGGTAGCGCTCCTCGCTTTCGCGCAATAACAGCTCGGCCGTCACCTGATCGTGAATATCCTCGAGCGTGCCGTACCAGCTGATGATCCGGTCTTCTTCGTCGCGGCGCGGATGCGCGCGGGCGCGGCACCAACGGAAACTGCCGTCGGAATGTCGTACCCGGTAGCGAACGTCGGCGACGGCATTATCCTCGGAAGTGAGTGCCTCGTTCCAATGGGCGAGGACATCCGGTTTATCCTCGGGGTGAACGGCATCCACCCAGCCCCAACCGAGTGCCGCCTTGGGCGGCAGACCGGTGACTTCGGACCATCGGGGCCCCACCTCGACGATCCGGCCCTCGGGATCGCTGATCCACGGAATTTGCGGGTTAAGTTCCACCGAGTAGCGATAATGCTGCTCGCTACGCCGGAGCGCCGCGATGAGCGCGCCCATCTCGGAGCGTGCGCGCAGCGATTCATAGACGGCCGAGTGTGTCGTGGCGATCGTCCGCAGGATCACTCCCGCCCCGAGAAGGAAGGTGAGGCCCATGCCGGTAAAATAGAGGTCGCGCGACAGGAGCAGCCCGACCGTCACGGGCATCGCGCCGAACAGGAGCACGAGCCGGGCAGCCACCGGAAGCGCTTGCAGGCAGTAGCAGCAACTGATCGACCCGACGAAGATGAAGAGGGCGATGGCGGTGGTATGAAAGGGATCGGCGGCAAGAAAAAGAAAAAGTCCCCAGCCTCCGAACAGGAAGCTGAATGCACCCGCCCGAATTATCGTCCCGCGAAGATATCGCCGCATGTCATCGTCGGTGGCAGGGCGCCCCCGCCGGATATACCAGGCCGCCCCGCGCACTGCTATAATCACGGTCAGAACGAGCGGCGCGACGAAGCTGATCGCCCGACCGCCGCCGTCGGATGTGACGATCGCGAGAAACAGGACGTTGAGGAACATCAGCGCGTACATCAGCGGAACCTGCCGTGCGAGGCTCGCATATTGCTCGCTCACCACCGCTTCCGATTGCACTGGCGCCCTGTCAGCCGCCACGAGGGACATTTGTATCACTATCTCGCTCGATCCTGACCTCGTCGATATTCTTCGGTCCTTAACGGCAGGTTTAACCCGCGATTGTGCCGGCCGGCAGCATTTCGCCGCCAGAAGCGATCCGCTCGGCCCGCGTGCGCGAGACGCGGCGGCCCGATCGTCTGGCCTCTCCCGCCAGCCTTGTTCAAAAGCCAACGCCGCCCGTTTGCCGCAGTTCCGCGCGACGCCGACGAGTTTGCAACGCATTCCGCCCTGCCCCGCTCGCAGCACCGGCCGGAGCCAAGTTACCGCAGGGGCGTTCAGTCCATGGCCGACCCATGAAAGACGAGATTAGATGTCCGAAGAAACACGCACAGATTCGACCTATCGCGCGATCGAGGGCGGCTGCGCCTGCGGTGCGGTGCGCTACATACTCGACGAAATCCCTTATGACACCGGATGGTGCCACTGCCGGGTCTGCCAGCATATATCGGGGTCGGGCGGCATCGTCTTCACGACCGTGCATCTCGATCGGTACAGGATCACGGCCGGAGCGGACCATGTCGGGAGCTTCGCTTCAACAGCTTTCGGCACGCGTACTTTCTGCCGGCAATGCGGCTCGCCGCTCAGTATTCACGTCCGGCACCAGCCCGACGAAATCGATATTCCTGCCGGTACGCTCGACGATCCCGAAGAGGTTGCCCCGGCATTTCACCTTTATGCAGCCGAAGCACCAAGCTGGATGCCGCAGATTGCCTTTCTGCCCCGCTATCGCGCTCTGCGGCCAAGGACCAGGGGGCTTCCCGAAGGACAGACCGAGCCGACGATCGAGTGAGACCGCTTTTCGCACCGACAGCGAGAAGGACGATGATTGCACAAGCAGGCAAAATCGCGATGCGCTCGACGCGAAAGACGATTACCCCGTCCTCCGAAAATCGCACGGCGGTTCAAACCTCTGATATCCACAGGGTGCTCAAGCGACTTTTCGCCGCGCGGCGCGTTGTCGACATATCAGCGAAAGGAACCGCCCCCATGCCGATGACCCTCGAGAAGCTTTCGGAAAAAATGAGAGACATCGATTTCGCGATGCTCGCTACTTGTGCACCCGGCGGCGAAATAGGCTCGCGCCCGATGAGCAACAACCGTGACGTCGACTATGATGGAGACACTTGGTTTTTCACCGACGAGACATCGCAGATGGTTGCGGACATCGCGTCGAATTCAGCCGTGAACGTCTCTTATCAGGGAAAATCCGGACTGCTCGGTCACCGTCCCTTCTTTGCCGCTATCGAAGGTCATGCCACGCTTATTCGCGACAAGCAGGCCTTCGCGGAGCATTGGACGAAGGATCTCGAACGCTGGTGGCCGGACGGCATCGATACCCCCGGCATCGTGCTCATCAAGGTCAGCGGCAAGCGCGCCCATTATTGGGACGGCGAGGACGATGGCGAGCTCCTTCTGGCCGTGTGATTGCATGTCCCTTCGCACTGTTGCAGCGGTATGAGGAGATAGAAGGTGCGCGAGCACGGACCAGTTCAACTAGCGGCCGCTACAATCATGACGGCCGCAGCGATCCGCGGCATTCGGCTGGCGCTGGTGGAATATCGGACGGGCGGCGCAATTGCCGCCGGACTCGGCGCCATCGATACACGCGGGCACTGGATCGATCTCGCGGTGACCGTCAACGAACGCGCAGCAATGGAAAATCTGGTTGGCGTGGCGCCCGCGCTGATTGACGCGTATGGCGCGGTGTCGCGTCCGGTCACGCTGGCGATGGCAGAAGGTTTCAAGGCGCGAACGGACGCAAATCTTATATTGAGTGCTACGGTCGTCGCGGCGCCGGCCGCTGCCGGAGAGGAAGAAGGGCTACTTTTCCTGGCTGCCCGGTCTTGCACTCGCTCCGAGTCGCGCGGGCATCACCTTGGCGCTCTCGATAGCGAGGATTTCCAGGCGCGGGTCGCTCTAGCCGCGTTCATGCTGCTCGAATCGATGCTTGAAGACTTTCCTATCGCGTCCGAGCAAGGCGCAGTCGTGGAGTTGCTTCCCACGCGCTGAAGGCCTCTGAGCCGAAAACGCAGGCTGCGCCTGGCCCCACCGTCCAGTTTCGCGTTATGGCGACCGCGTTTCAGACACCCTGCTTCGGCTTTTGAGCCGAACGACCGTCTCACTGCTCGATCTGTTGCGGCGTCGTGGCGAGCAGCTCCCAGAGCTCACTTCCGCTTTTGGTCATTCTCGCCAGCAGCTTGTCGTCCTGCCACAGCTCGCAATGCGCGCCATCGACGACATTGCGGGCGACCTGGAATGCCTGATCCGGACTTTCCGATATAAAATCGATGCGCTTGGGCGAACGCGCGTTCGCGTCGGACACCATGAGAAAATAAGCAGGCATGGAGCGACTCCCTCGCCGACTCGCTTGCACGCAGCCGCGCGGCGTTCCGAGGAGCTTATCATAGGTTGAAAACGTCACCTAATTTCCGGACCGGTGCCTCGGCCCGCCCGAGCCTGTCGCGCTCGCCGAGGCGGCTATCGCTTAGGAAGCCCGCAGCGATCTGCATGACCGAGGCTCCGCGCTTCTCGACGACTATGTCGCTCATCATCGTCAAATGCTTGCGCAGTGACAGCCGTAGCTTGGCGGGTTGCGGCCCGGCCGCCTTCGGAAGAAACTTTGCGAAGGCGCGGATGGCTACGTCAACTGGCCACTTCGGAGCAAATGCGGCACAGAAACAGGCGTGCGTCCCTCCGACTATGGAGCTCTGGCGCGAAGGCCCACGATCAAGCTAACCGGTCCTGCCGGATTTGAAGCTGCACACACGCCAGATATAATAAATCGAAAGACCTACCATGATGGCGGTGCTGACGGGCCCCATGAATTTTTCGACCCCCTCGAAGCGCGCGCCGAGCAGATAGCCGGCGGCCCCGAGCACGCCCGTCCAGACGCCCGCGCCGATGGCTGTCAATAGCAGGAAGAGAGGAACGGGCATTGTGAAGAGGCCCGCTGGAATCGATATGAGCGTGCGAAGCCCTGGCACCAAATGCGCCAGCGGGACGGCCCAAATGCCATGACGGCAGAACCACTTTTCGATGGCGGCGATGTCGGCGCCGCTGAGCGTGATCCAGCGACCATGGCGATCGGCCAATCGCCGCAGCCGCTCGTCGCCGATCTTGCGCGCGAGCGAATACCAGAAGAGCGCGCCGAGCATCGTGCCGGCGAGCCCGGCAGCGATGACCAGCCCAAGGCTGTATTTGCCATCCGCCGCGCCAAAGCCCGCGAGCGGCATGATCACTTCCGACGGAATGGGAGGGAAAAGATTTTCGAGAAACATGAGCAGCAGGATGCCTGCATAGCCCATTTTCTCGACAAGATCGGTAATCCAGTCGGTCACGAGCCCATATCCTCCACCACTGCAGCTTCATTCGCCTTCAAACCGGCAGCGGACCTGGCGGCGCCGACTGGCCGCGCCATCCGCTCGATCAACCTTGCGCGTTCAGCCGCGAGCTCATCGAGCAGCGCAACCGCCGCCGCTTGCTCCATTTCAGGAGGCAACCGCAATGCGCCATCTGCCGCGGCGGCCGCGAGTTCGCGAAGAAATATGACCTCGCGTCGGGCATCGCAGAGGAAGATATTGATAGAAGCCATGAGCTTCCAACGCGTTTGAGCGCCAAGCGTTCACGCGGGTCGCACAGGAGATTTTTCTGCCGGGCCCGGGTCCCGCGCCCTAGCTGCCCCGCCTTCTCTTCTTGCTGGCAGCCTCGGCGCCGAAAGCTCCGCATGGATCGCTTGTGCACTATGCTCCGCCAGATCCGGGCTCGGCTTGCTTGCGGTGCATTTCCGCAGTGGTCGCCTCGCTGAGAACGCCGGCCGCGAGCACCTGCGCCTTGTTCTTAAGCCCGTGGACGACAGAATGCTCGCCGTCTTTCATCGCTTCCCAGCCGGACCTTGCGACATCCGCGGGATCGTCCTTCTCAGCCTGACCAACCTTTGTATCGAGCATTCCCGCGCGCGCGAAGAAATTGGTTTCGGTTGCGCCGGGCTTGAGGCACGTGATCGTGACCCCGCTGTCCTTGAGCTCATTGCCGATCGCGGCCGCGAAGCTGTCCACGAACGCTTTGGAGCCGTTGTAAACGGCCTGGAAGGACCCGGCCAGATGCCCGGCGATCGAACCTGTGATCAGCACCTTCCCCTCGCCCCGCGCCACCATCTGTTTGAGCACCGGCTGAAGCAAAAGCAGCGTGCCGGTGATATTCGTATCGATGACATGACGCCATGCCGCGACGTCCTGATCCAGAAACCCGCGCCCCAGCCCATGACCGGCATTCGCAACCAACACGTCGATCGCGCGATCCGAGGCCGCGGCGAGCAGTTCCTCGACCCCGGCCGATGTCGAGAGATCGGCCTCGATCGACTGGACCTCGACGCCGCTCTCACTCAGGCCGATGGCCGCATCGACGAAGGGCTCATCGGCCGCGACGATCAGGTCATAACCCTCCGCCGCAGCAAGCTTCGCGATCTCGCGTCCGATGCCGCTCGATGCGCCCGTGATCAGTGCAAGTTTGCGATCAGGCATTTTCCATCTCCGATTTGGCTTGAATTGCGCCCTTTTCGAGGCCGGGCTTGAGGATGATCTTGGTGTAGTCATTTTGCTCGCCATGCCAGTGGCGGTACATTTCGGCGGCATCCTCGAGCGGCGCGTGGTGCGAGACGAGCGAGGTCGTGTCGAACTTGCCGTCCTGGATCATCTTGAGGAGCTCTCCAGTATATTTCTGGACCGGAGTCTGACCGCTCTTCACGGTCAGCCCCTTTTCCATCAGCTGGCCGAGCGGGAATTTGTCGGCGAAACCGCCGTAGACCCCGGGGATAGAGAGGCGCCCGCCCTTGCGGCACGCAAGGATGGCCTGGCGCAGTGCATGCGGGCGCTCGGTGACCGAGTAGAATTGGGCCTTCACCTGATCGAGGATATTATCGGCGGTGAAGCCATGGCTTTCCATGCCGACGCAATCGATGCAGGCGTCGGGTCCGATTCCGCCGGTCATCTCGTTGAGCGCCTCGCGGACATCGACCCTTGTATAATCGAGTATCTCGGCGCCCATGCCGCGCGCGAGGGCCAGGCGAGCGGGGAAATGATCGATTGCGATCACGCGTCCCGCGCCCAGCAGCAACGCCGACTGGATCGTGAACAGCCCGACCGGACCGCATCCCCATATTGCGACGGTGTCGCCTGGCTCGATGTCGGCATTGACGGCGGCGTGCCAACCGGTGGGCAGGATGTCCGACAGGAACAATACGTCGTCGTCGGGCAGATCGTCGGGGATGATCACCGGGCCGACATCGGAATAGGGCACGCGCACATAGTCGGCCTGGCCGCCGGCATAGCCGCCGGTCAAATGCGCATAACCGAAAGCGCCGCCCATAGCGTGCCCCATCAGCAGCTCGGAGGCATCGCGCGTCTCCGACGGATTGCTGTTGTCGCACGCGCTATATTGCTGCTTCTCGCAAAAGAAGCATTGTCCACAGCTGATCGTGAACGGGATGACGACGCGTTGGCCCTTCTTCAGCGTCGATTGCGCCCCGGTCTCGACCACCTCGCCCATGAATTCGTGGCCGACGATATCGCCGGCGCGCATGCCGGGAATATAGCCGTCGTAAAGATGGAGATCGGATCCACAGATGGCGGTCGACGTGACTTTGAGGATGATGTCGCGCGGATTGACGATCTCGGGATCGGGAACGGTCTCGACGCTGATCTTGTGGCGACCCTGCCAGGTAACTGCTCGCATGGGGAATTCCTCAGATGTGGGGCTCGGTGGCGGTCTCGGACGAACGCGCCGAGGGCGAAGCATTGCTGGTGACCTCACCCGTCTCCATCAACTGCTTGAAGCGATGAAGGTCGCGGCGCGCCTGCACTTCGGGCTCACGCTGGAGCAGCTTGGCGCCGAGGCGTCCGATCTGGCCCGCGGGCGGATCATAGGCGAGGATTAAAGTGACGTAGGTGCCGCGTCCCGCAGGCGCATCGGCAAAACGCACCTCGCCGCTGTTGGCAATCTCGCTCTCGGGCTCGCTCTGCCAGCTGATGGACTGATCTTCGACACTTTCGGTAATGCTGTTCACGAGATGGACCTCGCGGCCGAGCGGTGCCTTGATCGTCCAGCGCGCCGTGCCGCCGCCGAGCGCCTCGACCGCGACGACATTCTCCATGAAGTCGGGGAAGCGTTCGACCTTCCACGCCGCAAACAGTTCTTCGCGAGGTCGGTTGATGAGCACGGATTTGCCGAAAAGTGCGCGCTTCGACGGCTTGTCGAGCGTCCAGTGCGGCGCGTCGGTTGCGATTGAATCGCCCGCCGTCTTGTTCTTCCGGCTGCGCCGCCAAAGGGCGAGCCCGATCCCCGTCGCGGCAAGCCCGGCGCCGACGGCGGCAAGCGTGAGAGGATCGGGCGAAGTGCGCCGCGGCTGGCGACCGGGAGACAGACGATCGGTAAGTTTGGACAGGCGGTCGGCAAGGCTGGACATAAACATCTCCCCGCCCGCAAACAAATCGGGCGTGCTTTTGGAACCGGAAAATTCGCGGTTCCGACGGTGGTGAAGGTGCTGTTCAGCTGCGCAGCCGATGCTCATTGACGCTTGCTGGAAGCGATAGTTGCGACGCAGCCAAGAAATAGGCGCCATCCTGTCACTGATTAAGATCGCCCTCGATTAACGGGTACGGCGGCACCGATCGACGCCGGCGCGGCCGGAGACATCAGCTGCGCGAAGCGCCTCATGGTAGCCCCGCTTCCGGGGCCGCGGCGTCGGCGACGCCGACCTGGGCGGGATTCTTACACCCGATGCCTCGCGGCCCGCGGAGCGAAGTTCTCGCCAATCAGCCCGAAAATCGGATCCGCGTGCCAGGCCAAGAAATCGCGTAAAATGCGACGATACCGGCGGCGACGTCCCCCCCGAGGGCGAGAACTGGTTCTTCTACCGTCTGAGGCGCCCCATCGGCCGATCGACGATCCGTGCCACTACCAAGGTCTGAAGCGCGATGGGCGGACCAGGATCGATGCGAAGATCGACGCGCCCCCAGCTCGATTTCGACGACCTTGCCGACGATGCCGGCCTCGTCGCGGCCAGCGCAAATGAGGCTCGCATCGGCCCGCGCATATTTCCCGACACGGTTCGGCTGCCGCCCGGAACGGCACAACCCGTCCGGGCGAGAGTCAGCTCGCGCAGGCTCTTCAACCCCGGCGAGCCTCTCCTATATAGCGGCGATGACCAAAGAGCCTTTTCGACTGGACAGGCGGGCCATGATGATTTCGGGTGCCGCGGTCGCAGTCGGCGCACTCGCCCGCTCTGCAGCGGGGCCATTTGTGAACACAGTTCCAAGCCGCGAAATTGCCGTGGCCGCGCCCGCGTCCGCGCCACCCCCGCCGCCGCCCCTTCGCGACGGCGCGCTCGACCCGCGTTTGTTGCGGCGGGCGCTCGCTGCGCTTGATACGCATTCGAAACATATTCGGCGCCGCGACCGCATCGCAATCGTCGATTTTGCGGCGCCCTCGTCGGAGGAGCGTTTCCATTTCCTCGATATCGAAAGCGGGAAGGTTTCGCGCTTGCTCGTCGCGCACGGCAGCGGCTCGGATCCGCGGCACACCGGCTATCTCGAGAAATTCTCGAATGTCTCGGGTTCGAATGCGTCGAGTGAGGGCGCCTATGTGACCGGCGACTATTATGTCGGCCAGCATGGGCGGTCGCAGCGGATAACCGGCCTCGACCCAACGAACGATCATGCGATGGAGCGTGCGATCGTCATTCATGGCGCCTGGTATGCCAATGCCGACATGATCGGCGCGCACGGAAAACTGGGGCGCAGCCAGGGCTGTTTTGCCGTGGGGGAGGCCTGCCTCGACGATGTGTTCGATCACCTCGGCACCGGCCGCCTTCTCTACGCCGCGCGCGCCTGACAATTTGGCGCCGGGCCCCGTTCGATATCAACAAGCAGGAACGCGCGCCCGCCTTCCGGGTTATCTCCTTCGAACCATAAGGAGATTTTCGTGCGCTATGGTGTGATTGCCTGTTCGTTGCTTGCCCTTTCCGCCACGCTCGCTGGATGCGACGCTTCAACCAATTCACAACAATCAGGCGCGTCGATCGAGGATGCGCGCTGGAGCGACGCAACAGCGAAACAGCTGCGCGAAGCCATCGCCCGGCGCGCGGCGCACGGTCTCGACCGGATGCGCTTCGACGTGCCGGAAGGCAGCGGAGACCAGAATGCGCTTAACGAGGTGGCGCTTCGCTATGCATCGGCGCTCGCGCGCGGCGCTTCCGATCCCGCCAAGCTCAACAGCATCTACAGCGTCCCGCGTCCCGCGCCCGATTTGAAGGCCGGTCTCGCCGAGGCGATCGCGAAGGGCGAGGTCGACGACTGGCTCTCCGGCCTCGCGCCGCAGGACGGTAATTACAAGGCGCTCTCGAAAGCCTATCTCGCGCTCAGCAAACAGGAAACCGGCACGGAAAGCGCAATTCCCGATGCCGGTAAAGCGATCGAACCGGGCAGTAGCGATCCACGAATTCCCGCGATCGCGCGGCAGCTCGTCGCGTCAGACTATCTCGGCCGCGCAGAGGCGGACGGCGGGAGCTATAGCCCGGCGATGGTGAAAGCCGTGCGGCGCATGCAGGCCGACTATGGCATCAAGCCCGATGGCGTGATCGGGAGCGAAGCGCTCGAAATCCTCAACCTGTCCGACGCCGACCGGGCACGGGCGATCGCGGTGGCGATGGAGCGCATGCGCTGGGTCGACCGCAACCCGCCCGAAACGCGCATCGACGTCAATCTCGCCTCGGCGCGCCTCGCTTATTGGCGGGACGGCAAGCTTGCCGATACGCGCAAGGTCGTCGTCGGCAAACCCGGGACCGAGACGCCGCAATTGGGATCGCCGATCTACCGCCTCGTCGCCAACCCCACCTGGACGGTACCGCGCTCGATCCAGAACAAGGAGATTGCCGGCAAGGGCGCCGCCTATCTTCGCCGCAACAACATGGCCTGGAAGGATGGCTGGATCGTCCAGCAGCCGGGACCCAAAAATTCGCTGGGGCTCGTCAAGTTCGACATGCAGAACGAGCATCAGATCTATCTTCACGACACGCCCGCCAAGGCGCTGTTCGGCGAGGTGCAGCGCCAGCGCAGCCATGGCTGCGTGCGGGTCGAAGATGCACTGGGTTTCGCGGCGATGCTCGCGAAGGACGAGGGCGTGATCGCCGATTGGGACAAGGCGCGGGCCACCGGCAAGGAGACCTTCGTCCCCCTGCCGCGTCCCATACCGGTCCGCCTGACCTACCAGACGGTGCTGTTCGACGAGCAAGGCGAGCCCGTCATCCGCGCCGATCCCTATGGCTGGAACGACCGCGTGTCAGCTGCGCTCGGCTTCCCCCAGAGCGAGGGTCACCGCCTGCGCCCCAGCGGCCCCGACATGGGACCATAGCAGGATCAGGGCAGATGCGCTGATCGGCAGTCCTTGGCCGCCGGCCCTTGCGAGATACCAAGTTTCCGTACGACGAGGCCAAGAGGCGGACATAGGCATCAACGGGCGTTCCAAGGCTATAGCGCGAGGAACCAACCGGCAATACCGCCCGCCAAGACGAGCGCCGGTGTTACGAACTTGCCCTTGAGCTTCCAGACGAGCAGGAGCGCCGCAATGAAGAGCAAAGCCGGCAGCCAGAGGCTCGATGCGCGCTCGGCCGTCGACCAGCCGAGCTGGATCAACGTCGCCGTGATCACCCCGACGACGGCGGCCGCAACGCCCGCGAGTAGGCGGTGAAGTGCGGGATGTTCGACCACCGCTTCGAGACGCTCGAAGAAGATCAGCGAGAAGGCGAAGGCCGGGAGGAACATACCGACGGTGATTGCGATCGCCCCGCTCCCGCCGCCTGCGACATATCCCGTGAACGTCGCGAAGATCACGAGCGGCGCAGGGAGAATTCCCGCGAGCGCGACACCGTCGAGAAAGGATGCGTCGGAGAGCCAGCCCCGGCCAACCGTGTCGGCACGGACATAAGGAATCGCGGTATAGGCGCCGCCGAAAGTCAGGAGCCCGCCCTTCAGACCTGCGAGGAAGAGCGCGACAGTGGTTGCCGGACCAGACGCGACAACAAGGGCGGCCGGCTCGAAGGCGCTGGCTCGCGGCAGCAGGATCGCAAGACCGACCGCGGCGGCGAGAATGGCGAGCGCGGCCCAGCGCTGCGCCGCAAATGTGTAGGCGAGCCCGGCCGCTATAAGCGGGAGCCAGAAGGGCACGCCGGCGAGCGTGGCCAGAAAGCTAGAAATTGCGAGACCCCAGAGGCTATGGTCCTCCAGAACGTGGCTGCCGATGCGATGTACGGCGCGAAGAATGATCGCGAGGACGACGATCTGAACGCCGAAGAAGACGCTGGCCATGCCTGGCTGGCCGGCAATCCACTCGTCATAGGCCCATGCGGCAGCCAGCATGAGAAAGAAGCCGGGCAGCATGAAGCCGAGGCCCGCGAGCAGTCCGCCGATGCGCCCGCGCGCCAGCATGCCGAGGTGGACGCAAAGCTCGTGGGCCTCCGGCCCGGGGAGGATTTGCATGATCGCAAGCAGTCGGTTGAAGCGAGCCGAGGAAATCCACCGTTCCTCGTCGACGAGCGACTGCCTCACCATCGCAATTTGCGCGACCGGTCCGCCGAAGGCCAGAAAGCCAAAGCGCAGGAATTTGAGAAACAGCCGGATGAGGCTGAGAGACGGCGGAGAAGGTTCAATGTTCGTCATGCAAGCGCGCTCCTGCCGCAAGGCGGCATAGTGGAGCGGAACTTGGGCGAGGTCGTCGCCTGATCGGGCGTCCGCACTGCCCGCTCTCGTCCTTTATCACACCGGAAATCGAACGAAAGACAGCCTTGCTATCAAACCTCAGAAGATGAACTTTCGCCGGTTACGGTGCGGCAGCCTTGAAGCGGCCGAGGTAGAAAGCGGTCGAACCAATGGTGAGCAAGTTTATGTGGCCAACCGCACCATTACGACGACGTGCGTCGCAACTGCCTGGAAACGAATCCGCTTCGATACTGCGAGCGAGGCGGCTTTTGACCTGAAGACGGAACAGCTACCTGGTGGACAAGCGATGAAATTCCGAAACCCAAAAAATAAATCGTCATAACTCATGTTAACTTCGCTCAGCTAATCGGTGGCGGATCATCAAGGCGCCATCCCCGAACGAGCGCCGAAGAATCCCGGTTTTCTCCCGCATAATCGAATAGCCGCGTTCCATTTCGGTCGCTGCACCTGTGCCGCGACGGCACAAAGGGCGAGGATCAGCTTAAGAAGTTAGTATCAAAACAGAATTTACCGTCGTTGGATGATGATCAAGGGGGCTTCATCCGCGACTTTTGTGCGCCGCGTCGCTATCGCGTTGCTGTTCGTGGCGCTCGCCTGCGTTGTCCATATCGGTTCCAACGGCGTTCCCCTCTTCGCTGCGATTGCATCCGCTGTCGCTCTCGGATGGATCGGTTCGATGTGGCGGCACGACCAGAAACTCTGGTCCCTTTCGCAGCGAATCGAAGCGATCTCGGGACAAGGCCAGCAACACAGCATCGCCGATCGCCTGCAGGAAAACACGGAAGGGCTCGAAGCAGCGCTTTCCGCGATGAAACATCGGCTCACGGAACGTCACGCCTTGAGCGGCCTGCCGACGCGCGAGCCTCTTCTGTTCCGGATGGAGGCAGACCGCCGCGGGCTGGTGGGCGCGCTGGCCGTTGCGGACTTCGAGCGGCTCGCCGGGTTCGACCCGGCCATGGCCGAGCGCGTCTTGCTGGCAACTGTTTCGCGCATCCTCAGAATGGTTCCGACGGAGCGCCTCATTGCGCACGTCGACCGGGCGCAGTTCGTGATTTGGTATGGACCCGATATCGACCCGGCGATTGCGCGCTCGGAACTGGATGCGATCGCCTACGCGCTGGGGAGCACCGTGACAGCCGATGGCCGGGAGATATTGCCGACGATCGCAACCCGCTGCGCTTCTTTGCCGGATGGGTCGGCGCCTTCTGCGCTCCTGGCGCAAACGCTGGCCTCATTTGCAATCCCGACCGGAAGTCCGAACGAGGTCCACGAATTCAGTCCCGCGTCTATCGCACAGGAAGCGCAACGCTACGGGCTGGAACAGGACTTGCGCACGGCGATCATGCGAAACGAGTTCGACCTCGCATACCAGCCGCTGATCGATACGACATTGGGGAGCGTCATCGGCGCTGAAGCGCTTCTGCGCTGGGAGCATCCCGTTCGCGGGAAAGTTTCCCCGGCAATCTTCATTCCGGTTGTGGAGGCGGCGGGACTTGCCGAGGATGTAGGATTATGGGTCCTCAACGCTGCCGCACGCGAGGCGAGCCACTGGCAGGCGAGCCAGACCGGAGCCATGCGTGTGGCGGTCAATATATCCGCCAATCAGCTGCACAGCCCGAAGTTCACCGAATGTTTGAAGCGCACGCTTCACAATCACGCGCTTGAGCCCGGCAGCCTGGAAATCGAGCTGACCGAAGGCGTGGCAAGCACGAACGACGCCAGCCTCGTCAGGATGTTCGACCAGATCCGTGCACTCGGCATCAGGATCGCAATCGACGATTTCGGCACCGGCTATTCGAGCTTCAGCACATTGCGTCAGCTGACATTCGACAAGATCAAGATCGACCGGGAGTTTGTAACGGAAGTCGACCGGCGGCCGGAAAGCCAGGCGATCTGCCAGAGCATCATCGCGCTTGGGCGCGGACTCAACATCAGGGTGCTCGCCGAAGGGGTCGAGACCGCCAGCGAATATCGCTGGTTGCGGCATCACGGATGTACGCATTTTCAAGGCTTTTATTTTTCGCGGCCGCTCTCGCCCGAGGATTTCCTCGCCTTTGCCACTGACCGGGAGGGGCTTGGCAAGCTTCTCCGCGTCGAACCCGGGTTCCAGCCTGTCGAAAGAGTAACCGCATGACCTCCCCCTATTTCAGCTTCCGCCCCTGGCGTAGCGTCCGTCCCGCGATTCTGGCGGCAAGCATTGCCCTTGCCGGATGCGCCAGTGGTCCGCGCCCTCAAAGCGGCGCGGTGGCCGCAACGAGCGCGCAGAATATCGAGACGATCGCCGAATATTTGAATCTGGGTGACACCGACACCGCGCGAAAGCTCATCAAATCGTCGCTGAAGCGCGATCCCAACAATGCGACGCTCGCGCTCTTGCGGGATTCCGTGACGCGCGATCCTGTCGAGCTCCTGGGACCGAAATCCTTCGACTATGTGGTGCAACCGGGCGACACGCTCGCCGCGCTTGCGGATCGCTTCCTTGGCAACCGTCTCATGACGTATCAGCTGGCGCGATATAATGGCATTGCCAAGCCGATGCAGCTCGCAGCGGGGCAGACGCTTCGCATTCCCGGTACCGCGCCCGCGCCGGTACGGCGCGCTCAGCCCGCTCCGGCCCGGCCGGGACCGGGTGCGGCGCCATCGCGCGCGCAGCCGGCGCGGCCGCAAGCAGCGACTCCCGCTCCCTCTGCCCGTACCGATCCAGCGGCCGCGCGGCGGCTGCGCACCGAGGGGCTTGCCGCGCTTAACAAGGGCGGGACGGCCAAGGCGGTTCAGCTTCTCCGCCGCGCTGCCGTCCTCGATCCCGGAAACAGCGCGATCAAGACAGACCTCGCCCGCGCTGAACGGATCGCCGCGACGGTCAGAGCGAGGAAGTAACGAGGTGAACCATTCGTTGAACCCGCAACCGCATCGAGAGGGGCCTGTCCGATGAACACGCTAGGACGCTACCAGATCAACGGCCGTCTCGGCGAGGGTGCGATGGCGGATGTCTATCGGGCGGTCGACCCGAGCATCGGACGCAAGGTCGCCATCAAGGTGCTCAAACCCGAATATGCGCGCAACGCCGCGCTCAACGTTCGGTTCCTGCGCGAGGCCCGGGCCGCGGGCGTCCTCAGCCATCCGAATATCGCGACTATCTACGAAGTCGGGGAAGAGAAAGGCGTCGCCTATATCGCCATGGAACTCGTCGAGGGGCAGCCTCTCGACGCCCATCTCCAGATAAATGGCCGAATGCCATATGAACGCGTGCTCAAGCTCGGGCAGCAGCTCGCCGGGGCGCTCGCCTATGCGCACCGGACCGGTGTCGTCCACCGTGACGTCAAACCGTCCAACATATTGCTCTCAAGTGATGGACGCACCGCGAAACTCGTCGATTTCGGGGTGGCGCGGATTGACGAGCCGGACTCCGATGGCAGCGGTGACCCGCTCGGGCGCACGCAGTTCGGACAGATGATCGGAACGCCGCGCTATATGAGTCCGGAGCAGGCGTTGAGCCTGCCTGTCGATCATCGATCCGACCTCTTCTCGCTCGGAATCGTGCTTTACGAAATGGTGACGGGCAAAGCGGCCTTCCCCGGCATCGGTCTGGCGACGCTGGCAATCCAGATCGCGCAGGAACGGGTCGAGCCGATCGAACGCGCGGCGAGCGATTGCCCGCCAGGGCTGAGTTTCATCATCGACAAGCTGCTTGCGAAGAAACCCGAACAGCGCTTCGCGGACGGCGATGCGGTGCGCAGCGCCATCCTGCGCGAGCTGAGCGCAACCGAAGAAAGCACGCCCGCGCGGCGCGGACTGTCGCTTCGCCTCAAGCTGCCGATCCTCCTTGCGGGGGTGACGCTCGCGGTTCTTGCATTATGCGGATCGATCATCGTGACGCGCGAAGAACAGGCGTTCGAACGGATGGCGGTCACGTCCGGTCAAACGATCGCGACCTTCGTCGCGAGCAACGCGGGTGTCGTCGCGGTCGACAATGCGGGCTTGCCGGTAGATGAGCAGGATTGGAGCGCGCTGCAGGCCTTCGTAGACAGCGCGAGCGACGACAGCGAGATAAGCCAGCTGACGGTTGTCGATGCCGATAATGTCGTGCGCGCCGCGAGCGATCCGCGGCGGATCGGAAAATATTACACTCCGCCCAGGACCGAACGACCGGTCTCCGGAGGCAATACGCCCGGAGCCAGCTATACCGACAAGAGCCAGGGTTCGGGCATGCGCATCGTCCGGCCGATCGATTACGCCGGCACCAGCTACGGCAAAGTCGATATCGTCGTGCGGACCGACGAACTTTCGGCCGCGACGAGCAACACGCGCTTCCTCCTTGTGATGCTGTCGCTCGTCGTCATGGCGACCGTGATCATCGTTGGATATCTCAGCGGGGCAGCGGTCACGCGGCCGCTGGCACGGCTCCGGAGCGCGCTGAACGAAGCGGCGACATCGCGCTTCGCCCTGCGCATCTCGCACCGGCGACGCGACGAGTTCGGCGATGCATTCGATGCCTTCAATTTCGCCGCCGCGGCAGCAGAGGCAGGCCTCGCGAACGAGCCCGAAAACCTGGAGGCGTCGGTGCTGGAGACCCGGATCGCGGATGCGGATGATCAAGCCGGCGATATCCGCCGGGTCGCTTGAGGAGCAATTTGATGTACATGTTGCAACTCTTCGACAGCAGCGACGACGTCCACCCCGTCGACGCGCGGCTCCTGCGTGACGGACTGCTGCGGGTCGGCCGCGATAAGGGCGCCGACTGGTCGATCGTCGATCCGCAATGCGCGTTATCGCGCACGCATTGCGAATTTGCAGTCGCGGACCAAGGCCTGACCCTGCGTTCGCTGGGCGCCAACGGGATGTTCGATGCAGCGACCGGCGCGCGCCTTCCGCAAGACAGGACGATCGCCCTGGCCTTGCCTTTCGCCGCGCGGCTCGGCGACTTCCGGATCGTTGCAATAGAGGCGCCACATGGCGACATTTCGGGCAATGAGACGCGGACGATGGTGCTGACGCCACCTCTCGGCGACTCGCTCGACGTCCCGAGTGACTGGACGGACAAAGGCTGTGCTGCTGCTCGGATCAAACCTGACACAAATGGCTCGCTCCTCGAGGCGTTCTGCGAGGGTGCGGGACTGGATGCATCGCTGCTTTCGACGGAAGAGCCCGTCGAAATCATGCGCCGTATCGGCGGCGTCTATCGTCAGATGGTGCTGGGCGTGGGCGATCTTATGAGCGAACGCGATCAGGCGCGCGCTCATTACCAGATGACGCTCACGACGATTGGAAGTGCCGGCAATAACCCGTTCAAATGGGCACCGACGCAAAGGCTTGCGATCGATCTGATACTCGGCGGCTCGCACGGCTTCCTTTCAGGTCCGGCAGCACTTCAGTCATCTTTTCGCGACATCAAACGTCACCTCGTCTCGACCTTCGCCGGACTTCGCGGCAGCCTTCGCACCGCCATCGACCGCTGCGATCCAGCCAGGCTGGCTGACGTGAAAGCCGGCCTGTTCCAGAACAAGGCGGCGGCTCAGATCGACGAGCTCGAGCGGCGGCACCGCGAACTGGTCGAGGAAGTCGAGGGCAGGAAATCGGGGGTGCTCGACCGGGCTTTCGTTCAGGCGTACGGCGCGGCCGATGTCGCCGGGGGAGAAGATCGGCCATGATCTTTTCGAGAATCTTTGGCGCGGGCCGTTCTCCGGGACAACAGGAAGACGCCACCGCAATCCGCTCGGTGTCGCGAACCCATGTTGGCAAGGTCAGGACGATCAACGAGGACCGTATTCTCGATCGACCGGAGCGTGGATTGTGGGCGGTCGCCGACGGCATGGGTGGACATTCCTCGGGCGACGTAGCGGCGCAGATGGCGATCGATCGCCTCGACAGATTGGCCGTGCCTCGCGCCGATGGCGTCCTGAGTGCGCTGCAATCTGCAAATGCGGAGATTTTCGCCAGGTTCGATTGTAAAGACAGGCGCAGCGGTACGACAATCGTGGCAGCGCTGATCGCAGGCGGCAATCTCGATCTGTTCTGGGCAGGCGACAGCCGCGCGTACCGGATCCGGAGCGGGGCCCCGCAACTGCTGACGCGCGACCATAGTGTCGTCCAACAGATGGTGGATGCGGGGGCGCTGTCTTCCGAAGCCGCGATGCGGCATCCTCAGGCGAACGTCATCACGCGCGCGCTTGGAGTAGAGAGCAAGGTGAGCATCGATCATGCCGCGTTGCCCGTTCTGCCAGGCGATATAATCTTGCTGTGTTCGGACGGCGTATCGCGCTCTCTGGGCGAGCGGCCAGTCGCCGCGCAACCGATCGAATTGCTCGCTCAGCATATTCTTGACGAGGCATTGGTCCTGGATGGCAGCGACAACGCGAGCCTGGTCCTCATCGCGGTTCAATAAGCCATGGCGTAGGAAACACAGCGTCGGGCAAGCGGCTCAGACTGGCCGATCGAGGCCGGTTCGCATCGGCTTGAAAATTATCCCAGGCGGACGATCTCGAAGCCAGCATCATTTTCTGGCCATCCCGACAGCTTCGAGAATATTGTCGACGACGAAGGCGGGATCCTCGTGCGGAAGGCCGTGCCCGGCAGTTCGGGAAATATTCTGCTTCGCGCGCGAAGAGCGGGCGAGCAGGTCTCGCTGCATCGCCTGGGTCGCCGCCTCGAGCTTGACGGCGAGCGGTTCCGACAAGCCCGGAACCATCCGGTAATTCACGCTATGGGTCGCGATGACCAGCGGCCTGGATCCGAGCGAGCGGAACGCCCGCGCCTGAGCGGCGCTGGCCTTGAAGTCGAGCCTCTCTTCGTTCTTCGCCGGATCCTTGGCCATTGCCGTCAGGAAGTTGCGCGCCTCGGTGACAGGCTTTTCTTCATCCGGGACCGGGGATGGCAGAACCGATAGCCAGGTAACGATCTGGTCGGGATGGGTCGACGATACGAGCACGAGCCCTGCGGTGTCTTCCGGATACAGGCTTGCGAAAACCTGTGCGTGCAATCCGCCGATCGAATGCCCGACGAGGAGGTACGGCCCTGCTACTTTCGCCTCTTCGAGAACCTTGCGCAGATCGGCCGCGGCGTCAGCGCTGGTGCGGACGCGTTCGGGCGCCGCGTCACTCGCGCCAAGGCCGGCCCGGTCGTATAGACAGATACGGGTGTGTTCGGCGACCCTGGCTGCGATCACCCGCCACCCGGGATCTTCGGCAGGCGCTGTCCCCATCCCCGCATCGACGACGACGGTGGGGGCGCCCGCCCCGAGACACGTCAGCTGGATAAAGCGCCCGCCGATGTCGAAGCGGCCATCTACGGAATTCGCGTCCCGTGCTTCGGCATGGGCGATCGCCGCAGTCATCAAAAACATCGGCACGACGAGCAAACATCGCATCACTATCTCCAAATTTGCCAGGCGCCTGAAGCTGCACCAGCTCTTAGACGGTCGCTCGATGGCATTTGGATGCAGAGCGCGGCGAAGGGCAACCGCGTTTCTCCGGCCGGTTCCGGATTGCCGGCTTTCGGTCGCCGACCGTGTTTGCAGTCGCGTCGGGCAATGCCTCTAGCGAGGCGCCTTCTCGTCGCGAGATGCGAGCGTCAAGCGGCCGCTGGAGCACGTCCAATTACAGCCGTCCGTGCCATTGCGCGGCCCGGACGGCTGCCCCCTTTTTGCTAGAAATTCACGCGAAGGCGAAGACCGTAGCTCCGCGCATCATTGAGGAAGCGGATATTGAGCGACGATCCAACGAGCGCCTTTTGCGAGACCTCTTCATCGAGGAAATTGCTCGCCCAGGCTTCGAGGCGAAAATTGTCGATCGTATAGCCGATGCCGAGGTTGAGCGTCGCATACCCCTTCTGACGATCGGGAAAGCCCGCGGCAAAGGCGCTCTGCCGGGTCCCGTCGAGGAAGACGATATCATCCTCGTTGAACTGGCTGAGGAAGTAGGACGAACGATAGTTCAACAGGGCCTGCCAATCGAGCCGCCCCGGCCCCACGTCGAACCATTGCGAGAGGCGGGCGCTGACGTTGAGCTTGGACGCCAGCGGGAGACGATTGCCGACAAGGCTGATCAGCGGCGAATTACCGCCGGCGCCGAAGTCCTGCGCGCGCGCATCGGCGACGGTCCCCCGTGTCACCTTGGTATCGAGATAGGCCGCGTTGATATCGAGCCCGAAGTTGCCCGGCAGCTTCAAGCGAAGCTCCGCTTCCCCTCCGTAAATCCGCGACGCGCCGATGTTGCGGTTGACGAGCGAATAGCCGTTGCAGACGGGCGGCGTCTGGGTGCTGTCGAGATTGATGCAGGTGAGGTCCTGGAAGACCTGGTTTGAATAGTCGTAGTAGAAGCCGGTCAGGTTGAAGACCGCGCGGCGCCCGAAGACGTCGAAGCTGTTGCGGGTACCGATTTCATAGACCAGCAGCTTTTCGGGGCTGAAGGTCTCGGGGATCGGCGAGCCGCTGAAACTGTCGTTGAAGCCGCCCGACTTGTGACCCGTCGAGACCTTGGCGTAGAGCATATGGTCGTCGCTAAGGTCATATTCGAGGCCGAGCCGCCAATCGATGAAATCGAACTTCGAGCTGCCGCTCTGCTGACCGGGGATGGTCAGGTTCGCATAGCTGAAGCCGCCATTGCGGTCGGAAGGATTGAGCGCCGGGCAGTTGACGAAGCCATTGTCGATATCGGGCCGGTCGATGCAGGTGCCATTGGGATTGGTGCCGCTCGCGATCGCGCCGATCTGGCCGATCAGCGTGTCGCGAAGGCCCGGCGTCTTGACCCCTTCGATCAGGAACTGCGCCATGCCCTGCGGCGTGGTGATATTGCTGACATCGAAATTGGGCCGATCGAGCAGCGCGGGCCGGAAGCCTTCGGTGCCGACGCGGGTTGCGAAACAGCAATCGAAGTTTTCGCCCCCGAGCGTCAGCGCCCAGTTGCCGCCGATCCCGTAGCGCGACTTCTTTTCTTCGGTGTAGCGGATGCCCGCGAGGATGCGCAGGCGATCGGTGACGTCATAGCTACCGTCGGCGTAGAAGGCATAGCTCTCGCCATTGACATCCGGCATCGTGAACTCGGTCGCCGAATAGCAGCAATAGCCCCGGTCGGCGAGCGCGAGATAACCGACGGCCTGATCTTCCTTGAAATAGAAGGCGCCGAGGTTCCAGCGCAGGGCCTGGTCATCATTGGCAAAGAGGCGCGCCTCATAGACCTGGCTCTTCGACTTCGTCTGCCAGAAATTGCCCGAATAATTGTCATATTGGACCGCCGAGAGGTCGCGTCCCGGAAAATCGATTCCGTCGCTCGACGCGTTGACCTGGTAGAAATCGACCGAGCGATAGCTGCCGGTCAGTTCGGCGCCGAAGCTTCCGAAATCATAGTTGATCTTGCCCTGGATCCCCCAGAGCTCATTCTCCATGTCGCCCTGGAGGCCGCGGTAGACGACATGTTTGAGATCGAGCTTGTCGGGACGCAGGCCGCTTGCGACGACGGCGCTGAAGATATTGGCACCCGGATAGCCGGTTCCGGTCTCCTTGCCATAGTCGCCGACGATCGAGATGCTGAGCCGTTCGTCGGGTTCCCAGAGCAGCGACAGGCGCCCGGCGTAATTTTCCTCGAGACCCGCCGGTTTGAGGCCGCTCGCCGGCGCGCCGGTCGAGACATTTTTGAAGCCATAGTCGCGGTTGATATAATAGCCCGCCGCGCGGAGCGCGAAAGTTTCGCCCAGAGGAATATTGATCGCCCCCTCGGCACCATAGGACGAGCGATTGGCGATTTCGGCCTGCGCATAGCCGCTGAACTCGCCGAGGCGCGGTTTGGCGGTGATGATATTGAGCGTGCCGGCGAGCGCGTTGCGGCCGTAGAGTGTGCCTTGCGGACCCTTGTTCACCTCGACGCGGTCGAGGTCGTAGAACATCAGCCCGAGCCCGCGCGGGCGCGGAATATAGGTGCCGTTGAGGTGCGGCGCGGCGCCGGGGTCGCCAAGCTCGGTGTTGTTCGCCGAGCCGACGCCGCGAATGAAGATTTCGACATTGCCTTCCTGGTTTGCGATGCTGAGACCCGGTACCGCGACCTGCAGCTGGCGAAGCTCGGCGATCCCGTCCTGACGCAATTGTTCGGCGCCGAGCGCCTGTACGACGCCCGAGACGTCCTGCGAATTTTCCGCGCGGCGGTTCGCGGTGACGATGATCTCGTCACGGTCGTCGCGCGCGCTATCCTCTCGCCCGGCTTCCTGCGCGTGCGCGGGCAGTGCCGCGGCCGTCGAAAGCAGCCCCAGCAGCGCGGCGCGCATCAATTTGTCCCTGTTCATTTGATCCTCCCTTTTATCAGTCTTATTTGCATTGCAGTACCGGTCCCGACGGCGAGACGATCCGCGCCGAGGACAGGACAAAGTCGAGCGTTCCCGACGTGGCGATACTGAGCGGCGTCTCGACGCGCCTCATGTCGACGCCGGCCTTTTCGAAGCAGCGAAGCGGGATCGCGAACCGCGTCCATTTGGCCGTCTTCGCGGCCTCCGCGAGCATCGCCCGCAGGGGGAAGCCCCCGGCGCACTGCGACCCGCACCCCATGACCAGGCTGACCTCGGCCGAAGGCGGCGCGTCGACCCTGAGTTCGAGCTCGAGCGCAAGATCGCCGTTCGACTGACGCGACAGGTCAGCGGGCGCATCCTGGACGATCGCTGCGACGGCGGGGCCCGCACCGGTCCAGCGAAGCCGCACCGAATCCTCCTGCGCGGCGCGGTCAGCGCCGCGTGCCTCGATCAGTTCGGACCCTGGATTGGTGGAAAGCGCACCGGGTGCTCCGAGCAGTAGCCGCCGCCCGCTTCCGGGCTTTCCGGAGGCGAAGAGCACTCCGGGGTCGGCTATGGCCGCGCCGACGCGGGTCTCGGGCAGAGGAGCGAGGTCCCCCATGTCGGCAAAGGTCAGTCCGAAGCCATAAGCAAAGAGCGGGTCATAATCCGTATCGCCCAAGTTGACGGCGGTCTGGTCGCTCGACTTCGGCCAGCTGTAGGGCAGCTTCCCGCGAAAATCCGCCTTGCCGAAAAGCATGTCGGCAACGCCGCCGCCTTCGGAGCCCGGAAGCCACGCCGCAATGAAGGCGTCCGAGGCATTGAGGAAAGGATTGACCCACATTGCGCGCCCCGAAAGGAACACGGAAACGGTCGGGATGCCCGCTGCCTTGAAGGAGCGCAGCAGCGCCAGGTTTTTCGCATCGTCATAACCGACGTCGGGACGGTCGCCTTGAAATTCGGCGTAAGGATCCTCGCCGAATATGACGATCGCAACGTCGGGCTTCCGGCTGTAGCGGCCTTCGGCCGACAGGGTGGCTGATCCGCCCGCCGCCTTCACCTCGGCGTCGATCCCTTCCCAGATCGACTGCGCATTGGGAAAATCGCTGCGCTTCGTTCCGGTCCCCTGCCAGCTCAGCGTCCAGCCGCCCGTCTGCTTGGTGAGATTGTCGGCGCCGTCGCCCGCGACGAGAATGCTGGCACCCGGTTTCAGCGGCAGCAGGCTTCCCGCATTCTTCAGGAGCACGAGCGATTCGCGCACCGCCTCGCGCGCCAGGGCGCGATGGTCCGGGCCGCCGAGAAGTTCGAAGCGCCCGCCAAAGGGCCTCGACGACGGCTTGCCGGCCTCGAAGAGTCCGGCGCGAAGCTTGACGCGCAGGATCCGGCGGACCGCGTCGTCGAGCCGCGCGACCGGCAGGCTGCCGTCGCGCGCATGGGCGAGCGTGGTGCGATACAGCTCCTTCCAGCCGTCGGGCGCCATATACATGTCGAGCCCGGCGACGGCCGATCCGGCGCAGTCGGTCGCCGTGCAGCCTGCCACCTGTCCATGGCCGTTCCAGTCGCCGACGAGAAACCCGTCGAAGTCCCAGCGGTGCTTCATGACGCCTGTCAGGAGCGACCGGTTGCCGTGCATTTTGACGCCGTTCCAGCTCGAAAAGCTCACCATCACCGACTGGACGCCGGCATCGAGGGCGGGAAGATAGGGCGGGCTGAAGAGGTCACGCAGCTCGGCCTCGGGCATTTGCGCATCGCCCTGGTCCCTGCCGCCGTGCGTGCCGCCATCTCCGAGGAAATGCTTGGCGGTGGCGATGATGTGCGCGCCGCGCAGCCAGTCCTTGTCGCCGGTCTTGCCTTGCAGACCCTCGATCAACGGGGCGGCATAGCTTGTCGCGATCTCGGGCGTTTCGCCGAAACCCTCGTATGTCCGCCCCCAGCGGTCATCGCGCACGACGGCGAGCGTCGGCGCGAAGGTCCAGTCGAGCCCCGTAACGCGCATCTCGATGGCGGTGGCGGCGCCGATGCGGCGGATGAGCTCGGGATTGCGCGCGGCACCGAGGCCGATATTGTGCGGGAAGAGCGTCGCGCCGACCACATTGTTGTGGCCATGGACGGCATCGCTACCCCAGATCACCGGGATGCGCGGCAGCCTGCCATTCGGCTTCATCGAGGCGGCATAGAAGGCGTCGGCCGCGGCGAGCCAGTCCCTTGCCGGCGCATTGTAGCGGCCACCCGGGTCGGAATTGCCGCCATTGAGCACCGAGCCCAGATGATAGCGGTAGACGTCGTCGGGGGTCACGCTGCCGATATCGGCCTGGATGATCTGGCCCACCTTCTGCTCGAGCGACATCGCCGCGATCAGCTCGTCGATGCGTCGTTCGATCGCCGGATCGGGCGCGAGCGTCGCGGCGCGCGCCGGCCAGTTATCGGGATTCGCCTCGGCGCTCGCCGAAGGGCCAGCGGTCGGAGCCTGGGCAGCGGCGATCGTGATGAGGGACACCGAAGCCCACGTCGCGAGCGACGTGACCCCGAGCGCCATGAGAGCCCCGCGCGGCAAAATCATCCCCTCTCCCCAATTCTTATGTCAACGTTTACCGATTCCCGGTCAACGTTTACCGTCTCGCATCGACAGAAGTCAAGCGAGGCGCTATGAGGCCAAGAAATTGCGCGCTAACGTGCGATGTCTAGCGGCCTGCGCGAGGACGGGAGGGGCAGATTTCCAAGCGAACCACGATCGTCGACATCGCGCGCGTCGCCGGCGTCACGCCGAAGACCGTCTCCCGCGCCCTCAACGACGCCCCGCATGTAAGCAAGGCGGTGCGTCAGAAGGTCAAGGCAGCGGCGGCGGAACTTGACTATCATCCCAATCTCGCCGCGCAGAGCCTGATCGCGCGGCGCTCCTATCTAATCGGCCTCACCTATGAGCGCCCGAGTCCCAGCTATGTCGTCGACCTGCAAAATGGCGCACTGGGACGTCTGGAGGACGGGCGCTACCGTCTCGTCGTGCTTCCGTTCAATCATGTCGCGAGCCGGCCCGAGGAACTCGGAAGACTTCTCCTGCGCGCCGGCCTCGATGGGGTTCTTCTCGCCCCCCCCGCCTGCGACCAGCCGGCGCTGCTGGACATGCTCGAACGGCACAAGCTGCCCTATGGCCGGATTACCCCGCACAGCGAGCTCGACCGCGGCATCGTCGTCACGATGGACGAAGCGGCCGCGGGCCAGGCTGTCGCGGCGCATCTCCTGTCGCTCGGCCATCGGCGCATCGGGATCATCCTCGGCGATCCGTCGCATGCAGCCAGTCTCGGCCGCATGGAGGGCTATCGGCGCGCTTTCGGCGACGCGAGCGCGGCCATCGACGGGGGTCTGATCGTCACCGGGGACTTCACCTATGACGTCGGCTACCGCGCGGCGCGCGAGCTCCTCGAGCGAGCTCCCCGTCCGACCGCCATTCTCGCGCAGAATGACGACATGGCGGTGGCTGCAATTGCGGCGGCGCGCGACCTCGGCCTTGCGGTGCCCGGCGATCTCTCGGTGGCGGGCTTCGACAATTCGGAGGTTTCCCGGACCGCCTGGCCGCAGCTCACGACCGTCGACCAGCCGGTCCGGCAAATGGCGTGGGACGCCGCCGATCGCCTGATAGCGGCGCTTGACGGCAAGAAGGACGACCCCGGATCGCTGCGCCGCGATCACGCGCACCAATTGCTCGTTCGCGCCTCGACCGCGCCGCCCGCCGTTTAGGCGCGGCAGTCACTGCGCCGGTAGCGGCGGCTCCGCCAGCTCTATCAGTTCACGCGCCTGCGCCGCGAACCATTGTCCAGCAGGCGGGGCCATGACGCCCCGCTCGGGATCGATCGGGCCGGGCGTTCCGCGCAGACATTCTCCGTCGGATTCTCCAGGCACCTTTATCCAGAGAAAGGCATCGACATAGGGGTTCCCCGTTTCAAGCGAAGGGCGCCTGCCGAGACCCCGGTCCGGAGGATTGCACCAGACCTCCGCGTCGCGATATGCGCCAGCCGGCGGCTTCCACGATCCTCGGCCATTGCGGCTCGTATCGATCACGGCATGCTTCTGACGCGATGGATCGCGCGCCAACCCCGTTCGCGAAAACAGGCGATCATAGGCCTTGTCGGTCGCCCCCCAGCTCTTCTCGTCGTCGAAGACGGCCGGGTTGTACTGGCTCGGACATTCGCGCGCATCGAGCCCGCCCCGCATGACGAGGGCAATGCAGTCGCTAACCCAGCGCGCATAGGAAATGACGCGGGTGTCGATCTCGAAATTGGAAACATTGAGGAAGAAACCCGCCACCTTCGAGACGTCTGCCTTGATCAGCCGGCTGGCGGTCTCACCGGGCGCCAGCCAGCTGCTGCCGGTCCCGTCGAGATAGATGCGGACCCCGGGGCGCTCCGAAAGAATAGCGACGGCACTGCGCAGTTCCTCATATCGCCGTGTCGCAGCCCCCTCGTCTTTCCCTTCCGGCCGGCAGCCCTCGATGTCGCCGCCGAGGGTGCGGTGCCATGGAATGACGCCGAGCCCGTCCGGCTCGAGAATGACGATTGCGGCGCGATCGCCAATCCCGCGTGCGACTCCGATGATCCATTCGCGATAGGCCCTGCTGTCGGCAGCTCCGCCGGCCGAATAAAGGGCGCAGTCGCGGTACGGAATATTGTAGATCGCCAGTACCGGTAGCTGCCCGCGGGCGGAGGCACGGTCGACGATATCGCGAGCCTTCTCCTCCACGGCCTCGGGCGAGCCATAGGCGAGCCACGCAGCGGACGGGATTTTCGAGAGCCGAAGCGCATCGTCCCGGTCCTGTCCTTCCAGCCTTTCGGAAGCGATTGCGGTCGTGCTTCGGTCATCGACAAAGAGCGACGGCGCCTGGCCCAGGGCTGGCACGGCCCACATCAACAGCGAAGTCAGTGACATCGCAACCAAGGAACGGTTCATCGAGCCTCCTCGCACGCACGAACGTCCGCCCGGGTCCGGAATGGTCGCCGCGGCCGGCAGATAGATAATGACCTACCGCGAGCCTGCACAAGTTGAATGTGACGCCCCTGTATTGTGAGATCCTTCGGCAGGGGCCGGATCTGCCAGGCCCTGCACCGACAGGACCTGCAGGTTGGAGACAGTCGGCATGCGATCGACATGCCGCAAAAGCAGACATGCCCACCAACGTCCCCATTGCAAGAAACCCTCGGCAGCGAAACCGTCTCAACCTGTTGAAATCAGGCTTCCGTCCCTCCTATATTGGCGCCGCAGCCGATCGGGCTGCAACATCCTCAACTTGGCATGGAGACGAAGATGTCCAGCAAACATATCCATTATCTCCGGCGCGAGCATGCCCGCCTCGAAGCCGAAATCGATCGCGAAACGCGGCAGCGCCGGCCCGACGAGGTGCTGATCGCGCGGCTCAAGAAGCTGAAGCTGGCGGTCAAGGACCAGATCGCCGCGTGGGGCGAAGATAGCGGCGGCAGCCGCGTCGCCTGACCCGATCGCGGGGCCGCGCGCGGCGCGGCTCCGCACCATGGCCATGCCCGTACCAAGCGAAACGGCATCGATATTTCGCTACGCCATGTCCTCTTGAAACCGGAAAATACCTCCCTAATTTTTTCCCGGACGCCGGGTTTCCCGGGTCCGAAGGACATAGGGAGCGCCGGCTCTATGTACCGGCGCATCTCATGCCCGAATTGCTTCATTCAGGAGGATTTGGAAGATGAGAACCGATTTTGACTTCACCCCCTATCGCCGCTCGACGGTGGGCTTCGATCATCTCTTCGACCTGCTCGAGAAGGGACAGCGCAGCGAGACATCTGACGGCTACCCCGCCTTCGACATCGTGCGCGATGCCGACGATCGCTTCCGCATCACACTTGCGGTCCCGGGGTTCAAGGCCGAGGACATCGAGATCGTCGCGCAGCAGAACCAGCTTACGGTCTCGGGCAAGCCGGACGAGGAGGACGCGACGCGCGTCTATCTCCACCGCGGCATCGGCCGCCGCGCGTTCGAGCGGCGCTTCCAGCTCGCCGACTATATCGAGGTCGGCAGCGCGAGCTTCGCCGACGGGCTGCTTGCGATCGAGCTCAACCGGGTCGTTCCCGAAGCCATGAAGCCGCGCAAAATCGAGATCGGCGGCAGCCCCGACAATCCGCGGCGGATCGAGGCACCGAGGGACAAGGCGCTCGAAGACGCGTAACGCGCATAATAGCAAAGGGGGGCGCGCCGACGGCGCTGCTCCCCTTTCTTCATCCGGGCCGGCGCCCGACGCGCAGCATGTAGAGTCTCAGGCGGTCCGGCCTGTGCTGCCGACCACAGGAAATAAGCCGCGCGCCGTTCGGAGGGGCCGCTCGGCGCCTCATGCGCAATCCGGACCGGGTTAAGCGACGCCGCTCTGGCGCTGCCACGTTGAAAGAAGATCGGCGGCGCCGGTAAGCCCGGCGGCAATTCATCATTCTTCCCGAAAAGGGCGTGAGAGCGGCGGATGATCGTCCGGCCATGAAGTCGCTCGGGGGGCCGTCGGTCCATCGCCGCCCCTCTGCGTCGGCAGCAGCGTCGGGACGGTCACGGCGCGCGGGGCCCGCCCCGATCGAGCGACCTCAGTGCCGCAAGGACATCGTCGACGGGAACGGGGCGCGGTGCGCCCGGCGGCTTTCGGAGCGCGGGCTTGTTGCGGACCGCCGAGCGATCCGACGCCCAGGATGCGAGGAGTGCGCGCTTGACCTCGGGCTCGAGGCTCGGATGACGCGCCACGTCGAAGGGGTGAAGAAAACGGGAAAATGGCTCGGACATGATCGTGCCTCCTTCCTTGTCGCCAATCCTTTCTCGTCGTGCGGCAATGCACCGCGAACACAGATTTTGGGAATGGACCGGGTCGAGTCAAGAGGTCTCGGCGCATCGATAAAGGGCATCTGATTTTCATCGACAGGCAAATGGAGAAATTCCCGCCCGTGCTCGCCATCAAAAAATTGCCTCGCGATTCCAGGCGCCGGGCATCCCGGACATGCCAGTCCGAACTCAAACAGCCTGGCTTCTTGCGTCGCCATCGCGTGCGGATATCAGGCGGTCGATGTTGCGGAGAAAGGCCGCAAGCACGGGCGACGGGTTGTCGGCGCGATAACCCGCCGCGACTTCGATCACGGGACCGTTCCCAGCGAGAGGCCGGCTCACCAACGACGCCGGAAGCAACGCCTCGACATATGCCGGCAGCAGGGTGACGCCTTGCGTGGAGGCGACGAGCGAGATGCCCGTCGCGTAACCGTCGAGGAAGTGGGTGGGTGCCATGGTCAGACCGCGCTCGCCGAAGTAGCGCTCCACAATCGCGCGGAGCACATGCGGGGTGTCGGAGTAGCCGATGAAAGCATGCGGATCGATTTCACGCGGATCGATCTCCGAGCGGGAGGCGAGCCCATGTCCGCGCGGCAAGATCACGACGATCGGTTCATGCGCGATGATTTTGTAGGTCACATCGGGCTGCGGCTCGATGCGCGAAAAGCCAAGATCGATGTCGCCTCTCTGCACCGCCGCCCCGATGGCCGGCGAGAAATCGCTGGTGACCCGGAAATCGGTCGTTCGCAGCTCGTCGCTCAGCACGCTCGTGAGGTGGCGCAACCATTCGACCTCATGCCCGGTGAGGAAACCTACGGCAAAACTCGCCTTCGCAGGACGAACGGTCCGCCGTGCGGCCGCGATCGCCTCGCGCGCCTGGGCAAGGGTAAGCCGCGCGTGGTCGAGGAACGCCCTTCCGGCGGGGGTAAGCGCGACACCGCGCGTGCCGCGGACGAAAAGCGGCGTGCCCACTTCGGCTTCCAGGTCTCTGAGCTGGCGGCTCAGCGACGGCTGCGAGGTGTAGAGACGTTTTTCCGCCGCCTCGGTGAGGCTTCCCGTTTCGGCAACGGCAACGAAATATCGCAGGTGACGCAGCTCCATCCTGCCATGCCTTTTAGGCATGGCGACTGAAGATGCAAAGTCTTTGTAGTGGCCCAGCGAACCGACTATTTTGGACTCACCGAGACGATGGAGACCTGCCTCGAAGGTCTGAAGAGCTTCGATCATCGAACGGGATGGACACGGACGAACCCTGTTCGGACGGCGAGGTTCCGCATGTCCTGATCGAGGCGTCGTCCGGACGATGCGCACTGCCAGCCTTTGGCCGCAGGGGGCCATCGGCAACGATCAACCTGCCGGAGAAAAACAATGACCAAGATCCTTATAGTCCTGTCGGCCGCCGATACCTGGACGCGTGCCGACGGCTCGAAATATGAGAGCGGCGTCTGGGCCGAAGAATTTGTCGTCATGGACGAGAAATTCATCGCCGAAGGTTGCGCCGTCGACATCGCAACGCCCGGCGGCGTTGCGCCGACGATCGACCAGCACAGCATGAACCCCGACGTGGTCGGGCAGGAAAACGTCGATCACTTCAATACCTATTTCGACGCGATCGCTGACCGGCTGGCGAGCCCGCTCGTTCTCGCCGACGTCGACGGACGTCACTATGATGCCATCGTCATTCCGGGCGGACATGGTCCGGTCGAGGATCTCTACAAGGATCCCGATATGGGCCGCATCCTTCTCGAAGCCGACCGGGCCGGCATCCTCATCGCGCCAGTTTGTCACGGCCAGGCGGCCCTCCTTGCGACGCGAAGCCCCGATGGAAGCTGGCCGTTCGCCGGACGGGCGATGACCTCGTTCAGCGACGAGGAAGAGGTCGAACTCGGCACCGCCGACAACGCCCCCTGGCTCCTCGCCGACACGTTGCGCAAGTACGGCGCACGTTACGAAAAGGGACCGAATTGGGGTGCCTACGTCGTGCGGGACGGCAATCTCCTCACGGGCCAGAACCCCGCCTCGAGCGCGCCTCTCGCCGAAGCGGTGCTGCAAGCGCTACGCTGACAAGCCCTGAACCAGGGGCCGGCTGAAACGCCGGCCCCGATGGCTGCACTGCAATTGCCCGATCCGGTAGCCCTCGATTTCAATGCAGTGGTCGAAGACGCTCTGCTGCTCGTCAACCACAACATCGAGACGAGCCGTATCAAGCCAACGAAGACGCTCCATCCTGGCTTGCCGGATATGCTTGGCAACTGCGTCCAGTTTCAGCAGGTCATCCCTCATCTTCTGGTGAACAGCCTCCACGCTTTGGCGTCGGCGGAACAGATCAGCCGGCGCATCGAACTCGCCAGGGGACTCGCTGGCAGCGGGATATCCCTGTCGGTCCGCGACAATGGTGCCGGAATTGCCTTGGAAGACCTGGGCCGGATCTCGACAGCTTGTTCACCACCAAGCCGGACGACATGGGTATTGGACTGGTTTGCCACTCTGTCATCGCCGCCCATGGAGGCAAGATAGCCGCATCCGATCATCCCGATGGCGCCGCCATATAATGCTTCACACGGCCCGTGCGGGGGTTGCGATCCCCGGTCCGCAGGTGAAAGACCAGTTGCTCATGGAGCAGAAGACGTGACCGGGGCCGTGCATGCGGGAGAGGTGGGTCCGCTTGGTGTCGCCGCTCGCCTGGAGCGCAGAACAGAGCCGATATACCGGCCACGTCTCCTGAAGCGCCGTGAGACGAAAGGCCTTCAGGAGACGGGGTTGCATCCACTACGCTGCGCGATCCCGATCGTTGCCGATGCCGGCAGATAAAGATGTTGCGGCCATCTGGAAATATGGGCCGCGGCCACAGGCGCCTTGACCCCGGTGCCATCGCCAAAGGGGCCAGGACGGAAACCGAACCGAAATGAGCAAAAGCTGCCAGGTTGAAGAATAAGGAGACAATCCCATGGGGGTGAGCAGCTTCACTTTCGCTGATGCAATGTTTGAACGTTCCAAGGATCAAAATGGGGATGCCTCCGCCGGAAACGTCGTGGACCAGCGCGGCGGCGCGCCGATCACGATCGGCTTTGGGCGCTACGCCCTTGATCAAACAATCGAGGACACGCTCGCCGTGGACGACGTCATGATCGTCCTCGAAGGGTGATTGTCGGCTTCGAGCGAGGCCTGCACAGTCTCTGCCGGGCCGAGCGACATGGTGCACATGCCGAAGGGCAAGAGGGTAACCATCGCGTCGCATGGGGAGCACGCAGTCACCGCTTATGTCACATATCCGCACTGGCAGGAGGCGCTCGACTGATGCAGTTGATGCGCAGCGGCCTGTTCCGCCGCAGTCGCTCCAGTCCCAAGCGCTAGTCGATCCAGAGGTCCCGCGCCCGGTGCCAGTCCTCGAGCGCATCCTCGGGATATTCTTCGAAGCATAGATCGTCGGGTCCGATCAGGGGTTCGACCCACGAAGCCTTCGACGCGAGCATCATGTGCACGCTCGACGGCGCCTTTGGCAGGTCACTATCGATCGCGGAGGCGAATGGATGGAAAAGATCCGGATATTCCGGGCTGAACACCCATAATGCGCTGGCGCATCTGGGACAAAAGTGGCGTTCGGCCGAGCTGAGCTTGCAGCCCCCCTTCCTGTCATCCAGGTCGGCATGGAAGACTGCGGTTTCGCCGCTCACCGTTAGCGTTCGCTTGTCGGCGTGGAGGTTGATGGCATAGCCACCTCCACCCGCGGTCTTTCTGCAGATCGAACAATAGCAGCGCATGAACGGTACGGGCGCGTGGCTGTCTGCGGAGAAACGGACCTCGCGGCAGCGGCACGATCCTTCGAGCTTCAGGGGCATAGCCAGATCCTTTCGCGTCGGAAACTAGCAGAACGGAGTATAGTTGCCTCGATGCCTTGCGGAAACTAGCCGCTGAACCCGGCCGATATTTGTCAGTCCGTTTCTCGCACCAAGGTGACGAAAAGCGGAGGTTGCTCCCGCCGTCGAGCTTGAGACGTCTTCACCGATTGCCGCCAGGCGGGGCCAAGCTTTTGGAGAGGCAACCAACGCCCTGCCCCGCTGGTTTGTCACAGCGTTACAAGCCAGTATGGAGAATGTGATGGCGCGCAAACCAGAAGTCGGCAAGATCGGAGAAACCCCGTCCGAGAAGCGGGGCAAACGGGTTGCCGCGTCGAAGCTCCGAAAAGAAGTTGGCGGCGGAAAAACGATCCGGAAAGCGCCAACAGACAAGGAAGCGGACCTGGACCGCGCGCCGAAGTGGGAACCGCGATTTGCCGGTTCGGACCGTCTGAAAGGCAAGGTGGCGATCGTTACCGGGGGCGACAGCGGTATCGGCCGGGCGGTCTGCGCGCTCTTTGCGCGCGAAGGTGCCGATATCGCAATCGTCTATAAGAGCAATACATCCGATGCCGAGGACACGGCTGCAATCGTTCGCGGCGAAGGGCGCAATGCGGTTCTCATCAAGGCTGACGTCGGCAAGACAAGCGCCGGTGAAAAGATTGCATCGAAGGTCATGGCAAAGCTCGGACGCATCGACATACTCGTGAACAATGCGGGCGAGCAGCACCCGGCGGAAGATATTCGCGATATCACGCCCGACCAGCTGCAGCGGACTTTCGCAACGAATATCTTCGGCATGTTCTATCTGGTGCAAGCCGTACTTCCCCATCTGACCAAGGGCTCTGCCATCGTCAATTGCACAAGCATCACGATGTATCAGGGAAGTGGCGGACTATTGGATTATAGCGCGACCAAGGGGGCCATTACCGCCTTCACACGCTCGCTCAGTGAAAATCTGGTTGAAAAGGGCATAAGGGTCAACGCGGTCGCGCCCGGCCCCATCTGGACTCCGTTAAATCCGCGAGGCGGCGCCCCCGCGAACAAGGTTGAAACTTTCGGCGAAACGACGCCGATGAAGCGGCCGGGTGAGCCGAATGAGGTCGCGCCGAGCTTTCTGTTCCTCGCATGTGACGACAGTAGCTACATGTCCGGCCAGGTCCTCCACCCGAATGGCGGCACAGTCGTAAACGGCTAAAGGTGGCCGTAGTCGGCCATCGCTTTGAACTGGCGGGATTCATAAGTGTCGGCACTCGAAACGACTTGAACCAGACGGAGCGACGAGGATCGAGCACCACGACAGCTGCCATTGCGGGCGGGTTCAGTTGGTACTGCGTGACGAGCCAACCGAAGTCGGCGAATGCAATTGCTCGATTTGACGGCGCATCGCCGGACTGTGGCACTATTGCCCGCCGAAATCGGTCACAGTCGAGGGAGAGGGCGTAGCCTAGCAGCAGGGTCATCGCGCACTCGACACCTGGCACTGCCAGGGCTGTGGCTGTACGACACACTGGATGCCCACCGATCCCAGTTACCAGTGCATGGGAGTCAATCTCAGGATGTTCGAACCCGCTTTGTGGCGAGATTTGCCGTCTCGTCTTGTTGATGGCGCGTCTTACTGAAAGCATTTGATTCTGGCCGCGAGCGGTCAGGTGACTTTTTGGCCGGAGTTAAGAGAAGCGGACGTTCCGGCCAAGCGTAAGTCTGGCCGGCCGAGAGAAACTTCCTGCCTGCTCCATGCGTTCTCGCGAGAGAAGGAGCAAGATTATGACCCTCCCCGCCGACACCCTTGTCCTCGTGGCCGATGGCCGAAAAGCGCTATTCCTGCGCAACAGAGGCGACGATCGCCAAATCGACTTGCGAACGACGGCGCACCAGGACCGTGATGACAAGAAAGACAGCGAGATAAAGACAGGACCCGCAGGCCAATCACCCGCACCCGCCGGGACCGGCCTACCGGGCGGTACGATGGACGAAACCGATTTTCATCAACAGGAAGAAGATCGATTCGCTCGGGAACTGGCGGACAAGGTCAATTCAATGGCGCTGTCGGGCAAAATCACCGCGTTGGTTGTTATTGCCCCCGCGCGTACGATGGGCGAGTTACGCCCTTTGTGGCACAAGGAAACTTCCGCCCGCCTTGTTGGCGAACATGTCAAGGAAATGACCGACCGGCCGATATCGGACATCGAAGCGCTCCTCCTCGGAGACCCGTCACCGCCGTCCTGACAGATCCACCTGTGGATCTAATACAACTAAGAGAACGCCGGATGGCAATCGCCGCTCAGGCGCAAAAGCTGGGCACGTCCTGATCGGCGAGAAAATCCAGCGAAACTGTTTGACTTGCTGCTAATCTTTGAACGGCCTGAACGCCCATCGATGGAAGATTTCAGACCGGCCGCTACGAAATCCGGGGGACGGGATAGCCGACATGACGGGAACCCGGTCGACGCGGTCATTCGCTTGGAGAAGCGTCCTTCAACTCCACCCTGATTGCAACAAACGGCGCCAAGCCTCGGTTAAGGACCGAGTGAAGGCCCTCGGGGCCCGCCGACTGTGCTCCTGACAGGGCAGAGGCCGGCACATCGGTTCGGGATGTCTCCGTCATCCTGCCATTATCCATCGTATAGGAAATATACGTGATGGGCTGCGCCTGTTCAAAATACATCACGCTCGACCAATTGTGATCGTGAACGGGCTCCGCGACGCCTGGGGGAATCGCAACGCGCAAAACGCGTACCCGGTCATTTTCCAGAAGTATCTCGTGACTGCTGGGTGCAGCGCTGACAGCGTCGTACGAGATTTGCTCGGCGGCACCGGCTGCGGAGCAAACGAGGCCCAGGCCTGCGATGACGGCCGAGAATATTCTCATATGTAATCCCCGAGAGCGCGCGTCCGCCTGTTGCGGCCGTTTCCGAGCTTGCTGGATGAGTGCGCGGAGCACAAGTGGTCGCTTGCGGTCAGGTAACTCGCAGGCATCATTGCGATATAGCCGACATTCGTCAGAATCACGCGCGAAGGACGTAAGGTTAGCAAAAGCTGCCTCGTCGCTCCCCGCCATGACTCACCCGTTTCGACTTCGATCGCGGATTCGCGACGGGAAAGCTTCAATCGCCTCAATTTGGCTGTTGTCCGACCTCAGCAGTCGGCGCGATGGCTTGCATGCCGAGGCTCTTACCGACAGAGAAGAACTGACCGCATTCGCGACGACGCGCCTGCCCTTTCGTTGTATTGAGTGCCGCCCTGAACGTGCCTCGCTGTTTCGCCATGTCAGGGAGCAAGATGAGGTCTCCGCCGGCACTTTGGCCGTCTGCCACGACGCTATAAGCAACGGTTCGATGCCCTTTCAGATCGGCAATCCAAGGCGCGCTCGCGTCGCTGATCAACTCGACATTTTCGCCCGCTCGCAACGCCCGGCCTTTTTCATCAAATTCTGTCCAAATATTCGCGGCTTTGCGAAAATTCCGTGTCGCAACGACGGTGTCGTCAACTCGGACTGTGACCGAAAAGCTGTTGGTGGCGGCGTGCCGGAGGGGGACGATCCGTATGGAACTGAGGATGGCCGAATCATCGACCTTCAACTTGGGAAGCTTCCAAATTGCAGTGAAGCGTGCCCCCAACGAGTATTCAAGCGTTGCCGACGTTGGTTGGAAGGTGGAGTCAAGCCACAGCGAGACGGAACCGATACCACGCGCATGCAGACCCCCAATAATGGAAAAGGCCTGGGCTTTACAAATGTGACCATCTTGCCCGTAAGCGACCGTCATCGGGCATGCAAAAGCGACGGCCGCAATCGCGATCTTTAAATAGCGGATATTGCCTCTCCCCACGCCATCATCGTCGAATCGGATGAATTCGCATGTTGGTCGATGGAATGACAGTTTTCTACCCCGCCGAAGATCATTCCCCGTCCCGTCTGCCAGGTAAAATTAAACCACCGGACCTGGCCGGTTGCTGACAGTCAATCTGCCAAGCGCCGAGCGCGAATAGCGAACACCAGATAAGATCGCACGTCCGTCAACTTTTCGGACAGCGCTACGTGGCGAGCGGAATTGCGCCTGTGATGATCGCGGCCAAGGTCATGACGAGACTGATCCCAACAGCATATTTGAGCGCGAATCGCTGCGCATCGGCTACATCTACCCCGAGTAATCCGCATGCCAGATAGACGGGAGCAAGAAGCGGACTCAAGGAATGGACGGGACCGCCCATTAGCGAGGCACGCGCGATCGCCTCGGCCGGAATGCCGTAGGCGCCTCCGGCCTGCGCCAGCACCGGCACCACACCGAAATAATAGGCGTCGTTCGACATGACAAAGGTGAGTGGCAGCGCCAGCAAGGCGGTGATCGGTGCGAGATAGGGGCCGAGCGTGTCAGGGACGCCGGCGAGCATTGCGCGCGCCATTGCATCGGTCATGCCCGTGCCCCCCATGATGCCCGTGAAGGCCCCGGCCGCGAAGATCAGCACCACCACCATGACCACATTGTCGGCGTGCGCCGCGATCCGATCGCGCTGATCGGACAGTTTCGGATAGTTGACTGTGAGCGCCACGGCGAGCGCCCCCATGATCAACACCGGCAAGGGTGCGATTCCAGTGACCATTCCGGCCATCAACCCCGCGGTCAACAGCAGATTGAACCAGAAGAGGCGCGGACGCCGCTCCGGGCGGTCCGTCGCGATTGGCGGCGCCGGCCTCGCGCCCGCGCCCGCCTGCCACCCCAGCCGTGCCCGCTCGCGCGTTCCGAACCACCACGCCAGTGCAGCGAGCGCCGCGAGAGCTATCAGCATCGCCGGCACTAACGGCAGGAAGACGTCGTGGACGAGGTCGGCCTTGACCGCGGCGGCAGCGCGCGCCGACGGCCCTCCCCAGGGAAGCAGGTTCATGATGGCATTGCTGCTGCCCAGCAGCATCGCGAGGATCAGCGGATTCATCCCGATGGCGCGATAGAGCGGAAGCATCGAGGTGATGACGATCAAGGCCGTGGTCGTGCCGTCGCCGTCCAGCGAGACGAGCGAGGACAGCGCCATCGTTCCGATCGCGATGCGAATGGGATCGTCCCCCACGATGGCAAGGATGCGGTTGACCAGAGGATCGAAAAGTCCAGAGTCCATCATCACGGCGAAATAGAGGACCGCGAAGGCCAGCATCGTCGCGATCGGCGCCACGTCGACGATGCCCTTGAGCATCATGTCCCCGAGCCCCGGCCCTGCGCCGGCCAGAAGGCCGCCAACGATGGGAACCGCGATCAGCGCGGCGGCCGCCGACATCCGTTTGGTCATAATCAGGAAGATGAACAGCAGGACGGTGGCAAAACCCAGCAGGGCCAATGTCATCGTGAATATCCTCCGGAATAAGGTCGTCGTGGCCGCTGTAGAATGGCGGTCGCGGAGGCGGGAGCCGATCCGGCCCTTCTATTCTCACCCCTGCCCCGTCCTTGGACGACGTCGTCAGTCGGCCAGTTCGACGTCGAGCAACGGGACATATTGCTGCCCCGAGTGCATGTCGCGCTCAACCATGCCGCCCTGCGGCGACGTTCGCGGATAGGAAATCTTGATCATCGACAGATCATCGACCGGAATACGCTTCACCATGCTCGCGTCGGCGCCGTAGAGGCGCGCGAAGGTGTCGGCCGACAGCGCGGGATCGTCATGATAGCGTGTGAAGTTGGCCGGCCCGTCGAAGAAAATGTCGAAGGTGACCCAGAAGGGGCCGGCGTTCTTCGACCGGATCTCGTGGCAGACGTCGCGAAGCTTAACCATGGACCGCCTCCTTTTGCGCTGCAGCCGACCCCGACGCCAGATCGACATATTCGATCCGGACCAGTTCGAACGGATCGTCGAGCGCAACGATATGATTGAGCCGGAACTCGAAAAACTGGCCGCAAGGCACGTCGGCCGGGCTCAGCATGAAGCCATAGCTCGGAATTTCCTTGTTCATTACATTGGGATAATGGAAGAAATAAGGGTTGCACGCATGCGCAATCGCGTTGGCCAGTTCTTGCGTATCGGCGGTCGCCACGAAGATCATGCCGATCTCGGGCGGCGGCGGAGTGCCGGGCGCGACCGGCTTGCCGTCGATGCCGTTCCAGCCGTACATGCGCAGCGAAATATGAAAATCGCCGAGCGCCTCGGGAGGGAATGACTTGCGTGTCCGATCGTAAAGCGCCGCGAGCAGCTTATCGTGGAAATTCTCGATGTCGCTCAGCACTTCCGGGTTGCGGATACCGACCAGCATCATCGTCTGATACCGGCCGGCGCTCGCGCCTTCGAGTTTCATCGAATAGGGGCCTGGCTCCCATTCCGAGCCGATGACCGAAACGGTTCGCTCATCCTTCTGGGTATAGCGTGCGCGCGTCACATCGAGCACGCCGCCCGGTTCGGCAAGCCGGAAGGGATCGGTGTTCTCGTACAGCATATGCGCCGACACGCTATGCACCGAGCAGCGATTGTCGTCGCTGAGCGGCGCGACCTCGAAACCGTCGGCCTTGACCGTCAGCATGACGCCCGAGCCCAGCGTTGGATTGACCGAGCATTGCACCCCGCATTCGCCCGTTTTGCCCGCGTGCCACGCCGGCCCCCACGGCGCTCCTTTCCAGATCGGATAGCAAGCGAGCACCGCGGTATCGGTCGATCGTCCGCCGAGGATGATGTCGGCGCCGCCGTCGAGCGCGGCGATAAAATGTTCGACGCCGAGCGCGGCGACGATATGTTCGCACTGGTCGATGGCCTCGTCCTCCAGCGGGCCGAGCGGCGGCAGGGGTTGGATACGGCCTGCGGCGTTGAGCTGCTTGATCGTCGCCTTGTCCTGTTCGCAATGAATGAGCGCAATCTTCGGCGCCGTTCCGAGCTCGGCCGCGACCTCCTCGACGATCTCGCGCGTCCATTGAAGGTTGAGGTCCCCCCCCGCCTGCCCCGAGGTTCCGATGATGATCGGAATGCCATGTTCGGCCTGCGCCCGCATCAAAATCTCGAGGTCACGCTTGACCGCGCCGCGACTGTTCTTCGACTTGCCGAGCGCCAGATAGGCAGCGCCGCTGTCGGTCGATCCGGCATCCGACGCGATCACATGCGCGCCCGCCGCTATGCCATAGGCGATCTCGCTTTCGCGCACCCCCGCGCCGAGCGAGCCGCACGGCACAAGCACCTTGATCGGGCCGGCGAACGCGTCGGCGGCTGGCGGCTGTTCTGTCACGCTTTACGCTCCTTCATCATCAAATCGTCGTGGACCGGCGGCAATCAGTAGCGCCAGCCGAGGGTCGCTCCGTAGGTACGAGGCGGGTTGTAGGTTCCGAAGTTGGCGCCAAGGAAAAGCGTCTGGTGCGTTCGCGTCCGCTCGTTGGTCAGATTCTTGCCCCACAGCGACAAGGTCCAATGATCGCCGATCCCGGCAAGAACGACGCGCGCGTCGACGAAATGCGTCGCCGGCCGGATTTCAGGCCCCTCATTGCTGTTGTCGTCGTAGATCAGGCTTTCATATTGATAATCGACCGCCAACGTCAGTTCGGTGCTCCCGCCGAGCGACGCAGTGTAGGACGGCGACAACGTCAGCTTATGTTTCGGCGTGCGCGAAATGCGGTTGCCCGACCGGTCGATCCCCTCGTCGTCGAACTCGTCGAAGCGCGCATCGGTATAGGCATAGGCGGCCGAGAGATTCAGCCCGCCCATCAACCGCGCGGTCAGCTGCGTCTCAAACCCCTTGATCGTCGCCTTGCCGGCATTGTTGGTGATGATCGATCCGTCGGGCTGCGATTGGCGGGTCTGGAGATTCTTGTAATCGAGCCAGTAAAGCGTGTTGTTCCAGATCAGCCGGCCGTCGAAGAAACGGCTCTTCTGTCCGATTTCATACTGAACGGCGGTTTCCGGATCGAATGCGGTCGCGGCATCGATCGCGCTTGCCGGCGTATCCTGGAACCCACCGCTCTTGAAACCGCGCGACACCATCGCATAGAGGAGGTGGTCGCCGTTTGGCTTGAAATTGAGGCCGCCGCGATAGGTTACGTCGTCCCAGCTCTTCTGCGTGGTGACGTCGAAGAACTCGTCTCCGCGCAGCGGCACCATCCCGCGCATGTTGGTGACCCGGTACCTCTTGTCGTCGCGCGAATAGCGCACGCCGCCGATGATGCTGAACTTGTCGCCGAGCGGGATCGTCGCATCGCCGAAGACCGCGATACTGTCGAGGCGCGCATCCTGGTCGTAAATGTCGGTGAGCGGGATCGGCGCGACGAACTCGCTGTCGAGATTGAAGATGTCGGACCGGATCGTCTTTTGCTGGTAATGATAGAAACCCACGACCCAATCGATCCCGGAGCCGGGTAGCGACGAGAGCCGCACTTCCTGGCTCGACAATTCCGAACGCTCGTCCTCGCCGCCACTGATGTCGACCAGCGATCGCGTCGGATTGCTGCCGTCGAAATCGTAGCGCGTTCCATAATCGAGATCGCGGAAAGAACCGAGGAACGACAGTGTCGCGAAGCTCAAATCCCAGGCAATTTCACCGCGCACCCCGATGGTGTCGCGATCCTGATAGCCGGCAAAGGAGCCGTAGGTGCGCTTGGGATCGCGGTCGACCGTATAAGCGGCCGACAAGGGGTCATCGGGGTCGACATCGAAGATGTATTTGGCGGGGCCGGTTGCGCGGTCGCGGGTTCCGTCGAGCGTGAAATGCACGCGCAGATTGTCGGTGGGTTCGGCGAGAAATTGGAAACGCCCGCTCAGCGTGTCCTGATCGTCGACGCGGCGGTCGATGACCGGATTATAAACGTAGCCGCCGTGCGAGCGATAGGCGCCGCTGACCCGGATCGCCCCGCCCCCGCTGCCGAACGGCAGGTTGACGAAGCCCGCTCCGTCGAGCCGGTCGTAATTGCCATAGGTGAATTCGGCCGCCGCATCGAAGGCGCCCAGTTCCGGCCGCTTTGTCACCACGTTGATCGCGCCGCCGACGACGTTGCGCCCGAACAGCGTGCCCTGCGGCCCCTTGAGCACCTCGATCCGCTCGACGTCGAATGCGTCGAAGGCGACCGCCGCAGGGCGCCCGAGATAGATTTCGTCAAGAAACACCGCGGCGCTCGGGTCGCCGGCCGCGCCCTTGTCCGACGATCCGATGCCGCGCACCGCGAGGCGAGGCTGGCTTGCCGGAAAGGCGTCGAAACTGAGGCCCGGGGTGCGCGTCACGACGTCGCTCACCTGCTGGATCCGCGCCTGCTCGATTTCGTCTGCGCCGAATACGGTGACCGTCACCGGGACGTCCTGCAGACTCTGGCTGCGGCGCTGCGCGGTCACGATGATCGCATCGTCATCGGCCGTGGTCGCAGCGTCTGCACCTGCCCCCTCTTGCGCCCGCGCTGCATGCGCATTCGAAAGCGCCAGAACGGCGGCGCCGCAAAACAAGATTGCACCTCGCATAGCATCCTCCACTTCGAGCGGCCGTCTGTCGCGGCCCGTCGCCGCTCTAATCGACGATTGGATGCAATATGTCAAATTTATGGATTCAATATACCGAGAGCGCGCAGATGGACGTTCCGAATTCGTACGGAATCTGCAGGGAATTAGCGACGCGTAGCGGCGAGGAGTACGCGGTGCTTCACTGCGATGACATGCTGGTGCATCAACCGTTCGGCTGCCTCCGCATCGTCCGCGCGAATCGCATCGGCGATCGCCTCATGCTCGTCCTGCGACTCGGCGACATGCTCCGGCACGGTCGGCGGAATTTGACGATTGCGCAGCGGGACATAGCGCGACACCGACGGGCACAACCGGCAGACATCGCCGAAAATCGGATAGATAAGTGTCATCCGCATGGCGCTGCGGATGGCGGGATTCCGCCCCACCCGCACAATCCAGGCATGGATGTCGCGGTTGATCTCATACCAGTGCCGCTCGATTTCGGCCGACCAGTCGCCACGGTCGACGATCTCGCGGCCGGCCGCGATCCGTTCGTCGAGCGTCGCAAGCTCCTCGGGTGACCAGCCATATTCGATCGACATCCCGCAGCCTCGCGCTTCGATCACCGCGCGCATGTCGATAGCACCCAATATATCGCGAAGCGGAATCTCGCGCACCGAGAAGCCGCGATTGACCGAATGCTCGAGTAATCCTTCCGCCAACAGGACCGAAAAGGCGTTGCGCACCGGCGTTCGCGACACGCCGAGCCGGCTTGCGATCGGCTCGGCCGCGAGATGCGTGCCCGGTGGCAGTTCGCCGGTGACGATCAACTCGCGGATCTGGGTGAGCACGGTCGAGGTGAACAGCGTTTCCGGCTCTTCGGGAACGGCGGATGGCTTGACTTTGCGCTGGGGCATATGCGCTGATTAGCCCCGGCCGGCGCATAGCGCCACCAAAATGTTGCAAATTGGATTCAATCCTTGGTATGATTGATTCGCAAAATTCGAGTTCGTCACCAGACAGGCTGATCGGCCACCGGTTCAAGACGACGATAAATCTCGACAGGAGGGGATCATCATGAAGCCTGACCGGGCTCGCGTCATCGTCTCGCAACGCTTCTTCGACGAGGCCGCGATCAGGCTCCTCGAAGGCGCGGGCTGCGAGGTCGTGCAGGCCGATTTGCCGGCCGGTCAGGCCGACGGCGATCTGTCGCACGACCAACTTGTCGCAATGCTGGACGGCGCGGACGGATGGATCGTCGGCCACGCGCGCGTGACGCGCGAATTGCTGGCCGCACTGCCACAACTGCAAATCGTGTCGCGCCGCGGCGTCGGCTACGAGCGCGTCGACACGGCGGCGGCAAAGCAACTCGGGAAAGTGGTGTGCATCGCCGCCGGCGGCAACGACGCCTCGGTCGCCGATCACACAATTGCGCTCATGCTCGCGGTCGGGCACCGCTTCCGTGAGACCCAGACCAACATGATCGGCGGGGACTGGTCGATCGTGACTGGGACCGATCTGTTTCGAAAGACCGTAGGCATCGTCGGATTGGGCCGGATCGGGCGCAGCCTTGTTCAGCGCCTCGGCGGGTTCGAGACGCGCATCCTGGTGACGACGCCGACACCCGACCCCGATTTTGCCGGACGCACCGGCGTCGAATATACGGACCTCGACACCTTATTGCGCGAAAGCGACTATGTATCGCTCCACGCGCCGCTTACGCCCGAGACGCGTTTCCTGATCGATGCCGATGCGCTGGCGCGAATGAAGCCCGGCGCCGTCCTGATCAACGCCGCGCGCGGCGGGCTGGTCGACGACGCGGCGCTACTCGATGCGCTACTGGCGGGCCGGATCGCCGGCGCGGGGCTCGACACTTTCGTCAGTGAAGCCGATCCCGAATATCGCGCGATCAGCCAGCGCCTCATCGAACTTCCCAATGTCATCGCCACGCCGCACGCCGCTGCCTCGACCCGCGAGGGGCTCGAGCGGACCAATCTGGTCGCGGCACAATGCGTCGTCTCGGTCCTCACGGGCAAAGACCCGCCGCCGCGATGCGTGGTCGCCGATGGCCGGCGCAGGCTCTGATCCTGCAATGAACGCGCGCGAACTGCTGATCCACTTGTTCGATACCGCTGTGGCGCGCGCCATGCCAGCGGGCACATTCGATGGCCGCCGCCTGCCCGACCCGCCCGCGGGCCGGACGCTCGTGCTCGGTGCGGGAAAGGCCGCCGGCTCGATGGCACGCGCCTTCGAGCAGGCATGGAAAGCGCCCCTCTCGGGCATGGTGGTAACGCGATACGGGCACGGCGCCCCGTGCGAGCGGATCGAGGTCGTCGAGGCCGCGCATCCCGTGCCCGACGATGCGGGTCGCGCCGCGACGGCGCGCATGCTCGCCGCGGCAGAGACACTGGGACCCGACGATCTTGTCGTCTGCCTCGTCTCGGGAGGCGGATCGGCGCTCCTCGCAGCCCCGGCGGGGCCGCTAACCCTGGAGGACGAGCAGGCGGTAACCCGCGCGCTCCTCCGCTCGGGTGCGCCGATCGGCGCGATCAATGTCGTCCGCAAGCATATATCGGCGGTGAAGGGCGGACGCCTTGCGCTTGCTGCCGCACCGGCACGCGTCGTCACCTACATCATTTCGGACATCCCGGGCGACGATCCCGCACAGGTCGCGTCGGGACCGACGTTCGCCGACGCGAGCAGCCGTGATGACGCGCTCGCGATCCTCGATCGCTACCGGATCGACGCACCGGCGGTTCGCGAATGGCTCGAGAATCCGGAAAGCGAAACGCCGAAATCACTGCCCGCCGCGCAGCATTTCGTGATCGCGACCGCGCGCGGCGCTCTCGAGGCGGCGGCCGACGAGGCGCGCAACCACGGCTATCATCCCGTCATTCTCGGCGACGCAATCGAGGGCGAAGCACGCGACGTTGCCCGCAATCACGCCGCAATCGCGAAAGCCATCCGCGCCGGGGACGGTATCGCTGCGGCGCCCTGCGTCCTCCTGTCGGGCGGAGAAACCAGTGTCACCGTGCGCGGCGGCGGACGCGGCGGGCGCAATGCTGAATATCTGCTCGCGCTCGCGCTCGATCTTGGGGGCGCGGCCGGGATAAGCGGGCTCGCCGCAGACACCGACGGGCTCGACGGCAGCGAGGACAATGCGGGGGCGATCATCGGCCCCGATACGCTCACAGCCGCCGCGAAATGCGGCGTCGATGCGACTTCAGCGCTCGCCGCCAATGACGCCTACGGCTTCTTCGCCGGGATCGATGCCTTGCTCGTCACCGGCCCTACCCTGACCAACGTCAATGATTTCCGCGCCATCCTGATCGATCCCATCTGAGAGAGGTTCCCGTGACGAACAAGGCTATTCATCGCATCGCCGTGATTGCCGGCGACGGGATCGGCAAGGAAGTCGTTCCCGAGGGGCTTCGAATCCTGGAGGCCGTCGAACGGAAATTCGGCTGCGCCTTTGCTTTCGATCATTTCGACTTCGCTTCATGCGATTATTATCTTCAGCACGGCACGATGATGCCGGAGGACTGGAAGCAGCAGATCGGCGCGCATGATGCGATCTTCTTCGGCGCCGTCGGCTGGCCCGAAACGGTGCCCGATCATGTGTCGCTCTGGGGTTCGCTGATTCAGTTCCGCCGCGAGTTCGACCAATATGTCAACCTTCGACCGGTCAAACTGATGCCCGGCGTCCCCAGCCCGCTCGCCGGCCGCCAGCCGGGTGACATCGACTTCTACGTCGTTCGTGAAAACACCGAAGGCGAATATTCTTCGATCGGCGGCAAGATCTTCCCGGACACCGACCGCGAAGTCGTCATGCAGGAAACGGTCATGACGCGGGTCGGCACGGACCGTATCCTGAAATATGCCTTCGACCTCGCGCAGCGGCGGGACAAGAAGCATCTGACTTCGGCGACCAAGTCAAACGGCATTTCAATCACGATGCCCTATTGGGACGAACGGGTCGAAGCGATGGCGGAGCAGTATCCCGGCGTACGCTGGGACAAATATCATATCGACATTCTGACCGCGCATTTCGTCCAGCACCCCGACTGGTTCGACGTCGTGGTCGCATCCAATCTGTTCGGCGACATCCTCTCCGACCTCGGCCCCGCCTGCACCGGAACGATCGGGATCGCGCCGGCGGGAAACATCAATCCGGAACGGCGCTTTCCCTCGCTGTTCGAGCCGGTCCACGGCTCGGCGCCCGACATCGCAGGCCAGGGGATCGCCAATCCGGTCGGTCAGATCTGGTCGGCATCGCTGATGCTCGATCATCTCGGCGAGCGCGAAGCCGCCGCGGCGGTGCTGCGTGCGATCGAGGAGGTACTCGCTCAGCCGCAATATCGTACGCGCGACCTCGGCGGCGCAGCCACCACCGGTGCGTGCACCGACGCCATCCTCGATGCGTTGTCATGAGGGTCGAGGACGTTGCCGATGACCGCTTCGCGCGGTCGCCGCGCCTTTTCGGGCCGTCTGCGATCGCAATGATCTGCCGACGCCTCCCTTATGATCAACGCCTGGCCAGCCTGTCCTGAGAGATAAGACGATGAGTGAACCTCTTGCCACGAAACTGGCGACTTACGCGCTCAGCCTCGACGCGGCCGCCCTGCCCGAGCCCGTCTTGGCATGCATTCGCCGCCGCTTTGTCGATAGCCTCGCCTGCGTTCTGGGCGCTTATGATGCTGCCCCCGTGGAGGCGGCCATCGCTTTGGCGAGATGCGTCCCGGTGGCCTCCTCCAGCGTCATTGGAACGGACTTGCGCACGACCCCCGATCTCGCCGCTTTTGCGAACGGAACAATGGTGCGGTTCCTTGATTATAATGACGGTTATATGGGCCGCGAACCCGGCCATCCTAGCGACAACATCTTTGCTTGCCTCGCTCTGGCGGAGGCGGAAAATGCACCCGGACGCGACCTCATGGCGGCGATCGTCGTTGCCTATGAGATCCAGATGCGTCTTCAGGATGCAGCGAACCTCAACCAGCGGGGCTGGGATCAGGTCAACTATGTCACCGTAGCGGTCGCTGCAGCGGCGTCGCGCCTGCTGAAACTCGATGTTGCCCGGACCACGCAGGCGATTAATATCGCCCTTAACGGCCATATCGCGATGCGGCAGGTTCGCTCTGGCGAGCTGTCGGACTGGAAGGGCTGCTCGGCCGCGAATGCTGCGCGAAACGCGATCTTTGCCGCTCAACTCGCGCGGCACGGAATGACGGGTCCATCGCCGATATTCGAAGGAAACATGGGCTTCTTTTCGCAGGTGTCGGGACCGTTCACACTGGACGCGAATGCGTTCGGTAATCCTCAAAATGGCGAGTATGCGATTCTGCGCTCGCTGACGAAAAGCTTCCCGACGAACGGCGAATTGCACACGGCCGTTTGGGCGGCGCTCGAATTGCGGTCTCGGATTCCGGACCTCAGCGCGATTTCCGCGATTCATATCGAGACGACGGAATTCAACTGCCGCGTCCTCGCCGACGCGCAGAAATTTCACCCCAAGACCCGCGAAACAGCCGACCACAGCTTGCCGTTCAACGTGGCCCGGGCGCTGATTGATGGCGAGGTCACCATCGAGACCTATTCGGACGCAAAGATCGCTGATTCCACGGCCGCGGCGCTGATGTCCATCACGAAGGTCTCCGAAGATCCGGCCCTTACCGCGATGTTCCCGCAACACCTGCCCAACCGGGTGACGGTCACGCTTGCTTCGGGCCAGACGATCTCGAGCGAAGTCGTCAGCGGTCCTGGCTCACTTGAAAACCCCATGTCCGATAAGGATTTCGAGCAAAAGTTCAGACGTATGGCCGGGCGGCATTTTACGGAAGCCGTACAAGACCGCATTCTGGCGTTTACCGCGCGACTTGAGCACCAGCGCGACTACCTAGAGTTGTTCGAGAATATGGCCGCAAGGCGCTGAATCGGCACGGCCCGCCGACGATTGATTACAGCGTTCTGCCGCGCCAGCCAAGCTCCGCGTCCGCCGGGTTTGGCCGCCTGTCGGCTTTGATATGAACTCAGGCAAAAGCGGACCACCGGCAAGCGGGAAATCGAGACTGGGAGCCAAGGCCGATGATCGCAAAAAAGGCGGAGCCGCCATCGTCCGGCGAGCTCCGCGTGCAAGGCTTGTAGTTTTCGTTTTCAGATGCTTGCTCGGCTGACCGACGAAGCTAGGCCAGTTGCAAAATCGCGATAGGAGTGCAGCGGACGTCCGAGGATGGCGATCAGACGCTCGACGTCGCCTTGCTCGGGGATCATCCCATCGCTGACATAGCGTTCGGCCATCAGACGCATCTCAAAGGCCGTCCACTTCGGCATGAACGTAGCCATGGTCAGCTCGAATCCACTGGGATCGTCACCGCCATAGCTAATCGGGCGGCCGAGGACATCGGACCAGATCGTGGCCACGTCCGAACCAGTGAGCGTGTCGGGGCCGACCAGGTTGATGGTTTCAACCGGTAGGTCGCCTTGCGCTTGGTCGCGGCGGATCAGTTCGATCGCGGCAACCTCAGCGATGTCACGCGCGTCGACCATGGCGATACCCTTGTCGCCGATGGGCATGGGGTAGACGCCGTGGTCCAGGATAACGTCTTTGATCATCTGCTCATTGTCGATGAAATAGGACGGACGTAAGATCGTGGCATTGAAGCCCATCTGTTCGATCATCCGCTCAGCACCAAACTTCACTGCGAAGTGCGGCACGTTTACGGCCCGGTCGGCCGCAAACACCGACAGATAAACGACGCGGTGGACGCCGGATTCGCGGGCGATGTTCAGCGCAATTAGCGCCTGGGTGAACTCGTCGCCCGTGACGGCGTTAAGCAGGAACAGCGTGCGGATGCCGGTAAAGGCAGCGCGGAGCGCGTCGATGTCGAGCAGGTCGCCTTTGGCGACCTCCACGCCGGCCGGGAAGCTGGCTTTGGCGGCATCGCGGGTGAGCACGCGCACGTCTGCGCCGCGCTTGACGAGCTGAGCGACCACATGGCGGCCAACACGGCCGGTGGCGCCTGTAACTAGAATGGTCATGGTAAAGTCTCCTTGATTTGTCGGGATCGACAAATCGGAATTTAATGATCCATATACGCGCCAATAGATGCTATATCTGAACTGATCGTCTCACAGGTGGAACATATGGACCTTCTCGCCCTCGCCGACTTTAATCTCGTCGCAAAGCACGGTGGCTTCGGACGCGCCGCCCGCGCCGCCGGTCGTCCGAAGGCCACCTTGTCACGGCGGGTGGCCGAGCTGGAGGCAAGCCTTTCGCTGCGGCTGTTCGAACGAGGGGCTCGCGATCTCAAACTTACCGAGGAAGGACGAGCGTTGCACACACGGACGGGTGCCCTCCTCAGGGAAGTCGATGAGGTAACCGCCGAGATCGCGTCAGGCGGGGACATGCCGCGCGGCCGATTGCGGATCAGCGCGCCGCTCCTGTTATCCCAGACCGCGATGGGAAAGATCGCGGCCCGGTTCGCGTTCGAATATCCCGAGGTAAGGCTTGAGATCACGACCGACGATCGCGCCGTCGATATGATCGAGGAGGGCTATGATCTCGTGATCCGGGTCAATCCGCGGGCCGACGAGAACTTGGTAGGGCGAGCGTTCCTTCACGACCGGCTCGTCGTAGTGGGAAACCCGGACCTCGTCCGGTCGAGCGATGCCGCCGTCCCGGCGGTCATCCGGGGATCGGCCGACCCTGACACGATCTGGACCATGGCCATGCCAGACGGGCAGTCCGCCCTCGCGATCAATCCCGTCCTGTCGCTGTCGTCGATGATCATGGTTCGCGACGCCGTCCGGCTGGGCGTCGGCATCGGGCGACTGCCACTCTCGTTGGTCCACCACGATCTTGCCGGCGGTCGGCTTATAAAATGGGGCGACGTGGCTGGACCGGATATCGCGCTCTGGACGCTATACCCATCTCGACGCCTGCTGAGCGCTCGTGTATCGGCGTTCCTTTCATTCCTAAGGGACATATTCGTTGAAGGAACGCCTGAGGAACTGGCAGCCTTGATCGACTAACTTCGGCTACTTCAGTTTCTGGCCGAAAGCGGAATGACAGGTTTAGAGCATCAATCCGCTCAAGCTGACGTCGAAGATCCTTTGAAAAAATTGGGCTGCGATGAACAGGGGCATGCAACCGTCTTCGGCATCGTCGCTTCCAATGTTGCCCGAAAGAACATGATAGTTGGCGAGATCGAACGGCTCGGCCATCTTGATCACATGCATCACGGCATATCGGTTCAGGTGTCCCCGACATGAAGTTCAACAGCATAATAAGCAGGCTCATGACGCCTATCGTCGGGACGCTGGACGACCGCGATCCAGTCAGGTTGATCGCAAGACTGGGGCCGAACCAGCTGCGCGCTATTTCGACTTCCTTATCGGTCAGAACGTATTATGGCACGGGTTGCTGGTTGCAGAAAATGCGCTCGTCTTCCAACGCGTCAAATAAAACAGAAGTCATACGCCTGCCGCGCTACGCTCGTTCTAGGATAGAGGCGGATCCAGTTTTCGGTTAAATCTGCCAAGTTCTATCCTAGGGCAGCTCAAAACGGCTAATGGTGATAGGACTGGTTTCAGCTCCAATCCTGAGAAGTGCACCGCACACGACGGCCGCGAGGAACTCGTCGTGGCGCGTCACAGGACGCACGCAGATTGTCGCTTCCGAAATCAATATTCAACGAGGAAGCGGAACCTGATCGTCGGGCGTTCATTATCTTCGCGGGGGGGTGCAAGGAGATATCATGCCCTCTCTCACCGCGACTGCCATTAACTGCTCGCTCTCGGCAAAGGGCCGAAAAAGCTCTACTGACGCAATGATCGCGGTGCTTGCAGAACATTTCGCAGACCAAGATGTCGAGGTGCGCGCCCCCATTCGCATTGCCGCCCACAACGTCAAATGGGGTGTCTCATCTGATGAAGGCGACGGCGACGACTGGCCCCGCATCCGCGAACAGATTCTCGCCTCCGACATTCTCATCTTCGGCACCCCCATCTGGATGGGGCAGCCATCGAGCGTTGCAAAGCTCGTGCTCGAAAGGATGGACGCTTTTCTCGAAGAGACCGACGAGGCGGGCCGGATGCCAAGTTATTCGAAGGTCGCGGTCGCCGCAATCGTCGGCAATGAGGATGGCGCGCACCATGTCTGTTCGCAGCTTTTCCAGTCGCTGAACGACACCGGTTGGACGATCCCGGCGGTCGCAGGCTGTTATTGGGTCGGCGAGGCGATGGGCGCGGTCGACTTCAAGGATCTCGAGCATCGCCCACCCATGATCACCAAGCTGCGAAGATGGTCGCGAGCAACGCCGCACATCTTGCACGCTTGCTCAAGCAGTCGCCCTACCCGGGCTAAGCTGCGAGATGCGAGTAACGCTCGGCGGTTCGGCCACGCAGCGCCGCGACCTTCGAACAGGGCGCACGATCTGGATGGAGCGTGGGCGCAATCGCCTCGACGTGGGCCCCTTTTCCCGCTCGATCAAATGCGATGTCGCGGTCGTCGGCGCCGGCATCTCGGGCGCGCTGATCGCCGAGATGCTGAGCGAAGCGGGGCTCGATGTCGTAGTCCTCGATCGTCGCGGCCCGGCGGTCGGCTCGACCGCCGCTTCTACCGCGCTGCTCCAATATGAACTCGACATCCCGCTCTGCGACATGACAAAGCGGATCGGGAAGACGCGCGCCACGCGGATATGGCGCCGCTCACGCCTGGCGGTCGACGCCCTTCGCGCCCGCACCGATCGCCTTGGACTCGACGTGGAGGCGGCAACCCGCCCCTCGCTCTACCTCGACGGCAAAATACTCGATCCTGCCGGCCTCGCGGACGAGGCCGACGCGCGCCGGGACGCAGGCTTCGAGGTCGAACTGATCGGCCCTGCCGAGACCGAGCGGCGTTACGGGATAAAGGGTCGCCACGGTCTCATGGGCTTCGGCAATTACAGCGCCGACCCACGCCGGATGGCCGCCGCCTATCTCGCGGTGGCCGAGACGCGCGGGGCGCGGGTCTACGCGCCGGCGGAGGTCGTGGGCATAGACGCATGCGAGAACGGTGTGACCCTGGAGATTGCCGGACGCGGTGAGGTTCGCGCCGCAAGCGTGATCTTCGCGACAGGTTATGAGATGCTGAAGGGCATTCCGCGCAAGGGCAATTTCATCATGTCGACCTGGGTTATTGCGACGCGCCCGCAACCCAAAGCCATCTGGCCCGACGCCGCGATGATCTGGGAAGCGTCCGATCCCTATCTCTATATCTGCACCACGCCGGGCGGCGCCGTCATCTGCGGCGGAGAGGATGAAGAGTTCGAGAGCGCCGAAGCACGCGACGCCAAGATCGCGAAAAAGACCGCTATTCTTACTCGGAAGCTCGGCGCGTTGCTACCCAGCATCGAGCCAACGCCGGCCTTCGCATGGGCGGGCAGTTTCGGGAACAACCCACTCGGCATCCCGACAATCGGCCGCGTGCCCCGTATGCCGAACTGCTACGCCGCGATGGGCTACGGCGGCAACGGGATCACCTTCTCGATGATGGCAGCGCAAATCTTGCGCAGCACGCTGTGCGGAAAGGGGGACAGCGACGGCGACCTGTTCGGCTTCAACCGGAATTTCTGAGATCTGGCAGAGACGATTCGTGCGCCGCGGGCATCACTTGTGGGACCAGGTGAAAGGCACCCGCGGCGGCACGAAAGCCATGCACATAGGGGGCTGAAAACCGAGAGTCTCAACGCCCCCATGCAGATGAGAAACCCGAAAAAAAGCAAGGGTTGCATGAGCCTGCGAAGATATATTCCGCGCTCAAAACGCAACTTTGAAGCAGATGAGCGGTTTCTCCTCCATCTTCAAAAGGAGGTTCGAATGAGCGTCAAGGGCAACATCAAGGAAGCGGCTGGCCATGTGAAGGAAGAAGCCTTCGAGAACGGCGACAGCCCCGAATCCAAGCGCAAGGCGCAGGAAGGTCGCGACCTTCGGAACGAAGGCAGGATCGAAGATGGCAAGCCGCCGAAAACGGGCAAACCCGGCACCGAGAGTTAAGACATCCTCCGCCATGGCACCCATGGCAACTGGGCCCGCTTCGGCGGGCCCTTTTTATTGCGTCTGGCTGACGCCCATCGACCAAACTACTTGTGAGAGTAGCACAGGGCGGTGTGCGATGCGCGCCCGTGCCTGGCCGCTGGAAAGATTTGCGATTTCAATCGTCCGTCCCGGGACAATGTTTGCTGCGAGGGCTGGGAAGGGTTTCGGAACGCTTACGTATTCTCAATCGACAACGTCCGGATCGCTCTCTCCTGCAAGAGCGCCGAACAGACGTGTTTGGCATCGGAAGACCTCGGACACGAGTGGCAGCAATTCGGCCATGCTGCAGCGCCGTCCAAGCGCAGCATCAAGCTTTTCGGCGGCCGTGTGAATCGAGGCCAGATGATGATCAATGGCAGGATCGCGAACAACGCGCTTTCCGGCCTGGGCGAAGAATTGAGATATGCTTTTCATGTCGCGATAAGCACATGGCCGCGAAGCCGGCTCAATGGGCTGGCACGTAACGAGACTCGGGCACATTGATTTCTGGTCTCACGGCGCCTCGTCCCAAGTTTTCTGCGGCTAAGAGGCTAACTTTGGCCGTTTAAGGATGGTCCCGTTTTGGTGGGAGACGAGAGAAGCGGACACCCGTGCGCCGCGAGCCAGCGCCAACGCTGGACCTGGCCGTTTGCAGTCAGGCCGGTTTCGGGTGAGAATCTGAGAAAGCAGCCCTTTGCGACATTATGCTTGCACATCACTTGGAGCGACTGGTTTGGGACGTCTGCTCATGCCCCCGCGTCGGTCATTCGCTGTTGAATTGTTCGTTTCCCGAACGGTCGTTGGCTGACGTCGCTCACCTCGGTTATCTCTATTGAACCAACACTGCTGCCCGCCCTCATGCCCGCAACCCTGCGCTCCGTCGAGCGTTAGAAGACGGCGCCCTGACCCTCCTAGTACCTGATGGGCGCAGGCAACCACACTGACCCCGCTGGCATCCGCTGGCGGGGTTTTTCAATCCCTATGCGCGTATTGCTTTCGCTGGGTATCGGCTTACCCTTGCAACACGGACGCTCTCTATCGCGACCCTTGCGAGAGCTGATGGGATTTTCTCTCGCGTAGCCATACCGAGAGAACGGGAAGGCCGCGCTCCACCAGCGCGGCCTTTTTGCCGTAACCTCTCGTTCACCACCGTCCGATAAATTTTACCGGCCCTCGGCAATTCGAGGGCAACCCGGCCCCGCCGTACCCCCACAGTGCGTCGGGGTTCTTGATTTCTTGACGGCCTGCAGGCTATTTCCGGCTGGCTCCCCGCGACCCGAGAAGCGACCCCGTCACGCGGCCCTCGTGTGTCGGGGTTCGTAGCTCTACGCGGACCGGCCGCTTTCGCATCGGCTACATTGAAGTCGCGGCCGGACATTTGATTGCTAGGCCCGCCCCTCTTCCGCACAATTTCAACGCTCCAAAACAAAATCCGCTCGGCGAACTTCAGAAGCCGTAAGAATGCGGCGCGACCCATTTTGCCAACCTCTTGATCGAACAATGAACATCCTGCATTGCGATGGCTCAGGGCATGGGGGGTAGATATGTCGATCGGGATGCGCGCGGCATTGAAGGGAGCAGTTGTTGCTGGGGCCTTCATCGCGGGATCGGCCGGCGCCGGCGCACAGAGCGTCGAGTCCGGCTTCGTTAATAACAGCGAGTTCAAAAGGCCGAGCTTTGCGCCAGGCGACGAGCAGGTTGCTCGCGATTTCGCCAAGGGAGTCGGAAGCGAGTTCAACGAAGATATGGAGCTGCCGTCGTGCATGTGGCGCACGCGGACGCGCAGTGCCGGTGGTTTCGCCGACGGCTACAGCGGCGACGACGGCTATGCGGTCTTCGCGCGCATTCCCGTGCCGGCGGCAGGCACGCGTTTCGACAATCTGACGCTCGGTACCAATCCCACGACCTACCGCCCCGAGTTTCCGCGCGAGGCATTCCTGCAGGTCCACGGGCTCAAGAAATATGACGACCCGATCGTGTGGACTGCGACGCTCGTCCTGCCCCAGCTCGAAGCGAAGGACTACCCGCTCGGCCCACCCTTCCGCGTCGCGACGGTCAAGCTTGGCGGCTATGAATTCCGGACGGCAAAGCCCGTCGTCACGCGCGGCATTCCAACGCACATCGACCTTCCCGATCTTGAGAAGGCGCTCGCCGCGTGGGACGGCACGGGCGGTTTCGAAGCTGCAATTTCGCCGCTCGCTCCGGCAAGCGACGCCAAGGCGCCGAGAGTAAAGCTCACAGCCTTCTATCCCGAGCTCGCGCGCGACATCAAGGATATGCAGGACAGGCTCATGGCGATGATCGCACGCGACCGGGCTAAAAAATGCGCGGTGTTTCCGCGCGAATGCCGCGACGGTGAGTGCGGTCTATGACGCGGCTACTCAAGATACTCGCCGCAAGCGCCGCGCTGGTCGGCGCCGCGACCGCGGCAACGGCAGAGGCACAGCCCGCATCGGACAGCGCAGCCGGTCGCCTCGCAAAGATGCGCCTTTGTCAGGCGGCGCAACGGGGGCTCGCCACGGAAGGCGGCAAGAGCAAAGACGATATATTGCTCGACACCCTCTACACGGCGGCCGGAACGAGCAGTTCGGAGGCGCCCGACGTCCGCAAACGAAAGGTCGCCGCGATCTTCAAACACGCGGAACCGGTCAAAGGCTCGCGTCCCCTGCCCTACTGCGACGGCTCCAGCCTCGCCTGGCAGGGCACTGTATTTTGGCGCGCCGCCGACAGCTGGGCTCCCGAACTCGTCACGTTGATGGTGGAAGAAGGCGCCGACATCAACTTTCGTGACAAGGGGAACGGCCGCACGTTGCTCGACGAGGTGTGGGACAAGTCCGACACATGGATGCGCCAGCCCGAGGAATATGCAGCGCCGCACCAGCGCGTCGCGCTCGGCAAGCAGCTTCTGGATATGTACCACCGGTTTCGCGAACTCGGCGCGCGTCATGCTTTCGAACTCGATCGCCCGGTGCCGTCCCTCGACGCGCAGGAACGCGCGTGTCTCAAGGAAGAAGCGGGAGACGCGCCCGGCGAGGTCGCCGATTATGCGGGAGGGCTGAGCAAGGCCCTATCGGCGCTTACGCCAGGGACGGTGCCCGGCGGCACCCGTGTGTCGGCACGGCAGGCCGCGTGCCTGATGACCGCTTACGGCGACGATATATTCATCATCGGCTCAATCACCGATGACGTGGGGCTGCCGGGCGCGATCAAATTTCCGTTCGTCGGATACAGCGGCACCTTCGAGGACCAATATCAGACGGTCAGCAGGGAAATGGCCAAGATCGCCGACGATCGGCCAATCCTTGTCTACTGCCATAGCGTCAAATGCTTCCTCTCCTACAATGCCGTGCTGCGCCTCTCGCAAGCCGGGGCAAAGAAGATATATTGGCTGCGCGAAGGTCTCGGAGGTTGGAAGGCAGCCGGCTACCCGACGCAGACGCCCGACAGCTACCTCTACCGCAGAGCAACCGGGAAATAGCAATGCGGTCTCCGGATGGTGCTCCCGGACGTCGAGATCAAATTGCGGATAACCCACGGGCGGCTATTGCGGGTTCAACGAAGCGTCCCCACGTTTCGTTGATCGGAAGTGATCGCTCGCTGGTGCGCTTACGGAGCAGCACCGCTCCGTCCTCTGTTTTGATCCCATGACGCTTAGGATCGCCCACGGATCGGCGGAATAGCGAAGGCTGCAAGCCCCCACACCACAGCCGGCTAGAGCCCGGGCACAGCTCCCCTCGCCAGGGCTTCCTGCACGCAGGCCTGCTGGAACGCGCGTGCGGTGCCCGGATCAGCGTTTGCCAGTGCCGCGACTGCCGCCTTTGCTCCGACGAGACGGTCGCCAGCGAGTTCCTCCGTACGGACGTCCCACCAGTCACGAACCTGCCAGCTCGGCCCGGACACCTGGCCCTCGGCGGCAAGTTGCCCGACGAACATTTCGACATGCGCGCGGCACGCAGCGTCGTACGCGCCGCGCGCCTGCGTTGAGTGCGCCGGCGGCACCGTCCGCTTCACGCGCTGCGCACGGTAGCGCGCGGTCAGCGTGCCGCCGTCGACCGAGGCCAGCTGCTTCACCTTGAGTTCCGGATCGCGCCTGCAGATCATTCTAAGACTATGGTCGGCAAGATCATTGGCCGGCCTCGCCGCCTCGCCCTCGCCCTCGCCGAAGGACCTTAATTTCTGGCCCGAGAGCGAGAAGGCCGCGCCCCCGAGCAGCTGCGTTTTTAAAGCGACGCAATCGGCGCGGTAGACGGCCGTCGTGAACGCCACGCCGTCGGCATCATCCTGTGGCAATGCAAAGGCTGTGGCAAAATCGATCGAACCGTGGTCGCGATCGACCCAGTGAAGATCGAAATATTTCGCGCCGTTGGGCCCCAGCGTATCCGGCACGGCAACGGCAACCCCTTTTTTCGCAAAAAGCGCTTCAAGCTCTTCGCCGAGCGCCCTAGCTTCGTCATCGGAAGCCCCTGCCAATGCGAGCCGATACTGCCCCTCGGCACCATCGGGCAAGCCGAGCGCGACGTAAGCGCGTGCCAGATCGCGATGCCACGCGGGGAGGATCGAAAGCATATGGTGACGCGGTGCGACCAGCGTTTCGAGGATGCCCGCTGCTTCGGCGGGGTGACCCGCGTCGATGGCTTGCGCTGCGATCCGAGCGGCAGCAGCATCCCTGTCGGCCTGGCTGCCGTCAACGGCTGGAGGCACGGAAGCACCGACTGCCACGGAAGGGCCGATGACCGCGAGGAGGAACACGGCGATGACATGCCGGCAATGGGTCGCGCCTCGCTTCGTCTGATGCCTCACAAGGTGAGCCTTTGTCCCGCCCGGCTGCGGCGCATCCATTCTCATCACCGATCCCCCATCATTTTACTGCCCTAGTTCCCTCACCCGCGCCCGCTTCTCGCATCCCCGCCGGCGGAACAAAAAAATCGGAAACCTTCCATTAGAATAAGCTGGTTCGCCTGTTTTGCGGCGAGAACTCCCGTGCAAAAAATCAGGCCGGATTTGAGGTGAGCGATATCGTTTTGCGGCGCAGCGACTAGCCTTCGTTTCCTTCATCGCTCACTTGCGATATTGCCATTGATATTCGGGAATATTGTCCTTGCGAAGGAAAGCGGCGGTCCAGAAATTGATCGTCAATCCAGGCTTGCCGCCGTAGGCTGCCGACTGCACGAAAGCATGCGTAGGACAAGCTATGGTGTCCGACCGCGAGGTGTCGATTAATTCGAGGCATTGGCCGACAAACCGTGCCGACTTGGGTCCGGTCGATTCCACGCCCGTGATGCGAGCGATGACGGTTCCAGAAGGTGCCGCGATCTTCTTGAGGTAGGGATCAGCGGTGTCATTCTCCACGATAGTCACAACGCCATTCGCCACGGACAGCTTGATCTTGTGGTCAACACCGTACCATTCGCCATCGATCGCCTTGACCGGATTTGCCGGCAAGTCAGGCACCGTCTGAGCCTGCGCCGGTACTGCCATCAGCGCCAACGCCACCATCATATTCGCAGTTCGCATCTGTTTCCCCCCGTTATAGAATTGAGGCTGCAGCATTCCGCCCAGGCTGGCAATAGCGGCGATCGTTGAGAGGATCACAGCGCTCCATTCGACACACAATTTGGCTCGTCGCCTCCCATGAGCGACGAACGGTTGGGCGCATCCCATGCCCATCCGCAACCTTTTGTTAACCTCGAAACCGCATTTTTGCCGCGGGGGGCACTCATACGGCAGCAGCCGAGCGAATGGAGCGTTCGCAGTGCTCGAATTTATGACGAGGCCGACAGCGGTCGCCGGGCCGGTCGGGCCGCTGACAATCGACGATCTGCCTTCATCGACGGCAGGCTATTGGGTCGCGCGCCGCAAGGGGGAGTTGCTTGCCGCGATCGATGGCGGGCTAATCGGGCTGGCCGACGCCTGCGCAAGATACCGCCTCAGCGGGGAAGAGCTGGAATCGTGGCGCCGCACCATCGACCGGGCGGGCATAGCCGGGCTGGGCGTGACGAAGGCACGCCGCCTGCGCGAGCAGACTGTCGAATAGATTTTTCGTCACCGCCCGCACCCCCACTGCGTGCGGTGTCCAGGGGACGGCGCGAGCAGACTGGTCCCTCTCGCGCCGTCCTTTCACATCAGCGGCATTTCAGTTCACCGCGATCGATAGCCCGGCCGAGCAGCCCGCCGCCGGCCGCGCCGATGATCGTGCCGACCGTGCGGTCACGCCCGCCATCGAGTTCGCGCCCGACGAGCGCACCGACGGCGGCGCCAATGATCAATCCGGTCGTGCCATTCTCGCGGCGGCAGTGGTAGCGGCCATCCTTGCTCCGCCAAATACGGTCGTTGTGCGAAATGCGGCGAGGCTCGTAATAGCGCCCATATCCGTCATAAAGACCACGATCCTTGGCGCGCTTGCCGTGTGCCGGCGCCCAGGGCGGCGGATCCGCCAGCGCCGGGCCGGCGGGAACGGCGAGCGCAGCGAGGACCGCAGCGGCGATATATTTTTTCATGACCCGTCTCCTTCAATCATGGACCGGACGTAGCGGCGCGCAGCCGAACGCCGGCTGAACAACCCGCGATAAAGCGGCCGATTACATGCCGAACGGGTCCTATTTGAACCAGCCTGCGGTCGACGTCCAATTCGCTCCAAGGCATTTTTTTGGCGCAGTGGTACAATCATCACCCGGCCCGCAACATTATCTGCGCCATGCGACCCATGAGACCTCTTCCTTTCAGGAAACCGAGATCTTCATCTGACGCCCGCACGGTTTCGGCCGCGCGCGGCGGAAATAGACCTCGGGCTCCACGTCCCTGTGATAGACGACGAAGTGATGCGCCATCTCCTCTATCGCCCGCCGGACCTGAACAAGCCTATGCAAAAAAAGGCGGGAATAATCTTCGATAACGCGGCATATTTCCTTCGGAAAATTTCAGCAAACCGGTGAATAAATTTGCGAGCGCCTTCTAGAACAAAACTCGTCGGCGACGCATGAAATCAAGGAATTTCTTGACTTTTATATAATCTCGATCCATACGCATCTGGCTAACGTCGCCTGCGACGGAATTTTGATGCCCTTTACCGGGTCTATTTCTTCCCTTCTCACGCTTCCAGCTCTGTCGGTGCTTTTGCCGGCGGATACCCTGTTTTCGTGAAAGGAAACAATCATGCCGATCGGCAACGTCAAATTCTTCAATTCCGATAAAGGCTATGGCTTTATCGCGAACGCGGATGGTTCGGGCGACAGCTTCGTTCACATCTCCGCGGTCGAGCGCGCCGGCATGGCGACTCTCAATAAAGATCAGCGCGTAAGTTACGAGCTCGAGACCGGTCGCGATGGCAAGGTTTCGGCCGTCAATCTCGAAGCGGCCTGACGCTTTAGATGGCCAAGGAAGAGGTTCTCACCTTCGAGGGCATGATCGACGAGATTCTGCCCGACGGGCGATTCCGCGTCGAACTCGAAAACGGCCATCGGCTCATTGCCTACACAGCCGGCCGGATGCGGCGTTTCCGCATCCGATCCGTTGTCGGCGACGCCGTGCGCGTCGAAATGACACCCTATGATCTGACCAAGGGCCGCATCGTTTATCGCGATCGCGGTCCGGGCAGTCCGGGCGCCGCGAGCAAGCGGCGCTGACATCTAACCCAAGAAGACCAATATGTTTCAGAATAGCAGTATTTCCCCGAGCCTTTCCGCCCTTCCGCTAGCAGGAAAGCCGATGCAGCCGCGCCAACGAGCGCTGCCCTCCCCGACCCTCTCGCGGCGGGAACTCAAACGCCTCATCGCTCACATGATCGATTGATCGAAAGGATAGCAGCATGGCCGCAACATCGACGAGTGAACATTATCGTGAGCAGGCCGAACGCTGCGAAGCCGATGCCGCCGCGTCCGATCTGATGGAGGTGCGGGACCGCAACCTTCGTTCGGCCGCCGCCTGGCATGCCATGGCGAGCAGGCAACAGAAGTCCGAGGCAGCACGCGCCGAAAAGGACCGGATTGCCGAGGCTCTGCGAACCCAATGCCTCGCCTGAGCAGGGCCATCCATTCCCGGACCGATTAAGGACAAAGCCATGGATATGAACCAGCTTTTCTACCACCATCAGATTGCGCTGATGGAAGCCGGCCGCGCACGCCAGACTGGACTCGCCACCACCAATTTCGACCTCGCGCGCCACTATGCGAAGCGCATCAACCGTTTCCGCGAAGGTCGCGGCCTTGCACCCAATTTCCTTAGCTACAGTGTTGCGGAAGGATCGGTTGCAGCCTGATCGCCGCCAATGAAGCGCATGGGAGTTTTATATGCGAGAGATGATAGCTGCCGGCGAGAAGAAGGATCGAGCCAGAAAAATCCCCGTGCAACCTTCAGAAGAAGTGCCGCCTCATCCTGATCCCGCGCGCCACATTCCCGAGAAGACCAATCATATCAACGGCCACTCTCCCAAACCCACGTTACAATAGACCGACCTCTGCAGACTATCGATCGCTAGCTATTGGCCGTTTGCGGTCGGGAGGCTTTCGGGAGCATAAGCCGCTGAGCAGCGGCCTGCTGTCCTTCGCGTTCAGATGTTGACACTTTCAGAGGTGGCGAACACTGGCGAGCGCGCCGGCGGCGAGAATTGGCGACAGCGAGGTCGTGAAGATGAAGCCTGGTGCATAGCTGCGAATGCAGTCAATGACTGCGCGGCTCGCGGCGATATAACCGCCCATGATGCCGAAGGCCTCGGCGAGCGTGCCCTCGATCACGCCGACGCGGTGCGCCAGTTCATCGCACTCCGATATACCGCCTCCGCGCGAGCCGTACATACCGACAGCGTGGACTTCATCGAGATAGGTGAGGGCCTGATAGCGATCGGCCAAATCGCAGATCGCGGCGATCGGCGCGACGTCGCCGTCCATCGAATAGACAATCGCGAAGGCGATGAGCTTTGCCCGCGCGGGGTCGGTTTCGGCAAGCAGTGCCTCGAGATGAGCCAGATCATTGTGGCGAAAGATTTTCCGCTCGCATCCCGCATTGCGAATGCCAGCAATCATGCTCGCGTGATTTAGCTCGTCCGAAAATATCACGCAGCTGGGCAGGAGCTTGCCCAGCGTCGCGAGCGTGGCGTCGTTCGACACATAGCCCGACGTAAAGAGGAGCGCACTCTCCTTGCCATGGAGATCGGCAAGCTCGCGCTCGAGTTCGATATGATAATGGGTGTTGCCGCTGATATTCCGTGTGCAGCCCGAGCCCGCACCGACATCAGCGATTGCGGCTTCGATTGCATCGAGGACCGCCGGGTGGTGCCCCATGCCGAGATAGTCGTTCGAACACCAGACGGTGATCGGCCTCGCTTCCCCATCGGCATCAAAGCAGCGCGCGCCGGGGTAGGCGCCGCGGTCCCGCAGGATATCGACGAACACCCGATATCGTCCCTCGTCGTGCAGGCGCGCGATCGCGTCGCTGAAAATCTGGTCGTAGCGCATGAGCCTGCCCCTAAAGGTTGAAATAGCCGGGATATGAGGCTTCTATCTGTCAGGGCGGACACGCTTCCCATTAGGGATAACACGTACAGGTGAGCTGCAGATTTCTGCAGTTAGCGGAGGATTTATATCATGTCCTGCTTGCTGTCCTATCTGCGCAATTGGGAAACATAGGCTCGAGGTCCTCACGAGTGATCGCGCCGCGATGACGGTCGAATTGCGCGGCGACCAGTCGGGCGTAGGGCAGGCCATGGTCCTCGACGACGAGCCTTTCACCCTCCCAGCGAAGGATATTCAGGCGCTCGAAGGGCGCAAGCGCGGCCCGCGCAGACTTTAGCCAGCGCGCGTCGAGGCAAGCGGTCCCGTGGCACAGCAACTCCTTGATGAGCCGTCCGCGCTCGCGGTCATCGGCGTCGATCACAACGCCGCGAACAGCGGTCAACTGATCGGCCGCAATGAGGTCACGATAAACGCCCGCGCGTTTTTCATTCTGGACGATGAGATCGGGAAACCGGCTGATCGCACTGGCACCGATGCCGATCAGAACCGGGCTGTCGTCCTCGGTAAAGCCCTGAAAATTGCGGCTCACCCGCCCGTCGCGCGCGGCGTCGGCAAGCGGATCGGAAGGCAGCGCGAAATGATCGAATCCGACGGGAACATAGCCCGCATCGGTGAGGCGCTCATAACCGCGCCGAGCCTGCTCGAAGCGCAATTCATGGTCGGGCAGATTGCTGGCCTCGATCTGGCGCTGGCGCGGAATCATGTTCGGGAGATGCGCATAGCCAAAAAGCGATATCCGGCTCGGCGCGAGACGGATCGTTTCCTCGAGCGTCTCATCGAGATCGGCGAGAGTCTGACCCGGCAGGCCGTACATCAGATCGAAATTGATGGCGTCGATATCGCGCAGCCGAAGCCCGGCCACGACGCGTTCGATGTGGGAGAGCGGCTGGATGCGTCCGATTGCCTGCTGGATATGCGGCGCAAAAGTCTGCACGCCGAGGCTCACGCGGGTCACGCGAGCGGCAGCCAGCACAAGCGCCCATTCCGCGGAGAAACCGCGCGGATCGAGCTCGATCGATATCTCGGGCCGGTGCGCATCGAAAAGGGTAAGCAACAGGTCGAGCAGGCGCACCAGCTCGACCGGGGCGATCGCGTTAGGGCTACCGCCGCCGAATGCAATGCGCTGGACGCGTCCGCGGCCCCCGAGCCGCTTGGCGACAAGTGTGATCTCCGACTGGAGCGCCGCGAGATAGTCGGCGAGCCGATGCTTGCGTCCCGCCGCGCCGGTGTTGCAGCCGCAATACCAGCAGATCTGCTCGCAAAAGGGGATATGGACATAAAGCGAAATCGGCGTCGCGGCTTCGACTGCGTCGAGTGCCTGTGCATAGGCGTCGGCGCCGACGTCGTCGGCAAATTCCATTGCCGTTGGATAGCTGGTGTATCGCGGCACGGGCCGGGCGAGAAGATCGGGATGATAAGACCACATGCGGCGGTTTTACGCGGCGCCCGCAGCGGCGACATTGACCGGGATCAAAACCCGCCGCGTCAACAGCATCCTCGCTTGCCCGACAGCCGGTCCCGGCGGTCGGTCATGGCGTGACACGCCTTGACGCAACTGCCGGCATCGCGCGGCTGGGCGGGATCGGCAGGCAGGACAAGATGCTGCGCGGCGCCGCCGCACGCCCTGACGCGTATGACGCGCGCGTCGGTCGCGAGCGGTGCGGCGGCGAGGCCCGCCGCCGCCACGACGGCCCCCATCCGGCGCGCGATCATGCGGTTCGATCCTCTTCATCCTCGACGAAGATCCGCAGCGCCGCGCCGTCGAGATCCTCGAACTGCCCCTGGCGCAATGACCAGAAGAATGCGGCGAGCCCGAGCAGGCCGAGTCCGAGCGCGATCGGAATGAGCAATATGAGGCCGTTCACCGGATCGCGCCTTTGAGGCGCAGGGCATTGCCGACGACGAGAAGCGACGATCCCGACATGGCGACCGCGGCGATCAACGGGGTGACGAGTCCGGCGAACGCAAGCGGCACGGCGACGACGTTGTAGACGATCGCGAGCATAAAATTCTGCCGAACGATCGCCTGGGTTCGCCGCGCCATGCGCACCGTCTCGACCACGGGCATCAATCGGTCGCCCATAAATATGCAGTCGGCGGCATTTTTGCCGCCGTCGCTCGCGGAGCCCGGCGCCATCGAGGCATAACCTGCGGCAAGCGCCGGACCGTCATTGAGGCCGTCGCCCAGCATCAACACCTTGTGCCCGAGCGCCGTCTGCCGTGCGATCGCGGCGAGCTTGTCTTGAGGGCTCATACCGGTCTGCGCGGTGAGGCCGAGCTCGCGCGCCACAGGGGCGACGGCTTCGGCACGATCGCCCGACAGGATCATGGCCGCGATCCCGGCTTCGCGCAGCGCATCGACCGCGTCGCGCGCGTCGGGACGCAGCTGGTCGGCGAAGCGGATCGTCGCCACCGGACGCCCGTCGACGGCGAACTGGGTCGCGAGCGCATCGCCCAGCCCGGTGCCGAGCGGCCGACTGAGCGTCACGGTGCGGTCGGCCCAGCGAGCTTCCACCCCGAACCCCGCGGTTTCTCGGATCGAAGCGACCTCGGCGGGACGAACGTCATAGGCTTGCAGCCCGCGGGTCAGCGCTTCGCTGAGCGGATGACGGCTCGACTGAGCCAGCGCGAGGACCAACGATTTGACGCCGATATCGAGCAGCCCGAGTTCGAGCGCCTCGGGGCGGCCAAGCGTGAGCGTCCCGGTCTTGTCGACAAGCGCGAGGTCGACTTCGGACAGGCGCTCCAGCGCCGAGCCATCCTTGATCAGCACCCCCTTGCGCATCAGGGCCCCCGCGGCGACGATTTGCGCGGCGGGCACAGCAAGGCCGAGTGCGCACGGGCAAGTGATGATAAGCACCGCTGCAGCGATGAGCAGGCTGTGATGCCAGCCGGCGCCCGCGATCATCCAGCCTGCGAAGGCAAGCAGCGCAAGGCAATGGACGGCCGGTGCATAGAGGCGGGCCGCGCGATCGGCGATCCGGACATAGCGCGACTTACCCTGCGCGGCCTCGCCCATCAGCCTGGCGATATCGGCGATCGCAGTATCGCTGCCCGCAGCGGTGACGCGAACCTTCAGCGGTGCATCGAGGTTGAGGGTGCCCGCATGAACGACGTCGCCCGGGCGAACCGTCTGCGGCGCGCTTTCGCCGGTCAGCAGCGACAGATCGATGCTGCTCGATCCGCTCGCGATGACGCCGTCCGCCGCGAGCCGCTCACCGGCAGCGACGAGCATGACCATATCCGGCTCAAGCGCCGTCGCGTCCACCCAGCGCGTCGAGCGTTCGTGGCCAAAGACCATCGCACCGGTGCCCATGTTGCGGAGCAGCGCGGTGACGCCGCCCCGCGCGCGGTCGCGCATCACGCTGTCGAGCCAGCGGCCGCAGAGCAGGAAAAAGAGCAGCATTACTGCGCCATCGAAGTAGGCGTGGGCGCCGTGCGTCGCCGTCTCGTAGAGGCTCATGACGCTGACGAGCAGGACCCCGATGCTGATCGGCACGTCCATATTGGTGCGGCGATGACGCAGCGCGCGCCAGGCCGAACGGAAGAAGGGGCGTCCGGCGTAAGCTATCGTCGGCAGGGCGATTGCCGCCGACAGCCAGTGGAACAGGTCGCGCGTAGCCCCCGCCGCGCCCGACCAGACCGACACCGAGAGCAGCATGATGTTCATCATCGCGAAGCCCGACACCGCGACCGCGCGCAGCAACTCACGGCTCGTTTCGGCTTCGGCATCGGCTTCGTCGGGGCCGCTTCCGATCGGGTGGGCTTCGAAACCCAGGCTCGAAAAGGCGCCGATCAGGTCGGGCATGTCGGTGTCGGCGGTATAGGACAGATGCACGCGCTTTTCGGTGAAATTGACGCGCGCGGCGGCGATGCGCCTGTCGCGCACCAGTCCTTGCTCCAGCTTGGCGATGCAGCCCGCGCAGCGGATATCGGGCACCGCGAAGTCGCGTTCGACAAGGGCGGTGACGGTCATTGCAGATCCTCGCGATAGCGGGCTTCGTCGGCGCCGTGCCGGACGATAAGGTCGAGCCGCCAGCGCCCCAACACCAGCGGCTCGACCGAGCGCAGCACGCCGCCCGCCGCCGGCTCGAAACGCAGCGCAGCGGGCGCGGTGCGCCCAAGGGGGTGATTGATGGTCGCGGCGGCCTGAACGCCATCGAGCAGGGCTCCGTCCTTGCGGATCGTCAGAAGGACATGCCGCTCCGCATCGAGCGTGATGCTCTCATTCCACCCCAGCCGGTCCTGCGCATCGGCGCGTTTCAGCCATTCGTTATAATGCTGGCTCGCGACATAGCTGTTCTCGACCACCTTGCCGCCAAAGGTCGACATGGCGAAGCGCGCCATGGTGAAATTGACCGTCATCACCACCGCGAAAAAGACCACGAGAACCGCGGCCATGTGCCAGCCGGTGAACTTTTTGGGCTTGCGCGCGTCGGTCATTGTCCCGCCTCCGGCCGGTCGAACTGGATGATGTCGCTGTCGCCGCGCGGATCGCCGTCGAGCCCGCGCGTACCGATCGTGAAATCCTGCCGCGCCGGACCGATGGCGGGCGCCGCGACGAAAAGTTTGACGCTCGTGACGCTGTCGGCGGGCAGCGCCAGTTCGATACGCTGCCCGGCCTTTTCACGCGAACCGGAGTCGGTCCACAGCACCGCACCGGGAAGCCCGCTGACACTCACCGCGACCCGGCGCGGGCGCGTTTCCATATTGCGCAGCTTCAGCGTGTAATTGTTGCGGATGTGGCCGTCGGAAAGCTGGACGAAGAGCGGGCTGCGCTCGTGCTGGACGGCAAGGTCGAGCCGCGTCCGCTCGCCGAGCGAAAAGAGCATCGCCGCACCGATTGCGGTCCAGACGCCGAAATAGATCAAGGTGCGCGGACGCAGCAGCGTCTTGCGGATCGGCTGCCCGGTGCCGCCTGCCTTTTCGGTCGCCGCATCGTCGAGCGTGCAATAGTCGATCAGCCCGCGCGGGCGACCGACCTGCGCCATCGCCCTGTCGCACGCGTCGATACAGAGTGCGCAGGTGATGCAACCGATCTGCGGCCCTTCGCGAATGTCGATTCCCGTCGGGCACACGGCGACGCACTGGTTGCAGTCGATGCAGTCGCCGAAGCCGCCGGGGTGAGCCTGCGCCTTCTTGACGCTGCCGCGCGGTTCGCCGCGCCAGTCCTTGTATGTCACCAGCAGCGATTTTTCATCCATCATCGCGGTCTGGATGCGCGGCCAGGGGCACATATAGACGCACACCTGTTCGCGCATAAATCCGCCGAGGATGAAGGTCGTCGCGGTCAGCACGGCGACGGTGCCATAGGCGACAAGCGCCGCCTGTCCCGTCCAGAAATCCGCCGTCAGCGTCGGCGCATCGGCGAAATACATGATCCACGCGCCGCCGGTCCAGAAGGCGATGGCCAGATAGATGCCATATTTGATCACCCGCTTCGCCAGCTTTTCGGCCGTCCACGGGCCGTTCGCCAGCCGGACCTGCGCGTTGCGGTCGCCGTCGATCAGCCGGTCGACATGCTGGAACAGGTCGGTCCACACCGTCTGCGGACAGGCATAACCGCACCAGGCGCGCCCGACTGCGCTGGTGACAAGGAACAGCCCGATCCCCGCCATGATGAGCAGGCCCGCGACATAATAGAATTCATGTGGCCAGATCTCGATCTGGAACATGTAGAAACGCCGGTTCGCAAGGTCGACGAGCACCGCCTGATCGGGCGCGTAAGGACCGCGATCCCAGCGGATCCACGGCGTCCCGTAATAGATCACGAGCGTGACCGCCATGATCGCCCATTTGAAGCGGCGGAAGGGACCGTTCACCGCCTTCGGGTAAACGCCCTTCCGCGCTTCATAGAGCGGCGCCGGCTGGCCGGAGAGATCTTCAGGGCTGGCCATCGGCTCCCGCCCCTTCGGCGACGGGCGCGAGCCCCTTCTCGCCGCCGCCCAGCGAATAGACATAGGCCGCCAGCATCTTGATCGTGACCGGATCGAGCCGGCCGCCCCAACGCGGCATCACGCCGTTGCGCGGCTGCGTGATCGTCGCGGTCAGGCTGTCGCGATCGCCGCCATACAGCCAGATCGCATCGGTCAGTTTCGGGGCTCCGACCTGCCGCCCGCCTTCACCGCCCGCGCCGTGACACACCGCGCAATTGTCCGCGAACAGCGCCGCGCCGCGCACCGACGATGCGCTGGCCTTTTCCTGCCGGCTGATCGTGCGGACGAAGCTGACGACGTCGCCGATCTGCGCCGCTTCGAGAATGCCGTCGCGGCCGAAGGCGGGCATCAGGCTGGTGCGTGTCGCCTTGTGGTCCGGGTTCCGGATGCCATGCGTGACCGTATATTCGATGGTGGCCAGATCCCCGCCCCACAGCCAGTCGTCGTCGGTCAGGCTGGGGTAGAGATTCTTCACCCCCGCGCCGCCCGCACCATGGCACTGGACGCAATGGACGCGGAATGCCGCGCCGCCGCCCTGCACCGCCGCCTGCATCAGTTCGGGCTCCGCGGGCAGATCGGTAATCGCGGTTGCCGCGATGGCATTGACCGTCGGCGCGCGGCGCTTCGCATCGGCCGCCATTTCCTTTGCAAGGTCGCCGCGGCTCGACCAGCCGAGGACGCCCTTGGTCGCGCTGTCGACCATCGGCCACGCCGGATAGAGGACGACATAAGCCAGCCCCCAGACGATCGTGGCGTAAAAGGTCCAGAGCCACCAGCGCGGCATCGGCGTATCGAGTTCCTCGATCCCGTCCCACTCATGGCCGACCGTGCTCGTGCCGGTCGCCTCGTCGATGCGCTGTTTCAGATCAGCCATGCTCGTCGTCCTTGAAGATCATGTTCGCGGCCTCTTCGTTGCGGGCGCGCGCGCTCGGCCGGAACGGCCAGGCGATAAGGGTGAGGAACAGCAGCGCCAAGGCGAGCAGCCCCCAGCTATCGGCGAAATGGCGAAGCGCGTCGTAGCTCATCGCGCCGCCTCCGTTTCGCCGGCGCGTTCCTGTGGCGCCGCCTTGTCGACATCGACCAGCGTGCCGAGCATCTGAAGATAGGCAATCAGCGCATCCATCTCGGTCACGCGCGCGGGGTCGCCGTCAAAGTCGCGGACCTGCGCCTTCGGATAGCGCTTCTGCAGATCGCCCGCGCCGGCATCGGGGTCGGCCTGCGCCCGGATGTCATCGTTCGCCTTGGCGATGTCGGCCTTCGTATAGGGCACACCGACGCGATAGAGCGCGGTCAGGTCGTTCGCCATGTCGCCCGTCTGGAGATCGCGTTCGGCGAGGAAGGCATAGGGCGGCATGATCGATTCGGGCACGACGCTGCGCGGGTCGATCAGATGCGCCTTGTGCCATTCGTCCGAATAGCGGCCGCCGACGCGCGCCAGGTCGGGCCCGGTGCGTTTCGACCCCCATTGGAACGGGTGGTCGTACATGCTCTCGGCGGCGAGGCTGTAGTGGCCATAGCGTTCGACCTCGTCGCGGAACGGACGGATCATCTGGCTGTGGCAGGTGTAGCAGCCCTCGCGCATGTAGATGTTGCGTCCGGCGAGCTCGAGCGGGGTATAGGGGCGCATGCCCTCGACCTTCTCGACCGTGTTGTCGATCCAGAAAAGCGGCGCGATCTCGACGATGCCGCCGATGGTGACGGTGAGCAGCGCGAGCGCGCCGAGCAACGTCACATTGCGTTCGATCTTCTTGTGGCTGAAGCCCTGTTTGGCGGGTCTGGTGGCCATGATCCGGGCTCCTTATTCGGCAGGGACGGGCGCGAGCGGGCGGTCCGCTGCGGCGTTGTACGGGGTTTCGGTCATCGGCTTTTCGGCGCGCACCTTGCCGCTGAGCGTCGCCCAGACGTTGAAGACCATGATCAGGAAGCCGGCGAGATACATCGCCCCGCCCGCGGCGCGGATCAGGTACATCGGGTGCATCGCCGCGACGCTTTCGACGAAGCTGTAGACGAGGTAGCCGTCGGCTCCATATTCGCGCCACATCAGGCCCTGCATGATGCCCGCGACCCACATCGACGCGGCGTAGAAAACGATGCCGACGGTCGCGAGCCAGAAGTGCCAGTTGACCATGCGCAGGCTGTAGAGCCGCTCGCGGCCCCACAGGCGCGGCACGAGATAATAGACGCAGGCGAAGGTGATCATGCCGTTCCAGCCGAGCGCGCCCGAGTGCACATGGCCGATCGTCCAGTCGGTGTAATGCGACATCGAGTTGACCCATTTGATCGACATCATCGGGCCTTCGAAGGTGCTCATGCCGTAGAAGGCGAGCGCCATCACCATCATGCGGATGATCGGGTCGGTGCGGATCTTGTCCCACGCGCCGTTCAGCGTCATCAGACCGTTGATCATGCCGCCCCAGCTCGGCATCCACAGGATCACCGAAAAGACCATGCCCAGCGTCTGCGCCCAGTCGGGCAGCGCGGTGTAATGGAGGTGGTGCGGCCCCGCCCAGATGTAGAGGAAGATCAGCGACCAGAAGTGGATGATCGACAGGCGATAGCTGTACACCGGCCGCTCGGCCTGCTTCGGCACGAAATAATACATCATCGCGAGGAAGCCCGCGGTCAGGAAGAAGCCGACCGCATTATGCCCGTACCACCATTGCGTCAGCGCATCCTGCACCCCGGCAAAGGCGGCATAGCTCTTGGATCCGAAGATGCTCGCCGGCACCGACAGATTGTTGACGATGTGGAGCATCGCAATGGTGACGATGAAGCTCAGGTAAAACCAGTTGGCGACATAGATATGCGGCTCGCGGCGCTTGACGATCGTGCCGGTGAAAACGACCAGATAGGCGACCCAGACGATCGTCAGCCATAGGTCGACATACCATTCGGGCTCGGCATATTCGCGTGCCTCGGTGACGCCCATCAGATAGCCGGTGGCGGCAAGCACGATGAAGAGCTGGTATCCCCAGAAGACAAAGCGCGCGAGCGTCGGGAAAGCGAGCCGCGCGCGGCAGGTGCGCTGGACGACGTAAAAGCTCGTCGCGATCAGCGCGTTGCCGCCGAAGGCGAAGATCACCGCCGAGGTGTGCAGCGGCCGCAGCCGCCCGAAGGTCGTATATTCAAGATTGAGGTTGAGCGCCGGGAAAGCGAGCTGCAATGCGATGTAGAGTCCCGCCGCCATCCCGGCGATGCCCCAGAACAAGTTCGCGATCACACCCCAACGCACCGGGTCGTCGTCATAGACGCCCTGATCGGCGGGCATCTTCAATATCCCGCGCGCGATCGCCTCATAATCGGCGCGCGACACGGTCGCCCAGAGCATCAGCAAAGCGGCCAGCGCGACGATGATCATATGGACGGCGAAGGGCGCATCGACCGCGACCGCCGCCATCACCAGCGCGAGCAGGGCCAGGCCGAGCCAGCCCCCCGCCTTTGCTACCAGAGTGTCCATATCGCTTGTCCCTGTTTTCGCGCGGCTTTGGCGCCGCATGGTTCGGGACCGCTCTTGGCCGTGCGGCGGGGCAAAAACATTGACCAGGATCAACGAATAGATTGCGCGGCATCAATGCCCGGCGACCACGCCGGGTGCAGGGAGCCCAGGTCAACGCAAGGAGCAACGACCATGAAAAAACAGCATCTCTCGCTGATCGCGCTGGCGGCCGCCGCCGCGATTCCCGGGCAGGCCGCGGCCAAGGCTGGCGATGTCCAGTTCAAGATTTTCGCGACCTATGTCGCACCCGACGGCAAGATCAGCGACGTCAAGCTCGACCGGATCGGGCTTCCGGCCGGGACACAAACCAAGGCCGACGACAATGTCACGCCGACGGTCGCGATCGAATATTATGTCGCCGACCATATCTCGCTCGAGACGATTGCCGGGGTGACCCAGCATGACGTGAACGGCCGCGGCGCGCTGAGCGGCGCGACGTTGGTGTCGAACGCCAAGATCGTCCCCGCGACGCTGACGCTCAAATATCATTTCGGCAAGGAAGGCGGCATCCAGCCTTATGTGGGGGCGGGTCCGAGCTACTTCATCTTCATCGACGAAAAGCCCGGCGCCACGACCCGGTCGCTCGGCGCGACCCGCCAGAAGATGGGCGACAAGCTCGGCGCCGCGCTCCAGGCCGGGGTCGATATTCCGGTGAACGACAAGGGACTCGCGCTATCCTTCGATGCCAAACGCTATTTCCTGCGTCCGACCGCGACATGGTATGCCGGGACGACCGAGGTGCTGAAGACGCGGCACAAGCTGGATCCCTGGGTGATCAGCGCCGGCGTCGCTTTTCGTTTCTGACCTCTCAACTGGCGCCGGTGGCCGGTCAGCCTGCCATTTCGTTCAGAGCCGCAAGGTCGTTGATGACGATCTTGCGGCGGGATGGAAGGTCGATCAGGCCATCGGCGCGCATTTTGGTGAACTGGCGGCTCGTGGTCTCGATGGTGAGACCCAAGATGTCGGCGATCTGCTGACGGCCGAAGGGCAGCTCGAAGCCTCGCGTCGTATCCGCCGCACCGGGAGGAGGCGACAAGCGATCGGCCATTTCGAGCAGGAAGGAAGCAACCTTCTCGGACGCCGACTTGCGCCCGAGCAGAAGCATCCAGCGGCGCGCGCGATCGAGTTCGCCTAGCGTGCGGCGCAGCAATTTTTGTTGGAGATCGGGATGGTCGGCGGCGAACTCGTCGAACTGGTCGCGATGGAAGATGCAAAGCTCGGCGGCGCTGATCGCGCTGACGCTATACGGGCTTTCCTTCCCGAACGGCCGCCCGATGAAGTCCGAGGGAAAGACGATACCGACGATCTGCTCGCGCCCGTCGGCGGTGGCGGCGACGAGTTTCAGGACGCCTTCAAGGACATTGGCGACGACCGGCGCGTCGTCGCCCTCCCACAGGAGCGTATGCCCGCTGCTCACGCGCTGGCGCCGGCCCATCCGGCCGAGCAACAGGAGCTCGTCCGGCCGCAGGCTCGCACAAATGGCGCGGTTGCGCACGATGCAGGACAGGCAATCGATCATGCGCCGGGTGCCCGGCAGGTAGGCATCGCGGTCAATGGGCGAGGAGGAGCGGCGCCGGCGCGGCTTCGAGCAGATAGCGCGTCACCCCACCGAACAGGGTCTCGCGCAGCCGCGGACGCCCATAGGCGCCCATCACGATGAGCCCCGGTGCCATTTCCTTCGCGGTTCGCTCGAGTATCTCCTCGGGCGTAAGCGCCCCGCAATCGAGGCGGCGAAGCTCAGCATGAATGCCGTGCCGCGACAGATAGCAGAGCGCGTCCTCGGCCGGCACCCGTCCCTCATCCGGCCCGACCTGCACCATCGTCACGCTGCCCGCGCCCGCCATCAACGGCCCAGCGGCGCGCAAGGCGTGCGCGGCTTGCGGGCTGCCGTTCCACAGGATCATCACCGGGGCATCAAGGTCGAGCGGCTGGCTTTCGGCGGGCAACGCGAGCACGGGCGCGGGCACAGTCATTGCGAGGTCGCCCGCCAGCGTCGGCTGAGCGAGACCGCGCCGGTCGCGGGGGCCGAGCGATACGATGGCAAGATCGGCTAGCGTCGCGGCGAGCGAGAGCGCCGCGAGCGCATCGCCGTCGGCGATGGCGACGTCCCAGGGCACATCCTCGCGCGCGAGCTGCGCCGCGAGCCGGGTCTCGAGCTCGGCATCGGCAAGCTGCGCCTTGGCGAGCTGTTCGCGCGCCAGATACATGCCGCCAAAGGGATCGGAGGCGATGAACTGCTGGAAGGGCGAGCAGATCAGAAAACTGAGATGAGCGCCGAGGCGCCGTCCGATAGCGAGCGCCGTCTCGGTGCGCGCGGCCATGGCCGGGCTCGCGTCGGCGTGAATCAAAAGATTTCGCATGTCTTGCTCTCCTTCATGATGGAGAGGGAAGCGCTTATGCGCACCGGCTTCATTGACACCGGTCAATAAACCGCGCCCTTCAGGCCGGGCGCCATACTGCGGTCGCTCCGTATAATTACGAAATGCGCCGACTGCGCGGGACGCTAGCCTGACTTCGCAAAGGAGCAAGCGATGCCGAGACCCAGTCCATTGACCCCATTTCGCGCGCACCCGCGCCGGACTCCGGTGAATCGCGCGCCGGCGGACCCGCGGCGCGAGCAAAGCCGCATCGCGGGCACCCTCACCCTTCGCCCTTCGCCGCTCCGGCGGCCCGACCCGAATCAAGGAGACAGAGGATGACGCTCACCAATGCGCCCGACACCACGCTCAGCGAGGCGACCGAAACCCGCCTGCAGACCCGCAGCGGCGTCGATCTTCGTCTCCGGCCGGTCGCCGACAGCGACGCGGATATCGTCAATCATTTCTTCGACGGCCTGACGGCGGACGATATGCAGTTCCGCTTCCTAAGCGGCCAGTCGCACCTGTCGAGCGCCCAGCTTGCGGCGATGATCGGTGTCGATCACCGGCACCGCGAGCATCTGCTCGCGTTCGATGCCGCGACATCGAAGCTCATCGCAAGCCTGCTGATCGCCGCCGACGATGCGTTCGTGACCGCCGAGGTCGCGATTTCGGTCGCGCCGGCGTATAAGACACGCGGCGTCGGCTGGACCCTCCTCAACCATGCCGTCGATCTCGCCCGCGTCCGCGGCCTCAAGACGCTGCGGTCGATCGAGAGCCGCGCCAACCGGGGCGCGATGGAGGTCGAGCGGACGCTGGGGTTCAAGGCGAGCGACTATGATGGCGACGCCACGCTCGCTCTGCTCGAACTCGATCTTCGCTGACCCTGGCCATCGGGTCGGCGCCCGGCAGGCAGCCGGCTGGAGACACTCCCAATGGACCACGGCTTTCATGCCATGCAGCTCGACACGCCGGGCGCACCGCTGCACCGCGTCGAACGCGCGATGCCGACCCCGGCAGACGGCGAAATCAGGATTGCGATCACCGCGTGCGGCGTATGCCGGACCGATCTCCATATCGCCGACGGCGACATCAGCGGCCGGCTTCCGATTGTCCCGGGCCATGAGATCGTTGGCCACGTCGATGCTCTCGGCGCGGGCGTCACGCGGTTCGAGCTTGGCGACCGGGTCGGCGTGCCTTGGCTCGGCAGGAGCTGCGGCACCTGCCCCTATTGCGCCACGGGCCATGAAAATCTCTGTGACGCGCCCGAGTTCACCGGCTTCACGCGCGACGGCGGTTTCGCTTCGCATGTCGTCGCCGATGCGCGATTTTGCCTCGCAATCCCTGCCGCCTTCGACGATCTTCATGCGGCGCCTTTGCTCTGCGCCGGCCTGATCGGCTACCGCGCGTATCGCATGGCGGACGGCGCGAAGGCGCTCGGCCTCTATGGTTTCGGCGCCGCCGCACATATTCTCGCGCAGCTCGCGATCGCCGACGGCACCGATGTCTACGCCTTCACGCGCGAGGGCGATACCGCTGGCCAGGATTTCGCCCGCCGGCTTGGTTGCGTCTGGGCGGGCGCGTCGACCGAAGCACCGCCGGACCCGCTCGACGCAGCGATCCTCTTTGCGCCGGTTGGAGCACTGGTTCCCGAAGCGCTACGCCATGTCCGCAAGGGCGGACGCGTCATCTGCGCGGGCATTCATATGAGCGACATCCCGTCCTTTTCTTATGCCGATCTCTGGGAGGAAAGGTCTATCCGGTCGGTCGCCAATCTGACCCGTGCCGATGGCGCAGCATTTCTCGAAGCCGCGGCGCGCTGCGGCGTGCGGACGCATGTCACCGCGCAACCGCTCGCCGACGCCAATCGCGCGCTCGACCGGTTGCGCGCCGGCGAAGTCGAAGGCGCGCTCGTCCTCGTCCCCGAGGGCGCGGCTAGGGGGAATCCCTAATGGCGCGCCCGCACCAGCGGCGCGAAAGTGGCGAAGGCCAGACGGGCCTGTCAGGAGAGACTGCCATGGATCGTTTCGGGCGAGACCCCGCCAGCGCGGCGCGCCCTCCCGAATGTCCCGATTGCGACCCGCCGGTGCAGCCCGACAAGGCCTATCCGGAGACGCCGGCACCGGACCCCGATCGCCAGCCGCTGCGCACGTCGCCGGAGGCACCGGTGCTTCCCGACAGTCATCCCGAAGCCACGCCGCGCGAATATCCCGAATAGCCGCGCCCGGCCGGACAAGGCCTCAAGGGCTTGCGGGCGGCGTGCCGCTGCGCGTGAGCCTTGTCACGGCGTCGACAAGCATATGCTCGCGCAAGGGCTTTTCCAGAACGAGCGCGAAGCCCGCCTCGCGCGCCCGCGCGCTCAATTCCCCGGACGGATAGGCCGAGATCAGGATGGCCGGCCCATCCCAGCCCTGCGCGCGTAGCGCGCCCAGCATCGCGATCCCGTCGCTGCTCTCGAGCCGGTAATCGACGATCAGACAGTCGGGCGCGGCGCGCGCCGCCTCGGCGAGCGCGGGATCGGCGGCGGGCCAGGCCTTTGCCGCAAATCCGCGTCCCTGCAGAAGCAGGAGGAGCGAGCGCCGCACCGCCGGGTCATCCTCGACGATAAGAATGGTCGGCGGTGCCTCGCTCCAACCCGATCGGGCGATCAACATGTCCATGGTCCCGTTATCGAAGCTTTGGCCGGCCGGCAGGTTTCCGGACCCTTCCGGCCAGGTCTTGCAGAATTGCCGGGCTCGCCCTGTCGGAGGTGCGAGCCCGAAGCCGGAAAACAGGGCCGGCGGCCATCGATCAATGGCTCATGAGCAGAGGGAATTTGCTCTTCGAAAGCAGATTCTTCGTGGTGCCGCCGAAGGTCTCGCGCAGCCGGCCGCGGCCGTAAGCGCCCATCACGATATAATCGGCGCGGAACATCTTTGCCTCGTCGGAGATCAGGAAATCGGCGTGAAACTTGCCGATGTCGGTCTTGCGTACATTCGCCGCGATGCCGTGGCGCGAGAGATAGGTCGCGGCATCCTCAGGCACGATATGATTGTCGGACCCTTGCGCGGTGAAGATCTCGACCTCTTTTGCGAAGACGAGCAGCGGTACAGCGGCGCGGAGCGCGGCCGCCGCCGAGGGACGGCCGTCCCATGCGACGAGCGCACGCTCAAGCTCGAAGCGTTCGAGCGTCTCGGGCACCGCCAGCACGGGCGCACTCGCGCGCGCGACAATGCGGCTCGCGATGTCGCGCATGTCGGGCATCGGAAAGCCGTCGAGCGCGCGATTGAGGATGATGAGGTCGGCGAGGTCGGCTGCATCGAGTACCGCATTCGCGATCTCGTCCATCGCGTCGATCCAGCTCCAGCTGACATCCTCGCGCGACAGGCGCTCGCTGATCACCGACTTGTTCTTCGCCTCGCTTTCGCGCTCGTCGAGGATGACGACGGTTTCGGCAAAGCCGAACCCGTCACCGGCGATGAGCGGATAGGGCGTGACGTCGATGCAGGTCAGATGGCCTTCGACCGCCCGGGTGATATCGAGCGCCGCCTGCAAGCGAGCTTCCTGGCTATGGTCGTCATGTACGAGCAACAGGATATTCTTCATGAGCCGTCTCCTTGGTTTCTGCGCCGAGACTATGGGTCGTCGGCCCAACCCGATATGCGCAATGATACGGATAGAAAGGCGGCCGCCCGGATGTCCGGACGGCCGCAGGGGGGTCGCCTCTTCCCCAAGGCGAGCGGGATCAGCTGTCGACCGCGAGATAATCCTCGACGTCGGTCACGCCGGGCGCTGACCAGGCAGCGAGCTCGGCCATGCGCCGCTCGCCCCACGCCTTGACCCAGCCGCGCAGTGTGACCGTGCTGCCCTCGGTGGTGACCGATACGCCGCTTGCGTCGAGACCCGCCTGACGCTTGAACGCTGCCATGATCCGCGCCTTGACGTCCGCAGGGGTCGGAATATCGCCGACCTTGATCAGGTTGGAGACGCCGGTGACCCCCGATATCTGTCCCGCGGCGCGCGCGACTTCCTTCGCGATGAAGTGCCATTCGACGGTGCCGGTCAACGTGACCCAGCCGCGCTCGACCTTCACTTTGACCTGCCCCTCGGGGATCGCGACCGTCCAGCCGATCATGTCGACGATCCGCTTGGCGATTTCATGGTCGGCGGTCTTGGGATCCGACGCGAAGCGCACTTTCAGTTCCTCGGCAAGCGCGCGAACCCCGCGACGCGCCGTACGGCGCGCTCGGCCGCGACCTTCTGCGGGAAACTCTTCACATAGCCCGCCAGCGTCACGACGCCGTCGTTGACGGAGACGCCGATATCGGCGTGATCGACGCTCGGATCCCATTCGAGTTCGGCGACCACATCATCCTGCAGCTGGCCGTCACTCTTCTTCTGCATGATCATTCTCCTTCGAAAGAAATCCGGCTCGCATTGCGAGCGGACCGAAGCCGGCGAATATCGGCAAGAACCGCCGGCGCGTGCGGGCAGCCTTAACCCGGGACGAAGGATGCGGCTTATCCGCAACTTTCCGTAAGGAGAGCTCCGCTTGGGAGCTTCCCCGATTCTGCCGTCGCAGCCTGCTCGCTAGGTCCGGGTTGCGCTCCGGCGCATCGCGGCGACGAGGGTCCTGCCCGGCACAGCCCGCCGCCGCGATCCCTCTCGATTCTCAAGAAGGAGCAAGCTGATGAACGATCTGACCCCCACCCGCACCGCGGGTAGCCAGCCCGCTGAGGCAGAGCTTGGCGCGATGAACTGGCTGCGCGGCGAGCTCGACCGCATGTTCGAGGAGTTCGCTCTCCCCGGCCGCAGCCTGCTGAGCTACGTCCCGCGGCTCGTGAGCCCGCTCCCGGCGGTCGAACTCGTCGATACCGGCCCGGCCTACAAGCTGACCGCCGAGCTCGCGGGCCTCACCGAGAAGGACATCCGGCTCGAGGTCGCCGACGGGGTCCTCCTGCTCGCGAGCGAAAAGGAGGAATCCTCCGAGCGCCGCGAGGATGGACATCTGATCAGCGAGCGGCGTCACGGCAGCTTCCGGCGCCGCATCGCCCTGCCCGCCGACGCCGATGCCGACAAGATCGAAGCGAAGTTCAAGCATGGCTTGCTCAGCGTCGAGATCGCGAAGACCGAAAAGGCGCGCGATCACGCTCGCAAGATCAAGATCGCCAGCTAGGCAAACGGGCCGGAACCGCAGACGCGGCTCCGGCCCTCCCGCTCGATCTCGCGCGATTCCCTCGCACCGGAGTTATATCATGCCCCCTGGTATTCACACCGACCGGCACGGCGAGGCGCTGCTTCGGCTCAAGCTCGGATCGGCGATGCTTTCGCTTGTGATCTGCGCGTCGTTGATCCTGTCGCTCGCTCCGCGGCTGTGGCCGTAGGACCAGACGCGCCGATGTCGGCGCCTAGCGATCCGGCGCGCCTTCCTCGTCCCCGCCGAGAATCTCCGCCGGCACCGGGCCTCCGGCGCGCAGCGAATCGGGCGTGATGATCACGCTCGTTCCCGCGACCAGAAGCGGGCCGAGCAGCGCGCGCAGATCGGCCGCGATGTGGACGCGCCCGGCGAACGACGTCGGTGTCCTCGCGGCGATCGCGCCCGGGAGGGGGACTTCCGTCCAGGCTGCCGGCCCCTCGACGCCCGACCGCCGGATGAAGGCGGAAGTGCCCGTCATCGATCCCTCGATGCGCGCGGGCGCCGAGCCGATGATCGTTCCGTTACGAAGGATCAGGATCCGCTGGTCTGTGGCACTGGCGATGATCGACAGGGGGCCGCTGGGCGCGCGTTCGGGCGTCCAGAGCAGCGCGCCATCGGAAGGGCGCGTTTCGGTCACGGCGAGCGGATCGGTCGGGGCCGCACGCGGCACCGCTGCGGCATCGGTGACGATGACCGTCATGCCGAGCCGGGAGACGCCATAGAGGAGACGGGCGAAGCCATGCGGCAGGCGAATGCAACCGTGCGAAGCGGGGTAGCCCGGCAAGGTGCCGCCGTGCAGCGCCACGCCGCCCCAGGTCAGCCGCTGCATATAGGGCATCGGCGCATCATCGTAGAGGCTCGAGCGATGGTCGACGTCGCGCTGGAGGATGGTGAAGACACCGGTCGGGGTTTCATGGCCGGCCTTGCCCGTCGAGACAGTGGTAATCGCGATCGGGACGCCATTGCGGTACAGCGTGCCGCGCTGGGTCGCGAGACTCACGATCATCATCAAGGGCCCGCGCGGCGCGATCTCGGGCGCCCAGATATAATCTCCGGGCTTCAACCGCTCGGCGGCATCGAGCACGCTCCCATGCGGGCTTGAGGGCTCGGCCGAGGCCGCGAGTGGCAACAGCAGCGCCGCTCCCAGCAAAAGCGCTGCCCTTCCGGCGAGCTTCGCCCAGGTTCCCACTTTCTCAACCGGCCATCGCTGCCACTCGGGCGCGGTCGTTGATCCGTACCGCGCGCCGCGAGGGCAAGTCGACGAGGCCGTCGCTGCGCATGCGCGTCAGCTGCCGGCAGGTCGTTTCGATCGTCAGCCCCAATATGTCGGCGATCTGCTGGCGGCCGAAGGGGAGCTCGAACCCGCCCGGGGTCTCGCTGGCATCGGCGGGCAGCCGCTCTTCCATGTCGAGAAGGAAGGAGGCGACCTTTTCGGGTGCCGACTTGCGGCCGAGCAGCATCATCCAGTGCCGCGCGCGGTCGAGCTCGTCGAGCGTGCGATGGAGCAGTTTCTGCTGGAGATGCGGATGGCGACCCGCGAAATCGTCGAACTGCTGGCGATTGAAGATGCAGACCTCGGCGTCGGTCATAGCGGTGACCCGGTAGGGGCTTTGCTTGCCGAACGGGCGGCCGATAAAATCGGAAGGGAAGACGAGCCCGACGATCTGCTCGCGGCCATCGGCGGTGGCAACGACGAGCTTCAGGACGCCCGACAGGACATTCGCGACCGTCGGGGCTTCGTCGCCTTCCCAGAGCAGGGTGTGACCCGCCTTCACGCGCTGCCGCCGCCCCATGCGGCCGAGTTCGGCGGCTTCGTCGGCAGCAAGGCTGGCGCAGATGGCGCGGCAGCGTACGGCGCAGGATGCGCAATCGCTCATCGCTGTGCACCCGCAAGCGACGCGCGCTGCGCACGCCACTCCGTTGCTTGGCGGTCGCGGCCTGGCTGGCGGAAAAGATGTGGCTGACCCCTCATGCGGCCGGGAATAGCGGCTCTGCATGCGCCCGTGATTACGCAACTGTACGTATGCGGTGCGAGGAAAGGCCCGACCGGCGCGAACCGCCAGGGGCGTAAGGGCTATTGCGTAACGACAGGGCGCGCGTCCCGGCGCAATCCGGCGAGACAAATCCGCGACGAAAGGACCCAGGATGAGCGAAGCCGGCCACGATCTTCATGCGCTGTTTCCGGACCACGGGCCGGCGCTCCATGCACTCAAGCTTGGCAGTTCGAATTTTCGCCAGCTCGCCGAGGAGCATCATGACCTTCAGAGCCGGATTCAGCGAGTCGAGGCCGGTCTTGCGGCGGTCGCCGACGACCAGCTGGAGGACCTCAAGAAACGGCGGCTGTTCACCCTCGACGAGATTGCCGCGCTCATCGCGATCGAGGAGGAGGCGTGATGCACAGTCTTTCCGAAATACGCGCGGGCCTGGTCGTGCGCCTCGACCAGCTCGCAGCGGAGGTTGAGCGGCTGGAAAGCGAGAAGCGCGTGCCGCTCGACGACGATTCCGCCGAGCAGGCTATCGAGCGCGAAGACGACGAGACGATCGATGCGCGGCAAAGCGCCGCAACTGAGCAGATGAAGGCAATCCGGCTCGCGATCGCGCGTCTCGATGCCGGCCATTACGGCCTCTGCACCGCGTGCGGCATCCCGATCGATGCCGCGCGCCTCGAAGCCGTTCCGCACACCGCGCATTGCATCGACTGCGAGCGCGAGTTCGGCGGCTGAACATACGTCCGGCGAACGACATGATCGAATCCCTTCCCGACGCCAACCTGCAGCAGCTCGCCGGCATCGGACTGGCGCTTCTTCTCGGGCTGCTTGTCGGCATCCAGCGCGGCTGGAGCCTGCGCAACGAGACCGCGGGCAGCCGCTTCGCGGGTGTGCGGACCTTTGCGCTGTTCGGCCTTGCAGGCGGCATCGCGGGAGCTACCGGATCTCAAAGCCCGGCGATCGCGGCGATTGTCGCCGGGGCTGCAGCGGTCCTCACCCTCATCGGCTATGCGAAAACCGCGCGGGCGCCCGAGCAGCTCAGCGGGACATCAAGTCTCGCGGCCCTCATCACTCTCGGTTGCGGCTATCTCGCAGTCAGCGGTCGGAGCGAGATGGCGACGGTGGTCGCCGTTGCCATGACGCTGGTGCTTGCGCTGCGCACCGAGCTTCATCGCTGGGTTTCCGGTCTCAGCGATATCGAGGTCGGCGCGATCGTCCGGTTCGCGCTCATCGCGCTCGCCATATTGCCGCTGCTGCCCGACCAGCGCTTCGGCCCCTATGACGCCTGGAATCCCCGCCAGCTCTGGCTGGTCGTGGTGTTCGTCTCGGGCTTCTCCTTTCTCGGCTATATCGCCGCGAAACGCTTTGGCGCCTCGCGGGGCACGCTCGTAATGGCCGCGACCGGCGCGATGGTTTCCTCGACCGCGGTGACCGCAGCGCTCGCGATGCGCGTGCGCGATGGCGAGGAAAGCGAGGCGATGGCCATTGCCGGCATCGGCGCGGCGTCGGCGGTCATGCTGATCCGCGCGATCATCCTGACCCTGTTCCTCGCGCCGGCAGCGATGCCGGCCTTCGGCTGGCTTGCGGCACCCGCCGCGCTGGTGAGCGGCGGCGCGATGTTCTGGGCTTTGCGGAGCCGCCGCAAGGAAAGCGCTGCCAACCGTCCCGTCGAGCTCAAGAACCCGTTCCGGCTCGCGCCGGCGATCGGTCTGATGCTGCTCGTCATGGTGCTGACCGTCGCCGCACGCTGGATGATGGCGATGGTGGGCGAACGCGGCCTCGCGCTGGTCATCGCGCTTTCAGGCCTGGCCGACGTCGACTCCGCGATCATCACGGTGGGATCGCTACCTCCGGGTCTGCTCGAGGGCCAGATCGCGACGATCGTCATCATTGCCCCGGTGCTCGCGAACACGCTGTTCAAGGGCGCCACCGCCCTGGCGATCGCGGGGCTGCGCAAAGGATGGAAGCTCGCCCTGCCGCTTGTCCTGAGCGTGGCGGCCAGCCTCGCAGTCACGCCGACCCTTCTCGTCTGAGCCCGATCGGATGCAACATGAAATGGCCAGAGGTGAAATGATTTCAAAAACTGGGGCCTCGATGACCGCAGCAATTGACCAAGACGAAGGACCGCCGACCCAGCCGGCGAACCTCTCGTCAAACCCGCGGACATTTCTTCGCGCGCTCGGTCCGGGCCTGATCGCCGGCGCCGCCGACGACGATCCGAGCGGAATCGGAACGCACAGCCAGATCGGCGCGGCATTCGGTTACCGGCTCTCCTGGACCTTCGTGCTGAGCTTCCCGCTGATGGTGGCGATCCAGGAGATCGCCGCCGAGATCGGGCGGGTTACCGGCGCAGGGATCGCGCGCAACCTCCGTCGGCATTATTCGCGTCGCCTGCTCTGGTCGATGGTGTCGCTGCTGCTCGTCGCGAACATCATCAATCTCGGCGCCGATCTCGGCGCGATGGGTGCGGCGCTGGCCCTGCTCGCCGGAGGCAAGGCCGGACTCTATACCTTGTTGTTCGGGATCCTCAGCATCGTCCTCGAAGTCGGCCTTAGCTATTCTCGCTACGCCGCAATCCTCAAATGGACGACGCTCACCCTCTTTACCTATGTCGCGGTGCTGTTCGTGGTGCATGTTCCATGGGGCACGGCCCTCACGGCGCTGCTGCTTCCCGACATCGAACTCAATGCAGCCTATGCCACGGCGTTCGTCGCGATCCTCGGCACGACGATCAGCCCCTATCTCTTCTTCTGGCAGGCGGGGCAGGAGATCGAGGAACAGCATCGCCATCATGCCAAGCCGCTCTGCCTGACGCCCGCGGCAGCCGATGGCGAGTTCAGGCGCATTCGTGTCGACACGCTGACGGGCATGGCGTTCAGCACGCTCATTTCGCTCGCGATCGTCTTCGCGACCGCGGCGACGCTGCATGCCGAGGGCATACGCGATATCGCCACATCGGCGCAGGCCGCCGAAGCGCTGCGGCCGCTCGCCGGGCCGTTCGCTTTCGCGATGTTCGCGCTCGGAATCATCGGCACCGGCCTTCTCGCCGTCCCGGTACTGGCCGGATCGGCCGCCTATGCCGTCACCGAGATGGCGGGGATGGCAGGTAGCCTCGACGCCAAGCCGCTTTCGGCGCGTCTCTTCTACGGAACGATCGCCGCGACCACGCTTGCCGGCGCCTCGCTCTCGGCGATCGGCATCGACCCGGCGCGCGCGCTCTACTGGGCAGCGGTGGTCAATGGCGTGCTCGCCGCGCCGCTCATGCTGGTGATGATGCTGATCGCCCGCAATCCGCGCGCGATGGGACGTCTCGTCATTTCGCGCCGCCAGAGCTGGTCGGGCTGGGCGGCAACCGCGGTGATGACGGCAGCAACCTTGCTGTTTTTCTTCTTCCTCGTGACGGGAGATATCTAGCGCGTGGCGCGGGCTTGCCGCGCGATCAGTGCGTCGATCCGGTCGCGCTGGGGCAGGATGATACCGAGGAGCCCGGCGAGCGTCGCGGCGCCGAGCTTGCGCATCAGGCGCGAGCGATGAATTTCGACGGTGCGGTGACTGATGCCGAGCTCCTGCCCGATCTGCTTGTTGGTGAGACCGCGCACGAGCCCGCCCACGACTTCGAGCTCGCGATGTGTGAGCTGTTCGATGAGAGGGGGCGAATGCCGCGACCGCGCAGCGCGGTCCGGCGCGGGGCGGCGGATCGCGGCCTGTGGGTCTTCGCGGCGGGCTGTCGTCATGCGGTCCATCCTCCGATGGACAGTCGTCTAGCGCTCGGGCGTCCTGCGGTCGTTACGTAATGTCCGCAGATTTCAGGCGCCGAGACCGGCGGCGAAGGCGAGCCGCAGCGCGTCGGACAGGCTGCGGACATCGAGCTTCGCCATGAGGTTGGCGCGGTGGACTTCGACGGTACGCGGCGAGATGCCGAGGTCATAGGCGATCGTCTTGTTCGGCAGTCCCTGCGCGAGCCCTTCGAGAACCTCGCGCTCGCGCGGGGTCAGGATGCCAAGAACGACCTCGGCCTCGGCGGCGCGCGCCACCGCTCCATCGGCCGCCGCCATGCGGGCGAAAGCGGCCTCGATCGAGGCAATGAGCACCGCCTTTTCGAACGGCTTTTCGAGGAAATCGACCGCGCCGGCCTTCATCGCCCGGACCGCGATCGAGACGTCGGCGTGCCCGGTAAGGACGATCACCGGCATGGTAACCCCGCGCTCTAACATCGCCTGCTGGACCTCGAGGCCGTCCATTTCGGGCATGCGCACGTCGAGCAGGACACAGCCTTCGGGCACGTGCCGGATTTCCTTCAGGAACAGCGCGCCATTGGCCCAGGTCTCGACCGCATAGCCCGAGGTCTTGAGCATGAAACTCGCCGACCGCCGGATCGCCTCCTCATCGTCGACGATATGCACGAGCTTCCTATCCGACATCATTTTCCTCCGCCTTCGCGCTCACCAGTGTGAAGTGAAATTCGGTCCCGCCGCCGGTGCGCGGCTCCATCCAGATACGTCCGCCATTGGCCTCGACGATCGTCCGGCAGATCGAGAGACCGAGTCCCATGCCTTCCGCCTTGGTGCTGACGAACGCCGTAAAGAGCTGCTCGGCGACCTCGGGCGTCACGCCCGGTCCGGTATCGGCGACGATCACGCGGACAAAGCCGCGCTGGTCGGGACGGCTCGTGACGGTCAGCTGCCGCACCGGACTGTCGGCCATCGCTTCGACAGCGTTGCGAATGAGGTTGATCAGCACCTGCTGGATCTGGACCTTGTCGACGAGCACCGGCGAGGCATAGGGATCGAGGTCGAAGCGCGGCTCAACGCTCTTCTCGCGCGCGCCCATCAGTCCGAGCACCGCCGCCTCATTGATGAGCAAGGGCAGTTTCTCGATCGTCTTCTCGACCTCGCCGCGCGCCACGAAGTCGCGCAGGCGGCGAACGATATGCCCTGCGCGCAACGCTTCCTTCGCCGTATCGTCGAGCGCATCACGGATCATCGGAATATCGTCGGGATCGGGATTGGCGAGCAGGTCGCGCACCGCTTCGACATAATTGGTGACCGCGGTAATCGGCTGGTTGAGCTCATGCGCGAGCGTCGAGGCCATCGTCCCCATCGCGCTGACGCGCGAAACATGGATCAGCTCGGACTGGAGCGATTCGAGCCGGGCCTCGGTCTGCTGGCGTTCGGTGAGGTCGCGGATGAAGCCGGTAAAGAGCGGGTGGCTGTCGCTCGACGCCTCGCCGATCGACAATTCCATCGGAAAGGTCGAGCCGTCCCTGCGCTCGGCGAACACCACGCGTCCGATGCCGATGATGCGCTTTTCCCCCGTTTCGAGGAAGCGCCGGATATAGGCATCGTGGCGCTCGCGATCGGGTGAGGGCATCAGCCGGCTGACATTGACCCCGAGCAGTTCGGCCTCCTGATAACCGAACAGTCGCTCGGCGGCAGCGCTGAAGGACACGATCGAACCCTGATCGTCGATGACAACCATCGCATCGGGCACCGTCGAGAGGATCGACCGCAGATGGCTTTCCTGCGACCGCAGCGCCTCCTCGGCGGCGCGCCGTCCGGTGATGTCCGAGACGACCTTGGCGAAACCGCGAAGATCGCCGCCCGCGGTGCGAAGCGCCGTGATCGAGACATCGGCGAGGAACTCGGATCCATCCTTGCGGACGCGCCAGTCCTCCATCTCGAGACGTCCCTCGCGCGCCGCAACGGCAAGGTCGCCCTCAGGTTTGCCGGCGGCGACGGCGTCGGGCGGATAGAAGATCGCGGCATCCTTGCCGACGACCTCTTCCTCGCGCCAGCCCTTGAGGCGTTCGGCGCCCTTGTTCCAGATCGTCACGCGGCCTTCGGCATCGAGCAGGTAGATCGCATGCCCCTGCGCGCCGTCGATGAGCAGATTGAGTTCCTCGGCGACCAGCGCCGCCTCGGCATCGCGCCGCGCGGCGCGATGGTCGCTTTCATGCGCGCGCCGCCGCATCCGCTCGAAGGCTTGCGAGAGCGCGACAATGCCGGCCGCGGTGACCAGAAACATGATGGCCTCGACGAGATTATAGCCGCTGCCGTCGCGGACCGCGGCGAAATAGAGACCAAGCACAAGGGCCGGCGCGGTCGCAATCGATGCCGCCATCGGACCGGCATAGAAAGCGCCAGCAAGGATAGCGGGTGCGAAAAGCAGGAAGGATGCACTGCCGCCAAGCCAGGGGGTGAGTGCATAGCGAAGCAGCGCCGCAGCAGCGACGAGCAGAAGCGCCAGCGCCAGGCGTATCGCAAAAGGACGTTGCATCATCGACATCGACCGCGCGGCCTCCGCCCGCGCTGCAAAGGCGCCGCCGCCCTCGCGGTGCGCCTTCCCCCGATCTCCGTCCATAGCGGCTTTTGGCGGGGCGCGAAACGGCCGGCGCGTTCGCGATCCGTATTGTTCCTTAAGGGACATCCCGCTTCGCTAGGACGGCAAGCGCCGTGCAGCCATGCGGGAATCTACGGATAGGAGGAACCCGCCCGCGATATCAAAAGCGGCACGCGGATCGTCGCGCCTCGCCCGTCCCGTCCAGCTCGGCCCGGCGCGGCGGTCCATTGCTCCCGCGCTAAATTCCGGCAGCGGCCCTTCGTTCAGGATGTCACATGCAGACCAGACGGATCACGCTCATCGACGGACATCCCGACCCCGATCCGGGACGGTTCGTCCATGCGCTTGCCGATACCTATGCGGCGGCGGCGCTGGCGGCGGGCCATGAGGTCCGCGGCATCGTCGTCGCGGAGCTCTCGTTCGATTTGCTCGAGAGTCGCGCCGAGTGGGAGGAGGGTCCGCTTCCGCCCGCGATCGCCGAGGCGCAGGACGATATTGCATGGGCCGAACATCTGGTGATTTTCTACCCGCTCTGGCTCGGAGACCTGCCCGCTCGCCTCAAGGGCTTCTTCGAACAGGTGATGCGCCCGGGCTTCGCGTTCGCGCCCAAGGCGAACGGCTTGCCCGAAAAACGCCTCAAGGGCCGGACGGCCCATATCGTCGTGACGATGGGGATGCCCGCGCTCTTCTACCGCTTCTATTTCCGCGCGCACAGCCTGCGCAGCCTCGAGCGCAACATTCTGCGCTTTGTCGGCATCGCGCCGACCGAACGCAGCATCGTCGGCAATGTCGAGGGCGATCCCGAGCACCGCACCACGTGGCTCGAGACAATGACCGAACATGGCGCGGCGGGGCGCTGAGCCGATGCACGGTCGTCGATCCCGTCCGCGAACGAAGGGCAGCTAGTCATGGCCAATACCGAAACGCCGCTGACGATCCAATTCCATGGCGCTGCCGGAACCGTCACCGGCTCGTGTATGGAACTCACGCTCGGGCAGCACAGGATCCTGATCGATTGCGGACTGTTCCAGGGATCGCGAAGCCTCGAGGCGCTGAACCATGGCTCGTTCGCGTTCGAGGTCGGCAAGATCGACGCCGTGCTCCTGACCCATGCCCATATCGATCATTGCGGTCTGTTGCCGAAGCTCGCGAAGGAAGGCTATCGCGGCCCGGTCTGGTGCACCGCGCCCACCGCAGACCTTCTCGAATATATGCTCGCCGACGCGGGGCGGATTCAGGAGAGCGACACCGCGCGCCGGAACCGTCGCTACGACCGCGCCGGCGAAGCGATGTTCGAGCCGCTCTATACCGAGGCCGATGGCCTTCGCGCGTGGCGGCTTGCCGAGCCGGTCGGACTTGAAACGTGGTTCGAACCCGCGCCGGGTTTCCGGGCGCGGCTGTGGAACGCCGGCCATATCCTGGGTTCGGCCTCGGTCGAACTGGAAGCCGGCGGGGTGCATCTGCTCTTTTCCGGCGACATCGGCCCCGACAACAAGGCGTTTCACGACGATCCGGCAGCGCCGGATGGCGTCGATTTCCTCATATGCGAAGCGACCTATGGCGACCGCACGCGGCCCAAACTCTCGATCGAACAGCGCCGCGCGCTACTCGAAACCGAAGTCAAAGCGGCGCTCGCGAGGGGCGGGAATCTCGTGATCCCGACCTTTGCGCTCGAACGCACGCAGGAACTGCTGCTCGATCTCGCGCGCCTGGCCGACGCGAACCGCATCCCCAATGTGCCTATCTTCGTCGACTCGCCGCTCGCGAGCCAGGCGACGAAGGTGTTCGCAGGCCATGCTGCCGAGCTCGAAGATGTCGAAGGCGCCGACATCTTCCGGCATCCCTCGATCCGCTATGTCGAGGACGTCGCCGAATCGATCCGCCTCAACAGCGTGTCGGGCGCCATCATTCTCGCTGCCTCGGGCATGTGCGAGGGCGGGCGCATTCGCAATCATCTCGAGCATAATCTTCATCGGCGCCAGTCGACGATCCTGTTCGTCGGGTTCCAGGCGCGCGGATCGCTCGGGCGGGTCATCCTCGACGGAGCCGAGCGCGTGCGGATTTCTGGCAAGGAGATCAATGTTCGCGCCGCCGTCCGGCGCATCGACAGCTATTCGGCACATGCCGATCGCGACGAGCTCGCGGCATGGATACGCGAACGTCACCCGATCCGTGGCGGACTTTTTCTGGGTCATGGCGAGAGCGAAGCTATCGAAGCGCTTCGCACGCTCGTCCAATCCGAAACGCCCCGCCTCGCCGTCGTCGCTCCGGCGATCGGGGAGAGTTTCGCGCTCGCCCCCGGCGCACCGCCCAAGCGGATCCGGACCGGACGCGTCGATATCGCCCGGCTCGCGGGTGAAGACTGGCAGAATGACTACGCCGATTTCGCCGCCAATCTGAAGCACAACCTCGCGCACATCCGCAGCGAGGAAGGGCGGCGCAAGGCGCTCGACGAGATGCGGCGGGTGCTCGCCAACTATGAGGCGGCGCGCTCCCAGCAGAAGCGGCGGCGCCGCGCGGCATAGACAAAATCCTCGCAACCGGCGGGTTCCACGCGATCGAGGCCGCCAAGGCAAAGGTCCGGACGCCCCGCCACATACAAAGGAGACATCGCATGAAAGCCCTCGTCTATAACGGCCCCGGCCTGAAAGCCGTCGAGGAGCGGCCGGTGCCTCAGGTGCAGGACGCGGGCGACGCGATTGTGCGCATCACTAGGACGACCATTTGCGGCACCGACCTGCACATATTGAAAGGCGATGTCCCGAGCTGCGAACCGGGGCGCATCCTCGGGCACGAGGGCGTCGGTATCGTCGACAGCATCGGGACGGGCGTGACCGTTTTCGCGCCCGGCGACCATGTTCTGATCAGCTGCATAACCGCGTGCGGCCGCTGCGACTATTGCCGTCGGGGCATGCCATCGCATTGCACGACGGGCGGCTGGATCCTCGGCAACATCATCGACGGCACGCAGGCAGAATATGTTCGTATCCCGCATGCCGACACCAGCCTCTATGCCATCCCCGAGGAGGCCGGCGAGGATGCGCTGGTCATGCTCAGCGACATCCTGCCGACGGGCTTCGAATGCGGCGTGCTCAACGGCAAGGTCGCGCCGGGATCGACCGTCGCGATCGTCGGCGCGGGTCCGATCGGCCTTGCCGCGCTGCTCACGGCGCAGCTGTTCTCGCCCGCCCGGATCATCATGATCGATCTGGACGAGGCGCGCCTCGCCATGGCGCGCCGGTTCGGCGCCACCGACACGATCAACAGCGGCACGCGCGACGCCGCGGCGGCGCTGATGGAGATGACGGATGCGCGCGGCGCCGACACGGTGATCGAGGCTGTCGGCGTTGCCGCCACCTTCGAACTCTGTCAGCTGCTTGTCGCAGCCGGGGGAACGATTGCAAATGTCGGCGTGCATGGCGCCAAGGCCGACCTGCACCTCGAACACCTCTGGTCCCGCAATATCACGATCACGACGCGATTGGTCGATACCGTCTCGACGCCGCAGCTCTTGCGGATGGTCGAGGCGAAGCAATTGGATCCCGGAGAGCTTGTCACCCATCATTTTGCGATGGCCGACATGATGGACGCATATGAGGTCTTCTCGCGGGCGGCCGAGACCAAGGCACTGAAGGTCATCATCGAAGCGGACGATCCGCGCGCGGCGAGGACCGCCGCGTGACGCAGCGCATGAAAGAGATCGCGCGGACCATCGTCGAACTGCAGGTCGAACTCGATCGCGAGATCGAACATCGGCGAAGGGCGCTCGGCGTGCGGGTTCATGACCGGCTTGTGGAGTTCGAACGCGGCATCGTGATCGAACAGAGGAAACTCAAGACGAGCGTGCGGGCGTTTCTCGCCCGCTCCTCCTTCGGTGCCGTGCTCACCGCGCCCGTCATCTACTCGATGCTGCTTCCGCTGGTCCTGCTCGATATCTGGATCAGCTTCTACCAGGCGGTATGCTTTCGCGCCTATGGGATCGGCCGTGTGGAGCGGCGCGACTATATCGCGTTCGATCGGGGGCGCCTCGCCTATCTCAACTGGGTCGAATCGTTGAACTGTGCCTATTGCGCCTACGCCAATGGCGTGATCGCCTACGCTCGCGAGATCGGGAGCCGGACCGAGCAATATTGGTGCCCGATCAAGCATGCGCTGAAGATCAGCGACCCGCACCAGCGCTATTATGAATTTCTCGAATTTGGCGATGCCGAGGGGTATCGGACGCGTCTCGCCGCGTTCCGCGAGCTGCTGGCCGCCGACGACGACGATATCGCCAAAGGGACCCGCGCCGCGTCACCGCGACCCGAAGCGGAGGAACCGGCGAGTCCGTAGAATCCCGTAATGCGGCACTTCCGGCACGGCGTTATGCCTGCTCCCGACGCAATTTTCCGCAAGGGAGACGATAATGATTGCGACCGATGCGCCCGGCCGACCCGTGCAGAGCGGCCTCTGGAAAGAAATCTCGGTGCTCGAGATCGGAGTGGCGGTGTGCCTCCTCATCCTGTTCGTCCTCTCGCGCACCTTCCTCGAGACGATCGCCGCCATCTACATGCTGGTCGCCGCGATGCTGTTCGCCGCGCTCGTCCAAGGCCGCATGGCGGCGACCTGCAATGACTGGCTGGATCGGCGGCTCTGGCAGGCAAGCGCGCTCGCCTGTCTTGTTCAGGCGATCATTCTGTTCGTCGATCCGTTGCTCGGGGGTTATCATACCGCCATGGCGATGGCGGGTATTCTCGCCGCTGGCGGGGCGGCGCGGCTGACGCTTGCCCTCGTGCGGGGCCATGCGGGCCGCGGCTGGCTCTATCTCTCGGGCGCAGTCAGCATGATGGTCTCGCTGGCTATCGGATTCGCCTGGCCGTTCACCTCGATCATCCCCGCAGCGCAAAGTCTCGCGCTCGACCTGCTCGCAGTCGCGGCCATGCTAGCCAGCGTCACCGGAAAGGCGCCGACATGTTCGAAATGATCCACACGAAGGATGATGTCCTTGCCGTCCGTATCGAGGGCAAGATCACCGGCGAGGATCTGGCCGCGATCGTGGACCGGCTCGACGCCGCGATGGCGGCGAACGAAAAGGTGCATGTCTATGCCGAGACGCAGTCGATCGACGGTATCGAGATCAACGGGCTGGCCGCTCATATCGCACGCGCCGCGCCGCTTTTCGCGAAGCTCGACCGGTTCGGACGCGTCGCGGTCGTCGCCGACCAGCTATGGATCCGGGCCCTCGCGCGGATCGAAAGCGCGCTTCTGCTGCATATCAGCTATAGGGTGTTCAAGCCCGAGGATCGCGGCGCGGCGCTGATGTGGGTCGAAGGGCGCGACGTATGACGGGCACCCTTCTGCCCGGTCCCTGGCCGTCCGCACGCGGCGATTACCGCGAAGCCCATCTCGTATCGCGGACGGGCTGGCTGCGGGCAGCCGTGCTCGGCGCGAACGACGGGATTGTCTCCACCGCAAGTCTTATCATCGGCGTCGCGGCGTCGGGTGCCACCCGTCAATCGATCCTGGTTTCGGGGATTGCCGGCCTCGTTGCCGGCGCCATGTCAATGGCGGCCGGCGAATTTGTGTCGGTCAGTTCGCAGGCCGATACCGAGCGGGCGGACCTTGCCCGCGAAAAGAGAGAGCTGGAGAGCGACCCCGCGGCCGAACGCGACGAACTCGCCGGCATTTATGAACGACGCGGCCTCGATCCGGAAACCGCGCGCATCGTGGTCAGCCAGATGACCGCGTTCGACGCGCTCACGACGCATGCGCGCGACGAACTCCATATCACCGACATGACGGCCGCGCGCCCGGTCACCGCGGCGCTGGCGTCTGCCGCCACCTTTACCGCCGGCGCGTCGCTGCCGCTCCTCGTCGCCGCGCTGACGCCGACGACAGGGATCGTTGCACTCGAAGCCATCGGGTCGCTGCTGTTCCTCGCCGCGCTGGGATGGCTCGGCGCATTTGCAGGTGGCGCCGCGCCCGCCCGTCCGGTTGCACGCGTTATATTCTGGGGGGCGCTTGCGATGGCCATCACGGCCGGAATCGGCCGGCTGGTGGGCACGGCTGTCTGACGGACATGGGCGGACCCCGCCCCGATCCTCGAAGGAATGATCGGGATAGGCAGCCTTTTCGCACCTGCACGGTTACCTGTTACATGACGGCCGCGGACAAACCATCGAAGCATGTGCGGCTCCTGGCCGCTTGGGCCGCCCTGCAGGCATATGAAAATCCGGGCGCCGGTCGTTGTGGAACGGGAGCGCCATGACCGCGGCTTTCGCTACCGCGCCGACCCAAAACGGTGTCGATCGGGGGCTTCTGCCCGCCGCGCAGCGCGTCGGTCTTCTCTATGGCTGGCGCCATGGCCGCCCCATCGACTGGAACCATCCCACCCGCTTCACCGAACTTGTGCAGCTTAGAAAGCTGACCGATCGGTCGCCGATCCAGACCCAGATGATGGACAAGATCGCGGCAAAGCGCTTGGCGGGGACGCGGCTGGGCGAGGAGTGGATCGTGCCGACGCTCTGGCAAGGCACGGACCTGCCCTGGCTGATCCCGTTCCCGGTCCCCGCGATCATCAAGTCGCGCCACGGCTGCAATCAATATAGGGTCATCACGGCCGTGCCCGACTGCGCGCGATGGCAGCAACTGCGCAGAACAGCCCGCCGCTGGCAGCGCAGACCCTACGGGCGCTGGCTCGCCGAATGGGCCTATCGCGACGTTCCGCGAGGCATCCTCGCCGAGCCGCTGCTTGGCGGCGCGCTCCCGCTCCCGATCGACTATAAGATCTATGTGTTCGGCGGCACCGCAACGCATGTCCAAGTCCATCTCGGGCGCGGCCGCCGGCATCGGTGGGTCCTTCACGACCGTAGCTGGCGACAGCTTGTCAAGGCCGCGGACGAACCGCCCCCGCCGCCGTCACTGCCTGCGATGCTGGAGGCGGCCGAAACGCTGGCCGGCGACATGAACTTTCTTCGCGTCGACTTCTACGACATCGGAGGTCGGCCCTATTTCGGGGAATATTGTCTCTATCCCGGTTCCGGGCTCGATCCCTTTGCCGCGGACTGGATCGATCTTGAACTGGGCGCGCTCTGGCTCGCAGCCCTGACTGAAAATCCAGTGTCACCCGCACCGACTGGTCGTGCCTAGCAGCCACACCGCGTCAGCACCGCTAGGTCACCCGCCACTATGATTGGTATCGAAACTGCGTTCGAGGAGTTTCTTGCGATCGACGATCGAGAAAAAGAAGGCCGTGGACCAGCCGATCAGGATGATACCGCTCGCGCCCTCGATCGCACCGAGGATGCGCAGCCCCGGGGGCAGGACGAGATCGCCATAGCCTATCGTGACATAGGTCGATGTCGAGAAATAGAACGCATGCTCGAAGTCTGTGAAAGCGCCGAGCAGCTGGTACATGCCTGCCCAGATCCAGATTTCGGCCGAGTGCAGCGCGAATAGCCCGAAGGCGGCGACGAGGATCGCGCCGCCGTTGAGAAGAATGACGAGATAACGCCGCGAAGCACGCCGATAGCGGCGCAGAATGGCGAGCAACACTGCCAGGCCGGCGAGATGCACGACGACCGTGACGCCGACGACGAGCGTGGCGAGAGCCAGCCGATGGGCGAGCGTCACGGACTGCGCGGGGCGGCAGCCTCTATCATGGGAGGCCTATGCCCCTCGCCGATCTTGCGGCGGGGCCACGCCATCAGGCCGCAACGTCCGTAGTGGCCCGCTCGGACACCCCCGGTCGCTCACCGTCATAGACGAACTCCGCTCCGCGCAGCTCGATGCGCGGGAAAGCGTCCTTCTCCGCCCAATAATCCTGATTGTGGCGCCATTCGGGTTTGTCACCGCGGCGCGGCATCGCGCCCAGCCCGCGCATCAGATAGCCCGGATTGAAATTATCTTCCTCGATCCACGGCAGGATCTGCATGCCCTCATCCTCGGGCCTGAGCGCGACCTCGACCCTCCTCGCACCGATGTCGTCCATATGGTTGAGGAGGTTGCAGACAAAGTCTCCCATCATGTCGACCCTGAGGGTCCAGCTGGCGCGAAAATAGCCCATGACCCAGGCAAGGTTGGGCACGCCGGTCATCATCATCCCGCGATAGGTGATCGTCTTCGCCCAATCGACCGGCGTGCCGTCGATATCGAACGGGATCCCGCCCATCACCGACAGATTGAATCCGGTCGCGGCCACGATGATGTCGGCCTCGATCTCCTCGCCGCCGACCGTGCGGACACTCGTCGCAGTAAAATGGTCGATCGTATCGGTGACGACCGTCAGCTTTCCCTGGGTCGCCGCCTTGAAGATGTCGCCTTCGGGACAGAAGGCGAGCCGCTGCTGCCACGGGCGGTATTTCGGCGTGAAATGCGGCTCGAACTTAAACTCGGGATCGCCCGAATAGGCCCGGATCAGCGCTTTCAGCTCCTCGAACACCGCATCGGGCTCGGATTGGCAACGCCGCGTCATCAGATCCTGGTCGTGCATGATCTGTGCCCGCACGACGCGGTGGACCGTGGGCTCGTCGATCCCGACCTCGCGAAGCCGGTCGGCCAGTTCGTTCCTGTTCTCGCTGCAGTAGAAATAGGTCGGCGAACGCTGGAGCATCGTCACATGCGCCGCCTTTTTGGCGAAGGCCGGCACGATGGTCGCCGCGGTAGCGCCCGAGCCGATGACGAGTATGCGCTTGCCCGCATAATCGATCGCCGAATCCCAGAGCTGGGCATGGATGAACTGCCCCTCATAATCCGAAAGTCCCGGCCAATCGGGGATATAGGGCTTCTCATGATCATAATAGCCCTGGCACATCCACAGGAAGCCGGCCGTGAAGGTGACGGCCACGCCATCCGATGCGCGCACCGCTTCTATCGTCCAGCGATTGGCGGCGCTCGACCAGTGGCAGGCGGTAATGCGATGACCGTAGTGGATATGGACCCCGATCTCGTTCTCCTCGATCACCTCGCCCATATATTTGAGGATTTCGGCGCCGCTGGCGATCGGCGCGCCCACCCAGGGCTTGAAGCGATAGCCAAAGGTGTAGAGGTCCGAGTCCGATCGAACGCCGGGATATCTGTGCGTGTCCCATGTCCCGCCGAAGGTCGGTTTCGCCTCAAGGATCGCGTATCTCTTCCCCGGGCACTGCTCCTGGAGATGATAGGCCGAACCGATGCCCGAGATGCCGGCACCAACGATCAACACGTCGACATGGATGGGACGGGGCTCGCTCGCGCGCCCTCGGTGCCTGATTTCTTCCATCGACAGCTCCCTTATCTTGTATCTTTGGAAAGGCATGAACACCGCATCGGCAAAGGTCATTGACCTTGGTCAACCGGCCTATCCCGCATCTGCTCGAGGATTAGCCACACCCGCGTGGGCGGCGCCGGTCAGAGCCGGAAGAGAAAGAACCAGACAGAACCCAGAATGACGAAGGCGAAATAGACGAGCCACAGTCCGAGCGAAGCCGCGTGCTCGCGGTCACGCTCAATCGGATCTTCGGGGTTCGATGGCGCCACTTTCAAGACCCCTTGCGTGCAAATCTTCGCGCCGCGAGGAGGCCAGCGGTAAGAATGGGGACGAGCGCCGCCGCCGCGCGAAGCTTGGGCGATGGCGAAACGCGGCCGATCTTCTTGCGCATCCGGTGCGGCACGCCGAGTTTCGCAAGCGACTTGTCAACATCGGGCATATCCATATTGGCCTCCTTCACCTTATGCGTGGTCATAGATTGAGCGAAAGCGTCAGACCGCGAAATACGTAGATTCCGCACATGGCCGGGGAACGAAGGGCGCGTTACCTTTCAGCCATAGCTGCGCGGCGGCGCCGAAGACTGACGGGCAGAACCTCGCAGCGATGATCGGGAGAGGGGATCGATGCCGACAAACAGCTGCGACTGCCAGTGATGGCGCGAAGCGCCGGGATACTGCTTTATCGGCTGAAGGGCGGGAGCGCGGAAGTCTTGCTCGTCCATCCCGGCGGACCCTATTGGCGTGGGCGCGACCGCGGCGCTTGGCAGATACCGAAGGGAGAAATTGCGGCGGGTGAAAACGCGGAGGCTGTCGCCTTGCGCGAAGCCCAGGAAGAGCTTGGCATACCACTGCAAGGTGCGCTTGTTCCGCTGGGCCAGCACCGGCAGGCTGGGGGAAAGATCGTCGAAGGCTTCGCGCTCGAGCAGGATCTCGATGTTACTGCGGTCGTGAGCAATCGCTTCGAGATCGAGTGGCCGCCGGGCAGCGGCCTGTGCCAGTCGTTTCCCGAAATCGACGCGGCACGATGGTTCTCGGTTGCGGAGGCAGAAGCCATGATGCTTCCAAGCCAGCAGCCGTTCCTTGACCGGCTCGCCGATTATCTGGCCCTTCGACACTGACGCAAAAGCGGCCGCCCGTCTTCGAGGGCGGCCGCAAAGCGTATTTTCGGGATCGCTCCGCTCAAAGGGCGATCGTGATATTATCCTCGACCCGGGTGACCCCCGGCGCCGACCATGCGGCCCTCTCGGCGACCCCGCGCTCGGCCCACGCCTTGACCTTGCCGCCGAGCTTCACAATTCCCCCTTCGGTGGTCACGGTCACCGCGGCGGCGTCGAGATCGGCCTGGCGTTTGAAGGCCGAAACGATGCGCTCCTTCACGTCGGCGGGCGCCGGGTGCTGCTTGACCTCGATCAGGTTGCTCACGCCCGCGACGCCGGTAACGCGGCTGGCGGCCCTGAAGGCTTCCTTGCGTTGATAGTCCCAGTCGACCATGCCGCTGAGCGTCACCCAGCCATGCTCGACCTTGACCTGAATCCTGTCGGTCGGGATCGACACCGTCCAGGCCATCATATCGAGCAGGCGCCTGGCGATTTCATGATCGGCCATTTTGGGCTCGGATGCGAAATGAACCTTGATCTCTTCGGCGATTGCCCGGACGCCGGCAACGCGCCGCGTCGCCTTCTCGGCGGCAATCTTCTCGGGATAGGTTTTCACATAACCCGAAAGAGTGACGACGCCATCGGTTACGGCGACGCCGATGTCGGCATGATCGATGCTTGGCTCCCATTCTAGCTCGTCCATCACATCGCGCTGCAACTGCCCGTCTGTCTTCTTCAACATCATCTGTCTCCTCGTCGTCCGAAGGTCGCAACCTTGCCAAAGGCCGGCAGGACCCGGTGGCTCGGTTCGGAAACCTTCGCCTACCTCGCGCACCGCCCCAATTCGGAAACATCCGTAAGGGTAACGCCTGCCCGATGGCGTCGACGTCGAATAAATGTGGGTCGGCCTAAAGGCTCCGGTCAGAGAACCGGACTCTTGCTCCCGCTTTCGATCTCAGCCCCTGATCGAAAGCGTGATGGCCTCTCGCGCCGAACAATGGCGTAGAGACATCGCCGGCACGGCGATGCTATCGAAGACTCCATGATCCGGTATGACAGAAGCTTTCGAAGACTGGCGATCTGCCTCGCCGGGCTGGCAGGATTTGTCGATGCCATCGGGTTTCTCGGATCGGGCGGCCTCTTCGTCTCGTTCATGAGCGGCAACTCGACCAGAATGGCGATCGGTATAGCTGAAGCGTCCACACTGGCCCTGGCGGCCGCAGCGCTCATTGGTCTCTTCGTTGTCGGCGTGATCCTCAACATCATCGCGTCGGCAAAGATCACGTTCGCCCATCGCAAAGTCGTGTCGATATCGGGCGTCGCGGCGCTTCTCCTCGGCGCGGCCAGCTGCAAATGGGCCGGTTCCGATGTTCCTGCCACGGGATTGCTGTGCATAGCGATGGGCGCTTCCAACACGATCTTCCGCCGCGACGGAGAGGTCAGTATCGGCGTCACCTACATGACCGGCACCTTGGTCAAACTCGGCCATAGGCTCGCCGATGCGGCATTGGGCGGCAGCCCGACGGCCTGGATTCCATACCTGTTGCTTTGGCTGGCCCTCGTCGGCGGAGGCATTCTCGGCGCGGCCAGCTATGCCTGGTCTCCAGACGCAAGTTTTGGGTTCGCCGCCGCCTTCGCTCTTACCCTCATTCCCGTGACGCAAAGATTGACCGCCACCATGTAGCTCTGAACTGGCCGATAGGGGTCTCTTTCCGCAATTGAGGCCACCCTATACGACAACCAGACGTTATCGCCCGGCTAGCCGTGCGCGCGCTCCGCTCCCAACATCATCTCGCTGATATTCCCCCGATGACGATAGCTGAGGATGATCAGAAAGATCGACAGAAATAGCATTCCGCCAAAGACCGCGATCAGGCCGAGCGCAAGGCCGCCAAGGGTGAAGTTGTTTCGCCAAGCGGTCCAAAGCCCTGAGAGCAGGAGAAAAGTGAAGAAGTCAAAATTGAACTGGCCGGGCCACGCCATGGTAGCCATGTCGCCGAAGAATATAGATAGTAGATCCCATCCGTGCGCATGGATCGTGACGCCGGTGTAAATGAGAATCGACAGCAGGCACGCCCCAAGAAAGATTCTAAACCAAACCATGGTCCCCTCCCGCAGTGGTCTCCACAGTTCGCGACCGCCGACAATTTACCTCCAGATTCTCGCCCTCCCAAGCTAGCAGCCAGAGATCCGCATGCGCTTCCTCAACTGACTCGATTGGCCGATTTGAGTCGGTCTGCTTCTGTACAAAAGTCGTGAACAGCCGCCGTTCAATAAACCACTAGCGTGATACGACAGAAAGCCGATTCTAGCGCGCCAACTCCCGGATCACTCACAATAGTCGTTGCCACCAACCGACATCGTGCCAGGCATCAAATTTTCTTCCGACCTCGCGGTAGATGCCGACCTGTTCAAAGCCCATAGCTTCGTGCAGCCCGACGCTCGCGTCGTTTGGCAATGCGATGCCCGCAAATGCAGCGTGATAGCCCAAGCTCGCCGCGGCAGGCAGCAGACGGGAATACAAGCGACGCGCCACCCCGCCCCGCTGCGCGCTGCGTGCCACATAGACTGCGACATCGACGGATGTCCGATAGGCCGCGCGAGTCCTGTGCTCACTGGCGTAAGCGTAACCGACAACCTGCCCATCCACTTCGGCGACCAGATAGGGGTATTTGGGTAGGATGGCGGCGATGCGCCTTTCCATCTCCCCAATATCGGGCGGCGCTTCCTCGAACGATATGGTGGTGGAAGTTACATAGGGTGCGTAGATCGCCTGAACCGCCGGAGCGCCCCTTAGTCTATCTGACGCACGTCCATCTTTGCACCACTCCCAATCAGACTTGGACACATTGACCCGCCGCGGTCGGACAATCAAGACAGCACTCACCTGCTGCATGCACGGTACCCAAGCGTCGCCAGTGCAGACGCTGAGCGAGGTCGCTGGCGTCAACTCATCGGAAATTCACGATGCGATTTGACTTGGCAATGTGCATCGTATAATTCCGATGCATGGACAATGATTCAGCACTGCTCGCCCTAGCTGCACTGGCACATCCGACGAGACTCGACGCTTTCCGGCGGCTCGTCCAGCATGAGCCGGAGGGACTTTCGACAGGACAACTCGTCGAACAATCAGGCCTGACCCAGAGCACCTTCTCCACGCACCTTGCCGTGCTTGCTAAGGCTGGGCTCGTTCAGTCGGAGAAGCGGGGGCGCCACTTCATCCAGCGTGCCGACATAGATGCGCTTCGCGACCTCATGCTTTTCCTCGCAAAGGATTGCTGCCAGGGCCGCGCCGAACTCTGCGAACCCCTGCTTGCAGAACTCGCCTGCTGCTGATCGGAGCGAAGCCGTGACCGACATCATCATCTACCACAACCCCGATTGCGGCACGTCCCGCAACACGCTCGGCCTCATCCGCAATGCCGGGATCGAACCGCATGTTGTCGAATATCTGAAGACACCGCCGTCGCGCCCGCTGCTCGAACATCTGATAACCCGCGCCGGGATCGCGGCGCGTGACCTGCTTCGCGAAAAAGGCACCCCTTATGCCGAACTCGGCCTCGACGATCGGGCGCTCGCCGATGTCGAGCTCATCGACGCAATGATGGCGCACCCGGTGCTCATCAACCGCCCACTCGTCGTCTCGCCGCTCGGGGTCCGGCTCTGCCGCCCCTCCGAGGTCGTGCTCGACATTCTCCCGGCCCGCCAGCTGGGCGCTTTCGCCAAGGAAGATGGCGAGCCCGTCGTCGACGCCGGCGGCAACCGCGTGGGCAACTGACCAATGGCCGACACCATCCGGCTGTCATTCCTCGACCGCTACCTAACACTCTGGATCTTCCTCGCGATGGCGCTCGGCGTGCTACTCGGGTCGATCTTCGAGGGGCTGCCCGCCGCGATCGATGCATTGTCGATCGGGACGACCAACATCCCGATCGCGATCGGTCTTATCCTGATGATGTATCCGCCGCTGGCTCGGGTGCGCTACGACGAGTTGCCGCGCGTGTTCGACGATCGCCGCGTGCTGGCAATCTCGCTGATCCAGAACTGGATCATCGGGCCGGTCCTCATGTTCGTGCTCGCGGTCCTTTTCCTCTCGGACAAGCCCGAATACATGACCGGCCTGATCCTGATCGGCCTCGCCCGCTGCATCGCGATGGTCATCGTCTGGAACCAGCTCGCGAAGGGCGACAATCAATATGTCGCCGCGCTCGTCGCCTTCAACTCGATCTTCCAGATCCTCTTTTTCAGCGTCTACGCATGGTTCTTCCTCGCCGTGCTGCCGCTCCTCTTCGGCCTCGAAGGCAGCGTCATCGATGTCAGCTTCGGCACGATCGCCGAGGCCGTCCTTATCTACCTCGGTATTCCATTCGCCGCAGGTTTCCTGACGCGCCGCGTTCTCGCGAAGGCCAAGGGGGAAGAATGGTATGAGACGCGTTTTCTCCCGAAGATCGCGCCGATCACCCTCGTGGCGCTGCTGTTCACGATCGTAGCCATGTTCAGCCTGAAAGGTAGCGAGATCGTCACGATCCCCGGCGACGTGATCCGGATCGCAATCCCGCTCACCATTTATTTCCTGGTCCAGTTCCTCATCAGCTTTTGGATGGGCAAGCTCATCGCGGCCGACTACCCACGCACGACCGCGGTCGCCTTCACCGCCGCGGGTAACAACTTCGAACTCGCGATCGCGGTTGCGATCGCCGCCTTCGGTCTCGCATCGCCGGTTGCCTTCGCCGCGACCATCGGTCCGCTCGTCGAGGTCCCGGTTCTCATCCTGCTTGTCAGCGTCGCGTTTCGGCTCGGCCGCCGCTGGTTCCCCGCGACGGCCCCTACGGACAATTGAAATCATGACAGACCAGAATTTCTCTCGCCTACGCACGCTCGCCGATGCCGACCATCTTCCAGCGCTCAGCCCCGAATATCTCCGCGCGCAGCCCGCGCTCGGTCTCGGGCCGCTCGACCCCGCCCCGCGCATCCTGTTGCTCTACGGGTCCTTACGCGAACGCTCATACTCGCGGCTGGTTGTCGAGGAGACCGCGCGCCTGCTGCAACTATTCGGGTGCGAGACGCGCATCTTCGATCCTTCGGACCTCCCGCTGCCCGATCAGGTCGCCGATGACGATCATCCGGCCGTCGAGGAACTGCGCCAGCATTCGCTCTGGTCGGAAGGCCAAGTGTGGTGCAGCCCTGAGCGTCACGGCCAGATCACCGGCATCATGAAGGCGCAGGTCGATCATCTCCCGCTCGCATATAAGGGCCTCCGGCCGACGCAAGGCCGCACGCTCGCGGTCATGCAGGTGTCGGCAGGGTCGCAGTCGTTCAACAGCGTCAACACGCTGCGCATCCTCGGCCGCTGGATGCGGATGATCACCATCCCCAACCAGTCGAGTGTCGCAAAGGCCTATCAGGAGTTCGACGAGGCGGGCCGGATGCTTCCATCGAGCTATTATGACCGGATCGTCGATGTCGCCGAGGAACTGGTGCGCTTCACCGTCCTCACGCGTGGTCATGCCGATCAGCTCGTCGACCGCTATTCGGAGCGGAAAGACCGGAAAGAGCCCGTCGTGACACGGGCAGAATTTGCCGGAATTCCGGGCGCCTGACGAGCATTTCTGGCCGATAGTGGACCGGCAACTTTGAAATGCCCAATCATCAGAAGCGGAAGGGCCGACGACGGAAGTTTGCGGCAGCCGATGAGCGTAAGGATCATGGTTCGGCAACGCAGCCAGCTGATGGTGCAGCTGCTGCCGCGACGTTACTCCTATTCGGCAGCTACCGGCGTCAACCCGCCCTCGATTGCGGGCATGACCTTGAAATAGGCGTGCTCGTGATCGTTCGAGACGCGCCCTCCCCATTGAGGGCCTTCGCTGTAATGAATCAGATAGATTTGCTGGCCGGTGTCGAAGGCGATCGCCCGATCCACACTGTGGCTGGGCAACGGCACGCCGCAGGTCACGCCAGTCTTGGATGGCCGCCATTCCGCGCACCGTATGTCCTGAAACTGGTTAGCATCGCGGAACGTGAGCGACATCCGCGCGCGAGCTGGATCGATATATCCACTCAATGGCGAAAACTCCCGCCCGGTGCTGAGTTTGATATTAAGCCAGAACATCCGCGCGGGCGGACGCAAATTCGCAGTCACGAGATCGAGCTTACCGTCTTCGTCTATATTCACCTCAAGCGAAACACTTCGAGTTTGCGAGGTTCCCGGTTTATGCGCCCACGCCAGTTCTGGCATCACTGTCAGCGCGGTGAAAAGCAGTCCAGCTCTTATCGCCTGTCGTGTCCGATGCATCTATCTCTCCTGAAACCAATATTGGCGGCAATTAACGAGTTCATCGCAGCAGACCGGTCGGAGATGATGGTATTCGCGACCGGTGAGCGCGGATTGCAAGCATGTCCTAGCCGATCCGGCTGCAGCCGGAATGAATTAATTGATTCCCCTTGGCTGGCGCCGGTTTAGGCGCTCGATGCCATGATCGAAGTTTGGCCGGTTGCTGCCGTTCAGCTTACGGCCTCATTCAACGCAATTGCGGACATCCGTAGCGAAACACGATACCAACTGGCGAGTCATGCGTGTGAAGACTTGGCGATGCAGACAAGGGTGGTAGTGTAATGTCGCGTACTGTTTTGCCACTCGAACCGATTGCCGTTCTCTCGCACAATTACGAGTCGCAGTCACCACTTCGCTCGTGGCCACCGGTACCAGCTGACGAACTGCACCAAGGTGAAAGGCTAGCCATCAACACTTTCGGGTCGCTACTCGACGGCGTCCGTTCCCCTCGACATATGTATTTCACATCATGGCGCGATCCCGATCCAAAAGGCTTGTCACCGATCGAGCATGGCAAGCAGCCGACCGGAATCCTCTTGGTAGCTCTCTTTGGCGTTGCGCCTTACGAGAGTTCGCCGGACATTATGGAAACGGCCGCAATGTTTAATGAGCTCGATTGCGCGCGACTGCGCCTCGACCTGACTAGAGGCGACGATAGCGCCTTTCGCCTCGCGGGGCTTGAATTGGAACTCAACAATCCGAATTCCAAAACGGGGCGCGCTTTCAGGTCGTGCTGGGGAGACGACGAGATCACCGGACTCGACCTGTCGCTACAATTCGATGCTCCTTTGACGCGCAATGACCCGTTTCGCTTTCACCTGAGCGCCCGCCTCCCTCGCCGCTACAATCATGGGGCGGTCATCGAACAAGATCATGTTGAGTTCACAGCATCGGCTGGCGCGATGCCCTTACCTCGCTGGGTCAACTTCTAAAGTGGCGAGTAAGGGCTGAGCAAAGCGACCGCCCCATTACCGATCGAAATCGAACTTCCTGCACTGGCCACGTCAACCAACTGAGCGCCGCGGGCCAGCCCCAGCGCTGAACCTGGCCGGCTCGTGACTTGCCCCTTCTAGGTGGCGAACCCCGAGAAGCGGAAACCGACGCGGCGGCAATGACCTGCCGAGCGTCGGGACCGGCGGCAAGCTGCCCAGCAGCGCCACCTCGCCATTCCCGGCCGGAGCCACGCGCGCGCCAACTCTTGCGCGTGCTTGAACAGCGGATGATCGCGAAGATCGGCTTCGGCTGCGATATCGACGGTCATGCGCCCGGTTCCGCGGCTTTCATGCCGATCTGGTCCATCGCGAAGGCGAGCCATTCGCCGTTCCATCGCGCGCCACTGGCGGGATCGATGGTGCCGTGGCCGGTATCACGCCAGACACGGAGGTGGATCGGGCGGTCTCCGGCGTTGGCCTCTTGGAGCCGTGCCGTAAACTTTCGGCCGTGAAAGGGCATGCACCCCAGATCCTTTTCGCCGAACACCTGATAGACGGCGGGATATTCCACCCCCTCGCAAACATTGTGATAGGGCGACCAGCGCCGGATGCTGGCGGCATGGTCGGGCTCTTTCGGATCTCCATAATCCTCGAAGAAGATAGCACGGACTCCTGCAACGGCGGGCGTGTCGGGCAAGGGCTCCATCATGTCGAAAATCGGCACCGTGGCAACAACGGCACGCCACAGGTGCGGCTGCTGGACGATCGCTACGCCAGCAAGCAGACCGCCGTTACTGCCACCCATGAAGACCATCTCGTCGGGGGTTGAAATGCCTTCAGCGATCAGCGCTTCGGCCACCGCCTCCAGATCGTCGAACGTGTTCTGCTTGTTGAACAGGCGGCCGCCGTCGTGCCAGGCCTTGCCATATTCGCCGCCACCTCGCAGCGACGCCTGAACAAATACGCCGCCCGCTTCGATGAACGGAACGTGCGTCGCAGGAAAGGACGGCAGCTGCGAAAGATTGAATCCCCCATAGGCATATACGAGCGTCGGCCGCGAGGTGCTGAGATCGACATCTTTCTGACGCACGACGAAATAGGGGATACGTGTGCCGTCGCGGCTGGTCGCGAACCGCCGATCGGCGACGGCATTGTCCAGTTGATGCTTGGCTTCGCCAATCTGGCGGAGCTCGCCATTATCGGGATCATGGATGAGCAGGACCGACGAACGGGTGAATGTCGTATGCGTAAGCGCGAATATATCGGTCGGACGCACCGCGCGTTCGGTGAGCATCGACTGCGACGAGCCGGGATTTTCGAGCGGGAGCGTCTGGACCAGCGTTCCGTCGAGGTCAAAAACACGGACGCGGAGCGATACGTCGACGAGATCGCCGACATAGAGATGCCCGGCGACCGCACCGACCCATCCGATAAAGCCTTCGCTTTCGGACACCAGTTCGCGCCAGCTCGCCAAGTCGCGCGAGCTTGCCGCCGGGATCGCAACCACACGGCCGCGCGGGATGCCATTGTTGACCCGCGCGACATAGGTTTCGCCGTCGATCCAGTTGCCATCGCATTCGCCCTCGAACCCATCCGGCAGGAACGGTGTGGCTTCAAGCGTTTTAAGATCGAGGTGCACGAGCGCGACATGTTCGTGCGGTTCGGTCACTGCGACGCCGCGGCGGCCATCGGGCGAGACCTGCAACGTCAGGCCCGAATGTTTGGCAGCGACAAGATGCTCGGGAAGCAGCACCGCGGGGCGTTCGGCGGCGCCCTCGGCGACCGGCACAAAGCGCAGTTCATGGACGCCCTCGGCGGTACGGCCATCGATCCAGAAGCCGCTTTCGTCTGGAAGCCATCCGGGGCGCGCTCCCGAATACATGATGGCTGGGGTATCGAGGAGATGCTGCCCGGTTGCCGTTTCATAGACCGACCATTTTCCCATCATGTCGCCGTCAGCGCCCCACGCCACAGCAACGAACCTGCCCTGCGGCGACGGCTCCATGAGAGCCAACGTGACGTTGCCGCCCCCATGGGCCTTCGAGATCGCCAGCTTCGAGACGATCGTTCGCCCCGGACCGTTCGGCTCGGCGCCGGCACGCAGTACCTGATCATCGCCATCTGAAGCATAGCCGAACCACAAGGCGCCCCGCTTGCGAGGTACAGAATAGCCACCGCTATCGGCCAGTTGCAGCAATCGGTCATGCACCGGCGCGTAGTTCGGCGACGCTTCAGCCGCGTGGCGCGCGATGCGATCGCGTTCCCACTGCCACTCGAGGCTTTCGGGGGTGTCTTCGCGCAGATGCGCGAAGCGATCTTCAAAGGCGACATTGCCGATTATCTTCTGGACCGGGTTGGCTTGCATTTTTCTGGCTCTCCAAAATTTCTTAAATATGGCCCCCCGGAAGGCGGACCGTCGCTCAACTCCATCGTCGCAATCTTATCCGTCGTAGTTCTCCTCCAGCTCATCCCGCAGATCATACCGCGGGGGGTTGGAGAGCCATCCACGTCATCGGTTGGAGACTGCCCCTCTCCAAGAGCGGAACGAAAAAGCCGACGTTCATCCTGTGCTCTGGCAATTGCGGCCAGCGGTCCGAACATTTACGCGAAATTGTCCGTTTCGCTTCTTTCATCCGTGGTTCGCACCTGTTCCGCCCATTCCCGAATGTGACCCAAATCTATATCGACGACTTCTGGATTTTGTGATCGGAAGGACGGGTTTAAGCCGTGTCCCTCCTCCTTTAGATAGAAGTCGAAAAATGAGGTGCAGAATTCGTGCACGATCTCGGTCATCCGCTTGCCGTCGATCGAACCCAAGATTGCCGCGACGACTGGATCGCTTCGTTGTTCTGGATTGAGCAGGCAAAGATCCGTAAACGCGAGATGGGTTGAGCCCAAAATCTCGACCCGGAACAGGTCCTGTTTCGTCCCCGCCGACGCAAGCCGTTCATAGAAGAACTCAGAATGCGGATAGATGGTCGGCATCGCCGATCTGTCGCTATGCATTATCAGCAGTGGGACACGCGAATCCCGATCGATCATCTCGGCGTCGAAGGTGCCGCCATCAAGATTGATGGCCGCCTTTATCCTTGTATCGCGCTGTGCGGCAGCCGCTGCACTGCCACCGAAGGAAAGCCCGAAAGTGCCCATACGATCAGGGTCGATGATTTGCGCCAAAATGGCCGCGCGACCGGGTAAATCGCCACAACTTACCCTATCAACCACATGGATAAAGTCCTCTTGCCATACGATATATTGTGCGGCGAGGGGCGACTCTCGACAATTTCGGCGCACTGTTTCGAGACGATCCGCAGGATACGGCGAATTTGATATGCTTTCCGGTCCCATCGTCCGGATGGCGTCCTTCAGCAGTTCCTCATGAAGCGGAATGATATCCCCATTTTCGTGAAATGTGGCCGTATCGACATAAGGATGGGCGATCGAGAACACCACATAGCCGTGACTCGCAAGATGAACCAACAGCGAGGTACTCGTCTGGGGACAACTGAATACCCCGTGAGAGAAGACAAGTACTGGTCGACGCCTGCCCCGCAGTGGCGCAGCGTTCTCATACGCGTGTGTCAGGCTGTCCAGCGCTCCGAGGAAGTCAGCATCGGCCGTCATATTGCCCAGAAATGGCAGGACCTGATGCACTCGTTCGGCTGGTGTCACATTGGGCCGACGGCATTCATCTTCAGCGGTTGCCGGATACCAGACGCGTACTGGGAGGCGGCGATATGTCTCGGGCGCAAAGCTCTCCCGGCGGTTGATGTCCGTAAATTCCGTGTCGATAACACCGACAGACCAAGGGCCAGACGGCTTCGGCAATGTAACAGTGGTGGTCATATGGTTCCTGACAAATAGGGCGAAGTCGATGGCTGCGGGCGATGCCGGTCAGCGGCGTATGCTGCCGGCGATCAGAAGCGCGCGCTGGCGCTGATGCCGATTACCCGTGGGCGCTGTTCGACGTTCTCGCTGATGACGCCGAGGGGTCCGATAAGATTGGGGGCCTTTTCGTTGAACAGATTATTCGCAAACAAGGCTAGCTCGAGCCCATCAAGGCCGACGCCAACCCGCAGATTGACGAGGTCGCGCCCCGGGCGTCGAATGACGGGCGGTACAGCGAAAGTTCGAAGAGTGATCTGCGACGCATCCGCATGCTGATAGTCGACCCGGAGGATAGCGTTGACGCCTGCAGCCAACGCGGGTCGGTAGTCGAATGAAGCCGACCAGGATTCGCGCACAGCGCCATCCACCGGGTCGCCGATTGCCTTGTCGACAGTGGCCGTGTCGAACTTGAGGTTGTTCCAACCATAGGTTGCCGACAGCGTCAGGTCGCGCGTCGGCCGCGCCATAGCCGACAGATCGACGCCCCATCCGTCGACATGCCCGGAATTGGTAACGGCCGCGAGCGCGGTCCCTTGGACAAACGTGTAGGATTGCACCTTGGACCATTGGCTATGATAAATGCTCGCGTCCAGGCTCAGCCTGCCGCCAAAAAGCTGTTGCTTGGTGCCGATCTCATAGGTCCAGATTTCGTCCGAATCATAGGTCGGAGGAATATCGATGACCCCCATGCCAGCTGACGTTGCATTGAAACCGCCGCTACGAAACCCCTTCGCCACATTGGCATAGACCATCGAATTGCGCGAAAATTCATAGCTCAGGTTGAAACGTGGGTTCAACGAATTGAAGCTATCGTCACCGATATCGATACTCGATGACCCGAAAGTCGTGCTGTCGATATCAGCCTTCTTATGCTCATTGAAATAACGCAGACCTACGATCGCTTTCAACCGCGGTGTCAAAGCGTAATTCAGCTCGCCATATAGTGCGTAGGACTTGTTCCTGTAACTGACGTCGGACGAGGTCAGGACTATAGGAACATCATTCGGCTCAGTAAGAGCTTCGCTACGTTGCCGCGACTTTGAATCGCGGTATAGCGCGCCCAGTTGCCAGCCAAATGGACCAGCGCCCTGAGAGGCAAGACGCATCTCGCCATTGTAAATACGAAAATCGGAATCATTTGCCAAACCCACGCGATCGACAAACCCCGGCGGAAAACCAAGTGCTCCAAGAAAAGGCACGTATACACCCGATACGTCAGACACGCTGCTGTTGCGCCGATCAATGTAGCTGCCCGATGCGCTAAGTTCCGCGACGTCCAAGTCGTAGCTCGCCTTAGCCTGGATCAACGTATAACGATCATTTATTGGCTGCGACAGTAGAGCGTTCGTCTGATAATCGACACCGAAATCCTGATTGTCCTGCTGCGATTTCTGATAGACGCCCATCAGCGAAACGCTTAGCCGCTCTGAAGGTCGCGCAAGAAGCGTGCCGCGCATCGTGTAGATGTCTGCGGAGTTGACGTCTTCTTTGCCCGTCGGGATATTATCGATGAAGCCACCGATCCGTTCATAACCGGCGACCAGCCGCACACCGAGCTTGTCGGTTGCAATCGGCAGGTTAAGTACGCCAACGGCCTTGTAATTTCCGTCACCGTACCGCGTCGTCGACGATTCTCCCTCAAACGATCCGCTGACGACATCCAGTCGGGGAGCGGCTGGGATGTAGCGGATCGTACCGCCCATGGAGCCTTGACCGTAAAGCGTCGCTTGCGGTCCGCGCAGCACTTCCGCGCGTTCCATGTCGTAAAGGCGGACATTCATCGGGTCGCCCTGCGTATCGAGCCCGAGCGGAGTTTCGTCGAGATATATGCCGACGGTCGACGATCCGATCGTCGTCGCCATCCCACGCAGCTGCACAAACTGACGGCTGACGCCATATTCGAAGGTGGAGAGGCCCGGCACCGAATATTGCAGATCCTTGAGATCCGTCGTGCCGCGCGCGCGAAGTTCCTCGGTGCCGATCGCGCTTATCGACAGGGGAACATCCTGCAACCGCTGTTCATAGCGCTGTGCGGTCACGATAATTTCGGCGCTCGCGGCGTCGGGCTCGTTGGTTTGCGAACCCATATCCGACTGCGCATGGGCGACCGCTGGAAGCAGTGCGGTTGCAGTCAGCAGTGTTTGCAGAATTTTGGTCATCGTCAAATCCACTCCCAATGAATAGTTATAAATTGTCTTGGTTGGTCCGGCTGGCTTGATCGCGCGGCCAGCCCCGTCCGTTAGGGGGCCAACTTGTCGGATTGGCTTCGTCGGCGGACCGGCGATATTCGCCGCAGGCAACGCCGCTTCAGTAGGGCGTTTGCCCGTCGGGCTGGTACATTATGACGAAGGATATGAAGCGCATGGCGCCATCCATGGTCGGAAATTCCGCTCTTACGGTCAGGGGGCTGATCCGTTCGATGCCAGGCAGATAGCTCAGCAGGTCGGCGGCGGTCAGGCTTACCATTTCCAGATCCACGACAAATGGCGGGTCGAGCTTGAACGGTTTAACCGTGCGCCTTGCGAAGGCTCCGGCAGCCGCCGTTTTCAGGCGTTGGCACGTCTGTGCCGGTGGTAAAGACGCCTGCGAGCGAAACCCGATCGACTCTTTCGTTACCGCGAATGTCGCCCCGGCCGCATAAAGCTGAGCATCGTCTATTGTTGCCTGATCGCCCGAAACGAAAAGGATCGGCTTGTCATACGCGCCCGCCACGGCGGCGTTGAAATAACCTTCCGAAGCGGGCACGCCGTTCAGGCGGACCGATCGGAGCGCAGCACCGGAAAAGCTATGGGCAAAGATGCTGTCGGCCGTACCGGCGGCAGCGTGATATCCGACAAATGCGCAAGCATCGACATCGGGATCATCAATGCCTTCCATTTGCAGTAAGGGACGCGGCCAAGACCGGATGAGCCGCACGTGATCGATCAGAAGATCGGGATCGATATTTTGCGAGTTGCCGTGACCATCAGCCGCAATCACTTCATCATAGCCCGCCTCCAAAGCCGCCTCTGCAACGGCATTGAGCTCATTGGTCATCCAGCGCCGGTAGGCGCCATATTCCCATCCCGAAGGCTTTAGTGAAGCCGCTGACGCCACTCCCGCAACTCCTTCCATATCCACTGAAATCAGCAACTTCGCCATCGTCCAACTCCACAGGTGGCAAGATAGAGGACGGGCCGGCGAAGACATGAGGACAAGTTGTCGCACAGCGCGCGCCAACATGTGCGCAGCGACAAACTTGATTGACGTCTTTGAAACCGAGCCGCCGGCTTTTCGCGCTACCTGACGAAAGCCGATCCGAAGCCCTCTTCCCTTCCATTATTCGTTGAAAGCAAGGTTAGTCCTCGGTCTGGACGAGCTCCATTCGATATCGTACGAAACTGTATAGATATCGGCCAGAACTTGCAGGGAGCAGGCAAATGCGCTCAGTTTCGGAAAGTGCCCCGGTGATGAATGTCAAAGACACTCGGATGCGGCGCCCGGCTGCTGGTCGATCAAATATCTCGCGCCCTCGCCGGTTCCCTTCAGTGGCGACAAGCCTGCCGACTTTCATCCTCGACAGCAAAACCGGCGACTTCGAGATTGGTGAAGATGACGCCACCTTGTTGCGCGATGCCGATGTGCTCACGCCCCTTGGCGATCCGCGGCATTTCCGGGTTCAAGCGTCGGTGCACCAAGCATCGGGACATATAGAATATTGCGGATTAAGTGAGGGCTTCTCCATTGCAATCTGCGAAGCTACCTATCTCAAACCCTTGTCCGTGCCGATTGTCGCGGAAAATATGCTTCGCGTGCGCGTGGCCAGTGACGGCGACGGCGAATATGTGAAAGCAGACGGAGGATGGCTGGACCTCCGAGGTCCGTCCGCCTCGATCATCATAGAGCCTCCAGGTCAATTACCCGCCGAATTTGTCTGTGCCGGACGTCACACGGCCATCGAGGTCCATGTTCACAAAGATGTCCTGACACAGCTATATGCTGGCAATCAACATGAGCTACCTACGGTTGTGCAAGCCTTCATCCAAGGTGCCCTGAACCACACTATCGCGCAGCGCCTCACCTTTACCCCGCAGCTCATAGGTCTACTGGACGATTTGAAAGGGTGCTCGCTGAAGGGGCATAGCCGAACGCTCGTTATTCGGTCGAAGGCTATTGATATCCTGTGCCATGCACTGACTGCGCTCGCTGAGGACGAAGCCAATCCCGCTCTTCCGAGTGCATCCAGCCCTGCGGTCGCCGGCGTGCTGAAAGCCCAGCGGGTGCTTGCTGAAAATTTCGCTAAACCTCCCTCGCTAGACGATCTAGCTCGTGAAGTAGGCATGAGCCGAAGCAATCTGTGCGCTATGTTCCGGCAGTTCTGCGGCCAGTCAGTCTACGATTATGTTGGCGAACTGAAAATGCAGGAAGCCTTAGCGATGCTACGGTCTTCACAACTCACCATTACTGAAGTCGGATACGCAATTGGTTATGAGCATCCTTCGAGTTTTTCTGCCGCTTTCCAGCGTCGTTTCGGCCTAACAGCGAGCGAATATCGTCAAACGGAATTCTGCTGACGAATACCAGGCCTGGGTCGTAAGTCGTCCATATTGCTATTCAGATCCACAAGTATCGTTGGCAAATGGCCGATTGCAGTCAGGCCGGTTTCGGGCGCAAACCTCGGAGAGCGGCCGTTCGCGGCAAAATGCCTGAGCATGACTGGAAGCGACCGATTGTGAATATCAATCTGTCGAGGGTGCAATGTCACACAATGCAGTTAGCCATGCATCGAAGCTGTCAGCGATCAACTTGACGGTGTCGAAATCATGGTCGAAAAACCAGATCTCTTGCTGCCGTTCCCGGTGTCAAAGCAAAACTGGTTTCCGCATCCGTCACTCGCAAAGGCAATCAGATTTTCTGGCATCCCCATTTCTCGCCAGTCTAGCGTCTCGGCGATAATTTCAGACGGCAGATAAAAATCTCCAATCGCGTCTATATCTAATTCTTGATCTACAATGGCGTCCAAAAGGGCGATCGTTGGTCGCGGAAATCCAACCTCCAGCACTGCTTGTTTATAATCTGTCGGCAGGCGTGAGCGCAGCGTCTTTTCTACCTCGCGCAGTTCTTCCTCCGAAACCGGATCGGGTGGATAATCACCTATCGTCCATTTCTCCACGAACAGTACCAGCGACATTGGATCAGGCTCCAAAAGCAACGCCGCACATTAGCGCAACCTCGCCGAGCCGCAATGTCCGCTTCCCACCCCATTTCGGCCGCGACGGTCTGCTGGGCATCGTCAGCCAGCGCAACCGCAGGCTCTGGCCGATTGGGGTCAGGCGGCTTTCAGTTCCGATTCCAGATAAGCGGACATTCCGTGGCGGTGCGACAATGCCGTTGCCCCTCGCTTCCTGGCGCAGCCTTATCGGTACACTGCACTAGATCAATCTCGGGCCTTTCTTCCGATCCCTGTCGCCAACATCGCGTCACACCGGCGTTTTTTTTTGCGCGGGATGTCACAACGGCGGGATCCCGCTCGTCAGGCATGGTGACGCCGATATTGGCTCAGGATGAAAGGAAGATCAGATGAACCGGTTGAATTGGTCCGAAGTCGCCCCCGCCGGAGCGAAGGCGCTTTATGGTGTGCACCATTATGTCACCCAAAGCACGGCCCTCCCGGCAGAGCTCATTCACCTCGTCTTCCTCCGGGTCTCCCAGATCAACGGATGCGCTCACTGCATCGATCTGCATACCCGGGACCTTCTCAAGACCATGCCGATCGACAAGGTCGCGCTGCTTCCGGTGTGGGAAGAAGTCCCGCATTTGTTCCCCGACCAATATCGCGCGGCTCTAGCTTGGGCGGAGGAAGTCACGCGCGTCAGCGAAACCCATGCTTCCGACGAAGCCTATGCGGCCGCCGCCGAAGCATTCGAGCCGAAAGATCTTGTGGACCTGACGATCGCGATTGCCGCGATGAACGCCTTCAACAGGCTGGGCGCACCATTCCGTCTCCCGGTTGCGGCAAAGCCTTGAGCTGCAAGAGCTGCGGTTTTGGCGTCGCGGTACAATACCAGGCCTACCCGCGCCTCTAATCGCGCCATGCGACCCAGGAGAGCTCTTCCTTTCAGGAAACACGGCTCTTCATCTTACGCCCGTCCGATTTCGATCGGGCGGGCGCTCTTTTTCGGCAAATCGTCCTTGGTGGCCGTTAGAATAAGGCCCACTTTGAGGCCCGGACCGAGAAAAGCGGGCAATGGGTTTACTACCGCTTGCTCCGATCAAGCTATTGTGGTGACCTGAAACGGGGACCTAGGCGGTGGTCATGAACCATTGGCCAAAATCTTGGGGGCCATGAACATGCCGTATCGCAATGCGTGGGTTTACTGTCTCGCGATGATCGCGATGACCATTCTGGCTTTCTGGCCCGGCTATTTCTCCCGGCTCGGCACCGCGAAAATCGCCTGGCATATCCACGCGGTCACCGCTACCGCCTGGATGTTGCTGCTCGCAGCCCAAAGCTGGTCGATCGACCGCGGGGAACGCGCACGGCACCGAAGTCTCGGCCTCGCCATTTTCATATTGGTACCGCTGTTCATGGTCGGGGCGGCGGGCGTCGAGCACAGCATGGCGATCGCGACCGCTTCAGGGCAAGATCGCTTTTACAAACTCTGGGGGGCCGCGCTCGGTTTCGTCGACCTAATCGGTTCGGCGGCATTTCTTCTGTTTGCAGCGATGGCTCTCAAGGAACGCCGCAATGTCGCCCGGCACGCCGCCTGGCTGCTTGCGACCCCGTTGCTCCTGATCCCCCCCGCACTGGCCCGCGTCTACAACGCGCATCTTCCAGGCCTCATCATCAACGGACCGCAGGACTTCCCGCTTTTCCGCTGGAGCGTCCATCTCGGCGGGCTCACTGGCGTCGTTATCGGGCTCTGGCTCTGGTCGCGCCACCGCCGCGACGGACAGCCCTGGCTGATCGTCGCCGCCATCATCGTGCTGCAATCCCTCACTTTCGAGACGGTAGGGTTTTCGACAATCTGGAATAGTGCATTCACGGCATTCGCCGGTGTCTCGCCCTCGATTCATGCCGCGGGCGCAGCAGTCGTCGCGGCGGTGGCGCTCTGGTGGGCTTGGCGCGCGGTACCCCTCCGCCCTTCTACGGAGGCCGCCTCGCCGGCGTGATTGGCCGGTCGCGGACCGCCTGATTCTCAGCGGAGTCCTGAATTGCGGACTTTCTGCGCTCAGCGCAGCCAATGAGGTCGAGCAGCGCCGCGCCGAAGCGATGGCTGTGCCTGCACCGGCCTATCATGAAGATCGAGCGGCTCTCTTGGGGAAAGCCGCTGATGCGAAGCTCCCCGATCATCGGGAGTGCGGAGATTCCGACGCTGCGACATAGAGGGTATCGGTAGGTCCGTTACCGTGGATGAAAAGAACGACCGGATCAGCCCCCGTCCGCGCAAAATGGCTGACGCCGGCAGGCTCGGTATAGAAGCTGCCGGGACCTAACGCCTTGGTGTCGCCGCCGGCGACAGGACCATAGCCAAAATTCCAGATACCTGAGACGATCGTCGCCACGCGGTCGTCCTTGTGCGTGTGCGCCGCGATCCACGTATTGGCGGGAACGTTGAGCATGATGGTGTAGGGTCCGCTCTCAGAAGGATCGCCGGACAATATGTGGGTGCGTATGCCTTCGACGCCCGACGTTCCGCTACCGGCGCCCGTCGAAGGAAGCTGAGCAATCTCTGCTTGCGTGAGTCGCTCCGGTTGCAAGGCAGCTGATGCCATCGCGGCTGGTGCCGCTCCAAGCAGGAGCAGGGCCGCACTTCTGCCGGTCATTTGCCCTTGTCCAGGAAGGCGCGCACGAGCTTGATCGTCGCCGCGGGATTTTCCTCCATGATCCAGTGCCCGGAATCGGGGACGATGCCCTCTTCGACATTCTCGGCGGCAGCGCGCATGACGGTTGCCATCATCGGACCAAAGGATTTTCCACCGCCGACCGCATAGACCGGCATCTTGAGCTTGCCGCCCTCAGCCAGGAAAGCTTGATTATCGGCAGCATCCTGATCGAACGCGGCGAATTGGGCAAACCCTGAATGCATCGCGCCCGGAAGTGCGTAAAGGCGAGCATAATGTTCGCGCGATGCCTCGGTGAACCTTGCGGGGGTTGCGGAGAACTCGTTCCAGAAGCGATCGAGGTAAATACGCTCGCGGCCGGCAACGAGACGCTCCATATCGGGTCCGCCGAAGCGGAAGTGCCACAATAGCGGGTTCTTGAGGACCTCTTCCCAAGGCCCCACGCCGGGAACCGGCGCATCGATCAGAACGAAGCGCCGAACAAGATTGCGGTTCTGGGCAGCAAAGGCGAAGCCGACCATGTTGCCGATGTCGTGCGTGACGAGATCGACCTGTTTTACCTTATAATGGGCAAGGACGGCGGACAGATCGCTTGCCTGCGTCTTCTTGTCGTAACCGCTCGCGGGTTTTGAGGAAAGGCCAAGGCCGCGAAGATCGGGAACGATCACGAGATGATCGCGCGCGAGATCGGCAGCCATCGGCGCCCACATATCTCCAGTCTCCCCGTAGCCGTGGAGCAGGACGACGGCGGGGCCTTTGCCACCGACGCGGACATGGATCGTGGCATCGCCCGCCGGAATCTTGGCAGTCTGGAAGCTGCTCGGGAAGGGCTCGACCTGTGCCACCGCGGGCGAGATCAGGGTCAATAGAACGGCTGCGATAATGGTCAGACGGGAAGACATGCCTTTCTCCAGATCATGGCGCCGCCCCCACAGCTGCCGCCAGCTGGACAAGATCATGCGCCTCGGGCACTCTCCGGACTAGCCGGATAAATCCGAAACGAGACGCCGGGATTCCCGAAAGATGATGAAGCTCTCCGGAATAGCAGCCTTTCTTGCGACAGCCGAAGCGGGCTCGATCAGCGCCGCCTCCAAACGCCTCGGATTGGCGACGTCGGTCGTCAGTGAACGTCTCGCCGATCTCGAAAAAACGCTCGGCGCGAAATTGATCCAGCGCACGACGCGCAAATTGTCGCTCACCGAGAGCGGGCGAAGCTTTCTCCCTCGCGCGCAGCGCATACTGCGGGAGGCCGACGAAGCCGAGGCCGAGCTTGCTGCGCAAAGCGGGACGCTCGCGGGTCCGCTCCGGATATCGGCGCCGGTGAGCTTTGGAATATTGCACCTTGGCTCCGCGCTTTGCAGGTTTTTGGTCGAGCATCCTGAAATCGACGTCTCGCTGGACCTCGACGACAGGTTCGTCGACATAGCGGCCGATGGATATGATGCGGTCCTGCGCCACGGGCCCGTGGGGGACACACGGCTCATCGCAAAGCGCTTGGCCGTCAGCCGACGCCTGCTCGTTGCGTCGCCTGCGTATCTGAAAAGGTTCGGTCAGCCGACCTCACTGGCCGAACTGGCCGACCATCCCGGTATCCTTTATTCGAACCGGGAAAGCGACTGGCGTTTCAGAACGCCCGGCGGATGGTCGGTCGTGAGGCCGAAACCTGCGCTTCGCGTGAATAACGGCATGATCATGAAAGATGCGGCGCTGACAGGGATCGGAATTGCCCTCCTCCCGACATTCTTCGTCCACGACAGCATTGCCAGCGGGATGCTCGTGCCGCTCGACGTTACCGTAGAGGCCGAGGGCGCTGAATTGTACCTCGCATATGCAAGAGATCATGGCGCAGCGGCGAGAATACAGGCGCTCGTAGACAGCTTGCGACGGAGCTTCGGCGATCCTCCGCATTGGGAAAGCCGCTGATATTGTGGCGTGAGTTCTGGCCGATTGCCGTCAGGCAGCTTTTTGGTACCAATCGCATATAGCGGCCATTCGTCGCCCGCGCGTCAATCCGTCTGAGCGGAGTCCGATCGCAAAAAATCTCTTGAAAGCGATTTTCCGCTTCCTAACTTTTTATCGCCGGGTGCCGAAGCCGGGCCCGGTGGGTCAAATGAGAGCGCCGGCTCTCTCCGGCGTTTCTCACGCCCAAATTGCTCAATTTTGGAGGATTTGGAAAATGAGAAGCAGTTTTGATTTTGCGCCCTATCGGCGCTCCACGGTTGGCTTTGATCGCTTGTTCGATCTCCTCGAGACCGATCTTCGCGGCGACGCCGGCGAAAGCTATCCGCCTTTCGATCTTTCGCGACAGGGCGAGGACAGTTACCGCATCACGCTTGCGGTGGCGGGCTTCCGTCCCGGGGATATCGAGGTGGTGGCCCAGCAGAACCAACTCATCATCAGCGGCAAGCGCGGCGAGGATAATGACGAGGGGCAGTATCTGCACCGCGGCATTGCGGCCCGCGCCTTCGAACGGCGCTTCCAGCTTGCCGACTATGTCGAAGTCGCCTCCGCCGACTTCGATAATGGTTTGCTGAAAATCGATCTGCGGCGCGTCGTCCCCGAGGCAATGAAGCCGCGCAAGATCGAGATCGGCGGCAGTTCCCCTGCCAATGATCGCCTGGAAGCGCCGAAGAAGAAAGACCTCGAAGCGGCCTGATCGGGGCACCGGCTCGCCGCCCGCAGCGGCGGCGAGCCACGCTGAAACTCTCTAGCCAGAAAGGAGATGCTATCATGGCTATTCGTGATCTGATCCCCTGGAGCCGGCAGGAGAACCGGCTCCCTGTTCCGGTGAGCGCCGAACGTGAACGGGGCGATCATCCGCTTGTGTCGCTTCACCGCGACGTCAATCGCCTGTTCGACGATGTCTTCCGCGGGTTCGGTATGCCGACGTTCGGTGGCTTCAGCCGCGAGCCGTCGTGGCCGAACCTCGAGTTCGGCGAGACCGACACCGAAGTTCGGGTGATTGCCGAGCTTCCCGGTCTTGATGAGAAGGATGTCGAAATCACCGTCGAGGAAGGCGTTCTGACGCTCCGCGGCGAGAAGAAGTCCGAGGTCGAGGACAAGGACCGCGGCTACACCGAACGCAGCTACGGCCGCTTCGAACGGCGGATCGGCCTGCCGCGCGGTGTCGAACGCGACAAGGCGAGCGCGACGTTCCAGAATGGCGTGCTCACCATCACCCTGCCCAAGTCGGAGGCGGTGAACGAGAACGTCCGCCGCATTCCGGTCAATGCGCGGGCGGCTTGACGGGCAGGCCCGGGACTTCGGTCCCGGGCCGAGCCTGCCGGGCGCCACAGTACAAGTCGTGCCGGCGGTGGCAGCCAACGATAATCAATGGCCAGCCGAACATCGCATTTGCGCGCTGCCGCCCGACGCCCGGGCGATTATCGAGCCTCTGCCCATCGGCACCAACCGTGCGGGCCGCGCGCAGGCGAGCCGGTGGCGATTGCGTTTTGCTCCGCGCTGGCGTCCCAGAGCGGATCCTCTCACCGGCTGGGCCGGGGGTGGCGATCCGCTAGCGCAAGTGCAGCTTCGGTTTGCGACCCCCGGTGCCGCCGAGCGCTATTGCCGGAGCGAAGGCATCCCGTTCGAGATCCGGGACCCCGCCGGGAAACGCAGGTCAGATTTGCCCTGCCTGATCGGCGAAGCCCCGCCCCGGCTTTGCTGCTCGCCAACCGGTCCGCACGCGCTCTGCTGCGGCAATTATCCGATCGGCGCGCAGGGTAAGGAGCGACTCAACTCGGACCCGCCGAGTCATTCTGCGTTCAGTTTCGCCGGATAGATTTCCGTTTCCACCATCAACACAGGAGGACGATTGATGCGTAAAATCCGTACGGCCGTCTTCGCCAGCATCGCGGCGTTGGCAGCCGCAGGCACGGCGGTAGCGGCAACCGCAGATACCCGGGTGATGAAAGTCGGCCTGCCCGACGGTTCGGTCGCCCGGATCGAATATCAAGGCGAAGTCGCACCGAAGGTGATCGTGGCACCGGCGGTGAGGCTCATTCCGGTCCAGTGGACCGATCCTTTCGAAGCCGCCCCCTTCGCCATGTTCGACCGGATCGTAGCGACAATGCACCGTCAAACCGAGATGATGATGCAGCAGGTGCATACGCTGCAGCGCGAACCGAACGCGCTTGGCATGATGAACCTTGCCGGCTTCGGCTCGCTACCCGCGGGGACGGTGAGTTATCGCTTCTCTTCCACCAGCATCGGCAATGGAACATGCAGCCGCAGCGTTCAGGTCACCTCCCTCGGGGCGGGGCAGCAGCCCAAGGTCATGTCCAAGAGTTCGGGCGACTGCGGCCACGCGGCCAAGGCGCCGGGCGGCGAAGCGAGTGCGGCCGAGAATGTCGGCAAACCCCTGCAAACGACATGACCGTCGGGGAGCGGCGCCTGCGCGCCGCTCCCCTTCAGTCGTCGTTTAGCGCACGAAGGCGTTCAGCGACCGATGCTGCGACACAGTTCGTAGAGCTTTCGCACCTTGGGATGGTTCACGCCATATTCGCTGCGGAACCGCGCTTTATTTGAACAAGCGGCAACCTGTTGCGGTGTCGCGCGGCGTGCGCGATCATTCCGGTGCGCCGGGCCGTTCCCCATTGTCGATTTCAGGAGCATGTCCTGGCGCACCACATCGGCGTGCCGCTCCAGCTGATCGGTGGGGAGATCCTGAGCGGCGACGGGCGCCGTGAAGATCAGTGCGGCGAGGACCGCCCATCGCTTGGTAGTCACACCTATCCCTGCATCCATGCAACATATAGCCCGAGAGGTGCGGTGAGTAATCGCCACGCCTTCCAGTGGTGCGATCTCAGCGCCGAACCGTTGGCGCGGGCGGTGCGCCGACGGGCAACGGCGCCGCCGGCTGGCGGCGCTGGCGTGCAAGTATGTCCTGCCGCTGCGCCTCGCTCATCACGCGCCCCGCGATAAAAAAGCGCTTTGGCGTGCGAAAGGGCTCTGGCACCGATTCGGTGACATTGCTCAGAGGCCCTGCCCTATAGCCGCCGCTCAGCGCGATTTCGTCGCCGACATGGACGGCATTCCCCGTCGTGCTGTCTGTGATGCGGGTACGACCGTCGGGCGTCCTCTCGATGCCGGTATCGTGGTGCCAGACGATGATCGGGCCTTCGTCGCTGTCGCCCCGTAGGCATCCGTGAGGATCGAGGTGCAGCCGCCCCATGAAAAGCGCCTGCATCGTCATTTCGGTGCGTATGGTCTGCCGGATCAGCACGGGTAGCGGCGCCGCACCGCTCGCCTGCGCGCTGACCGGAGAGACACGCGCTGTCGATGCACAGGCCGGCAAGCCCAGAATCGCCAGGACCAGAACCGCGTGATGCGAACAGATTTTCATGAAATCCTCCTTTGCCCGGCTCCCCGGCAGGCCAGCGCCTCGCATTGGCATCGCGCAGATTGTCAGAGCCTGAACGCCGGGGATAACAAGATTGCGAAGGACGCGTTCACCGGCTTCGCCGGTTGCAGGTGAGAACGACTTAGCGGTACCAGCAAAAGCTCCAAAGATCGCGTAGTCGCAACTTGGCCGATTGGGGCCAGGCGGCTTTCAACTCTGATTCCAGATAAGCGACATTCTGTAGCGGTACGACAATGCCTTGGCCCCTCGTTTCTTAGCGCGGCCTGATCGGTACACTGCGCTAGATCAATCTCGGACCTTTCTTCCGATCCCATTCGCCAACATCTGGTCGAACCGGCATTTTATTTGCTCGGGATGTCACAGCGGCGGGATCCCGCTCGTCAGGCATGTTGACGCCGATTTTGGCTCAGGAAGAAAGGAAGATCAGATGAATCGGTTGAATTGGTCCGAAGTCGCTCCCGCCGGAGCGAAGGCGCTGTACGGTGTGCACCATTATGTCACCAACAGCACGGCCCTCCCTGAAGAACTGGTTCATCTCGTCTTCCTCCGGGTCTCCCAGATCAACGGATGCGCTCACTGTATCGACCTGCACACCCGGGACCTTCTCAAGACCATGCCGATCGACAAGATCGCGCTGCTTCCGGTGTGGCATGAAGTCCCGCATCTGTTCCCAGACCAATATCGCGCGGCTTTGGCTTGGGCCGAGGAGGTCACGCGCGTCAGCGAGACCCATGCTTCCGACGAGGCCTATGCAGCAGCAGCCGAGGCATTCGAGCCGAAAGACCTCGTGGATCTGACGATCGCGATTGCGGCGATGAACGCCTTCAACAGGCTGGGCGCACCATTCCGTCTTCCGGTTGCAGCCAAGCCCTGAGGTGTCAGCGCTGCTCTTTTTGGCGTCGCGGTACAATATCAGGTCTACCAGCGAGGCTAATTGCGCCGCGCGACCCAGGAGGGCTCTTCCTTTCAGGAAACACGGCTCTTCATCTTACGCCCGTCCGATTTTGATCGGGCGGGCGTTCTTTTTCGGGAAATCGTCGCTTATGGCCGTGTGTGGACGGCCCTCCGTTGGCAAGCGGTTTCTGGATGATGCAGTTGCTGGTTGGTGCAGCCATGTGTCCGGCCTGTGATGCGGCCTTGTCATGCGCCGCTGGCCATGATGCCTTTCGCGCGGATCGGGTCCCGACCAATTTCTCGCACTCGGAGTGCACCGGCCAAAATGGGTTTTCCTGATCCGGCGGTTTCAACCGGCTTTGTGCATCAGCTCCTGTCTGCCCTTCCCAACCTCGGCGGCGCCTTCTTGCCCGGCGCCTGATCTCCTATGCGTGCGCGACCTGCGGTTCGCGGTAGTGCTCGCCGCTCGTCATCAGGGCCCAGACCATGCGCGCGGTCTTGTTCGCGAGCGCGACGGCCGCGACCTTCGTGGCGCGCCTCTTCATCAGCTCGATAAGCCAGACCCGCTTTGTCCCGTGTCGTTCTGCGTGACGGATTACCGCCATCGCCCCAACAACGAGCATCTGGCGCAGATATTGGTTGCCCGCACGCGATATGCCGCCGAGCCGCTCCTTCCCGCCGCTGGAGTTCTGTCGGGGGACCAGGCCGATCCATGCAGCAAGGTCACGGCCTGTCTTAAATACCTGGGGATCAGCGACGCTGGCGACGAACGCGCTCGCAAGCAGCGGGCCGACGCCTGGGATCTCCATCAGCCGCCGCCCGACTTCCGTATCGCGCGCACTCGCCCGGATGCGCCGGTCGTTCTCGAGGATCTGTTCCTTCACGATGGCGAGCTGCGCCCCGAGCATCTCCAGGCAGAGCCGGGCATCGGGTGGGATGCTCTCGTCATCTTTGTCGGCGACTATCGCCAGCAGGCGGTCGAGCCCAATGCGACCTACCGGCGCCACGATCCCAAACTCCGACATATGCGCCCGCGTCGCGTTCGACAGCTGAGTGCGCTGGCGGTTGAGCATCAGGCGGACCCGGTGAAGCATCATCACGCTCTGCTGCTCCGGGGTCTTTACTGCGACGAACCGCATCGTTGGCCGCGTCACCGCCTCGCAGATCGCCTCGGCATCGGAAGCATCATTCTTGCCGCGCTTCACGTACGGCTTCACATATTGCGCCGGCATCAGCCGAACATCATGCCCCAACGCGATCAGCTCACGGGCCCAATGATGCGATGTACTGCAAGCCTCGATACCGACCAGGCACCGCGGCAGCTTCGCAAAGAATGGAACAACCCGCGCCCGGCTCAGGCGCTTGCGCACCACGACTTCGCCTGCAGCATCAACGCCGTGGACCTGAAACACCGACTTCGCGATATCCAACCCGACTGTTGCAATCTTCTCCATCGTAGCTCTCCTTCCAGCTCATCCCGCGGATCATACCGCGGGAGGTTGGAGAGCCGTCCACGTCATCAATTTCGGACTGGCAGCTTCCAGCCGACGAAACTAGAGAAGCAGACGTTCGACCCAGGTTGGGCGAAGTTGACAACTCGCGACAGATTCCAGCCATCTAAAAGCGGCCAATTAGATTCTCCAGTAGGGGCTACTCAGCACCTAGCGCCCCCTCAAGCCGTGTCACTTGGTCCGGTCTGGCAGCCGGTGTCCTCAACGAGAGGAACACGACTACCGCCGTAGCTAGCGTAACAATGGCGAGGCACAGCGTGAGCGTGCCGAACGCATCGCTGTAGCCTGCGAGCAATGTCGGCGGCGAGACCTGAGGAGCGAGCGCGAAGGCGCCCCTCAGATCGCCCGCCGCAAGCCGCTGTGCAATGGCAGAAGAACTCGTGCTCTGCGGTACGAGCTCGGAGACCTGCGATTGCGCTAGGGAGGTGAGGAGAGCCGTGACCAGCGCCAGCGCAATGCCCTCGCCGGCGACGCGAACGGTCCCGAAGATGCCTGCAGCCATACCAGCTCGTTCCGTTGGCACTACGCTGACCGCGAGCCCGTCCATCAGTCCCCACGGGAGGCTCATGCCAACGCCGATAACAATGAGGGCCGGTGCGATTGCGGCGATCCCGGCACCGATCGGAATTTGACCAAGCCAAAAGAGGCCCACACTAGTGATCAAGAGGCCGAAGCCGCTGAGTATCGCAGGTGACAGCCATCGGGTCAGCGATCCCGCGAGGAGAGGCAGGACGAGCAGCGGCGCCGACATGGCGAGCATGGTCTGGCCTGCTTCCGAGGCGGACATTCCATCAATTCCGACGAGGCGGATCGGGAGCAGGATCACAAGCACTACGAAGCCGTAAGCGGGAGCTGTGGCGAGGAGTTGGACACCAACAAATTGCCGATAGCGAAACAGGCCGAGGTCTAGCATCGGCCTGGCGACACGGGTTTCAATCACAGCGAAGGCGATAAATAGCGCAAGAGCCAACCCGAACAAGGTGAGCACCACCGGATTTGACCAGCCGCGGCCAGGACCGTCGAGGATTGCCCAAGTTAAGGCCGCAAGCGCCAGTGTGAAGCTGACGCAGCCGGGCCAATCGACTTGGGTTGCATCCGGATCACGTGTCTCTGTCATGGCGATCATGCCGATGACGAAAGCGGCAACATCGAACGCGACGACCAGAGCGAAGATGCTTCGCCAACCAAATAGCTCGAACAGGTAAGCAGACGCGATCGGCGCAACCGCGAGGCCGATCCCGAAGCTCGTTCCCACAAAACTAAAGGCCCGTAGCCGGCCAGGACCGTCGAACTCTTGTGCCAAAACCGCCATTCCGGCCGACATAACGGCAGCAGCCGTGACACCCTCCGCCGCGCGGATCATGTTGAAGCTCATCATGTCGGGCACGACTGCGAGCACCAAAGAAAGTATGCCGAACCCGCCTGTTCCGATAGCGAAAACCCGCTTTCGACCGTATCGGTCGGCTAGCGTGCCAGCGGCGAGAAGCAGGCTCCCGAAGGTTAGCAGGTAGGCGTTTGTTGCCCAGCTGATGGACACAGGCGATCCACCGAGCGCCGCGCCTATGCTCGGCAAGGCTACGGTCGGGCCGGTAAAGGCCAGCGGCATCGACGCGGATGCCAGGCACACCGCCACAAGCACGGCTATCGAACGCCATTCTGAAGATTTGTTTGTCATGAAAGCTCCTTGAATGGCCGCTGGAATCCGCTGCGCGGGCTCAGAGACTCGAGCCCGTCGTGGAATCGTCGCCAGACCTTGCAAATACTTTAGTGCGCGCTAAATAACTTGAATTCGAAATGGTGCAAGGGTTTTTTAGTGCGCGATAAAAAACTAGGAAGAGGCGGCCGGCCACGTTCGTTTGACATTGATGCTGCGCTTGGGGTGGGGCAGCAGCTCTTTCATGAGCGCGGTTATGACGGGGTATCGCTGTCAGATCTGACACGCGCACTGGGCATCGCTGCACCCAGTTTCTACGCCGCGTTTGGCAGCAAGGCGGCCTTCTTCCAACAGATCCTAAACCGTCATGCGAACGCCGCACTGCCGATCGATGAATTCCTGGTCGAGGGGCGCCCGCTGGCGGCAGCCATCGAGCAGTTTCTGGTCGCTCGCGCTGTCACTTACAGTGAGAGTGCCGAGGCGAAAGGCTGCCTCGTTCTGGACGCTACGCGCAACTGCAGCGATGCATGTGCATCAGCCGCCGCCGAGCAGATCGCCGAGGACGGGCGTTTGCGCATGCGCGAACGTATAGCCGAGTCGCGACCGGATCTGGCGGAACCTATCAGCGACTTGGTAGCGTCGATAATGCATGGGCTCTCCGCACTCGCCCGTCAGGGCTGGTCAACCAATCGTCTCGTCGCCGCCGCGAGGAATGCGGCGCTCTCGGTTCGATCGATGGTGGATGACCCGAAACGCCTTGGGTGGGTCGCAGGTGCGACTATCTGATGCCACACGACCGCCGTCGACAGCCGCGCCACGTCCCCCGCCGATGACTTCGCACGCTTGCAAATCTTTCGCCCGGGCGGTGCCGCATCATTCTGAACCATCGCGCAATCGATCAGGCGCCAGGCTTGTCCGTCAGGTTCCAGCCGCCGACATTGGCATAGACGGCATCGCGCAAGGCCTTGATGTCCTTGTTGAGATTTGCAAGGGCCGCAGCCGACTGGCCGGACGCCTCCAGCAGGGCATCACCGAGACAGCCTGCCCTCGCCTGAAGCGCTCGCCCGGTTTGCGTGAGTGCAACAACGACCTGGCGTTCGTTCGACGGATTGCGGGTTCGGCTCACGAAGCCCGCCGCTTCGAGCCGCTTGAGTAAGGGCGTCAGCGTGCTCGATTCGAGGGCGAGTTGGTCGGCGATGCGTCCGATCGGCTGCCCGTCTTCGCGCCACAATATGTTGAGCACCAGATATTGAGAATAGGTCAGCCCAAGTTCGTCGAGCAGAGGTTTGTAGGCACGCTGAACGGCAATGCCGGCGGAGTAGATGGCGTAGCAGAGCTGATCGTCGAGCGGCACAGGCGGATTGTCGGTGGTCATCATGAGCTCCATTTCCTGCCCAATATAGCGCCTGAATCACAAAAATAAATATCGCGATATATTTCTGCTGGACAAGCCATCCGAATCACCCTATCTCATCACTTATCGCAATAACTGTTGTCGCAATATAGGAGAGATCGCATGTCCCTGTTCAGCAATGTCCGCACCGTCCTCGCCGCCGCCGCCGTTGCCGCTTCTTTCCCCCTCGCCGCGTTGGCGCAGACGGCGGATCATAACGGTCACATCGCCGCAACCCAGCCGGTGCGCAATGTCGTCCTCGTCCATGGCGCCTTCGCCGACGGGTCGGGCTGGCGCGGCGTCTATGACGAGCTGACGGGCCGTGGCTATCGCGTCACGATCGTCCAGAACCCGCTGACCTCGCTCGCCGATGACGTCGCGGCGACGAAGCGCGCGATCGCCCGGCTGGACGGCCCGGCCATCCTCGTCGGCCATAGCTGGGGCGGGACCGTCATCACCGAAGCCGGGGTCGACCCGAAGGTCGCGGGCCTCGTCTATGTGTCCGCGCTCTCCCCCGATGCCGGCGAGACGACGGCGCAGCAATATCAGGGTTTCGTCACGCCGCCCGAGTTCGTTCTCGACACCCAGAGCGACGGGTTCGGCTTCATCGATCTTGAGAAGTTCAAGGCCGGGTTCGCGGCGGATACGACCGATAGCGATGCCGCGTTCATGCGCGACTCGCAGGTCCCGATCAACATGTCGGCCTTCGGCACGAAGCTGACCCAGGCCGCATGGCGCAGCAAGCCGAGCTGGGCGGTGATCGCGACCGACGACAAGGCATTCGACCAGCGCATGCGCCAGCATATGGCGAAGCGCATCGGTGCGAAGGTCACCGAAGTGCCCGCGAGCCATGCCGTCTTCATGACTCAGCCCAAAGTCGTGGCGGACGTGATCGACCAGGCGGCGCAGGCCGCCTCGCGCAGCTCCAAATGACGGACTAGCGCCCTGCCTCTCCCCCGACGGCAGGGCGCCGGTAGGCGGGACCGGTAGGTCTCGCCTACCTTCCAATATTGCCAGTCTTCGGCCGGATTTCCCGGCCGGATTAACAGCGGACGTGGCGGCCAGGCTGCGACGCCGCTGTACCCCGTCGTGCCTGTTCGGCACGGCCTACGAACCGGGGACCGTCCGTCCCCACTCCTCCCCAACGTATAAGGAAAACATGATGATCACCGAGGCTTCCCCCGGCCAGGACTCCGATTTTGCCCGACGCGCCCGCGAGAACCAGACGAGGCTCAATGCAGACATCAAGCACAGCTATGACTTCATTGTCTGCGGTGCAGGCTCATCGGGTTCCGTCGTAGCCCGTCGCCTTGCCGAGAACGGCAGCGCTGAGGTTCTGTTGATCGAGGCGGGCGGCGGCGACGAAGCAGACTCGGTCATCGTCCCCGCGCTCTGGCCGACGAACCTTGGGAGCGAACGCGACTGGGGCTTTCAGGCCGAACCCAATCCGCATCTCGGCGGCCGCGAACTGTCGATGGCGATGGGCAAGGGTCTAGGCGGAGGATCCAGCATCAACGTCATGGTCTGGGCACGGGGTCACAAAAGCGATTGGGATCATTTTGCAGCCGAGGCGGGCGACGCTGCCTGGGGTTATGAATCGGTGCTCGACATCTATCGTCGCATCGAAAACTGGCAGGGCGCGCCCGATGCGCGGTTCCGTGGCACCGACGGTCCGGTCTGGGTACAGCCGGCTCACGACCCGAGTCCGCTCGCACACGCTCTGCTCGGCGCTGCGCGCGAGCAAGGCATCCCGACATTCGCGAGCCCGAACGGCGCGATGATGGAAGGGACGGGCGGCGCCGCGATCACCGACATGATCGTTCGCGGCGGCCGGCGCCAGTCGCTGTACCGCGCCTATGTGCATCCCGTTTCGGACCGACCCAATCTGACGATCGTGACCGGCGCGCACGTCCGTTGCATCCTCTTCGATCGGCGCCGCGCGACTGGCGTCGAAATCGAGAAGGACGGCCGCATCTTTTCAATCGGCGCGCGAAGCGAGGTGATCTTGTCGACCGGCGCGATTAACACCCCCAAGCTGTTGATGCTCTCGGGCATCGGCGACCGCGCCGAACTTGACCGACATTCGATCCCCGTCGTCCAGCATCTGCCCGGTGTCGGGCGCAACATGCAGGATCATGTATCGTTCGGCTGCATGTGGGAGCTTTCAGGGCCGATGGCGCCGCGAAACAGCGGAAGCGAGGCGACGCTCTATTGGAAAAGTCGTGCCGATCTCGACGCACCCGACCTGCTCTTTTGCCAAGTCGAGTTTCCCGTGCCGAGCGAGCGTACGGCGGCTCTCGGTGTTCCCGAGCATGGCTGGACGATGTTTGCGGGGCTCGCACAACCAAAGAGCCGGGGACGCCTTCTCCTGCGTGATGCCGACCCGGCGAAGCCATTGGCGATCAATACCAACATGCTTTCGGATCCGATTGACCTCGAAGCCGCGCGCGAATGCGTCAAGCTTTGTCGCGAGCTTGGCAATGGCGAGGCGTTCAAGCCTTTCGTCAAGACCGAGGTCATGCCGAGAGACCGCGACGTCGCCGGACTCGATGCGTTCATTCGCGATTCCGCGGTCACCTATTGGCACCAATGCGGTACCGCCAAGATGGGACAGGACGACATGTCGGTCGTCGATGCCTCGCTCACCGTTTACGGGATCGAAGGCCTGCGCATCGCCGATGGCTCCATCATGCCGCGGGTAACAACCGGCAATACGCAGGCTCCCTGCGCAGTCATTGGCGAACAGGCCGCGACGCGCCTACGCGCAGCGCACGGTCTCTAGGGCCGCCCTCATCCAAAGGCCTTCGGTCCGATTTTTCGGGCCGAAGGCCGGAGATGCTCAGGCCTCTCGCAGCGGTGAGCCGGAGCCGCCGGGCGTCTTATCCCGCTCAAGCGTTAGCGCCTCCATCCACCGTAAGCGTAGTGCCGGTAACGTATCGAGCCTTGTCACCGGCCAGATAGGCGACGGCATGCCCGATCTCAGTACCCGCACCAAAGCGGCCCGAAGCGGTCAGCTGGCGCATCGGATCGCCAAAGGGTCCGTGGGCCGGGTTCATGTCCGTGTCGATCGAGCCAGGCTGGACGATGTTCGCGGTTATGCCCTTAGGTCCAAGTTCGCGTGCAAGGCCCTGACTGAAGGCAGTAAGAGCCGACTTTGTAGCTGCGTAGACGCCCAAGCCGCCATACGGCACGCGATCCGCAAAGAAGCTGCCGACTGTAATGATGCTGCCGCCCTCCTTCAGATGGGATAAGGCCAACTTGCTCGTGACGATCGGTCCGCGCACGTTGATATCGAGGAGTGCCTGAATATCGTCGATGGCGATATCGGCGAGATTGTTCATCCGAATAATCCCGGCATTGTTGACGAGGATGTCGAGGCCGCCGAGTTCTGCTGCTGCCCTGTCGACCGATGCCGCAATTGCCGCGATGTCGGAGCTGTCGGCCTGGATTGCCACGGCGAAGCGGCCAAGGGCCTTGATCCCGGACACCACCGCGTCGGCTAAGTCCTTTGACTTCTCATACGTGATCGCGACATCAGCGCCTTCGGCTGCGAGCGTCTTCGCGATTGCCGCGCCAATGCCCCGGCTACCGCCGGTCACGAGCGCCTTCTTGCCTGCAAGCGTCATCGAAAACTCCATTTGACGTTCGACGTAATGTCGCTCTTCTCGCGGTCCGACCTGCCAACGACTTGGCTCTGGCACGTGCCGGTTCGCCCCAACGCCACTGCCTCTACCAAGTCGCTTGGCGCTCACGGGCAACGCACAGGGTAGTGGGGGGTATGCATGGGGGGGGCACTGCAGCGTGCGAATGGGCGGCAGCAAAAGTGCGGAGGCGACGAAAGATCGGCGGCAACGAAAGAGATCGTCGTCACTTACGCTGCCGTCCGAGATTTGCACCTAATCGGCTTGCTGCGAACGCCAAACCTCAAATGTGTCGATCAGTTGGTGAAAGCTCACGATCTTGCCGTCAGAAACGCGCACGACATGCATATATTGCGCGTCGAACGGCTTTCCGGTCGAAGCCATAATGCCTTTCGATCGGCCAACGGCCACGACGACATCGCCGCCGTCGATCAACTCGGTAGGCCCGGCCTGATAATCCTGAAATTCCTTGGCGATGCGGTTGAAAACGCCGTCCACCACGGAAGCGGGCGTCAAGTATGGATTGCGATCACCAAGTAAGAAATTTTCCGATTCACGCCAGTCCAGATTATCACTCAGGGTGGCGATCACGGCCTCGATATCGCCGCGGACGAAACTGTCGTAGAAATGTTTTACCACAGCAAAACTAGTTTGATCTGCCATTTTATTCTCCATCGTTTAGAGTCGATTAAATCCATCCATTACGGTCGCAATGAATTCTGAATCCCACGGCGAACAATGTGGAATTCTTCAATTTCCACTTCATCATTGCCTGGAATCAGGTCTCTGATTTTTTGGACGAAAACCGACAGCGCTGTGTCGATCATGTCACCGCGTGAACACCGTCTTTCCCCGGGTGCGGCCTTCGATCATGTCGCGGATCGCCTCGCCCGCTTCGGTCATCGGTACCACCGCCCCGACCTCGGGCTCGATGTTGTTCCGGATGACGAACTGCATCATGGCGGTCATCTCCTCGAGCGTGCCCATGATGGTGCCGCGGATATCGATCTGTTCGACGAATATCCGCAGCAGATCGGTCTCGGCGGCGTGGCCCGTCGTGATCCCGTTTATCACCAGGACCCCGCCGCGTTTGACGGCCTTCAGGCTGTCAGCCCATGTCGCGGCGCCGATGCTGTCGACAACCGCGTCGACGCGGCGTGGCAGTGGGTCGCCATGCCGGAATATGCGGTTGGCGCCGAGACGTTCGGCGATCGCTGCCCCTTCGTCATTGCGGGTCGTGGCCCACACTTCGAATCCGGCCGCGCGGCCCATCTGGATCAGCGCCGTCGACATGCCGCCCGACGCGCCCTGCACGAGCAAGGTCTGGCCGGGAATCAGTCGCGATTTGGCGAAGAGCGCGCGATAGGCCGTGAGCCAGGCCGTGCCGAGCAGCGATGCATGGAGCGCGGACAGTCCTTCCGGAATCGGCACCGCGTTGCGCTTTGGAACAGCGACATAATCCGCCATCGTCCCGGGTACGAGTTCGCTCAGGACGTGCCAGTGTGGGTCGATCGTCTCGTCACCCTTCCAGCTGTCCGTCCCCATGACCGGATAGAGTACGACGGGCGTTCCGTCGTCGAGGAGGCCGGCGCCGTCATTGCCCAGGATCATCGGAAAGGGGATCGGCTCTTCCTGTGCCGTGAGCCCGCGCAGGGTGAAAATGTCATGCCGATTGAGGCTGGCGTGGGTCACCTTCACGCGAACCCAGCCTTCCTTGACAATCGGATCAGGGCGCTCGCCGATGACAAGGGAAGCGAGAGGATCTTCGAGATTTGCTTCTTTTGCATAGACAGCGAACATGGGCCGTTCCTTTCAGGACGGATTGGGAGGTTGGTGCTGCGCCTTGGCATCGATCGATTGCCGCCGTCGGCATGCCGACGCCCGCCCTCCCGAAGGTGGCGAGCGCTGGGCGCGACCCTCAGACGGTGCTGATGGTCCCGCCATCGATGACGAACTCGGCGCCGTGGATCGCAGCGGCACGTTCCGAGGCGAGATAGGCGATGAGGTCGGCCACTTCTTCGGGCTCTGCGCCCCGCCCGATCGAGATTCCGCCCAAGGCATCGAGCACGGACTGACGCGCGTCCTCGATCGTGCCGCCGTTGGCAGCCCGAAGCATTTCGAGAAAGTCGCCGGTAGCCTCGGTCATGATCCAGCCAGGCGAGACGATGTTGACCCGAACACCCTTGGGACCGAGCTCCTTCGATATCGACTTGCTGTAGGTCCGCAGCGCGGCCTTCGCAGCGGCATAGCCGGTGGTGGACTCGGGCAGCGGCAGGACAGACTGGATCGAGGTGACGTGCACCACGGTGCCCGTGCCCCGCCCGAGCATCTGCGGGATAAGCAGCCGATCGAGCCGAACGGTAGCCAACAAGTTCAGGTTTAGCTCGGCGAGCCAGTGATCGTCCGTCAGCGCGGCGAAACCGCCGGCCGGCGACGCCGAACCACCCACGACATGGGCAAGAATATCGATGCCGCCCAGCCGCTCGAGCGCCGCCTTGGCCAGCGCTTCGCCGCCCTCCGCGGTCGCCAGGTCCGCCTGGACATATTCAACGCCCTCGATCGGATCCTTGATCGCGCGGGCGGCCGTGACGACACGGGCTCCGCCGGCGAGGAAGCGCTCGACCGTGGCGCGGCCCAAACCCTTGGTTCCACCGCTGACGAGGACGCGCTTGCCGGCGAACTCGGTGGGATCTGCCTTGATGCTCATACCGTTGTCTCCAGGGTCTTGATGGCGCCATCCACGAGCGTGAAACGATAGGTGAAGCGCAGCGGGCTGCCCGGGAAGTCACCATGTGCGGGTCCCTCGACGATGACATCGCCGCTTTCTTCCCGCACCGCATCGGGCACGAAGATGGCTTTCACCGGGATCACTTCTTCTTCGAACAATTGCCGGATTGCCGACTGCCCTTCGAAATGCTTGCCGTTGTCGATGAAGCTCGCGTCGGGCAGGAAAGGCTTCAACATACCGTCGATATCGAGACGGGCATTTGCCTCGACATAGTCGGCGATGGGCTTGGGTAGGTCCATTGACATCTTCATCTCCTCATTCGTGACGAGACTGATTTAATGATGGACTTCTCGCCTGATAATCGCGATAATTCGGCATGGGGTGTCACGAAGAACGGGACAATGGTTCGCCATTCACTGATTGAGCTCGAGGCGGTTCTCGCCATCGTGCGATGCGGCTCATTTCGGGCCGCGGCAGTCGATCTCGGCATGTCGACCACAGCGATTAGCGCCGCGGTGGGCAAGCTCGAGCGGGAGCTTGCCGTGAGGCTATTCAATCGAACGACGCGCAGTGTCTCGCTCACCTATGCGGGGCGTATCTTCGTCAAGCAGATCAAGCCGGCTCTCGAGGACATTCAAAAAGCTATGAATACGGCGCGCTCTCAGCAGGAGACGCCGTCCGGCACGCTGCGCATCAATGCCTTCGCAACGGCGGCGCGCGAGATCATGGCGCCGTTGGTCCTGAACTATATGGAGCGCTACCCGCAGGTTCACATCGACCTCGTCACCGAAGGCCGGCTTGTCGATGTCGTGGCGGCGGGTTTCGATCTGGGCGTGCGCAGCGCCGATCTGGTGCCAAGCGACGCGATCGCCATACCTCTGGGGCAGATGCGACGCATGGCGGTTGCCGCATCCCCCGCCTTTTTCGATAATAGGGCTATCCCACAGGTGCCGCAGGAGCTGCTCACTTATCCCTGCGTGCGCGTCCGGCTTCCAAACGGCGCATTGTTCCGGTGGCGGTTCGAGAAGGGCGGCGAAGAATTACAGCTTGACGTCGAGGGCCCGATCACCCTCGACGAGGCCTCCCTGACCCGGATCGCGGTCATGAGCGGCGTGGGTATCGGATATTTCATGGAAACCGACGTACGTGACGACATCGCGGCGGGAAGGCTCGTGCGTATCTTGGACGACTGGACCCCGCCGCTAGTGCCGCTCTGCCTCTATTATTCCAATCGCCGCAACCCCTCGGCGGCCTTTCAGGCCTTTATCGCGCTCGCGCGCAACTTCGCCGCACAATCCTGAGCCTTCTGCTGCGCGTTCACGAAGCGCACAAGCGCAACCGGGTTTCATGCGATATAGGCAACGTTTCAATTGCGAGACCTTGGGTTGACGCCTGCCATCCGCAATAAGCATTTGCCCTTCACAAACCGGCATCTTCGGAAGCGAGGAAAGCCCTAACTCGGATCCGTTCCACAGCTTAGGCAATCCATCGGAACGCGCCGACGCATTTCCTCATAGCCCTCGGGTCGAGCCGACTAAAAATTAGGCGATGGCAGGTGATTTTTTAGGGGGACCCGGCGCCACGGCGTCGATCCGAATGGCCGCTTGGAGACAGTCCGCTTTTAGGTGTCAAACAAAGAGAGCGGACGTTCTACCACGAGCTAGAACGCTCGCTCTCCAGAATACGCGATTTGCTGGTTAGACTTCGATGCCTTCTGCCAGCGTCAACGCATCTTCAACATCGACGCCGAGGTATCGCACCGTATTTTCAATCTTGGTGTGGCCGAGCAGAATCTGCACAGCTCGCAAGTTCCCGGTCGCCTTGTAAATGATCGACGCTTTTGTTCTGCGCAACGAATGCGTCCCGTAGTCTTCGCTTCGAAGTCCAACGGCCGTTACCCATTCATCGACGAGACGCGCATATTGACGCGTGCTCATATGAGCAGAGTGGTCGACCCGGCTGGGGAACGCAAAATCCTCGATTGATCCACCGCGCCGCTCAAGCCATGCCAAGAGGCTTCCGCGAGCATCCGACATGATTTCGAATTGAACTGGTCGATTGGTCTTTTGCTGGATCACCATTGCCCGCGTTCTCAACTCACCGCCGGCGACGAGATCGCCGATCTTGATCTTCACAAGATCGCAGCCTCGCAACTTGCTGTCGATTGCGAGATCGAACAGCGCCCGGTCTCGAAGCCGGTGCTCTCGATCCAAGTGGAAGCGAATTGCCCATATCTGCCGTGGTTTTAGCGGCCGCTTTGCACCTACCTTTCGACCGGCATTCCACGCCGGTCGTGGAGGCAAATAGTCGAATTCTGATCTACCCATGATAATTCTCCTGCACCAAAATGGCCAAAAAGGGAAACGCATGGGTCAGGCCGATTGGCCGATTGCGTATTGGCAGCTTTGGGCGGTGGAACGAAATTAGCGGACGCTCCAAGTATTGCCTGGCGTTCGCTTGAAAGGTCACCTCCGTACTGGCTCGTGCAATCGAGGCGCAACCACGTTCCGCAGGAACCGAATAGACGCTGAAGGCCCAGATTCCCGATATCCGTTAGATGATCGGCGCGACATCTTATAATCTTGGCCGGAGCTCCCATATAACAATCATCGTGGCACACGTTCATCGTAGGCGGCCGCGGCTGAGAGACCTCGTGCTCCCGCTTACAAGCAGGAGCCGCGCCCATGCCCCCCGATCCAGATCAATCCCAGTCGGCCACCCCGGACGTGCCTGTCCGATTGAGACCGCAATCGAGCCGATTTTTCCGCAAGAGCCGCAGTCCATTCCCCCTTGATGACGCACGGCGCCAAGGGGACATCAGTCAGCTCGCCTTCTTGACGATGGGCGGACGGGATCCGGCGATAGCCTTCCTGAACACCGACAACGCCGCGCTCGGCGGCCGCCCGCTTACAGTCGCGACCGCGAGCCCCGAGGGATATGAACGGGTTGCGGCAGCGATCCGCCGCTGGCCGAGCGGCCCAGGATTCAAATGAGCCGCGCGATGAACATTTCGCTACCGGAGGACGAGGTTAAGCGCCTATGTCTTCTGCAAGGTGTCAGCATCAGTGCGATCGAGCCGCTTCAGTCGGGCGGTACCCGCCTTGTCTGCACATCCGGCTCCGGCGCCGAGGAAATGCGCCTTCGGCTCCGCGGTCACCTGATCGATGGCAATGTCCTCCGTTACCGCTTCTATCGCCCTCCGGCCACGCAGGAATGGCCATGAGGCCGGAGCGAGATTCCGCGGTGTGCGAACGTCTCTGCCGAACTCGAATAATATCGGTATTCGTGCCGCACATTTCTCGGGATGTGCTATAGTCATCCCATCACCTGAAATCGAACAAGCTCCATGTGACAGAGGGACGATCCGTGCTCTCGCTTGATGCAGGAGCACACACGATGTGCCTCATTCAATTGCTCGAAGACGAGCAGATTGCGCTCGTACGATACGCCGCCGCGACAAATCCTTCGGCGATCGACCGACATGGGCGCCTGATCGAAGATATCCGTCGGCGTCTGAAGGCCTTTCCCTATCAGCATCGCCCTTATTTTCCGCTCAACAGATTGCGGACGCAAACGGCTCGCTAGCACGTTCGCGAACACGCGCATCCTGAAACCGAAGAAAGATATCTGACATGGCCAAATCGCAAAAACGCAGCAATCGCGAGATTCGCAAACCCAAGGCCGCCAAGGCGAAGCCGCCAACCGCGCTCGCAGCCCAAGAGGCGTCTGCCGTGCAGATGACCGCCAAGCCGAAAGGCAATCGCTGACGCGCCGTCAAAAACTGCGGTGAAAGCTGACCAGATCGGCGTCGGGATCGCCATAACCGCAAATCACGCCGCGCAGCATCTGCGCCGCCATCATCGAGAAGGTGATCCCGTTTCCGCCATATCCCATCGCCGCATAGCAGTTCGGCATGCCGGGAATGCGGCCGATGGTCGGTGTCCCGACCGGGCTGTCGCCGAAACTGCCGGCCCAGCTATACGCGGGCGTCGCGTCCACTCCTGGCAGCAGGGCAGCAAGCTTTCGCGACAGCGTCGTCGCCTTGTCGAGGAGCTTGGCGTCGCGGAGCGCCGCATCGGCTATTTCCTCATCCTCGCCGCCGCAGATGATTTCTCCGCGCGGGGTGGTCCGGATGTAGAGATAGGGGTCGGCCGCTTCCCATATCATCGCCGCGGTCGGCCAGATGGCGCGGGGCTGCGGGCGCGTGGCGATCGACCAGCTCGAGATGATCCTGTTTCCCTTGCGCGGAATGCCCTTCATCATCTCATAGCCCGTCGCCACGACGAGATGTTTGGCGCGGATGGCAGGTCCGTTTTTGGAACGGAGCGTGACGACCGCCTCGGAGGGAGCGACGTCGCAAATATCGACCGGGGCGTAGAGCCGTGCACCGCGCGAAATCGCAACGTTCAGATAGCCTGCGGCGAGGCGGCGTGGATCGGCCGAATAATTGCCGTAGCCGATGATCGCATGCCGGCCCTTGATGCCGTAGCGATCCTCGACTTGTGCGGGTTTGAGCAATTCGATTTCAAATCCGGCCCGGCGCCGCGCCTCGGCTTCGCGCGCAAGCCCCGCCGCGTCGAGCACATTGCCATCGAGATAGATCGAGCCGCGCGTCGCGCCATCGACATCGAGGCCGAGCCTTTCGGTCCGTTCGCGCAGCGCGTCGACCGACTGGCGCGAGCGGCGCCACATGCGTTCGGCTTTGTCGCGACCGATCCGGTCGGCCATTCGATGGAGCGGCATGTCGATCTCATATTGCAACATAGCGGTCGAGGCCGCGGTCGACCCGTCCGTGGGGCCGCGGCGGTCGACGATGAGGACATCGAACCCCGCGTCGGACAACTGCTCGGCGATCAGCGCACCCGATATTCCAGCGCCGACCACCACAATGTCGCACGCGACATCGCCGGTCAGCGGTTTTTCCTCGATGGACGGACGACGCCGAGCCGACCAGATCGACTGGCCGGTCCGGAGATCGCGATGATGGGTCGCCGATGCGCGGCTCACCATGACGGGCGATCAGGCAAGATCGCGCACCTTGGCTTCGCGGGCCCAATGGCGCCGGGTGCCGACGCTTTCGAACTCGTCGATCGCAACGACCCCGCCGTCCTTTTCCACCCCTGCCTTGTCGAGCAGCAACTGCGTCGCCTCGTCATGCGCGATCGTCTTGCAATGGCCATAAGCGTCCATGAACCACTGGACCGCCGCGCCCTGCCCCGACAGCGCCTTGGCCTGTTCTTCGGTCAGGATCGAAGCCACGGCGTCGAACAGCACCGAGGGCGAGCCTGCCAGCTGGCCGTCGGCCTTGAGCGTGCCGCCCTTAACCTTGATCCCGCCGACCTTCGGCGCGACGAGGAAGGCGGTGCCGCCGGCGCTTTCGATGTCGCCCTTCAGCTTGTCGATCACCGCCTTGTCCGATCCTTCGGCAAAGAGGATCGCGACCTTGCGGCCCTCCATCGTATCGTCGGCATTCTTCTGGATCGACAGCGCGTCGGACGTTTTGAGATCGACCGGCGCCCGCGCAGCCTTTTCCTTCGCCGGCAGATCGATGGCGAGCCCCATGGCGACACGCGTCGCGAGATCCTCATCGATGTTGCGAAGCTGGCCGACGACGCGGGCGCGGATATGATCGAGCGTGACCTTCGACAATTCGAACACCAGCGCCGAGGCGATATGCGCCTGCTCATTCTCGGTCTGCGACAGGTAGAACATGCGCGCCTGGCTGAAATGATCGGCGAAAAGCGCCGCGCGAATGCGCAGCTTCTGCGCGGGATCGTTGCGTTCGTCATTGGCGGCAAAGCTCTTGAAACCCGTATCGGCGCTTGCGCGCGGACCGCCATTCTCGCCGGCCTCGGCCAGGCTGTTCGGCTCGTAATTGGCGCGCCCCGTTGGCACGAGCGTCTGCATCATCCCGTCGCGCTGGAAATTGTGGAACGGGCATTTCGGCGCATTGATCGGGATCTGGTGGAAATTGGTCGTGCCCAGCCGCGACTTCTGCGTGTCAAGATAGGAAAAGAGCCGGCCCTGAAGGAGTGGGTCGTTGCTGAAATCGATGCCCGGAATGATGTTCGACGGCAGAAAGGCGACCTGTTCGGTCTCGGCAAAGAAATTGTCGACGTTGCGGTTGAGCGTCATGCGGCCGACGATCTCGACCGGAACATCCTCCTCCGGGATCAGCTTGGTCGCGTCGAGCACGTCATAAGGCTGCTTCTCGGCGAAAGCTTCGTCGAACACCTGCACGCCGAGATCCCATGCCGGGAAGTCGCCCGCATCGATCGCCTCGAACAGGTCGCGGCGATGGAAATCGGGATCGGCGCCGGCGATCTTGACCGCCTCGTCCCATGTCGTCGACTGGATGCCGAGCACGGGTTTCCAGTGGAATTTGACGAATTTGCCTTCGCCCTTTTCGTTGACGAAGCGGAAGGCGTGGACGCCGAAACCCTCGATCATGCGCAGGCTCCGCGGGATCGTGCGGTCGGACATCGCCCACATGATCATGTGCATCGCCTCGGGCATCAGCCCGATGAAGTCCCAGAAGGTGTCATGCGCGCTCGCCGCCTGCGGATAACCGCGGTCGGCTTCCATCTTGACGCTGTGAACGAGGTCGGGGAATTTCATCGCGTCCTGGATGAAGAAGACCGGAATATTGTTGCCGACAAGGTCCCAGTTGCCGCTGTCGGTGTAGAGCTTGACCGCGAAGCCACGCACATCGCGCGGGGTGTCGACCGATCCGGCGCCGCCCGCGACCGTCGAGAAGCGGACGAAGACCGGACAAGTCGCGCCCTCCTTCTGCAGGATCGACGCCTTGGTCAGCCCGGGGATCGCCTTGGTGCATTCGAACACACCATGCGCGCCCGAACCGCGGGCGTGGACGATGCGTTCGGGAATACGCTCATGGTCGAAGTGGAAGATTTTCTCGCGAAGGACAAAGTCCTCGAGCAGCGTCGGCCCGCGTTCGCCGGCGCGCAGCGAATTCTGGTTGTCCGAAATCCGGTGGCCGAAATTGTCGGTCAGGAACGCCGCATCGGCCGATTTGTCGCCCGATGCCAGATTCTGGTGCAGCTCGCCACCATTGCCGCGGCTCACCTCGATCTTCGGCTGACCTCCGCCCGGCTGGTGTTCGCGAAGGGCCTGGTCGTTCGCGGGCGACGGCGGCGGAGATTTCGGCATCGGTCATTCCTTCTGCCGCGGAAGGCGACACTCCTACAATCCGCCGCTTCGCCTTATGTTGCGTGCCGCTAGGCCATGGCGGCCAGAATCTCCTTGATCGCGACGAACGCAAAGCAGACCGAACTGTCGGCCACCCCGTAGGGCAGGAAAATATCGTCGCCGACGCGGATCGCTCCACAGGTGTAGACGACATTGGGAACATAGCCTTCGCGGTCCTCGTCGGCGGCGGACAGGATCGGATTGGGCGTCCGGCCGATCACCTTCGAGGGATCGTCCTTGTCGAGCAGTACAGCACCGATCGCATATTTGCGCATCGCGCCGACCCCATGGGTCAACACCAGCCAGCCCTCGTCGAGTTCGATCGGCGCGCCGCAATTGCCGATCTGGATGAGTTCCCATGGAAAGCGCGGCTCCAGCAATAATTCGCCGTCCTCCCACTGATCGACCGTGTCCGAGCGCAGCAGATAGAGATTCTTGCCATCCTGCCGACCGATCATGCAGAATTGCCCGTCGATCTTGCGCGGGAACAACGCCATGCCCTTGTTGCGTCCCGCCTTTCCCTTGATCGGGCTCAGCGTGAAATCCCTGAAATCGCGCGTCCGTAGCAGCTCGGACTGGATGTCTCGCCCGCTATAGGCGGTGTAGGTCCCGATCCATTCGCTTTTGCCGCTATCGCGCTCGAACTCGAGCAGCCGCAGATCCTCGAGCCCGTTGCGCTGCGCCTCGGTGATCGGGAAGATCACCGTGCCCGAAAGAGTGCTGTCCTTCTGCCGATAGAGCGAGACAACATCGTCGGGCTTGTCGTCGCGGTGCGGACCAAGCATCGCCGCCGTAGCGAAGGCGGGCTGCGGCAGCAGCGTCAGTTCGCGGTCGCAGGTAATGATTCCCTCGCGAAAGGCGATCGTCGAAATATGACCCTCGCCGACAGCGCGCAGCGACAGGAGGATGCGGATGCATCCTTCCTCCAGCCCGGTCTGGTCGGGATGACGAACGACGCTGGGGTTCATCAGCGCCGCCGCGGCATAGCTATATTCGTGACAGAAATAGGCGCCGATCAAGAGGCGCATCTCGCGCTTCAATGTGAGGCCTTCGAGACCAAGTTTGGGTTCGATCTGCTCGAAGCGATCCTCGAACACCTTCTCGATCTGCCAGTGCCGGTCGGCGAAATCGCGCAGCACCACGCTGAGCTCGGCGCGCACGGTGCGCGTGTCGAGCGTCACGATTTCGCGGGCCAACCGCTGTACGCGCTCGAGATCGGGACCCGATGCTTGCCATGCGAGGTGAAAGGGCCGCACGACGACGCGCGTCGGGTCGGCATGGAGCCGCAATTCATCCTGTACCAGATGCACCATATTCCCCTCAGCCGGCTTTGCGGATAAAATCCCGGATCGTGTAAGTCGCGTGCTGGTAGGCAAGAACCGACTCCGCCCCTTCGTTGAGGTTCAGGCCGCGCGGGTTAATGCCATCCTTGCTGCTCCCGGTCAGCGGATCGCCAACGATCACGCCGCGGTCGTTACGCCCGGAGAACCAGTCGTAAGCGCGCCGCGCGTGTGCCAGCCAGATATCGTCGCCGGTCACATCATAGGCGGCCGAAGCGGCATCGATCGCGGCCCAAATCTCGAGCGGCTGCTGATCGAATGGCCGCGGCAGCTCATGGGCATGGCCGAAGCTGTCGGACCCGACGGGGCGATAATGACCATGAGGCGAAATCTGCGCATCGTTGATCCACCGCAACGTCTCGACTCCGCACGCGGTAACATCCGCGCGCTCAAGTCGTACGCCCGCGCGCAGCATCGCTTCGGGCAGGCGGCAATTGTCATAGGCGAGTATCGGCTCGAACCATCGCCAGTCCGGTCGCGCCGCGGCCTGATAGAGCGTGATCAGCCGGTCAGCGCCGCTGCGCAATATCCGGTCCGCCAGATCATGCTCGGGATGCGCCGCGAGCACGAAGTCGGCGCCGAGCATCGCGAAAGCAATCGCGCGCGGTGACTCGAAATCCAGCGCGGACGCCGCGGTACGCTCGAACAATTCATGCGCCCATTGCCGCAGACCGGGCTCGCGCGCGCCCTGCGCCGTCGCACCGAGCGCCCAGAGGGTTCGGCCGCAGCTGTCTTCGGACCCCACATCCTCGAGCCAGTTGCGTGCGAATCCCATGAAGTTGCGAAACTCGCCGTGGTCGGGGTTCCAGGCATGCTGCACGAACGCCGCAAAGACCGGGGTCAGTTGTCCGCACTTGCCTAGCGCATCGTCGTCGAGCCGATGCATCAGCATCAGCGCGCGCGCATTGTCATCGACGCAATAGCCGTGCGCGCGATCGGGGACCATATGAACGCTGTGCTGGAGGATGCCGGTGTCGTCGCAAATGCGCAGGAACCCGTCAATGCCGATCCGGTCGGGAATAGGCGCGTCCTTCGGCACGACGCCGCTCTCCGCGATCAGCGCGCAGCTTCGCTCGGCGAACACCGGCCAGATCATGTCGCGACTGCGGTCATAGGCGCGACGCTGCAGCGTGAGCAGCCGGTCGGCATCGCCGAGCAGATACTGGATTTCGTTCGCGATCGCTTCGATGTCGTTGAAGGGAACCAGCACACCATGATCGTCGGCGAGGAGCTCGACCGCATGCACGTAAGGCGTGGAGATCACAGCCTTGCCCAGCGCCATCGCGTAGGAAAGCGTGCCCGACGTCGATTGCTGCGCACCGGTATAAGGCGTCACATAGATGTCCGCCGCCTCGAGAAGATCGAGCAGATCGTCGGTGTCCATGAACGCATTGATCCAGCGGATATGCGCATCGACCCCGAGCGAGACAGCGAGCGCTTGGAGCCGGTCGCGATAGGCCTCGCCTTCAAGCGCCAGCAGATTGGGATGCGTCGCGCCAGCAATGCAGTAAAGGAAGTCGGGGTGATCTTCGATGATCGCGGGCAATGCCTCGATGACCGCCTCGATCCCCTTGCCCGGCGACAAAAGACCGAAGGTCAGCGCGACCTGTTTGCCAGCAAAGCCGAACTGCGGCTTGAACTGCGACGCGCGGCCGAACGGGCGGTCGGGGACACCATGGGCGATCATGGCGATCTGGTCGTCGTCGGCATGATAGACGCTTCGCAGCAGATCGTGCGAGCGCTCGGACATGACGACCAGCTTCGTCGCGCGCGCGATCAACCGCTCCATCACGCGGCGCTGATCGGCGTCAGGTTCGGCGAGCACCGTATGAAGCGTGACGATCAGCGGTGCGGAAACACGATCCACCAGTTCCAGGATCATATCGCCCGCCAAGCCGCCGAAGAGGCCGAACTCGTGCTGCAGCCATATAATTTCGGCACAGCTCGCCTCGATTTGCCGCGCCGCCTCGATAAAGCTACCGGCGTCACCCTCGGTTATGACGCCGCAAACAACGGGGTCGAATATCGTGGGAACGGCGGCCGGCGCGATCGCATAGACGTCGACGGCAATCTCCGGCGCGGCCACTGCAAGCGACGCGTGGATATCGGCGGTGAAGGTCGCGATGCCGCAGCGCCGCGGAAGGAAACCACCGATCAGTGCGATCCGGGCAGTATCCGAAGTTTTTGGCCGAAGCGTTTGGCACGCCTCCAAACCTTCATCGAACGATCTACGGTCAAGCGTTTCGTACACAGGCATACCTTCCAAAAAATGATGCGACAGAAGGCCTCACCCAGTATTTTGTCGCTTGTTTCGAAGCCCGCAGTCGGCCTCGGAGCATCAGAAAACAGAACAGCTCAGCGGCGCATTTGTTCCCCTTGGCACGCGCCTCGCCGGGAGTCGTAAGGGGCAATCTCGGTAACACCGACCGAACATCGCCACCGCATTTTCACTTCAAACAGGCAACGATGATTTCGATGATGGCAAGCGTTTCTCCCGGATCGCGAACGGCGATCGTGTCCAGTCCCAGCGCCTTGGCTGGATAGTCATTGCCGCCCGGGAATATCGCATCGCCGATGAACAGCATTGCACGCAGTTCAATACCGCTTTCGTCGCTCAGCTTCGTAAGGCCATAGGCCTTGTCGACGCCTTCGCGCGTGACATCGATCGACGTAGCGCCGCCCATATTGATCGACAGGCCCGGCAGACGTTGGCGAAGGTCGGCCTGGATCACCTTGCGCTTCGCGAAATCGGGATCCCATTTTTCCTTGGCATCGATCGGCGCTTCCTGACCCAATGCCGAGAATGTGATCTGGCTTCCCCGGTCCTCGACCCGTGCTCCCCAGACCGCTTCGGGAACGAACCCGGTCGCCCGAAGCGCCGCATCGAAGGCTTCGAATATGCGCTGCTTCTCTTCGTCGGCGAAGATTTCGGCATAGCGCGCCTGCCACGCGCCCGAACGGAAAGTGTAAAGCTTTGTGCCGGTCGTCGGCATGAGCCAGAGCCGGGAAAGGTCCGCGCGCTCGGGAAGGCGCGTCGCCACCTGTTTTTCGAACTGCGGCCAGTCGCCACCGGATATCACCGCAACATCTGCCACGCCGAGGAGATTGGCAAGCGCCTCACCCATCGCGGGTTCCATCGGCTGCTTGCTTTCGGCAAGCGTTCCATCAAGATCGAAGACAATCAGCCGTTTCATGCAGGCGTCGCTCCGCGCCCGTCGCTCGCCGCGTCCCGCTGCCGCCGCGCGGCGGCTTTGGCATCGGCAAGGTTCGAATAGCGATAGTCGCCCACCGCGAATTGTTCGACATAGGTCCGGATGATGCCATCCTCCTCGTCGCCCGGTGGACGCAGGCCTCCGCCTTCGCCTTCCCACGCCGAGCGTGACGCAGCTTCATCGATCGCGGCGGCGAGAGGGCCGTCCTCCACGCCCAGCGAGCGATAAAAGTCGCGCCCGACGGCCAGAAGGGTGGCGCGAATATCGACGACCGGATCGTCAGCTCCGTCGCTTCCGGCAGCCCGATGTTGGTGTGTCGCCTTTTCGAAGGCCTTCGCCATGAGCAATTCGGCGATCAGTACGTCACTGACCAGATCGTCCGGCGCTTCAAAGGCACCCGCAGTTGATACGGCGAGATCGGCGATAGCCTCGGCATCGCCGCTCAAGCCGCGCCGCTCGCGATATTCGTTGATCCGTTTGGCATAATAGCGCGGCAGGTCAAAGTTTGGCATCGCCTGCCCATCGCGTCGCGCCTGGCTCACGGCCATCAACGCCATCTGATGGTGGTGGAGAAGTTGGTTGAGGTCCATGATCTTTGCTCCTTCAGCGGGAGCGCAATGGTCTCTCAGTCGCCAGCACGCGGTGGAAGCGGGCGATGCTATGGAAGTGGGGTCACAGGCTTCCGATTGCAATGAGCAGACATTTATAATTGTAGCCGACCGACGAGAGCCAAGTCATATGTCTCGACTTCCTTCGGAATAGGCCTAGCGTTGGACCGGCAGCGACTTTCCACGCGACCCGGAAAGTCGATGGGGCTTTCCTTTGGTCACGAACGCAGAGGATGGAAGGGCTTCGCGGTAGCGAAGCCCTTTTGCCCATGTTGCTGGAGCGTCATCACAAACATTGGCCGGTTGCGGACTGACAGCTTCTAGGCGGGAGGCCTCGAGAAGCGGACGTTCGCAACCTGTGGAGCGAGAATGACAGCTCGCGACCAGAGCCCGTCGTTCTCCAGCAGCGATTTGGACGGCCGCCTCTCCCGAAACCTGTCATCGCTGCGGCGCGAAGCCGCCCGGCAGTATCCGCTTCTGTTGCCAATCAGTCTAAAACTCCAGAAATATGTTGTCAGGATCGTTGGGGTCATCAATCTCATCGATCCAGCCCTCCCTGGAAGATCCAACCGTGAAGCTCGACATCGAGTTTTCATAATATTCGGCGCTGTCGACTTGGAACCGGTCGCTGTAGGGATCGGTGGCTACGTACCGAACGTCCCAATGTGTCTGATACCATTCGCCCGTACCATCCGAGTGGAGACCTCGCCCGGTTTTAAGGACAGCATCAATCGCACTAGGCGATAATACCGTCTTCATGTCAGTTTTGGGATATAGGTAATCGACGAAGACACTGAACTGCTCATGCTTGTCGTCGTAAAATACAGCGCGAAGGCGGAGATGGTGCTTGGTCCAGCCATTACCTGGTAACGCGATAGATTCGAGCTTGGCCGCAATTGCCTCTACTTCGGTAAGGGCAGGAAAGGAGTGCCCGATCCGGCAGCTCATGTAGAGGAAATAATCCTTGTAGTTGGCCGCCCACACCGACGGCGCCTGAGTTGCATAGATCTTCCAAGGCTGCGCTTTCGCGCTCTCAGGCATGAATTGGTGGACCAGCGGGAAAAGCTCTGGGATATTGAGGCGCTTCTCGATCTCTACGCCGTCCCAAAACGTAGTGAGGATCTTGCCGCTCCGTTGCAGTTCCTCGAGCCGCTTCACGACGCCAGACGACGGCTGGGTTGAACATGCTAGAAGATAACCCTCTGCATCCACAGCACCGCATGCATCGACGATGTCGATGACGTCGGGAAGGCCGACCGAACCGCCCCCATGCGCCTTGTGCTTGCAGCTCACCAGCCACTTGCGGGAGAAGGATGCGAGCATCCCCGTTGCCCGCTCGGTCGCGACGAGGTCGCGCCCACCGTCAGGCCCCACACCGGTCCAATGCACCTCAAACCCGCTCCGGATGAGCATCTCCCGGATAAGCTGTTCGAAGCGGACACCGTCCGATGGAAGTTCCTTAAAGTCGAGCATAGCCACTGCGTCGCCCGATGCGCAATTCGTGTCAACAACGTTCCATGACGGCAGATTGGCCTCGAGTCACCCAGCGATCGACGTTGACCTGCACGCTCCGCCAACGAGAGCCATCTGGATAGCAGCTGACGCCTAGGTTGTTTCGTTCGCAGGCGGACACCGGCTGCCGGTCGATCATCCCTTTTGGCCGCTTGCGGACTGGCGGCTTTGGGCGCGAAGTCGGCAAAAGCGGACATCGAGCAAGCCGCGCAGCTCAAGGGCGGACATATACGCGGGCGCGTATCAATTTGGCGCCGCGCATGAAGCTATGTTGATCTCCCGAAGTCGGCTATTCACCTCTGCTCGGGGCGGGAGAAGGAGCAAATGGATCGGCTGGACGCCATGCGGGTCATTCTGGCGGTCGTCGATGCCGGCAGCCTGTCAGCGGGTAGCCGCGCCCTTGGGTCTCCGTTGCCCAGCGTCAGTCGCAAGGTCGCTGAACTCGAGCGGTATCTTGGAACCAATCTGTTCGTCAGGACGAGCCGCAACATTCAGTTGACCGATGCGGGCCGCGACTATGTCGAGGCAGCACGACGTATCATTGCGGACTTGGAAGAAACCGAACGACGGGCCTCGGGAGAGTATCAGACGCCCCGCGGCGAGTTGTCGATCACCATGCCGATCGAGTTCGGCGTGCGGCACGTCATCCCGATCGCGCTCGCCTTCATCGAGGAATATCCCGAGGTCACCCTCAAACTCGTCACCTCCGACCGGCTGGTGCATATGGTCGATGAGCATGTCGATGTCGCGATCCGGCTCGGTCATCTACCGGACAGCGCGCTCTTTGCAGTCAAGGCGGGAGAATTTCGACTGATCACCTGCGCCAGCCCGGCCTATCTGGAACGGTGCGGGACACCGTCCGGCCCGCGCGACCTTCCTCAACATGACGGAATCCTGTTCGGACCGCTGCCGATGTTCTGGGGTTATCGCGTCGAAGACGAGGACGTGATGTGCTTGCCGCGCGCACGAGTGACGGTCAACAGCGCCGCTGGAAATCTCGCGGCCGCGCTCGGCGGCGTGGGGGTCGCGCGCCTCTTCGATTATCAGGTATCGGAGCATATCCGGTCGGGCACGCTGGTGCGGCTCTTTCCCGATGCCGATGGCGAGCTCCGTCCCGTCCATATCGTTTATCCGCGCCAAGGCCTGCTTCCGCTCAAGGTGCGCGCCTTCATCGACTGGGCCGCACCACGCCTTCGCGTCGCATGTACGGGACTCGACTGCGCCTGACCAACATGGCGGAAATGAGAGGCTTGCTCTCGGTTTCCCTTTCTACCGGCATTCTCCCAACCCTCTAAATCGTTCTGGTCGCCCCGATCACGTCGGTCGGTCGGCATCCCAACCTTCTTGAAAGGAAGAGCGATGAACGAAGTAAAGGGCACTGCGCTCATCACCGGCGCCTCCGCCGGTATCGGTGCGATCTATGCCGACCGTCTGGCCCGTCGTGGCTATGATCTGCTCCTGGTGGCGCGCAGCGCCGCCAATCTCGACAAGGTCTCGAAAGCAATCCGCGAAGCGACCGGCCGCAGCGTCGAAACGCTATCGGCCGATTTGTCCAATCCGGGCGAGCTGCGGCTAATCGAGGCGCGCCTCATCAATGACCGCCGCATCACGATGCTCGTGAACAACGCCGGCATCGGCGCGCCCGTCCCGACGTGGCAGGCCGATGTCGACCAAATGGAGGCGATGATCGACATCAACGCCACCGCACTCGCTCGGCTGACTTACGCCGTTGCGCAGCGATTTGCTGCGGTGGGCAGCGGCACGATTATCAACATCGCCTCGACCGTCGCTATCGCGCCCGAGTTTCTGCTCAACGGGGTCTATGGCGCGACAAAGGCATTCGTGGTTGCGCTGACGGCATCGCTGCAAGCCGAACTCGCCGACAAGGGCGTACGTGTCCAGGTCGTCCTGCCCGGCGCCACCGCGACCGAGTTCTGGGATCTGTCGGGTGTGCCGCTTTCCGGCGTTCCCGCGGAGATCGTGATGTCGGCCGATGCGATGGTCGATGCCGCTCTCGCCGGTCTCGATCTCGGTGAAACCGTCACGATCCCCGCCCTTCCGGACACGTCCGCCTGGGATGCTTTCGAAGCGGCACGGATCGCCATGCTCCCCAATCTGTCGCTGACCCATCCGGCCGACCGTTATCGGCCCGCCACCATAGGCGCCTGAGCGTCCCCCTTCATATCAAAACAGGAGAAATATCATGTCCCCCAAAAACTCAACGTCACTGCGCCGCTTGCTATCCGCAACAGCCCTTTCAGCAGCTGCGCTCGGCATGTCGCTTCAGGCGAGCCCGAGCTTCGCCAACACCGCCAGTTCGGCAACTCCGATCGCGGCCACGACCGCTGCGGTCGCCGCGGCGCCACAGGATGAGTCCATCCGACCGTTCCACGTGGCCATCCCTGAAGAAGCGCTGACCGACCTTCGTCGGCGCATCGCGGAGACGCGCTGGCCTGACCGCGAAAAGGTCGCAGACGCATCGCAGGGTGTGCAACTTGACCGTCTCGAACCGCTCGTGCGCTATTGGGGCACCGACTATGACTGGCGCAAGGGCGAGGCCCGTCTCAACGCCGTGCCCCAGTTCATCACGACGATCGACGGTGTCGACATCCAGTTTATCCACATCCGCTCGAAGCATAAGGGGGCAATGCCGCTGCTGATGACGCACGGCTGGCCCGGCTCGCCGTTCGAGCTCCTCAAAACCGTCGGACCGCTCACCGATCCAACCGCGCATGGCGGCAAGGCCGAAGACGCCTTCGACCTGATCATGCCGACCTATCCGGGCTACGGATTTTCGGGAAAGCCGAACGAGGCCTGGGATCCAGCGCGAGTGGCTCGCGCCTGGGACGTGCTCATGAAGCGCCTTGGGTACAAGAATTATGTATCGCAGGGCGGTGACTGGGGTGCGATCATTTCGCAGGTGTTGGCGGTTCAGGCCCCTGAAGGCCTGCTGGGCATCCACACGAATATGCCCGGCACCGTGCCGCCGGACGTTCTCAAGCTCGTCCGTGCCAAACAGCCGGTTCCCGAAAGCTACTCGGCTGAGGAGAAGATTGCCTATGCCGGTCTCGAAACCTTTTACGGCAAAGGCTTCGGATATGCCGAGATGATGAACACGCGGCCGCAGACGCTCGGCTATGGTCTGTCGGACTCGCCGGTCGGTCTTGCCGCGTTCCTCTACGAGAAGATCGCCACCTGGACGCACAGCGGCGGCAATCCCGAAAGCGTGCTGACGCGCGACGAGATCCTCGACAACATCACCCTTTACTGGCTGACCAACACAGGAACCTCGTCATCGCGCAGCTATTGGGACGCAGCCCAAGGCCCCGGCGGTCCGTTCAATGCGATCGAGATTAGCAAGGTGCCGGTCGCAGTCACCGTCTTCCCCGGCGAAATCTATCGCGCGCCGCGCAGCTGGGGCGAGAAGAGCTTCAAGAAGCTGATCTACTGGAACGAGGTCGAGAAGGGCGGTCATTTCGCCGCCTGGGAACAGCCCGAGCTGTTCGCTGCCGAAATCCGCGCCGCTTTTCGTCTCCTGCGCGAGAGGAAGTGAACGAACGCCCCACCACCTCATCAAAGGAATATGATCATGAACAAGCCTGATAAAATTCTCTACACCGCCAAGACCCACACCACCGGAGGCCGCGATGGCAAGTCGGCAAGCTCGGACGGCAGGCTCGATGTGAAGCTGTCGAGCCCCGGCGGGCCGGGCAGCGGCACCAATCCCGAGCAATTGTTCGCCGCAGGTTGGTCCGCCTGCTTCGAAGGCGCCATGGGTCTCGCCGCCAAGAAGCTCGATGTAAAACTCCCCGCCGATCTTGCGATCGATGCCGAGGTCGATCTTGGAATGGCTGGCGATGCCTATCTGCTCCAAGCACGCCTCAATGTCAGCTTGCCTGGCGTCGAGCGCAAGGCGGCGCAGGCTATCGTCGATATGGCGCACCAGACCTGCCCCTATTCGAAAGCGACCCGCGGCAATATCGATGTCGAGATCAACCTCGTCTGATCCCGAAATGTAAGGAGACCTCCCATGCCATATCTGGACGCACATAATCGGCGAAACTTCCTCGGCTTCGCCATCGCCGCCACCGGAATGGCATGGGGGTCCAGCCGGGCACACATGCCGGCCCGGCCCTTTGCGGGCTCGACCGAATTCGGCCTGGTCAAGCAAATCCGTGCCGGCAAACTCGACATCGGCTTCGTCGAGCAGGGTCCAAAACACGGGCCTCCGGTCCTCCTCCTGCACGGATGGCCGTACGATATTCACAGCTATGAGGGGGTCACCCCGCTGCTGGCCGCTTCCGGCTACCGCGTGATCGTCCCCTACTTGCGCGGGTTCAGCACGACGACTTTCCTGTCGCAGGACGAGGCTCGTAATGGCCAGCAATCCGCTTTTGCCGCAGATGCGATCGCGTTGCTCGACGCGCTCGGCATCGACAAGGCCATCGTTGCCGGCTGCGACTGGGGTGCCCGCACCGCGTGCATCGTTGCGGCGCTTTGGCCAGAGCGCTGCGCAGCGCTCGTCTCGGTGAGCGGTTATCTCATCGGCAGCCAGGAGGCCAACAGGATGCCGCTGCCTCCCGCCGCCGAACTTTCCTGGTGGTACCAATTTTATTTCGCCACCGAACGGGGTCGCGTCGGATACGACGCTAATCGCGCCGAATTCGCAAAGTTGATCTGGCGGACGGCTTCGCCAACCTGGCAATTTGACGACGCCACATTCGCCCGGACGGCCCGCGCGCTCGACAATCCGGATCATGTCGCAATCGTCATCGACAATTATCGCTGGCGCTTGGGACTGAGCAAGGGCGAACCTGCCTATGATGCGCTGGAGGCAAGGCTTGCTAAGTTCCCGGCAATTACCATACCGACAATCACGCTTGAGGGTGACGCTAACGGCGCCCCGCATCCCGAGCCGGCGGTCTACGCAAAGAGATTTTCCGGACCCTATGCGCACCGCAATATCAGCGGCGGTATCGGCCACAACTTGCCGCAGGAGGCTCCCAAAGCCTTTGCCCAGGCGGTGATTGACGTCGCGCCTGCCAATTTTCGGGGAGCCGGACAATGAGCCTTCAGATGAAACGCAAGATCGCGTTCGCCCTCCTGATGGGCATAGTGACGACCGGAATTATCTCCTTCTCACTCGTCGCGATCAACCTCGGCCTTTCTAGCGACTTTGTGGCGATCTGGTTGCGCTCCTGGGCGACAGCCTATGCGATCGTCATACCCGCCATCCTGCTGATAAGCCCTCGCCTGCAGGCGCAGGTCGACCGGCTTATCACCTGATTCAAGCTCGGTCCGCCGTGGGCCAAGTGCGATCTCATCATTTCGGAAGAGCAGCATGAACGTTAAGTCGTCGCGGGCAATGAAGTGGGCAGCGATTGGCCGATTGCAGTCAGACCGCTTCGGGGACCAGACGAAGAAAAGCGGACAACGGACCGATTGCATCTTACATCTTCGGACATCGCCCCCATCTTCATAAGATCGCGGCACCGGACATTGTAGGCCGTCGCGGCTGAGAGACATCGCGCTCCCGCTTACGAAGGAGCCGCGTCATGACTTCACGCATACAGAACGCCGAGACTCTAGGCCTGGCCGAGCCGGCGCCGACCAAAGGGCGGTCGAACAGCTTTTTTCGCAAGAGTCGGGTGCCCTTCGCACTTGAGGATGCACGGCGGCAAGGCGATATCAGTCAGCTCGCTTACTTTGTCATGGGTGGCCGCGACGCAGCGATCGCGTTTCTAAACGCCGAGAATGAGGAACTGGGAGGCCGCCCGATCGCGCTGGCGACCGCCAGTGCCGAAGGTTATGAGCATGTGGCGGCCGCTATACGGGCGTGGGAAAGCACGCGGCGGTCCAAATGAGCCGCGCCATGAACCTGTCTCTGCCCGAAAAGGAGGTCAGGCGCGTCTGCCTGGCGCAGGGCGTCAGCATCAGCGCGATCGAACCGCTTCAGTCCGGCGGCACGCGCCTCGTCTGCACATCGAGTGCGGGCGCCGAGGAGATGCGACTGCGGCTTCGCGGTCACCTGATCGAAGGCAGCGTCGTGCGCCACCGCTTCTATCGTCCGTCCGCGAACGAAAATTGACGCGTGTCCGCGCACTCCTTCGCGCAGAAGCCACTAGCCGGCCCCTGAAAGCGTTTCCCAGCGCGACCTGCCGCCTCCCGTCTTCCCGTCCAGCAACCGCAAAAAGAGAGAAACCATCATGGCCAAATCGCAAAAGCGCAGCAATCGCGAGATCCGCAAGCCCAAAGCCGCCAAGGCCAAACCGACGACCGCGCTCGCAGCCAGGGAGGCTTCCCCCGTGAAGTTGACTGCCAAGCCGAAAGATAATGGCTGACCACAAAATCCGCGCGAGCATGGCGCGTCCGATGCGGCTGTGCAAATCTGACGCCGTGATAGCGCTTGTATCTCGCTAACCCACCTGCCGGGCGGTTTGCCTCATGATCTCGGCCAACAGCAATTCGAGTATGATCATCGGAGCTACCGGCTTCAGGACGACGGCCAACTCAATATCGAGTTCGACGAGCACGACCGGAAGACCCGTTCCGGTCTGAAATACGAGCGGTATGCCCTGCTCGATGAGCCGGAGAGCAACGGGCGAGATTTCGCCGTCGAGCAACTGGACGTCGAGGATGGCCGCGTCGATCTTGTGCTGATCGAGCAGCGCCAGCGCTTCGGCAACGGTTGGAACGGGGCCGACGACCGCGCCTCCCGATCGCTCGACCGCCTCAACGAGTTCGATCACGACGAACGGCTCGTCTTCTACAATCAAAATTCTCCGGGAATTGAACATCGCGCGCGCCTCCTTCGAGCGGGAGCGCAACATGTCTCTCAGCCATCGCTTGCCCATGCGTGACGACGGTGACGAGGCAACGAAGCCGGGTGACACAAGTTCCGAGGCGATAGGACGGCGGGGCTGATAGGTCGGGGTGCTCACGATGACCGACAGATCGCGAACGGTCCGATTTCCATTCAGGCACGTAGCAAAAGCGCATGTTAGTGCCCCGGCCACTTACATTGGCGTCGCGATCCCCCATATCAGTCCCGTGCTACTGGATCACGCCGCGGCGCAACGCGGCCGGCCACCTGTCGGGCATTGTCTCCTATCGATCAAAACGACTTTGGTTGGGTTTTCCGGGACAGGAAATGGATCGCGATTCCGGTGAGCTGACAGCCCGGATCGGCGATCCGAAAGGCATGCTCTCATGATCGGCTATTTCATTCTCCTTCACCGCTTTCCCGAACAGTTCAAACGGATGTTCCGCGCGATCTACGCCCCCGGAAACAGCTATGTGATCCATGTCGACAAAGGATCGGGACCCGATTTTGCTGCAGACATCGCTGCTTTCCTGAAGCCCTACGAAGGCGTTGCGATGATCGAATCGAAGCAAGCGCTTTGGGGTGGCTACAGCCTCGTCGACGCGGAGCTGCGCGGAATGAAGCAGCTGCTGAAAATGAACCGGGACTGGACGCACTACATCAACCTCAGCGGGCAGGATTTTCCGCTGAAGTCCCAAGCCTATATCCGGTCCTTCCTGCGCGCCCATCCCCGCCGCCAGTTTATCCGCGCTCTCGACCAGCGGACGATGCGGCCCGATACGATGAACCGCGTCAGCCATATATTCGTCGAAGCGCTGGGACGCATGTTTCGGACAAACCTCCCCCGCGCTTTCCTGAAGGATGCGACGCCCTATATCGGCACCCAGTGGAAGGCCGTGACGCGCAGCTTCTGCCATTTCGCGGTCCATCATCCGAGCGCTGAGCGATTCAAGATATTCTACCGGCGAAGTTTCATCCCGGATGAAGCCTTTTTCCAGACGCTGCTGATGAACAGCCGCGGGCTTGGCGAGGTCGTGAACGACGATTTGCGCACGATCGACTGGGTTCCCGACGGCGACATCAAATTGCGGCCCCGCACCTTCGTCACGGCAGACGCGTTGCGGCTGACGCTGAGTCCCGACCTTTTCGCCCGCAAGTTCGATGCGGAAGAAGATCCAGCGATCTTCGACCTGCTGGAAGCCCATCTGGAAACCCCTGCAGCGAACATCTACGCGAGCGATCGAGCGGCGCCACCTCCACCCCGGTCCGTGGGCGAAGACGCATGCATGACCGACAACGCGGCCGAGCCGCACACGCCCTCGCCTGCAGGACGGAAAGCGGCCCGACTAAGGCGATAGCCGCGCCATGCGACTCTGGAGCGCTCTTCACTTCAATTAGCCCGGCTCTTCATCTTACGCCCGTCCGATGTCGATCGGGCGGGCGGTTCTCTTTCGGCAAATGGCCGCTAGCAGCCGGGCAGCTTTCAGATCCGCAGCCAAAATAGCGGACATCCCAGGACCGATGAAGCAGCTTGAACCTGACTAGAAGTCGGCGGTCAAATAAGCCGATACGATGCGGCCGGCGGCGAGGGCGTAGGAACCGGCGCCGCGGAGTTCAAAACCATCCTCGTCAGTCAGGTTGCTCACTGACAGGCGAAGCACCGCCGCCCTGCCGCTGAGCTTAAACCGATAGCGCCCGCCCAGATCGACGGTCGTGCGTGCGGGCAGGCGAACGAGCCCATTGCGCGTCGCCGGTATGGCACCGATCCGAGCGACACCGAAATCGAGCGAGAGCGCTGAACTCCAAGGTACCTGCCAGTCGACATTGAGATCGATAAAACTGTCCGCGACGCCGACGGGACGGCGACCGACGCGGCCAAGCGCGGCACCGTCGCCCGTTACGAGCGGCCGCAGAAAAACCCCGCCGGCGACGAGACTCAGTCGCGAGGTGATCTTGCCGCTGATCGAGATTTCAACGCCGCGGTTGACCACGTCGCCGAGCAGGTCGAAGCGGCCGCTAGTGTCGAGGTCGTGGTATGGCTTGCGCAGGTCGAAGATGCCGGCGATCAGCGTCACGCTGTCGGCCGGCTTGTAGCGGAGACCTGCATCGACCTGACGCGTGAGGATCGCGGGCAGCGGTTGATTGCGGTTGGTGGCATTGACCGGCGCGATGCCGCTTTCCTCAAGACCTCGCGCATAGCCGGCAAAGGCCGTGAGGCTGGGGCCGAGATAAAGGGCCGCGGTCGCGTTATAGAGCCATGGCCGTCTGCGCGTCGCCGCGGGCGCGAGACGCGGGAGTTCCACTGACTTGCGATAATCGCTCCGCGACAGCCCGAAGCTCAGTTCGCCAACGCCGCGCCAGCGACCTTCATAGGCCAGGCCGGCGGTCCATTGCCGCACCCGGTCAAAGTCCTGCACGCCGAAATCGAAGTCCGGCTCGGGCGCGGCGAAATCCGCATCGACACGCGTCGGCCCATATTCGCGAAAGGCGCTCCCGCCATAGCGCTGGCGGCGATCGCGCGCGCGAAAGGAGGCGTGCACGACGTGCAGGCGGTCCCCGTCCGCAAAGCTTTTCGTGACCCGCAACTCTCCAGACAGCGATACGAACCGGCTGCGCGGATCGGCAATGATGAGGCGGTTGGCCGTACCCTCGGCCGTGACATCGGTGAGGAGGTGCGCGAAGGTCGAACGATCGTCGTAGAGCGACCGGAAAACGCCGGCGCGGAGCAGCCAGTCAGGTGCCGGGGCGATATTGGCGAGGATGCCCTGAAGACCCGCGACACTGTCATAATCGCTCCAGCGCGGACCGCGGTAGTGTCGGCGCTCGGGCTGCGGCGGCAGGAAGTCGCCCGCAGGGATGTAAACCGGTGCCGCTTCGTCGTCGGTCACCTCGCTACGCTGCCAGAAGGGGATGATCTCGACCGCATCGCTTGGGCGCCAGCGAAGTGCGAGAGCCTCATTATGCGACCAAGAAGAGATACCATCGACGTAGCTGTTGCGCGAAAACTGCGCTCCGGCGGCGAGGCTCAACCGCTTGCCCGCGAGCGGCAACGCCGTATCGAGTTCGAGCGACGCATTGCCGTAGCTGTCGCCGCCGACCGAGGCTGAAAGTGAAGCCGACTCCCCCGGCTTGCGGAAACTGTAATCGACGATGCCGGTCGGCGAGGGAAAGGGGAATCCCTGCGCTGAAAGGCCGACGCGGATCGTCGTCGACCGGCGCAACCGCGACATCAGCGTCAAATAGGGATCGAAATAGAGACCTTCGATGCGAACGTTGCCCGCAGCAAGAGGCGAAAAGCCCCGTACATTGCTCGACGAATAGAGCCCGATCGATTCACGCCCGACACTGAAGCCAAACGCATCCTCGGCTTCGGTGACGACATTTTCCGAAGCCCTTCCCGACGCGGCCGGTGCGACACCAACGGGCATCTTCTTTGGCTCCGCGAGGGGCGGGATATCCTCGGCCGCGCCAACCGGAACGATCGCGCCCTCCGCACCGGCGGCGGAGGCCGAGACCAGCAAGAAAGAGAAAAGCAGGCCGACCCGCATCGTCAACGGTCCAACAGCCGTAGCATCTCGGCAACACTGCCTGCACGCTCCGCGCCGATCGACCATCCGGCAGCATCGACCGAGACGCGGACGGGCGAAGCCGTGTCGACCGCATATCCGGCGCGCTCGAGAGCGCGGCGCGTCCATGCGGCCCGAACACCCTCGCCCTCCAGCGCGACGCGCCGGCTTGCCGGGCGTTGCAGCTCGAAATGACCTGCGTCCTCGTCGAAACTCACCCCGTCGGCCGCGAATATGCGCGCGAAGTCACCAGACAGAATAAGGTCCTCGGGGGCGCCGTCGAGAAGCTTCGTGCCGTCGTAGAGCCACAGCCGGTTCGCGCAACGCAGGGCTAGTTCGAGCTCGTGGGTCGAGATGACGATTGCATACCCCCTTTGCCCCGCAAGTTCGCCGAGCAGGGCGAAAAAAGCGACGCGGCGCGGCACATCCAGAAAGGACGTCACCTCGTCGAGGAGGAGCAGGCGCGGCTGCTGGGCGAGCGCGCGCGCAACCATGATGCGCTGCCGCTCGCCGTCGGAAAGGCTCGCGACCATGCGGTCGCGAAACGCAGCTGCACCGACGAGCCCAAGCGCCTCGTCGACAATCGCGACATCCTCCTCCGCGAGCTTCCCCTGCCAGCCCGTATGCGGATAGCGGCCCGCTGCCGCGAGTTCGAACCCCGTCAGATAGCCCGTCTGCGGCCTCTCCGTCAGAACGACCCCGAGCCGCTGCGCCTTCTCGCGCGCTGAAAGTCCAGCGAGCGGGTCGCCCCCGAGCCGGATCGAACCGGCCAGCGGCGCGAGAAGACCAGCGAGTGTGCGCAGCAGGGTCGTTTTGCCCGTCCCGTTCGGCCCGACCAGCGCGACGACATCGCCCGGATGGAGGTCGAGAGAGAGGTGCTCGGCAACGAGGCGGCCTGGATAGCCGATTGCAAGACCGTCAGTGGAGAACACCGCACTCATGCCGCGGCTCCGAAGCGGGCATGGCGCCGCAAGAGCACCCAGAGAACAATCGGGCCGCCGATCAGCCCGTTCACCGCGTTAAGGTGTAAGAGGTGGCGCGCCCATGGGAGATGGGTGATGAGATCGGTGGCGAGCGCGAGCGCGGCGCCAGCGAGCGCCGCCGCCGGAAGCAGTATCCGGTGATCCTCGGTCTGTAGCACCCCGCGCGCAGCATGGCCGGCGATCAGCCCCAGAAAATTGATCGCTCCGCAAAAGGCGGTAACGGTGCCGACAAGCAACGCCACGACGCCGAAGCAAGCGTAGCGCAGCGCCTTCAACGGCACGCCGAGGCTCTGCGCATAAGTGTCACCGAGCATCAGGATGTTCAGCGGCTTGGCGAGCGCCATCAGAAGAAGAAGCCCGAGACCGCAGGCCGGAAGCAGAAGAATATGCTGCGCCCAGGTCACGCCGGCGAAGCTCGCATCGTCCCAGCCCTTGAAGGCCGATGCCTGTGTTTCATCGATAAGATGGAGCGAGAGACTGATCAGACCCGCGGCAATATAGCCGAGCATCAACCCCGAGAGCAGCAGCGTGACATTATCGACGCGGCGCGCCAGCAAGGTGAGCAAGCCCATGACGAGGATCGTGCCGGCCGACGCCGCGACCGCGAGGCCGACATCGCCAACGAGGCCGTAACTTTCGGCAAAGGCAGGACCGGCCAGGCCGGTGGCTACGACGAGCAGCGCCACGCCGAAACGGGCCCCATGCGCAATACCAAGGACGAAGGGATCGGCGAGCGGATTGCGGAACAGCGTCTGGAGCATCAGCCCGCAAGCGCCGAGGCTGGCGCCCCCGACGAGCGCGGCCAGCGCACGCGGCAGCCGATATTCACGGACGATATGGCCCCAGCCTTCCTGCGCAATAGGGCCGCCGGTCAGGCTCGCGGTAATTGCATCGACTGGGATATCGACGACGCCGAGCGCCAGTTCGGCAAGGAAAAGCGCGGCGATGAGTCCGCCGATCACGATAGTAAAAGGAAGCGGCTTGATCATGCCGGGCCTCCGGGGATTTTGCGGATGAAGCGCGGACGCGCCGGCGCCGCGAGCAATTCGGGATGCAATATCGCGATCAACTCGGCGAGCGCATCCTGCGGTTCGGTCATGCCCTGGTCCGACCAGCTGTTCGCGAACGGCCCGACCTTGCCGGCGTCAAACCAGTAGACTTGGCTGTTACGCACGGCGCGAAGCCATTCGAGCCGCGGATGATCGCGGCGCAGCGCCGCTATGTCGGCCGCCCCCGGCATGAAATTGCCGAGCCACACGTCCGCACTTGCGGCGCGATCGAACAGCTTTTCCATCGGCGCGTAGGTGAGGCTCCCCGCAATAGGGTTGTCCTGCCACGCATGGCGGCCGCCGGCATCCTCGACCAGGCGGTAGAGCTGGTTGCGGCCTCCCGCTTGGCTCCATTCGTCGCGGCTCTCGGGATAGCCGAGCTGGACGAGCGGGCGTGCCTCGACACCGGCAGCGAGCACGCGCAACGCCTCATAGCGCGCCGCGCGCTCCTCGAAGAGCCCGTTGGCGCGCGCTTCCAGATTGAAGAAGAGCGCGATATATTTGATCCATTCGGCGCGCCCGAGCGGGGTCGGCTCGGTATGGTCCGACTGCGGCGCCGAGACGACGCCCAGACGCTTCAACAGCGGGTGGATATTGGCGTCGGGATAGGCCGAATAGAAGGTGAAGAAGAGGTCGGCACCAAGCGCCGCCGCTTGCTCGCCATTCCCGTGCTGCGCTGCGTAGATTGGGATCGTCTCACCGCGCTCGATCCGCGCCGCGATCGCCGGGATCGAGACGTCCCGCGTCGGCACGCCCTTCAGCCGGTCGTCGATACCGAGCAGATGCGCGGCTCCAAGCAGTGACACATTGGCGGTTGCGAAGTCGCGCACCGGAACCTCGACGAGTGAGTCGCGCGCGCCGAGCTTCGGCGGCGGCGTGCCGCACTGGACGAGAACCAGGCGTAGCGTCTCGCGCGTATCGACCGACGGCGTGAAGGTCACGCGCTTCCAGTTCTTGTGATATTCGACCTTGAGTTGCGCCGAGTGCTGGAAGGCCGCCTTGTCGGGAAAATAGTCTGCGCCCGGCCGATAGTCGGCCACGCAGCCCTCGGATAGATTCGCCGCGGGCTGCGGGCCGACCGCGATGGCGTTGCGCGCGGGCGGCTCGCGCATCGGAATCGGCGCACAGGCGGCGAGCGCCGCGAGCAACCCGAGCGCGAGCAGCAGTCTCACCGACCTCCCCCGAAGCGGTAGGAGAGGCTCGCCGTGACGGTGCGCGGCGCGCCGGGATAGAGCGGAATGAAGGCGCCGCCGCTGTCATAATAGAATTTGTCGAAGAGGTTGAGCACATTGAGATGTGCACGAAGCGGACCGAACCCGGCATCGAACTCATAGGCGAGGTTCGCATCGACGCGCGTGTAGGCGGGCAGCAGGATACTATTGTCGGTGTTGCCCGCGCGGCTCCCGATATGCTGGATACCGAAGCCGGCGCTCGCTCCCTTCAAGGGACCCGTGAAGTCATATGTCGTCCACAGGCTCGCCGAATGCCGCGGCGCATTGACGAGCCGCGCGCCCGGCGTAGCAAAGCTGTCCTCGAGAATCTTCGCATCGAGATAGGTATAATTGGCGATGAGCCGCCACTGCGGAGTCAGCACGGCTGGAACTTCGACCTCAATCCCGCGCGAGCGCGACTTGCCGATCTGGATCACGAGATCGAAGTCGACGGGGTCGGATACCGCAACGTTACGACGGGTGATGTCGAAGAGCGCGAGCGTCGGCGTGAGCTTCCCGCCGAAAAGCTCGGCCTTGGCGCCGACCTCCCAGCTTTCGCCGATGAGCGGCTTGGGCAGCGAACCGTCGCGAAGGCGCCCGACGTCGACCTGCGCCCGAAACGATCGCGCCCAGCTCCCGTAGAGCGAGAGCGCTGGCACCGGCGTCCAGGTAAGACCCGCGCGCGGCGAGAAGGCCCCGCGCTTCGTCCCTCCCTCTCCCGTTTCGGCCAGATAATCGCGATTGCGAAGTTCGTTCCAGTCGTAGCGGCCACCGACGAGTAGGCGCCAGTTGCCGAGCTTCAACTCGTCCTGCGCATAGATAGCCGTGGAATCGCTATTCCATGCGCCGTCGGAGACCAGCACCGTCGGCTCGACGCGCTGCCCATAGACCGGATTATCGAAGTCGATCGGGATGTTGACGCCGAAGGGGGGATTGCGGACATCGAACCGCCAGTGATCATAGCCATATTCCAGGCCGACCAGCGCCTTGTGTTCGATGGTGCCGGTCGTGAAGCGCCCGTAGAGTTCGGCCTGCGCGGTCAGATCGGTCTGGCGGTCATAAGCGAGGCTGGTGCGGCGGTTGATCTTCGGGTCGGCAGGATCGGCGCGGCTGACCGGCGGAAAGCCGAAGGCGTAATAATAGCTGTCCTTGCTGAAGTCCGAATAGCCGAAGGCCACGCGCCCCGAGAGCGCATCCGAGAAGCGATGATCGACGAATAGACTCGCGACGCCGCCCTTGTTGGTGTAGCGCGCGTCCGCCTCGCCGAACTGCCGTTCGCGCGGCGCTTCGAGGAACAGCGGGTCGTTGGCGAAGCCGCGGTCGAAATAGCCGCGCTTGCGCGCATATTCGCCTTCGAGGGTCACGCTGGTCGCGTCCGACGGCTTCCATTGGACGACGGGCGCGATGAAGGTGCCGCGCGAGAAAGTGAAATCGCGAAAGCCATCGCGATCGTCGTGCGAGATGTTGACGCGGAGGCCCAGCGTATCGGACAGCGGAACCGAGAAATCGCCCGTCAGCCGCAGTTGGTCGAACGAGCCGTAGAGCGCGCTCACCTCGGCAAGAGGCTCGTTGAGCGGTTTCTTGGTGACGAAGTTGACGACGCCGCCCGGCTCGAAACGACCATAGAGCGCCGATGCGGGGCCCTTCAGCACCTCGACTTGTTCGACATTCTGGAGTTGCTCGTCGGGCGCATAGGCTGAACGGCGCAGGCCGTTCTTCAGATTATAGGGGGTGATGAAGCCGCGGACATAGAAGCGGTCGTTGCTCGCGCCGAAGCCGACCTGCGGACTGAACCCCGGGACATAGCGCAGCGCCTCGCCGATGGTGGTGATGCCGCGGTCGCGGATGAGTTCGCGCGTCACCACCTGCACCGAATAGGGCGTCTCCTTGATCGGGGTGTCGGATTTGTTGGTCTGCGGCGCGACGGTGGCGCGATAGCCTTGCTCGCGCGTGCCGAGCACCACGATTTCGCTGTCGACCTCTGCTTGCGCGAAAGCGGCCGCCGGCGCCGCGACCGCGGCACCAGCGGCGATAACCATTCGAAACATTCATTCCCCCATCAGCCACTTCGCGCCACCCACTACCCGGGACGGCCGAATCGTGATACATAATATCATCTCATTGCTGAACTTCGACTCGGTTGTCCAGAGGGCTTCGCGGATAGCGACAGACATTTCCTCGGAGGCTCAACATGGCCGCTTGCGGTCAGTCAGCTTCTGACGACAACTTGCAAGAAGCGGACGTCAGACGCAAATTGACCTGACGCCCCTCACAATCTCTCAAGGGCTCGCGCGCTTTCCGCCGCCGGATCGACAGCGATCAGAAACGCACGCGGAACCCCGCCGTGCCCTTCAGATTATAGCCCGCGCCGAAGTCGGCGATCGCCGTGTCGCCCGACACCTCGGTATAGAGGGTGAACCGGTCGTCGCCCCAGCTGTAGCTGCCGCCGAGCCCCAGTTCGCCCGACAGGCGGTGGTCGCGATTGACGATCGGCGTTCCCGACACGTCGGCGACAGCGCCGTCGAGCCATTCGTAGCTGAGGTTCATCACCGTGTAGAGGCGCGTGCGGCGGGTATCGCCCGATCGGCCCTTCCAGCTCGTCTGATGATCGATCGCCACGCCCCAGCGTGTCTTCAGGCTCTCGCCGTTCGCCGCCGATACCGACGCATCGGACGGATCGGCGAAGCGGTCGAAATCGACCTTGGCATAGCTCATCTGAATCTGCGGCGTGACCGAAAGATTCCGCCCGATCGACGTCTGCTTGCCGAGTTCGAGGCTGAATGCCTGGCCATCACCCTTGTTACCCAGTGCGAGCGACCCGAGGATGTTCGAGGCCAGATCGCTGTCGAACCAGCTGAGCTTGACCTGACCGTCGACGTAAAAGCCCTTCGGCCCGTACCAGGTCATCGTCGCACCGACGCCATAGCCCTGCGTGTCGATCGTGCCATTGCCGAAGACCGACGTCACCGCGCTGTCCGCCTTGCCATAATGCGCGGTCAGCCCGCCGACGAGCGCGGCGCCGTCGCTGCGCGTCGTCAGCACCGCGTCGAGCCCGAGCTGCGCCTGCCACTGGTCGACCTTGCGGTCGGCGCCGCTGGTCGAAGCCAGTGCTTCAGGACGCTGGCGTTCGGATTCGAACCGTCCCCACAGGCCCGCACCGTCGATCGGCGACGCCGCCCACGACCGGTTGCCCACACGCTGCTGCAGCGTCGGAAGACGGTTCAGCGAATGGAGAGCGCCGACATAGGCCTCGTAAACGGGGACACCCGGCTGATAGAGCGGGCCTTGCGGATTCTCGCCGGCGAGAAGCGCGGAGCGCAGATACCAGTCGCCGTCCTGCGGCGTCGAAACGCCATTCTTGTACAGACGATAGCCATAGGCGCCGACAACCACCGCCTGTTCGCCATCGAACAGATAGTCGCCCTCAAGCGTGAAGTTGCCGTTCGATGCGCCGGCGACGTCGACGATCTTGATCCCCTCGATCGTCTGGTCGCCCAAACCGCCGCGGTTGATTACGGTGACGCGTGTGTTGCCCGACGTGGCGCCATTCACGATCAGACGGTCGGCGGACGAGGCATCGCCGCCGAGTGCGGCCTCGATTTCGAGCACGCCGCCATTGCCGGCATAATCGCCCGCGACGGTCAGCGAACCGATGCCGCTACCCGGTGCGACGACGCCCGCATTGGCGAGGCTCCCGACGCGGCCCGCGCCTTCGAGACGGCCCGCCGCGCCGACGGTCACTGCGCCGCCGAGGCTGCCCTGAACGGCAAGCGTGCCGCCCGCGACCGTCGCACTACCGCCGAAGCCGCTGTTGTCGCCGGTGACAAGCAAGGTGCCCGCGCCATTTTTGGTCAGCGCGCCGGTGCCCGAGAACAGGCCATTGTACGTAAAGACCGTATCGGCGGCGGTCGCGATCGCGCCGCCGCTGGCCACCACAATGTCGCGCACGCTGGTGACGTTGGCGCTCGTCTCGAGTGCGCCGCCGTCGAGCGTCACGTCGCCGCTCGCCGTGCCGAGATTGGCGTCGCTCGAGATGCGCAGCGTACCGCCGACGATCTGCGTGCCGCCGGTGTAGCTGTTCGTGCCGCCGAGCACGAGCGTGCCCGCGTCCGACTTAACGAGCTGCGCCGCGCCGCTGAGCGCCGAATTGATCGTCGCGGTGAAGCCGGCACCCGCAGTGCTGCCGTCGCCGACGCGGATCGTCGCGGTCGCATCGGTCAGGGCAATGCCCCCGCCGGTGATCACATAATCGTTCGCTGCGAACTGCATCCCTGAAGCCGACACCGCGCCGAGGCTGTTGTCGACCGTGACCGTGCCGCCGGTGCCGCCGAAGATCGCGAAGGCGCCGTCGGTATAGCCTGCGTTCACCGCGCCATTCTCGCCGGTCCAATTGTCGTTGCCCGGACTAGCCTGCCACACGCCGGTGCCGCCGTTGATCACGCCATTATTCTTCGGGCCGCCAGCGCCGTCCCAGAAATTGAGCGTCAGCCCCGCCGAATTGACCAGATTGACCTGCCCCGCAATCGACGTCTGCACATTCGCGTTGGCGCCCGCCGGCAGCGTGCCGAGCGTGACGCCGTTGTTGGTGAGCGCACCGCCATAGTTGAAAATGCGGTAGACACCGACGTCGAACGCGCCGCCCGCCGGCACCCCGACGTTGAGCACGCCGTCGAGCACCAGATTGCCGCCGACGTTGACGAGATCGTTGAGCGCGCCGCCAACGACGCCGGCGGCGCCGAACTCGAAGTCGAGCTGCGACGTCGCCGACAGCGACAGATTGCCACCGATCGTCAGCGTTCCCGCCGAGCCCGCGCCGGGCGCGAGCGTGGCGTCATTGCCGATCGTGACGTTGCCGCCGATCGTACCCGTACCGCCCAGCGTCGCCCCTGCCAGGACGCTTGTAGACCCGGCGGCTCCCGCGTAATTGCCGTTCACGAACATCGTGCCGTTGGCGACCGTGGCGCCGCCGAAGGTGCCGCTGCCACCGAGCACCAACGTGCCCGCACCGCTCTTGGAGAGGCTGCCGGTGCCCGACAGCGCGCCGGCGAGCGTCAACGTCGTGCCCGCATCGGTGCTAAATCCGCCGGCGCCAATCAGCGCGACGTCGCGCGCCGATGAGAAGCTCGCCGTCGTATGCAGCGTACCACCATCGAAACGGATCGCCCCGACCGCCGCACCGAGATTGGCGTCGGTGCCGATCTGCAGCTTGCCGCCATTGATTGACGTGCCGCCGGTGTAGCTGTTGCTGCCCGTGAGGACGAGCGTCCCCGCATCGGTCTTGACCAGCCCCGCTGCGCCCCCCAGTTCGGCATCGATCGTCGCGACGTAGGCCGCGCCCGCCGCGGTGCCGTCACCGACACGGATCACCGCCTGCGCGCCATCCAGCGTCAGCGCATTGCCGATGATACGGTAACCGTCCGAGGCGAACTGCATGCCCGACGCCGATATCGCGCCAAGGCTGTTGTCGATCGTCACCGTTCCGGCGGTGCCTGAGAAGATGGCAAAAGCGCCGTCATCGTAGCCCGCGTTGACCGCACCCGTGATGTCGGCCCAATTGTCGTTGCCCGTGCTGTTCTGCCAGACGCCGTCGCCGCCGTTCACCACATTGTCGAACTTCGGCCCGGCCGCGCCGTCCCAGAAGTTGAGCGTCGCAGACCCGGTGTTGATCAGGTTCACTTCGCCGGCGATCGACGTCTGCACCTGCGCATTGGCGCCCGTGGGCATCGTCCCGAGGGTGAGGCCGTTATCGGTCAGCGACCCATCATAGTTGATGATGCGATAGAGGCCGATGTCGAATGCGCCACCCGCGGGCACCGCCACGTCGAGCGTGCCGTCGAGAACAAGGTCGCCGCCGACGTTGACGACGTCGTTGAGCGGACCGCCAACATCGTTCGCGCGGCCGAACTCGAAGCCGAGCTCCGCGCCGGCAGCGAGCGAGAGATTGCCGTTGATCGTCAGCGTACCCGGAGCACCCGCGCCCGGGGCGAGCGTGGCGCCGCTGTTGACCAACACATTGCCGCCGATGATGCCCGTCCCGCCCAGCGTCGCGCCTGCGCCGACGTTGGTCGCGCCCGTCGCAGCCGACTGGTCTCCATTGACGAGCAAGGTGCCGGCACTGACGCTGGTCGTCCCGCTATAGCTGTTGCTGCCGGTCAGGATCGTGGTGCCCGAACCATTTTGGTCGACCGCACCGCTGCCCGAAATCACGCCCCCGAAAGTATGGGTGTCGGCGCGGCTGAAGACGAGCAGGCCATTGTTGACGACGTCGCCGGCGATCGAGCCCGAGGCGCCTCCATCGCCGAGTTGCAGCGTACCCGCCGAGATGGTCGTGCCGCCCGTGAAGAGATGGTCGCCGGTGAGGATCGTCCTTCCCGGACCCATTTGCTCGAGCGAACCGCCGCCCGAAATCAGTCCGGCAAAGACCACATCGTCCGACCGGCTGAACGCCAGGACGCCGTCGTTGACGACATCGCCGGCGATCGCACCGCTGGTCCCGCCGCCGCCGATCTCGAGGCGTCCGGCGCGGATCACCGTATCGCCGGCGTAGACATTGTCCGCCGTCAGGACGAGCGTGCCCGCGCCATCTTTGGTCAGGCTGCCCGCGCCCGAAACGACACCCGCGAGCGTCAGGCCTGCATCGGTCAGGAAGGTCGCATCGCCGGCGAGGTCGACCGTGCGGTTCGAAACGATTGCGGCGGTCGTGTGCAGCGTGCCGCCGCCGAACGACAGTCCGCCCGCCGCATCGCCAAGGTTGGCGTCGGACGAAATGCGGAGGGTGCCGCCGTTGATCGCGGTGCCGCCGGCATAGCTGTTGGTGCCCGACAGGACGAGCGTGCCCGCATCGGTTTTGACCAGCATCGCCGTACCCGTCAGGTCGGCGCCGATGGTCGCGGTATAGCCCGCACTCGCGGAGCTGCCGTCGCCGACCCGGACGAGCGCCTGCGCCCCCGTCAGCGTCAGCGCGTCGCCGGTGACAATATAGCCGTCGCTGGCGAATTGCATGCCCGAGGCGAGAACCGCACCGCCGCTGTTGTCGATCGTGACTGTGCCCGGTGCCGCCGCGAAGACCGCGAAGCTGTCCTGCGCATAATCGGCATTAATCGTGCCGTTCGCATCGGTCCAGTTGTTCGCGCCGCCCGCGACGCGCCACACGCCATCGCCGCCATTGAGCGCGCCATTATGCTTGGGTCCAGCGGCGCCATCCCAGAAGCTGAACGCCAACCCCATCGAATTGACGAGGTTCACCTGTCCGGCGACCGACGTCTGGACCTCGACGCCGGCCGTGCCGCCGGGAAGCGTGCCCAGCGTCAGCCCATTGTCGACCAGCGCGCCGCCATAGTTGAACACGCGGTAGACGCCGGGGCCAAAGCTGCCCCCCGCCGGAACCGTGACATTGATCGTACCGTCGAGCGTCAGGTCGCCGCCGACATCGACCAGATCGTTGAGCGCGCCGCCCGGGACATCGGCCTGACCGAACTCGTAGTTCAGGATCGAACCGCTGGCGAGCGACAGATTGCCGTTGATCGTCAGCGTGCCGACGCTTTCGCCGGGCGCAAGCGTAGCACCATTCTGCACATCGACATCGCCGCCGATGATCCCGTTGCCGCCAAGCGTGGCGCCCGAGAAGACCGTCGTCAGGCCGGTGGCGGCCGACTGGTCGCCGCTGACGAGCAGCGTGCCTGCGTTGACGAGGGTTGCACCGGCATAGCTGCTGGCGCCGGTCAGCGTCAGCGTGCCGAGGCCATCCTTGGTCAGACCGCCTGCGCCGGCGAAGCGCGGCGAAATGCCGATGTCATGGCCGTCGGTGTCGATGAAGCCGCCGTTCGCGCCGAGCGCAATATCGCGTACGCCAAAGCCGGTGAAGAAGTTGTCATTATCGTCCGTCGCGCGCAGCGCGCCGCCGTCGAGCGAGAAGTTGACGGTGCCGAGACCGCCACCGATCTGGCTGGTTTCGACAACGCCGCGATTGCCCGCCGTTCCCGTAATGGTGACGGTTCCGCTGGAACCCGCAGCGACGCCGAGCGCGAAGCCGCCCTCGGCCCGGACGAGCCCGCCGTTTTCGATCGTGAGCGAGCCGGCGCCGTCGTTGCCGACGGTCATCGAAAAGTCGGTGATCAGCCAGTTCGAACCCGCGCCGGTAACTGTGACACTGCCGGTGTTGTTCGCGCCGATATAGCCTTGGTTGCTCGTGACGCTCGCGCCGTTTTCGATCCGCATCGTGCCGGCGCCGAAGCTGCCGACACTCAGCTGCACGTCATTGATCCAGGAACTGCCTCGACCCGAAACGACGACGTCGCCCTGTCCGGAAGCACCAACAACCCCGTCGTTGCTCCTCACCATGGCGCCGCCCTCGATCCGCAAGCTGCCGGTGCCGGTGCCGGACTGGCCGACATTGATACGTCCGCTGCTTTCCCACGACGAGCCCGGGCCCGTCACCAGAACCTCGCCGACGCTGCCATCGTCGAGACCGATGGAACCACCGGTGCTGAATACTTTGCCGCCATCGGCGATGTTCAGCGTGCCGGTGCCGCTGTAACCAACGATCAGATCGCCGACCGTCCAGGTCGAGGCATTGCCGCCGCCGTCGCTGCCGGTGACTGTGACGCTCCCTTCGTTGCCCGCATCGGGTCCAATAAATCCGTTCGCGCTGGTCAGCGTGCCGCCATCGGCAAGCCGCAGGTCCCCGTCGCGAGCATAGACGTCGCCCGCGATGCTGTTTGCACCGGTGAGTATGAGGGTGCCAAGGTCCGTCTTTACGAAGTCGCCCACGCCCGTCAGGTTCGATGCGATTGTCGCCGTATAGGCCGCCCCGTTCATAGTCCCGTCGCCGACACGAATGATCGATTCCGGTGCGACCAGGGCGATGTCTTCCCCGGTGATGATATAGTCGTCGCTAGCGAATTGCATCCCCGACGCTGTGACGGTCCCGAGAGTGGTATCGACGGTAACCGTGCCGCCGACGCCGGAGAAGACAGCAAAGGCATCATCGGTGAAGGGCGCATTGGCCGAACCGTCAAATTCGGTCCAGTTGTCGTTTCCGCCGCTGGCCTGCCACAAGCCGTCTCCGCCGGTGATCACGCCGTCATTCTTGCCCCCGTTGACGCCATCCCAGAAGCGCATCGTGAGGCCGGTCGTGTTCACCAGATTGACCTGGTTCGCAACCGAAGTCTGAACAAAATAAGCCGGATCGGCCGTGAGTCCGTTGTTGGTCAGCGTGCCGCCATAGTTGATGACACGGTAGACGCCCGGATCGAAACTGCCCCCCGAGGTCACTGACACATTGAGCGTACCGTCGAGCGTCAGGTCGCCGCCGACCTCGATCAGATCGTTGAGCGCGCCGCCCACGACATTCGCCTGACCGAAGTCGACGTTGAGCGTCGCCGCCGGTGCCAGGCTGAGATTGCCCGCGATTGTCAGCTGGCCCGGAATCCCACCGATATCGCCGGGATTGAGGTTGCCATCGAGAAGCGCGAAATTGCCGCCGATCGTGCCGGTGCCGCCCAGCGTACCGCCCGTCGCGACGTTGACGAGGCTCACCGCGTCGCCGAGGATACCGTCGACCAACAACGTGCCGCCCGCGACCGAGGTCGTGCCGGTATAGGCTGAGCTGTCGCCGGTCAGGCGCGTCGTGCCTGCCGCATGCTTGATCGTGCCAGCCCCCGAGATGGCGTTAGCGAAACCATGGTCAGTGCCGGTGTGATTGAAGTTCAGCTCGCCGGCGCCGGGCCCGAAGGTGATGCCGCCATTCAGGAAGCCCGCAGCCGCCGCAGCGCCGCCCTCAACCCCGCCGATATTGATCGTGCCGCTCGTCCCCGCATCTTCGGCAATCGAAATGCCCGTGCCGCCGGTTACTTGCGCGCCGTCGGCGATCGTCAGGATTCCGTTGCCGGTGGTCGTGCCGACCGAAAGGAGGCCCGTGGTCGCGAAGCTCGATCCCGTGCCCGAGACGAGCGCGTTCGCGCCCTGCGCGACCGTTCCGATGCTCGCCGTAGCAAAGCTCGCAGCGCCGCCGTCGAGTACCGAGAACTGGCCGTTGCGCATGATGAAAATGCCGCTGCCGGTCCAGTTCGATCCGGCACCGGTGATGGTAACGATCGAGGGGGTCGTGTTACCCGAGAGCGAGCCGATCACGGCAAGCTGCCCCGAACGCAAGCTGCCGCCGTTGCTGATCGTGATCGTCGAGCGCGACGCCGTGCCGGTTGCCGCCTGCAAATGGCCGCCGCCAAGATCGACGAGCGATCCGGCGCCGGAAATATTGAGGTCCGCCGATCCGGTGCCGGTCAGGGTACGAAGCTGCATGCCGATACCGCTGGTGGTCCGGATGACCCCGCCGTTCGTTACATTGATCGTGGCGCCATTCGCGCTCGTCACCACGCCGTTAACTCGTGTCGTGATGAGTGTCGAACCGATGCCCGAAACGGCTAACACACTGCCCTGGGCGGTCACGGTTCCGGTGGTCGCGACCGTATTTCCCGCATTGATGCGAAGCTCGCTGTCGGGCTGGGCGGTGATATTTCCGCCGAAATTGCTGTTGCCGGTGAGCGTCAATATCCCGCCGTCGACAGAAACCGAGCCCGAGCCGGAGAAGGCGCCGCCATAGCTATGGCTGTCGGACCTGTCAAAGCTGACCGCGGTGCCGGCATCGAGCGCGATATCGCCGGCGATCGAGCCGCTGGTGGCGCCATCGCCGATCCGCATTCCGCCCTGCGCGATTGTCGTGAGCCCCGTGTGCGCCGCATCGCCGGTGATGATCAGCATGCCGATCCCGGTCTTGGTCAGCGCGCCCGCACCGCTGGTGTCGCCTGCGAGCGTCAGCGTCGTACCCGCATTGAAGGCGGTCGCGACGTCGATCGTGCCGCTGCCGGTGAAGTCGATATCGCGGTTCGTGACGATCGGGGCGATCACTTGCAACGTGCCGCCATCGAAGCTGATGTCGCCTGCCGCATCGCCCAGATTGACATCGCTCGTGATCTGGAGAAGACCGCCGTTGATCGCGGTGCCGCCGGTGTAGCTGTTGGTGCCGTTCAGGGCCAGCGTGCCCGCGTCGGTCTTGACCAGTCGGCTCGCGCCGGTGAGATTGGCATTGATCGTCGCGACATAACCCGCGCCCGCTGCCGTGCCATCGCCAACGCGGATGATCGCATCGGGATCGACCAGCGTGATCGGTCCGCCACCCACCAGATAACCACCCGTCGCAAATTGCATGCCCGCCGCGGTGACCGCGCCGCCGCTGTTGTCGACCGTTACCGTGCCCGGCGCTCCCGCGAAAATCGCGAAGGTCCCGTCGGCATAGGCCGCGTTGACCGCGCCATCGGCGCCCGTCCAGTTGTTGTCGGCACCGCCGAGGTGCCAGCTGCCGTTACCGCCGTTGACCACATTGTTGAACTTGGGTCCGCCGGCGCCGTCCCAGAAGCTGAGCGACAGGCCGTCGCTATTGATCAGGTTCACCTGCCCCGCGACCGAGGTCTGAACAGTGACATTGCTTCCCGGCGGCATCGAGCCCAGCGCGAGCCCGTTGTCGGTGAGCGAGCCGGCATAGTTGAACACGCGATAGAGGCCGCCGCCGAAATTGCCGCCGGTTGACACATTGACGTTGATCGTGCCGTCGAGCGTCAGGTTGCCGCCCACATTGATCAGATCGTTGAGCGGACCACCCGCGACATCGGCCTGACCGAATTCGAAGTTCAGCACCGAACCGGCCGTGAGAGACAGATCGCCATTGATGTTGAGCGTGCCAGGGCTGTTGCCCGGCGCAAGGATGCCGCCGTTCAGCACATTGACGCTGCCGCCGATCGTCCCGCTGCCCCCAAGCGTCGCGCCTGACGCAACGGTCACGAGGCCCGTCGCCGCCGACTGATCGCCGTTGATGCGAAGCGTCCCGGCGTTGACGTTGGTCGCGCCGGCATAGCTGTTGTTGCCGCTGAGCGTCAGGATGCCCGTGCCCGTTTTGCCGAGACTGCCCGCGCCCGAGATCAGGCCGCCGAGCGCAAAGTTCGTTCCGGCATCGGTCAGTAACGTGCCGCCGCCGGTGAGGTTGGTGTTCCGCGCACTGGCAAAGGATGCGGTCGTTCGAAGGGTGCCGCCAGAGAAGGCAAGGCCGCCCGTCGCCGCGCCGAGATTGGCGTCGGCCGACACCTGCAAGGTACCGCCGAGGATAGAGGTGCCGCCGGCGTAGCTGTTGATGCCCGATAGCACCGTCGTGCCGCTGCCGAACTGGCGCACCGCGCCGCTGCCGGAGATGAGGCCGTTGAAATTGACGAGGTCCGAACGATTGAAGACCAGCAGCCCGTTGTCGACGATGTCGCCGACGATGCTGCCCGTCGTCCCGCCATTGCCGAGCTGGAGCGTGCCCGCGTCGATCGTCGTGCCGCCGGTGTAGCTGTTGGTGCCGGTGAGGACCGTCGTCCCCGCCCCCGTCTGCCGCAGCGATCCGGTGCCGACAATCTGCCCGCCATAGGCGAGCAGGTCGCTGCGATTGAAGCCGAGCGTGCCGAAATTGTTGACGAGCGCACTCGCGATCGAACCTGTGGCACCGCCGCCGCCGATGAACAGCGTTCCAGCGTTGACGTTGGTCGATCCGGTATAGCTGTGATTGCCGGTGAGGACCCAGGTGCCGCTGTCGTTTTTCGCGAGCGTCGTAACGCCAGTGCCGGCGTTGCCGATCGAGCCGGCCAGCGTGTTATTACCCGTGTTGGTGCCGCCCAGTGCGATAGTGCGTGCCTGGTTGCTGCCCTGCAGCGTCACCGGTCCGGTATCGGTGAAGACGATAGCCCCCGTGCCCGACGATTCGATGAAGGTGACGCCCTGCGACAGGGTAAACAGGCGGTTCGTTGTATCGCCGCTACCGGTATAGCGCAGCGTCGAACCATTGCCGATGATAAGGTTGGATGCCAGTTTCGACGACGCGCCGATGCTGCTTGCCAGACCGCCGTCGGTAAGCTTGTCGACGCCGAGAACGCCGCCGCTGATCGTCGTGACGCCGGTATAGGTGCTGCCCGCGTTAGTCAGAATCCAGATGCCCGCATCGGTCTTGGTCAGGTTCGTAACGCCGATGCCGTTGTTAGTAAGCTGTGCGCCCAGGATATTATTCGCCGTGCTCGTGCCGCCGAGCGTCAGCGTCTGCGCCGTGTTCGCATTGGCGAAGGTCAGCGGACCGGCGTGGGTGAATTCGATCGCCCCGGCGCCCGAAGCATCGAGCTTGCTTGCCGCCGAGGCGCCGAGCGTGAACTGGCGGTTCGTGCTTCCGCCCGTGCCGACATATTGTAGTGTACCGCCGCTGATGACAAGGTTGCTCGCCGCCGACGAGGACGATCCGATCGAACTGCTCGCGCCGCCGTCGTCAAGGCAGGCGACCGAAAGGATGCCCTGATTGATGACGGTCGTTCCGCTGTAACTGCTCGAACAGCCCGTCAGTTGCTGGAAAGCCCCGCCGGTCTTAATGAGCCCGCCGCTGCCCGAGATCGCACCGCCGAAAGTGGCCGCGGCGCTGCCGCCGTTGGTGATCGTCAGCGTCGCGCCATCAAGCGCGATGTTCCCGCCCAGCACACCACCGCCGGTCAGGTTGAGGACAGAGTTGTCATAGCCGTCAAGGTCGAGCAGGACGCCCGCCGTGTTGTCGAGCGATACGCCGCCGGCACCCAAAGCGCTGGTCGACCCGACACGAACCGTACCGTTGATTACGCGCAGATTGCCGGTCGAGCTGTTTGTTCCCGACAGGAGCAACGTTCCTGCGCCAGTCTTCGCGAGATGGCGGCCGCCGGTGATCGCACCCGAGAATTCAAGCGTCGTACCGGCATCGACGACGTTGATAGCGCCGTCGCCAGTAAGGGTGAAGCCGCGATCGGTCGCAACACTGGCGCCCGTATAAACGAGCGAGCCGTTCGTGAAGACCAGGTTCGACCCGGCAGCCGACGAGGCGCCGATGCCGCTCGCCTGTCCGCCGTTTGCGATACAGTCGATCGAAACCGCCCCGCCGATCGTCGTGACGCCGGTGTAGTCGTTGTTGCAGCCGCTGAACGTCTGGGTAAGGCCGCCGATACGCGTATAGCCGCCCGTACCGGTTATGCGGCCTGTGAAGACACCGCCGCCGCCGCCCGTCGTCAGCGTCCGCCCGCCAAGATCGATCAACCCGTCGCCGATAACCGCCGCGGCACTGATGTTGAACCCGCCGAGATCCAGCGTCGCGCCGCTGTTTACCGTGATGTAGCGGCCTCCGGCGCCAAAGGCGCGCGCCGAGCCCGCGCGCAAGACGCCAGCATTGACTACCGTATCGCCCGCGTAGGTGTTCGTGCCGCTGAGGACAAGCGTACCTGCGCCATCCTTGAAGAAGGACCCGGCACCGGTGGCAATGCCGCCGACCGTCAACGTCGTTCCTGCATTGGCGACATCGATACCGCCCTGCCCAGCCGCCAGCGTAAAGCCGCGGTCGATCGTCACCGTGCCGCCGGTATATTGCAACTTCGCGCCGTTGCTCATGACGAGGTTGGCCGAATCGCTGCTCGCAGCGCCGATGCCGCTCGCCACACCGCCGTTCGACAGGGTATTGACCGAGAGCGTGCTCGATCCCGCCGCCGACGATTGGGTGATCGTCGTGACGCCCACATAATCATTGGCGGCATTCGACAGAACGAGCGTGCCCCAGCCCGTCTTGGTCAGGCCCGCATCATCGGGGCTGGTGACGAGCCCCGAAAACTCGACACTTCGTCCCGTATCGACCTGAATCGCGCGCTCGGCACCGCCGTTGACGAGCGTCATGCCGCGATTGGAGACCACGTCGACGCCGCCGGTATAGGCCAACGTACCGCTCTCGAGGATGAGGTTCGCCGCATCGGCGCTCGACGCACCGATGCTGCTCGCGACGCCGCCATTGGCGAGCGACGCGACTTCGAGGCGCCCGCCGCTCAGCGTCGTGCCGCCGGTGTAGCTGTTCGCGGCGTTCAGCCGCGCCGTACCGCCACCGCTCTTGGCGAAGCTCGTCGCGCCGCTATTGTTCACGATCGTCGAGTTTATGATGAGCACGCCCGTGCCGTTTTGCTGGACGCCGAGCGTTCCGCCGCCGCTGCTGCCGGTCAGGAATCCGCCGCTGATGGTCTGGTTGGTGCCCAATGTGCTGGGCGCAACGATGATCGTGCCGTCGATTCCGAGCGTGTTTCCGGCGCCGATGCCGATGCCGGAATTGGCGGCGGCCGTGTAACGCAATCCGCCGAGCTGCACAGTGCCTGTGACCGTGCCGAAAAAGGGCGAATTTGCGGTGCCTGCGGTATCGCTGATGATATCGCCGTTCGCCCATGTGCCCGCGTCGTCCTTGGTGGTATAGTCGCTGGCGTCGAAGGCGACGATGCCGCCGCCGATAACCTTCGCATAGTCCGATCCGTTGATCGTCGCCCAGCCGCCGAGAACGCCGTCGGCGTTGCTCGTCGTGATCGCCCCGCCCGTGGGCAGCACGAAATTGACAAGCCCGCCCGCGCGGGTGATTGCGCCGAGGTTGAGATTGAGGATTCCGCCCGCGCCGCTGATCGCGCGAACCGTGTTTCCGCCCGCAACGACGGTCAGTCCACTGAATGTCTGGTTATTCGTTTCGCCCGTCGCACCGAGTACGTCCAGCGAACCGCCGGACAAAATCAACGGCGATGATCCCGAGATGATATTATCTGAGGGGCTCGTCGCAGCGGAAAAATCCAGCGCGAGCCTGCCGCCGCCGACTTGCGTGGGACCAGCATAAATGTTCGAGCCTGTCAGGGTTAGCGTTCCGGCTCCCAGTTTGGTAAGACCGCCGGTACCCGTAATGCTACCGCCATAGGACTGGCTGGTCGCCGCGCGAACGGTCAGCGTGTTCCCGCCAAGGGCGACGATGCCACCTGTTCCCGAAAGCGAGGAGGCGGGCAGGTCAAAGCCTCCGAGGTCCAGCGTTCCGCCGTTTACGATCAGCCCCGCAGTTGCACCGAAGGCAGACGCTCCGCCAGCTCGGAGCGTTCCGCTATTCACGGTCGTCGTCCCGGTGAACGTGTTTGCACCGTTCAACGTCCACGTCCCCGAGCCATTGCTGACCAAGCCGCCCGTGCCCGATATTATCCCCGAGACAAGGTTCGTGCCGCCGAAGCTGCCGCCCAAGGTCAGGCTGTCGGCGGGGCCAGCCGGATTGAACGCGATCCCGCCGCTCAGCGAAAGCCCACCCGTACCATTATTCAGGATGCTGTTGATGCCGTTCAAGGACCAGACGCGATTGCTGGTGGAGCCGGCGCCGAGATAGCTCAGGACGCCGTTGCCCATTACGATATTCGTCCCCGCGCCAAGCGAACTGGCGGCGCCGATATTCGCGAGTGTCGTGATCCTGACGAGTCCCGCAATCGACGCGTTCCCCGTGAACGTGTTCGCTCCTTCCACGAGGACCGCATTACCGGCCGCGCCGTTGAATCCGAAATTGCCGCCGCTCAGCGTGCCGAGCAATTCAATGTCCGCGGTGTCGGCAAGAAAGCTGCCTCCGGTCGAAACATCGACATTCCCCGTGATCGAGAGTGTCCCCGACCCCTGGTTGCGAACATTGGCCGCCTCGCCGTTGAGATCCCAATTCCGGTTCGAGCTGTCGCCGTCTCCAATGTAGATCAGATTATCGGAATATTGGCTCGACTGGTTGAAGACGATCGTACCGTTAATCACGGTCGTCGGCGCGCCAAGTGAACTCGTCTCCCCGAGGTTCCCGATTGAGGTAAAGGATGTCGAGCAAACGCCGTTGCATCCGCTGAAGATCGTCTGGCCGGTGTAACTATTCGCGTCGTTGCTCAGCGTGACACCGGTCGTGGTCGTCACGACCCGGCCATTCCCCTTGATCAAGGCAGACCCAGCGCCGGGGCGTTCCAGGTTCAGTGTGCCACCGTCACCGATCGTTACGGTGCGGTTTGTCGGTCCGCCAAAAATCGCGAGCCGGACCGAGGCTCCCGCCGCGGTGAAGATGTTGTTCGCCGTGTTTCCCAAGGCAGCATCGCTGCCGGCATAAATAGCGCCCTGGTTGAGTTGAATGTCGCCCGTGAAGCTGTTGGCGCCGTTGAGGATCAGCCCACCCGCACCAGTCTTGACCAGCCCCGCTGTTCCCCGCAACTCGTTGTTGATGGTCGCGTTGCCGCTATTGGTCGTAATCGTCGAATTGGGGCCGCCCAGCGTGATCGCGCTGCCGTTCAGCACATAGGCTGCCGAACTGAAGGTTATGTTGCCTACCGTCACGGGCACGCCGACGGTCACAGTCCCCGCGGTACCGCCGAAGATCGCAGTGTCGAGATCGCCATTGACCCAAGGTTCGACGAAAGGCCCGCTGACGCCATCGCCGTTGGGGCTCCAGTTGAGATTGGCAAGATTCCAGGTGCCGGTGCCGCCCGAGCCTACCGCGGTGCCATTGGCATCCCAGTAGCGATCCTCTGCGTGCGCGCTCATGGGCACGCATGCGAGCACTGCGGCAAGCGAAGCGCCGCAGAGAAGTCGCCGCGAACGAACGCGTGCGCTCCGTTCGATTCGACGGATCATGCGGTTATCGACCATGGGTTATCCTTGAACGCAAAAATGCCCGCCGGGCAGGCGAGCTGGGAAGGTTGGTAAGCGGATATTCAAATTGATCGGGCGTCCGGCAGGGCCGCGCAACGTACGGACGATCGAGGACGGCGGACAAATCGCGACCTTTGATGACTCATCCCCCTGTTCACGACCCGCGCGGGGCGGGCAGCCGGTGCCGCCGATCCCCTGAAATGAGGCCGGCACATAATATAAATGAAATTATTATCAGAAGGTTACGAAATGACAGTGAATGGGGGTATGTTACCGTATCGATGCGAGCGGCTGAGGTCGGGTAACATCATGATATTCGCCCTCTCGGCTCGTCAGACCGCCACGGATCCCTTGCGCCAAGAGCGGCCGCCAAGATAATGCGCGCCATGATGTTACCTCCAAAGCGCGAACGAGGACGGTGAATTTGGAGCACCTCGACGAAGAGCAACGACTGCGCGACGCGATTGCGGCGGACCCGGATTCCGCTCGCGCGCATGCCGCCTTAGTATTCCACCTGTGTAACGCGGCCCGCGCCGACGAAGCCCTGCTTCATCTCGATCGTGAGGCGCGCCGCCGGCCGTCGAACATCTGGCCGCTTTCGTTACGGGCGGGCGTCCTCTCCGCTGAGCGGCGTGCCAGCGAAGCGATCGATGTCCACCGCAGGCTTGTCGCCATGGCGCCGCATATCGCTATACTCTGGTGCAATTTCGCGAATGATCTTGCGGCTGCAGGCTTCACGTCCGAGGCAGCCTCCGCCTATCGCAACGCCGTTGAGCGCGCGCCCGAACTCGGCGGGGCCTGGCTCGGGATCGCCAATTTGCGCGGCGACGCCTTTTCGGCCGCTGACATTGCGGTCATGAAACGCGCGATTGGTATGGTTGCGGACCCTTATCAGTGCGTACAGATTTTTTTCGCACTCGGCCGCGCGCTGGGCGAGCAACGAGACTTCCGCCGATCATTTGAAAATTTCTCCCAAGCTAACACGTTGCGTGAAAAGCTTGTTCCGCATGATGCCGCACGGCTTGCGGCCTTTGTCGAGGCGCACAGAAACATGCGGCCGACGCTTTTCGAAGCGAGGAAAAGCTCTCTTTCGCAAGAGTGCGGACCGATCTTTATCGTTGGCATGCCGCGGTCGGGATCAACGCTCGTCGAACAGATTTTGGCAAGCCATCCTGACGTCGAAGGCCTTGGTGAACTGTCCGCGCTTGAGGAGGTCGCGGCATCGATAGGCGCTTTCGATGCGCCGGACGACTTTTTCTCCCGTCTGCAGACATTGACACGGGCAGAAGCGATGGATCTTGCTACCGTTTATCTAGCGCGAGCAGGCCGATATCGTCGAACCGGCCGCCCCTTTTTCACGGACAAGATGCCATCCAACTGGCGCTTCATTGCACTCATTCTCCGGATATTGCCGGGTGCGCGGATTATCGATGTCCGGCGCGACGCGATGGCCTGCTGCTTCTCGGCCTACACAACCTATTTTAACCGCAACACCGATTTTCCGAACGGTCTTGAAGACCTCGGCCGATATTACCGCGCCTATCGCGGAATGATGGAAAGCGCTCAAGCTTCCGTGCCCGAGAGAATGTTCGATATCGACTATGATCGGCTCGTAGACGATCCGGATCGGGAGATCGGAGCGCTGCTCGATAGCCTCGACCTCCCTTTCGCGACATCCTGCCTGGCACCGCACAGAAACCGCCGGGCCGTTTTTACACCCAGCGCGCAACAGGTTCGCGCTCCCATAAATCGGATGAAAGAATCGTCTAGCGATTATCTGGCCTGGCTTGAACCGCTCAAGGCTGCGCTAGGAGCAGAATGAGCCGACAGAGCGAGAACTGCTGGAAATAAATGGATAGAATCTCTGGCCGGTGTCGGACTGCTTTTAGCCGGCGCACCTAGAGAAGCGGACGTTCATGTCGGCGGAGCGAGAATGACAGCTCGCGACCGATTGTGGACCTCCTTCTCGTCATCCCGGACTTGATCCGGGATCCATAGCTGCGCCGTCGTCGTGGATCCCGGATCAAGTCCGGGATGACGAAGCGGGAGTGGTTTGCCGTCCGGTTCCCACCCCTTTCCGGCCGCGACAGACACTTGGAGGGTGCCGGGGTTCAACCGCTGGCCATGGCCAATTGCTCACTGGCAGCTTCGGGTGGCGCAGATAGACATAACGGACGTCACTTGGCGCACATGCAACCGCGAACTCCGCACATCGTTCCGACTATATGGAACGTCAGAAGAGCCAACCGTCGCCGCGCAAGGGCATGCCCGACCCCAAGCTCGACGAACCCGCGTTCAAGCAGCGCTACATCGAACAGTTTCGCGATCCGGGTTTTGACAGCCTGCGCGCCGAGATCGGAAAACTGGCCGCGGTTGCATGGAATGCCTATCGCGACGAACGCAAGAGCCCGCAGACCGTCAAAGCAGGTACAAGCTTCGCCGATCCGGATTATGATCTCTCGGTTGACTGGCTCGCCGCATATGACGCGGTCGCGAGCGCGCGCGCCGACTATGAGCGCGCCGACGGCGTCTGCCGCATGCTCGTCATCAATGCCTCGCCGCGGTCGGAACATACATGCCCAGGCGAGATGTCGAAAAGCTGGCGCCTCGCCGAGATCGCCGGCGACGAGCTCCAGCAGCCGGACACGCGGATCGAGACACTTGATCTCAGCCGGCTGGCTTCGGAATATGGCCGCAACATCCACCCCTGCAAGGCGTGCTTCTCGACGGCGGCGCCCCTCTGCCACTTTCCGTGCAGCTGCTATCCCAATCATTCATTGGGCCAGACGCAGGACTGGATGAACGACATTTACCCGATGTGGATACGCGCGCACGGCATTTTCCTGATCACGCCGGTCAACTGGTATATGGCGACGTCGCCTCTGAAGCTCATGATGGACCGGATGGTGTGCATGGACGGCGGCAATCCCGATCCCACAAGCACACAAGGCAAGGATGCGGCCAAAGCGAAGGCGATCGAGCTGGCCGGCTGGGACTATCCTCGGCCCCTTGAGGGCCGTCAGTTCGCTGTCGTCGTTCATGGTGACACCGAGGGTGCAAAAAATGTTCGCCGCAGCCTCTCCGACTGGCTGGCAACCCTCGCGCTCGCGCCTGCGGGACCGCGCGCAGAGCTTGACCGCTACATCGGCTATTTCGAACTCTATGCGACGAGCCATGAAGCGCTCGACAGGGACAAGGCCGTACAGGAGGAGGTCCGCAACGCCGCTCGCACTCTCCTCGAGGCGGTACGGGCGAAGCGCGCGGGCAAACAGATCATCGCCGGAAGCCAGCTCAAGGAACCGCGCGACAAGTGAACCCTTCAGACGTCGAGCGACCGACGGCTGGTCGCTGAATTCGATCATGGTGCGCACCCTTCCTGTCCAACCGCCACGAGCATCTGGCCCTGCCCACGCGAACGAGACCCTACCGGCCGATCTGGCGTGCATCTTTAGCCGTCGTTCCGGGTTTCTTGGAAGTCGCATCCGAGGAATTACAATGACGCCATCGCCCCTACTCGAAGCCCTCTCCCCGCTGCTCATCGCAGTCGGTCTCCTATGGGGTGCGATCATTCGGATCCTTGTCAGCATTCGCCGCGACCGCGCGCGACTGGCCCGAGAGCAGAAATAGCCATGTCCCGCAGCATCACCGGGTGGCGACTACCCGATGCCCAGCGCGAGGCGCTCATGATGCGCTTTTCGGCGCGATACCCGAAGGTCGTCGCGGACCATGTGACGCTGCGCTACGGGACCGATGTGCAGACCGCGCTTCCGACCGAACATGCTGGTGCCGTGATCGGCGAGGCCGATGACGGCTTGGGCGTTCAAGCGCTTGTCGTCGCGATCGGAGGCAGGAGCGAACGCGGAGACGGCAGCCACTATCATCTGACCTGGTCGCTCGCGAAGGGGCGCAAGGCAAAGGAGAGCAACGACGTTATTGCCCAATGCGGCTGGCGGCCGGTCGATCCGCCGATCGCGATCATGCTCGAGCCGGCGCGCTGGAAATCCTGAATGCAACTCTATCTCGACTGCGACGGCGTTTTGGCCGACTTCGAGCGCGGCGCTACCGAGCTGTTGGGGATGCCGCCTCGTGCCTACGAGAAGCGCCACGGCATCGCCGCCTTTTGGCGCGAAATAGCGCGCCACCCCGACTTTTACGGTACGCTCCCGCTCATGCCCGACGCGATGGAATTGTTCGCCGCCGTGCGCCACCTCGGTCCGGTCATTCTGACTGGGCTGCCGCGCGGCAACTGGGCCGCGGCGCAGAAGATCCGGTGGGCCGCCGAGCATTTCCCCGGGACGCAGATCCTGACCGTGATGGCGGTCGACAAGCGCAACCACGCACAGCAAGGCGACATTCTTGTCGACGACCAACTCAAACACGCCCATCTCTGGGAAGCCGCGGGCGGTATCTTCCTTCACCACAAGGATGCCGCCAGCACTATCGACCGGCTGAAGGAACTGATCCCCGCCGACATGAAGGCGAACCCGACACCGATCTGAGCCTGCCAGTCGGGCATTTGCGACGAACCGTGGTAAATCGGTCGGATAGATGCCGCCCTCCGCGCGTTGCCAAGGATATCCCCCACCAAAGGAGATGCTCCATGACCACCGATATCGCCACCGACGAAACCAGTCGTCTGATCGCCTCGAACAAGGTCGAGGGTACCGCCGTCTATAATCAGGGAGGCGAGAAGCTCGGCTCGATCTTTAATTTCATGGTCGACAAGCGGTCGGGCCGCGTCGAATATGCCGTTCTCCAGTTCGGCGGCCTCTTCGGCCTCGGCAGCGACCATTACCCGCTTCCGTGGGACGTTCTTACCTATGAGACCGGCCAGGGCGGCTATGTCGTCAATCTCGACAAGAGCCTTCTTGAAAAGGCGCCGCGCTACCGCGCCGACGAGGAACCCGCGTTCGACCGCGACTATGGCCGCGGCGTCTATGACTATTACGGGGCCACCTACCCCTTCTAACCGCAGAATATCGAGGGGGGACCGAGGAGACGGATCATGCCCCGAGGCGACAAGTCGAGTTACACCGACAAGCAAAAACGCAAGGCCGAACATATCGAGGAAGGTTATGAGAAGCGCGGCGTCGGCAAGAAGGAAGCCGAAAGCCGCGCTTGGGCGACGGTAAACAAGGAGTCGGGCGGCGGCAACAAGTCGGGCTCCGGCCGCGGCGTGAAAGATACGCACGAGTCCTCGCGTAAGGGCGGCCGCAAGGGCGGATCGAGCCAGAGCCATGCCGATCGCTCGGCCGCTGCCAAAAAGGGCTGGGAAACCCGCCGCCGCCGCGCGAAGGGCTAGCCGGAGGCCGTCATAGCGGACTTGAAGGATCGCCGGGACGTGATGGTCGACTATCAGCTCGTCGCACGTGGCCTGCGCGATTCAAAAGTGCTGGACGCGATGCGCGAAGTCCCCCGCGAGCGCTTCATTCCCGATGCGCTCGCGGAATTCGCTTTTAAGGACACTCCGCTGCCGATTGAGGCCGGACAGACGATATCGCAGCCGTACATCGTCGGCCTCCTGCTCGAGGCGGCTGAAATACTGCCCGAAGACCGGATCCTCGAAATCGGCTTCGGTTCGGGATATGTGGCCGCCGTCATGAGCCGGATCGCGCCGCGCGTCCATGCGATCGACCGGCACGAGAAACGGCGCGTTCCGCGCCCCGATCGAGACCCGTTAGGGGCGATGCGATTTGGAAACAAACGCCGCTTACCTTTGGAATCGTGCAGAAACCCACGATGCGCCGACCCGCAGTCCCTCATTCGCTCGATGTTGCGGCCCCGCCTCAAACTGCGCCGGTGTTCACTAATGTTGGCCGGGCGGGGGACTGTTCGGGATTTGGAGGCGTCGTCGGCAGGAGTTGCCACAACTCCGCACCGCTCTTGGTCATCCGTGCCAGCAACTTGTCGTGGTCCCAGAGTTCGCAATAAGTGCCGTCGGTCACATTGCGCGCTACCTGAAATGCCTGGTCGGGGCTTTCGGCGATAAAATCGACCCGCTTCGCCGCGCGCGCCTCTGCGTCGGATATCATCATGAAATAAGCGGGCATGTGCGACTCCCTCGCCGACTCGCTGTGGGTCCGACGTCGCCGAGAATTACCACAGCTTCGCTATGGAGCCTAATTGGCGCGGTGGCATCACGCGGGAACGATGTCACCTGTCGCTTGTTGCATTGACTCGGACCGTCCAAGGACACGCTGTGATCGGACCCACAGCGCAGACGTCCGCTCCCGGTAGATGCAGTTCATGACATTCCGCATTCTCATTGTCGAAGATGATCCGCTGGTCGCGATGATGCTCGAGGGCTATCTCGAAGCACTCGATCTACAGACGGTCGGATGCGTCGAGAGTGTGGGCGGCGCGCTAGCCTGCATCCGCGACGGCGGATTCGACGCTGCCATCCTCGACGTCCATCTTGCGAGCGGAGAGACCAGCGGTCCTGTTGCCCTTGCGTTGAAGGCGGCAGATCTACCCTTCATCGTGACGACCGGCTCGGGCGCGAGCGACGATGTCGTCTATGACGGCGCGCCGCTGCTCACCAAGCCGTTCAACCTGCAGAGTCTGGAAACCGCTCTCGCGCAGCTCAATCTCAGTGCGTAAGCGCCACGAGAAAAGTCACCCGTGAAGTCGCCGTTTTGAAGGGCGCCGTTTCGCGCATGATCGCAGCACCTCGCGGTACACTGAACGATCTGTCGCATCTCGCCGCACCACTCCGGAACTTCCGGGCCGGCGACACGTCACCTTCATGCCGGGGGTTGTCGACCAATCCGGCAGCCTGCCCGCCACAACAAATTGGAGATGGACGATGGACAGGTTCGACGACCGCACGCCCCTTTGGGATTATCAGGACAATAGCGTTCCCGACGATGGGCGTGATCGCCGAGGATGGACGAGCGGCCGCGCCGAGGACGCCGCGCGAAGCTTTACCGCAATCGAAGACGAAGATCGCCGGTCCGGACGCCGGCGCGAGACGAGCCGGGAGCAGCCCTATCGACGCGACGACTGGGACGATCGCCACGCCGGCGAACAGCGCGGCTATGGCGAGCGCGCATGGCCGCGCTACGATCGGCAACCCAAACGCTCGCGATATTATGACGGAGTCGGCGAAGCCCGCAGCGGACAGGGCGAGCGTTCTGACTCGATGTGGCCGAGCGAGCTCGGCTATCCCGCTTCTCGGGGCTACTCGCCCTATGGTGATGATCGATATGGCCGCCGCGACGATGGCGGGGATGACCGCGGCTTTTTCGAGCGTGCCGGCGACGAGGTCATGTCGTGGTTCGGCGATCGCGACGCGCGGCGGCGGCGCGAACAGGATCATCGCGGCCGCGGTCCGAAAAACTATTCACGGTCTGACGAGCGCATCCGCGAAGATGTAAACGACCGCCTCACCGAAGATGTCTGGGTCGACGCCTCGGAGATAGAGGTGTCGGTCGAAGGCGGCGAAGTCACGCTGACGGGAACTGTCGAAGACCGCCGCTCCAAGCGCCGCGCCGAAGATTGCGCGGACGCGGTCTCGGGCGTCAAGCATGTGCAGAATAATCTGCGCTACGCGTCGGGCGTCGTCAGTCCGAAGATCGATTGACCCGCCGGAGGCGCCGCACATAGCGGCGCCTCCCCGCTCGCACTGCGTCCGCGGCGCAGCCGAACGCGAATGATCAGTGCGCAGACTACCCCGATCTGGTTTCGACGTTGCGCGCAAAAAGCCCCTTCGGACGTTTTCAACGGCATTTGGCCGCTAGCGGTCAGGCCGCTTTTGGCCTCACTTCTCGGGAAGCAGACATACTCCGTAAGTTTATTAGATCGGCCGAAGTGAGACGCGAGCCAACCGGGCAAACTTCGCCAACCTGATCGTGCGAGGCAACTGGCTGATCGCATTTGGTAAGTCACAGCATACTGACGTGACATTAGACCAAGCGTTGTGATGATTAGCTAGATCGGCAAAAGGCGACAAAGCGGGCGCTTGAACCAGCATGTCTTAGCAAGGAAAACCGCCATAGCGGATGACTGCCCCGCCGCGCGCGACAAGTTCACAGGACAGGTTGATGCCTTGGGTCGAACACGATGCCAGCGTCCTGCCATAGCGGTCGGTTCCGGTGCGTACGCATGCGGTATCTCCCGTACCGATTAGCGCTTCGAGCATCGCCTTGCTCGCCAATGGATCGCCCGCGACGCACTCTCGCCCCTTGCGGCAATGGCCCGGCATTTCGGGAGCATCGATCCCGACCAGCCGAATCCGTTCGTCGCCGCAGCGAAGCGTATCGCCATCGGTCACCGAGAGCGGCGTGCATACAAAGTCCCCCGTATCTTGCGGCGACGGCGGCAGCGAGAGAGGGGGCGACTGCAACGGCGACAGCGATTGCTCCTCAATGGGCGCAGTCCGCGTAAAGGTGAAAGTCGCAGCGCCAATGAATAAGATACCCGCTGTGGTCAGGACGAGGGTGGGAATGATTCTCCCTTCCTTCCGTTTCTCCCGCCTCCGCCGGCCGCTGTGGCGTCGTGTCATGGCCTGCCGCCGAAGAGCGCCTGCCACCACGGCCGGGAATCGGGAGCCGGGCGCGACCGTCGCGCTTGACGATCGCGAACAGCAGCACGAAGGCGCGCCAGCGCTTGCCCAAGCTCGTCCACTAGCGAGCTCCCCCCGGCGAGGCGACTTCCGCGGTCGAACGGCGGAGACGGATTTCGATGCGGCGGCGGCGCTGGTCGCTCGCGCGCGCCGACCCGTCTGCCATGCGGTCAACGGGCACGATCATCTGGGCGCCGGAGAGCGGCAGGATCGCGGCGCGCGCGAGGCGTGGATCGGCGCGCAGTACGCGGACCACCGCCACCGCCCGCGCCATCGCGAGGCCCGCATTGTCAGTCGACCGAAGGTCCGCGATCGCGAAGCGCCCCGCAGACGCTGCAACCAAGACGGCGTCGAGATTGCTCTGGCCGACCATGGGCACTTCATCGGTGTGCCCGATTACCTCGATCACATCGACGTCATAATCGATGAGGTTGCGGGCGAGCATCGGTACGACCTTGGCGCTGAGATTGCGCTCGAATTCGGGACGGAGGGTCGCCTTGCCACTGTCGAAATAATAGCCTCCCGCTTCGCTCAGGCTCACGAAAGGCGGCCATTCGCCGCGCCGCGAACGATTGGCGTTGGCGGCGAGATTGCGGGCATATTCGCGCGGATTATCGACCCCGTCGCGCTCGGCCGCCTGTCGCACGTCGCGGCCAATCGCGGCATCGTCGAGGATCGACTGGCGCGCCGCGCCGGGTCCTTCAGCCTCGACCTGCCGTCGCACCTCGATGGCGCGGACCAGCTCCTTGAAATATTCGTCATGGGTCTTTGCCTCGGGATAAGCGCGCTGCAATTGCTCAACGAGCCGCGATGCCCCGCCCTTGTCGAGCGCATCGATCTGCTGCTCGCGCGTCTGCAGCGCGGCGGCGAGCGCCATCAGGACGACGAAGATCAGGAGGATCATCACTTCGGCCACGGTGAGGCCGAGGATGAGGCCGCGGCGATATTGCTTGTCGTCCTGCCGCACGAGGCCCCCTTAGCGATCGGAAGCCGAGATCTGCGCGGTCAGTTCGTTCGTCATTTCGACGAGCGCGGCCTGCACCTGTCCAACCTTGCTGCGCGATCGCTCGATTTCCACGTCGAGCGCCTCATTATGACGATGCAGCGCGGCGAGCTCGCGCGTGCGCGCCTCCTCGAGATCCTTGAGAAGGCGGGCATTAGCTTCGGCATGGTCCGAAATGACCGTCTGCCAGGTCGCCAACGTCTTCGCGAGCACGGCATCGAGCGCTTCGGCATTTTTGAGCGGCGCTTCGCCGAGCGCCCCGAGCCGCGCCTCGACGAGTTCGTCGAAGCGCTCGGCGGCCTGACCCAAAGCGGTTATCGTTGCCGCCACATTCGTGCCGATTCCCGCCAGCCGCTCGTCGCCCTCCGCCAGGTCTTGCTGATGCGTACGCAAGGCTTCGGCCGACGCGGACACTTGGCGCAGCGCCTCGGCGGCTGCGGTGCCCGCCCGCTCGATCATTTCGAGATTGTCGAACTGTGCGGACGTCTTGCCTGCGACCGCGCCGAGCATGTCAGCATGGCCGTCGATCGCCTTCACCAATCGTCCGACCGAGGTCGTCGCCTTGCGAAGCTCGTCGACGGTTTCGGCCGATTGTTCGTTCAACATGGCCCGGGCGCCATCGGCGGAAGCGGCCACCGCCTCGCGCGCGCCGGCGGAAACGACCTCGACATCGGCGCGAACTTGATCGCGGAGCTCGGCGAGATGCTGCTGCGTCTGGATCGCGAAAGTCTGGAAAGCGAGCAGCACTCCGTCGAGCTCGGCGCGTACCGCCGCGGCGGTCTCGGTTAGCGCGATGCGGGCATTGTCCTCGGCGGCCGCGAGGTCGGGCTGGCCCTGGCTGAAGAAGACGCGCAGGACGAGCCCCAGCACGGTCGAGACGAGTGCAACCCCGAAGCCCTGCACGATGGTCGTCGCCGTCCGCGCGGGATCGAAAGTGAAGATCGCATAGGAGAGGCTCGCCAGCGTGAAGACGAGCCCCAGATAATAGCAATTATCGCCGAGCTGGTCGGCGCGCAGTTTAAGCTTCGGGCCGAGGCTGACGACCGCGGCATAAGCGAGCATCACCATCATCGCGCCGCCCGCGACCCATATCGCGTCGAGCCCTAGCGACTTGGCGATCCAGATCGCGATCGACCCGCCTATCGCGAACAGGAGAAAGGCCCATCGATCGGCCCATTCGCGATCGCGAAGGCGATCAACCATATCCTGATATTGCCCAAACATTTAACCGCTCACATTATAGAGACGCTGGATCGCGCCGCCCTGCTCGCCAATCGCCGCTTCCCACAGGGCGGACAGAGCGCGCGGCTGTGTCGTAGAGGCATCGAGACGCTGGAGCTGCCACAGCTCGACATCGACGCCGCGAAGATCGGTTCGCACGCGGCGAAAAGCGTCCGAGCGAAGAAAAGCATCGGAGGCCGGCACTGCTTTGTAGAAGCTGATCGCATCGGTATTCTGCAAGAGGTCCGATGCGATGACGAGCCGCTTCGCAATGCCCTCGCGGCCTGCCTTCTGGAATTCAGTGAGCGCGACCGACTGGACCGATTCCATGATCGGCGATTCCGCAGCGCCGTTCGCGCGCACGAGACCTGCGAAGGCTCGGTCGAGCGGTTCTGAAAAGCCGCTTTCCCACTGGCGCTGGATCTTCGCGGGATTGCCCTTCATCTCGTCGGTGTCCTGTGCCGTGCCCGGACTGCAGCGTGTAATCACGGGCGCCAGAAGATTGGTGCTGGTCGAGTCCACCCGCATGACGCTGAGCTGCCCATAGCGCGGTATCGAGTTTTTGAGACGCGCGAGCTGGTTCAGGAAATCCTGTTGCTGCGGTCGGTTCATCGGATCGGTAACGTCGACGAGCAGGACGGTAACCGACAATGGGTTTTCCGGACAAAGCGTCACGGGATCGAGCGAACGCTGTCCGCTGACCGCGGAAAAATAGAAAGCGCCGACCGCGAGGATCACCGCGCCGGCGATGCCGAACTGCAAGAGCCCCCTGCGCCGCTCTTTCGCCAGACGCTCGTCGGCACGCGATCGCCGAGGCCGCCGGGCGCTCATGCGTGAAGGCGCGCCTTCAGCGCCTCGAGCGTTTCGAAACTGTGAACGCCAGCGAGATAGGTATCCGAAATGCTCCGTTGAGCATTTGAGAGGATCTGGTCGCCGCGCTCGACGTCCGCAGCCTTGAGCGCGGCTTCCGGGGCGGGCGGAATGGCCGGCGCCGCAAGCGAAAAACCGCTATCGAAATGGCCGGGAGGCGGCGTCGACCGCGCGGCACGATTGCGATCGCGATAGACGGCGAGAAGCTGCCGGCCCGCCTGCTCGAGTTCGGCATGGAAGCGCGTCAGCCGCTGCGCGAAGGCATTGCGTCCAGTGAGGGCGCGCGCCTGGTCAGCGAGCTGCCGGGCGAGTCCGGTGCGGATGTCGGTAAATCCTTCGCTCGCATCGTCGTGAAGCGCACGCAGTTCGTCGGAGGCCACCTCGATCTCGCCGGCATAATCGGCGCATCGCCGCTCATGCTCTTCCCACACATCGGCATACCCGGGAAAGGGATCGCGCATGCGGTAGGCGGCGATCGCGGCGATGATCGCGAAGATGATACCAAGAATCAGCAGGCCCCAGGAATAGATGCTCGCAGGTAGCTGGGTCATCATGGCTGCAGCGGCGAACTCGGGGCCCTCAACCCCTGCAACCTTTGCGTCGCGATAATGGGCGGCGAAAAGGTTCCAGAGGATCAGGAACAGGCCCCAGAGCCCGCTTAGCAAGGCAAAAACCGGACGCGCCCGCGACCGCAGATTAAGCCGCGGAAGGATATTGCGTCCGGCAAAAACCGCGACGCCGATATTGATCCCGCCGACGACCGCTGCGGCCCCGATTCCTCCGAGCAGCCCGAAATCGTCATTCTGACGCAGCAGCATCGAATTGGCGGCCGTCTCGACGATCCATGTCAGCAGGATGGTCCCATAGGTCAGGATCAGCGAAGGCGTGAGATTGGCCGGGCGGTTAAGACCATGGTCACGCTGAAAGGACAGCAATTGGCTATAGCTTTGCGCGACTGCATCGCGCGCGGTGGTGAGACGCATGGTGGCCTGCGCAACTTCAGCCTTGATCTGACTCTCGGTCTGGATCGCCGACGATTCAATGGTAGGCAGCTGCGTCAAGAGCGACAGGTTCGAGATGCGCTGATCGCAAGCGAGGAACCAGCGATCGGCCTCGGCGGAGGCTTCCTGCCAAGCGCGCGATACCCAGTTCGAAATCTCGAGCTCGACCGCGTCGCGTCCAGTCGCATCGCTCGCCGGGAGATCCTGCGCACCATTTTCAGCGCCGCGCTCTTCCAGTCGCAATTCGCTCGCCACGCCATCGGTGTCGAAATGCAGGAAAGGATTGTCGATCGTCGCCTCGAAAGAGGTCGAACGCCCAAGCGCCTTTCTTATTGCCGATGCCGCCCCCATCACGCGGGGATGCCCTGCAACGCATCGCGATTCAAGACCATCCAGTCATTTCGGAAAAGAAATTCGGACCACCGCAGACCCAAGGCCTTCTTTCCCCCGTCAAATGTCTTTAAGAGGAACGCGGGGCAATTAATCGGGGGGTAGGCATCATGAAATTGATCCGATGGATCCTTTTCTATCTCCTATTTTATGTCGTCTGCTCGATCGTGGCGGCGATCGCGCTCGACGGCCTTTCGGAGGGCAGGCGGGCGCTCTTCATTCTTCTGATGCCGATAGTCCTCGTTTGGTGGCAGGAGAGGCGCCGCGACGCCAAGCCGACCGAGCCCGATCCCGTTCCGCTGCCCGCAATCGCGACGCCGACCGACACCCCGGCTCCGCAGCAGGCGTCTCGCTTTCTGGACGTCCAAAGGGACGGCCCGTTACACTCAACGCCCGCAGCCACATCCGCGTCGCCCCCCGTCCGGCCATCACGCTCTCATCAGGGATGGCTTCCCGCGGGCCGAACGATCGTCATCGCTGGACGCGACATCGGCGGCATGGTCTATGTCGGCACGCCGCCGCAGCTGACGACGCGCGGTTTTGCCGAAAAGTGCCGCGCCTATATCGATCCCGCCAATTCGGTGGCCCCCGCCGGCACTGACCCCGAGGGGCATGGCTTGTCCTACTGGCCGGGATATTCGACGATCTCGTCGGTCTGCCGGGCGACCTATCTCGACTGGCTGACGGGCGGCCGCTCCGACGGATCGGTCAACCCCGGTTACATGTTCCTCTATTTCTACGGGCTCGAGCGGCGCTTTTTCGTCGACGAGCCGGAGGCCGAAGAAAAGCAGCTCATCGTTGCCGAGGTTGAGCGGCTGAAAGCGCTCTTCGCGAGCAATCACTCGGTACAGCGCTATCTCGGCGAGTTTCTCGATCTCGCGCGCATTTCGGCAGCGGGCCGGCTCTCGACCGACGATGCAACGCTCCGGCAGTCTATTCTCGACAATCGCAGCTGGGACCTGCCACTGACGCTAAAGATCGCCATCGGCGGCGCGATCGCCAGCGAGGAGGCGCTCAGCGCAGACTGGCTCTATGTCTGGTTCCTATGCCATTATGAAAAGCGCCTCCGGACGCCGGCGCAGCGCTGCGAGTCCGAATTCCGTGCGCTGTTCGGGCAGAAATTCGACGCGCGTTTCCCAGACGGGCTGAAGGTAACGAAACCGCGCACCAGGCTCGATTATCGCTATCAGGCCGCATCGGGAGAATTTGGCGGAACGGTGCAGCTGACGGCGAATGAAAAGCCGATCCCCGACATCTCTGGCCTGCGCAAGCCGATCGAAATTGCGCAGGAGATCGCCGACGAGGCGATGGACGCGCTCGACAAACTCAGCCGCTATCTCGGCCGCAATCCCGACGGCCGGAACAGCCTCGAAGGCCATGCGCTGCTCCCGGCGGAACTCCGCCCACTATTCCCGTCGAGCGAGATGGACGCGCTCAAGGACTGGATCGCGGACCTTATTGCGGCAGGCGGGCTCGTGCCGGTCACTGATCTGCTGGCGCGTCTCGAAGGTGCGCACAGCGAAACCGCCAGCAAGCGCCAGCTCACGGGCGCCGCCGATGCGCTCGCCCGGCTGGGCTGTGGCATGGCGCCCGACCCCCGCCATTCGCTGCGCGCGCCGCGGATCGACGAACCGGTCGTCCTGTTCGATCTTGGCGATATGGTCGAGGGGCTTGAATATGTCTCCGGCGCATATCTGAACCTGCTCTTTGAAATCGCGCTCGCAACCTTCATCGCGCAGGCCGACAAGAAGCTCGTTGAAGCGGAGCGGCGGAGCCTCAAGACAAAGGTCGCGAAGGCGCCAGGCATCAGTGATCGCGAGCGCCGCGCGCTCGCCGCCAATCTCGACTGGTATTTCGCGGTGCCGCCCGACATGGCGCTGCTCCGCGGCAAGCTCAAGCAGGTCGACACCGAGCATCATGTGGCGCTGCGCGCGGCGCTGGTGGCGATCGCGCATGCCGACAGCGTCATCCAGTCCGAGGAAGTCGCAACGATCGAGAAAATCTATCGCGCTCTCGGCCTTGATCCCGGGCTCGTCTATTCAGATCTCCATGCCGGAAGCGACGACGGTCCGGTGCGCGTAAAGGCGGCCGAGGCCGGGGCGCCCGGCGAGCCCATCCCCGGCGAGCTGGCCGCGAAGAGTGCCCGCCTCGATGCCGCGCGGATCGCCGCGATCCGGACCGACACCCAACGCGTGTCGGCAGTGCTCGGCGATATCTTTTCTGCGGAGGCCGAAGCGGAGACCGGTAATGCAGCTGATGCACCCGGTCCCGCGGCCGCAGCGCAGTGGAGCGGGCTCGATGCGAAGCATCGGAGCTTCGCCGAGCAAATCATTGTGCGCGCGCACTGGAGCGAAGAGGATTTCGCACGGCTCGCTGCGGTGCATGGTCTCATGCCTTCGGGTGCACTCGAGACGATCAACGAATGGTCGTTCGACCGGTTCGACGCGGCGCTCTTCGACGAATATGAGGGCTATGATGTCGCGCAGGAAATCGCCGCGGCGCTCAAGGCCGATGCTGTGAAGGAGATGAATTGATGTCCGACCTGAAGCCGCGCGAGCGCGATGCGATCGTTCAGGCGCTACGCGCCGGCGTCGTGCCCAAATTGGGTCTGCGCCACATTCAGGTCGGGCGGGCACGCGAGATCGAGGAGCTGGTGCGCGACATCGACCGAATCGCCGGTGGCGGATCGGCGATCCGCTTCATCATCGGCGAATATGGCTCGGGCAAGACGTTCTTCCTCAACCTGATTCGGTTGGTGGCGCTCGAGAAGGGCCTCGTCGTGATGTTCGCCGACCTTGCCCCCGATCGGCGCATCCACGCGACCGGCGGACAGGCGCGCGGCCTATATGCCGAAATGGCGCGCAACCTCGCGACGCGCACCAAGCCCGATGGCGGCGCGCTCGCGAGCGTCGTCGAGCGCTTCGTCGCCAAGGCGCAGCAGGACGGCGAGGCCGAGGACCGTTCGGCCGGCGATATGATCCGCGAGCGCCTCGCGCATCTCGAGGAGCTGACCGGCGGCTTCGATTTCGCCCAAGTGGTGCGCCGATATTGGGAGGGGCATGACGGCAACGACGAGGAGCTGAAATCGGCCGCGCTACGCTGGCTGCGCGGCGAGTTCGCGACCCGGACCGATGCGAGGAAGGCGCTTGGCGTGCGCACCATCGTCGACGATGCAAGTGTATATGATCATCTCAAGCTGATGTCGGCCTTCGTCACGAGCGCGGGCTACAAGGGGTTGCTCGTTGGGCTCGACGAGATGGTCAATCTCTTCAAGCTCAGCAGCGCGCAGGCCCGTAACGCCAATTATGAGCAGATTCTGCGCATCCTCAACGATGTGTTGCAGGGCAGCGCGGCGCATCTCGGCTTCCTGATGGGCGGCACGCCCGAATTTCTGATGAACACACGCCGCGGTCTTTACAGCTATGAGGCGCTGCAGTCGCGGTTGGCCGAAAACAGCTTCGCGCGCGAGGGGCTGGTCGATCTTTCGGGCCCGGTCGTTCGTCTCGCCAATCTGACGCCTGAGGATCTATTTGTATTGCTCTCGAACATCCGCGCGATCATGCAGCCCGGCCCCGACGCCCTGCCCGACGAAGCGCTCGAGGCCTTCATGACGCATTGCTCCGACCGGATCGGCGAAGCCTATTTCCGGACCCCGCGCAACACCGTTACCGCCTTCGTCAACCTGCTTGCGGTGCTCGCGCAAAATCCTGGTGTCGCCTGGACGGATCTGGTCGAGGCGCTCGACATCGGCGCGGATGCGGGCGACGATATGAGCGATGTCGACGAGGCGATCGGGGCGCAGCCAGTCAGCGAGGACCTCGCAAGCTTCCGGCTGTGACCGCAGCGTTCGACCGGCTGGCGCGGCCGATCCAGAAGTGGATCCGGGGCCAGGGCTGGCGCGAGCTGCGCGACATCCAGTCGCGCGCCGCGCACGTCATTCTGGGGTCGGATACCGATACGATTATTGCGGCGACCACCGCGGGTGGCAAGACCGAGGCGGCCTTCCTGCCGCTCCTCTCGCAGCTGCTCGACGAACCGGGCGAAGCGGTAGGTTTCGAGATCCTCTATATCGCGCCGCTGAAGGCGCTGATTACCGACCAGGCGCGCCGGCTCGCCGACATCTGTGACGAGGCTGGAATCCTCGTCACACCTTGGCACGGCGATGTGTCCAGCAGCGTCAAGACGCGCGCGCTCAAGCAGCCGAAAGGCGTGCTGCTCATCACCCCTGAATCGCTCGAAGCCCTGTTCATCCGGCGGGGACTCGAGATCGCGCGGCTGTTCGCTGCGACGCGCGCCGTCGTGATCGATGAGCTGCACAGCGTCCTCGACAGCGAGCGCGGCGTCCAGATGCGCTCGCTTCTGACCCGCCTCGAATTTGTGGTGAAGCGCCCGATACGCCGGATCGGCCTGTCGGCGACGCTCGGCGACATGGCGCTCGCCCGCCATTATCTCCGGCCGGACCGCGCCGATGCGGTCGAGCTGATCGAAGCGAAAGGCGGCGGGTCGGAGCTGCGCCTCCAGCTGCGTGGCTACGTCGCGAGTCCGGATGAGAAGGACGCCCTGCCCGTCACCGATGCGATCGCCGATCATCTGTTCGCCCATTTGCGCGGGAGCGACAATCTGGTCTTCGCGGGCTCGCGGCAAGCGGTCGAAATCTACGCCGATCGACTCCGTCTGCTCTGCGAGACGGCGCATCTGCCGCAGGAATTCTACCCCCATCATGCAAGCCTCGCGCGCGAACATCGCGATTTTGTCGAGCGCCGCCTCAAGGATGCCCAGCTGCCGACGACGGCGGTCTGCACATCGACGCTCGAACTTGGCATCGACATTGGCGATGTGGCCTGCGTCGCGCAGATCGGCGCGCCCTTCAGCGTGGCATCGTGCCGGCAGAGGCTCGGGCGGTCGGGACGACGCGAGGGAAAGCCCGCAGTCCTTCGCCAATATGCCATCGAGGCCAAGGTCGGCGCGAAGAGCAATTTCTCCGACCGACTGCGGCTCGGCCTGCTGCGGTCGATCGCGGCGATCGAGCTGCTCCTCGAAGGCTGGTGCGAACCGCCGCGGCGGGATACGCTGCATCTCTCGACGCTGGTGCATCAGATCCTTTCGCTGATCGCCGAACGCGGCGGCGCGCGCGCCGACCATCTTTACGCGCTTCTTTGCCGCGAAGGTCCGTTCCGTCAGGTCGAGCCGCCCCTCTTCGCCGACGTGCTGCGCGCCATGGGAGCACCGGATGCGCGGCTTGTCGAACAGGCCGCTGAAGGCTTGCTACTTCTTGGGCCGGAAGGCGAAAGGCTCGTCGACCATTATAGCTTCTACGCCGTGTTTCAGACGCCGGAGGAATATCGCCTCGTCGCCGCCGGACGCGAGCTCGGGACCTTGCCGATGGACAATCTCGTCGCGCCGGGCATGCTTCTGATATTCTCGGGCCGCCGGTGGCAGGTGCTCGAGGTGCATGACTGCGACCGGGTGATCCTGGTCAAGCCTGCAGCGGCGGGGGTCCCGCCGATCTTCGGCGGCGACCCGGGACATATCCATGACCGGGTAATCGAGCGCATGGTGTCGCTGCTCGAGGGCGACCATGTTCCGGTCTATCTGGACGAGGGCGCCAAGGATCTGCTCGCCGAGGCACGCGCCAATTATGCGCGTCTCGATTTCGGAGCGGAGAACATCGCCTGGCTCGGCGAAAATGCTGCAATTCTGGCGACCCGCGCCGGAACGCTCAAGACGATGACGCTCGCCCTCGCCTTGCGCGGACGCGACTTCACCGTCCAGATTCATGACGGATTTCTCGAGGTCTTCGGCAGCGAGGACTCACCGCCGCTCGATCACACGCTCGCCGCGCTTGCCGGGGGCGAGGAGGTGGACCTGTTCGGCCACTCCCCCAGTCTGCTCTTCGAGAAGTTCCATCCTTATCTAACAGATCCCTTGCTGAAGCTAGACGCGTTGTCCGCCCGTCTCGACGCCGGAGCGCTTGCCGGTCTCTGCCGACAACTTCTCCATAGTCCGCGCGCTGAGCCCGTCCAGACGGGTAGCATCTAGCGCGTCGTCGCGATCCGAGTTCGGATCCCATAGGAACCCAGCGCGAATCCGCACGCCCACGCCAATAGGGTATTGGGCAGAAATTCTTGCGATGCTGGTCGATGCGCCCGAAGATCGGGGTGGTCATGGGCGATCTCGATTTCGTCGAGGTGGCTAGCTCCTTCGGTCGACCAACTGCAGGTATCGAAAGTTGCGCCAAGCCGCACACCGCCGGACCTAGCCGACAGCAGACATGCAACTTTCTGCTGGCTAATATTCAGAAGCAGATATCTATGCAGCTGGCATGAGCGTCACCTTGGCGTTCATGATCGCCAAAGTGACCTCGACCGGTTCACGCCGGCGCGTAGGCTATTTTACCCAGACTGAAAATTTTTTCCCGAATCTACGGAGCCAATTTCGCTGGGGTTCTTGAGGGCGGCCGGTTCGCCGCCTGATCAGGAGCCAAGTCCCATGTCCCACACCGTCTTCATCGCCGTCCAGGGTAACGACCGCCTCGTGGAGGTCGATCTGCCCGGCAACGCCTCAATCGAGTTCGTCCGTGCCTCCATCAAGGAGGCTGGCATCGAGATCGACGGGGAGTTCATCCTTTTCCTCGACGAAGATGACGACCCGATCGAGTGGCTCGGCGACAAGCGCCCGCACCACATCAAGCACGGTGCGAAGCTGCACCTCGCCAAGTGTCGCAAGATCGACGTCACGATTCACTACCTCGAGCAGACCAAGCGCCACAGCTTCGCGCCGGGCACCCGCATCCGCCGCGTGAAGGCGTGGGCGGTCGACCGCTTCAAGCTGGCCGAGCGCGACGCCGCTGAGCACGTCCTGCAGGTCTGCGGCAGCACCGACCGCCCGCCGACCGACACGCCGCTGCACAAGCTTGTCAACCATGGCCACTGCGAGTTGTGCTTCGACCTCGTCCCCGACGTCCGCGTCGAGGGCTGAGGTGAACGCGCCCGTCAGCCCCAGCCAGCTGCTGCTCGAGCGCGACTTGGCCGCACCGGAGTTCCGGTGCGGCCAGTTCGAAGGCCGATGGAGCGTCGTGTCGCAGGCGTGGCCACACGCGGTCATCGCCGTGTCGGCAGCCCCCCGTCCGAACTCGCCCGTCGAATTCGGCCTGCGATTCGAATGCAGCGGCTATCCGCATCAGGCCGTCACCGCGCAGCCCTGGGACCTCGCCACCAACGCTCCGCTTGCCGCGCACCTGTGGCCACGGGGCAAGACCATCCTGCCTTCGGTCTTCCGGCCCGAGTGGCAGGGCGGCACCTGTCTTTACCTCCCGTGCGACCGCATCTCGATGAACGGCCACGATGTCTGGGTGAACCAGCATCCCAACCGCCTGTGGCAGCCTGCGCGCGGCATCATCTGCTATCTGGAGCAAGTCCATGACCTTCTCAATCAGGACGATTACACGGGCGCTGCTACGGCGTAGCCGCGGCATCCGCGTCGACCCTGCACGCTGGTCCGCGCTGCTGGCCGGACTCGACCGCCGCGGCGAGCGCTGTCACGAGGCGGGCGCCTTCCTCCTTGGGACGCGCGAGGGCGACCTTCGCGAAGTCCAGGACGTCATCTTTTACGACGACTTGGACCCCGAGGCATACAGCTCGGGCGTCTGCATCCTGCACGCGCCCGCATTTGCCGCGCTCTGGTCGATGTGCCGCGTGCGCGGCCTCACCGTCGTCGGCGACGTGCACACCCACCCGGGCGGCGCCTTTCAAAGCGAGGCGGACCGAACCAACCCGATGGTCGCGCGCGAGGGCCACATTGCGATCATCGTGCCGAACTACGCCATCCGCCGTCCCCCGACCGAGCGGCTCGGCATCTACGAATATCGCGGAAATCACGAATGGGCCGACCATTCCGGCGTCCGTGCGCACCGCTTCCTTCACAATGACTTCTGGAGCACGTTTCTATGACCACCGATCCCGACCGCCTGCACCGCACGGCGAAATACTTCATGGATAGCGGCCGCGCCGCGACCGCCGAGGGTGCGGTCGACATGCTCTCCCGCTTCGGTCTCGCGATCAGCGTGGACCCGGCGACTGTCACGACGGTGAACGGCCAAGTCGGACTGCTCACCCTCGTCAATGCGGCGCGACGCACGATGCTCGGCGGCATCGAGGTCGAGGGCGTCGAAGATCAAGCGGTGGTCACGAAGCTGGCGACCGAGGCAACCCTGCGCGAGGCGATCGAGACGCTAGGCGGTACCTGTGTCAAGAGGGTCCGCACCGACTGGCCGCGCGCGATCATCGGCGATGTGGGTGCGCCACCAGGCCCGACGCCCGCGTGGCGGCTGCAGTGGGCCGGCTGGCGCGGCGGCGTGATCCCGTCGACGTGGCCTGCGGCTATGACGGGCGAGGCCATACCGCTGGCGCCCGCTATGGCCGCGGCCGCCTGCGTTGGCGAGGTCTTCGCCTGGCATGCCGGTGACCACGACATGGCGGGGCGGCGCGCGTCGGGCCTCTCGATCTGGGCCCCGGGCAGACGGTGGATGGAGCTGGATCCGACCGAGCCGGCCCTGCGGCACCTTCCCACGCATCTCTGGTTCATCGGCCTTGGAAACCTTGGCCAGGCGTTCGCCTGGGCGCTGGCGTCGCTGCCCTATCCCGAGGGTGCGGAAGTCGTGCTGATGCTCCAGGACTTCGACAGAATGGCCATGTCAAATGACAGCACCTCGCTGCTCGCGGTGCCAGAGCAGCCGACTGTTATGAAGACGCGGTGGGTCGGCGACTGGCTGGAGCGCCGGGGCTTCGACGTGCGGCACGAGGAACGGCGTTTTGGTGCTTGGACCCGTCGCCACCACCTCGAGCCCGGCGCGGCGCTATGCGGCGTGGACAACGGCGTCGCCCGCGCTGCGCTGGAGGAAGCCGGGTTTGACTTGGTGGTCGAGGCCGGTCTGGGCGCCGGAACGCAGGGATTCCGGAACTTCTCCCTCCACAGTTTTCCTGGGCCCAAGCGCGCGAGCGTGATCTGGGGCGCCGCGGCGTCGGCCACAGCTCCCGACGTGTCGGGGATGCCTGCTTACGAAGCGATGAAGAAGGAGGGCGTCGATGGCTGCGGCCTCGCCCAGATCGCGTCACGCACGATCGGCGTACCCTTCGTCGGGCTGACCGCCTCGATCCTTGCGGTGGGCGAGTTGCTGCGGCGCCTGCACGGCGGCGGCGCTATGGAGCTGGTGTCGGGTTCGCTGATGGCACTGGACGACACTGAGGCTTTCACAGGCGCCCACGAACCCTACGCCCATGGCCACGTCGACCTCGATCCAATTGACATCCCCGAGGCGGCTTAAAGCTGTTCCGGCGGCGGGGACGTCCTGCCGCCGGCGCATCGGCAATTGTCGGCATATGACCGTGATCGACAACGTCCGCACCCTAACGCCTTGCCTCCACGCCGATGCCCGCCTAGCCCGCAATTAGGGCGACGCAGTGCGGTTCACACGCCGCAAATGAAATAGCACGGGCAATTCGGGCAGTAGCGTGGATCGCTCGGCTTGGCGGGAAAACTCCCTGCCTCGATCCCGGCGATCGCATCCCCGAACTCCTTGATCGCCTTGTCCTCTTTGCCAGCGGGGAAGTCGCGCGTCACGCCGTCGCCCGGGTAGTAGGCCTCGACCGAGATCGTCCGACCCGGGAACCTGCGCTGCGCCGCCAGCAGCAGCGCGCCGTAGATCGGCTTGTCGCCCTCGCTCTTAGTCTGCCGCCCAGTCCTGATCCGATGCACGCGGACCACGGCGCCCGCGTCGACCAGACGGTCGGGCTCGATCGTCAGGGTGCGGCCGGCGACCGGCAGTTCGAGCGGCCCATCGAGATACGCCCCCTGCTCGGCCGCGACGTATGCGGCGCCGTTGGAGACCATGCGGTTCGCGGCCTGGCGATAGTAGTTCTCGAAGCCGTGACCCACCGGCCCGCGCGCCGCCCATATCGCATCCAGCTGCGCCAAGGCCTGCGCCGCGCTTGTCGCGACACCCTCTCCACGCCGCTGCTCAATCCACGCCAAGGTCCTTCGGACGCACCGGTGAAAGTCCAAGAAAGCGGCCCCGTCGGTGCCCGCGCGCAGACCCATCATGTGCTCGTAGCGGTATTTCGCCGGACACCGCATGTAGGTGTCGAGTTCGGTGGCCGAGTAGCTCGTCCGCTTCTCGACCGCGACGGGCGGCCTCACCGGGGGCTGCGGCACACTCGATGGCGCCGAACGGGTCCGCGTCGGTATCGCTGAGACCGAGTTCAGGAACTTGGACGCCGAAGCGTTTTGGGTGGTGTATCTCTGGGCGCGGGTCAGCGACAGATGGTCGCGCGCACGCGAGAGTCCGACGAAGAACAGGCATTCCTCCTCGGCGTCGTGATCCTCCTTGCCCATGTTGAGCTGAGGATATTTGCCAAGCGATGGCTTCCTCGATCCCTTGCGGCTCGCAGGCATGTATTTCGTGGCTAGAGCGGGCAGGTGCACCGCCGGGAACTCAAGGCCCTTGCTGCCGTGGATCGTGAGCACCCGGACGGCGTCAATGTCCGTCGCCTCCGCGGATATAGCGCGGTAGGCGCTATCTTGGTTGAGCAGCTCGATGCGCCGTATGCGCGCCAGCAGGCGGCGGCGGCTCCTGTCTCCCGCAGCGTCATGCTCGCCGCACACCTTGAGCAGCTGGTAGATCGCAATCAGCTTCTGCCGGTCGGCGGGATCTGAGCTACGGACAAGCGGGTCAAGGTAGCCGCCAGTCTCGAAAAGCCATCCCGTCAGCATCGCCCAGGGGGTCGTCGCAACGCCGACGAACGCGAGCTCGGCGCCGAGCCGGGCGAGGCCGGAGCCTCCGTCGACCGAAAGGCCTTCGATCTCGGCGACCCGCGACAGCGCGGTAATCACCGGGAGCTTCTGCTCGCCGGCCCATCCGATCACCTTCAGGGTGTCCTGCTCCGTCGCGCCATACGCCGGCAACTGGCCTACCCGGACTAGTCCCATTCCCCCGAACTCGGCGTCGAGGGCGACCAACGACAGAAGGTCCCGGATCTCGCCGCGCTCGAACAGGTCGCCCAGATACAAAAGGGGCACGTTCAGCCGCTCGAGCAGAGCCGTCAGGCGGCCCAACGTAAGGTGGCTGCGCGCGAGTATGGCTTGGTCGCGATAGGGAACGCCGGCGGCCCTCAACCCCTCGATCCGGTCGCGGATCGCGCAGGCCTCGTCCTCCAATGTCCCGCAGACCTCCAGCGTGACCTCGCCGACAGCGCCGCGGTTGGCTTCCCACTGCGATTGCCGGCCACCGGCCATCCCGCCTGTGAAGGCTGCGAAGGCCCTGACGACGGGCGTGCCGGACCGGTAGTTGATCCCGAGTGTGTGGCGTTTCCCGCCGAACTCGGTGGGAAACCTCTCGACGTTGGATGGCTCGGCTCCTCGGAACCGGTAGATCGACTGGCGGTGGTCGGCGACGACCCAGATATCGCGGCATTCGGTAGCGAACGCGCGTAGCAGCATCGAGCTCGCATAGTTCACGTCCTGGTACTCGTCGACAAGCAGGTGCCGGTAGGACCCAACGACGTCGGCCCGGACCTCATCGTCCGCCAGCAGCGCGACCGCATGGCGGATTAAGTCGCCGAAATCGACGGCGTCTGCCTCGGCGAGTAGCCTCTCGTAGATTATGTAGACATTGCCGACCTCGACTGCCTTCTCGGCGGCCTCGCGGCCCGCGTCGTCGACCGCCGCCCGCAGGTCCGCCTCCGCCGCGGCCAAGTAGTCGGTCGGACCGATCAGCTCGTCCTTCGCGCGCGAGATCGCGCTCACCACGAAGGCGAGCTCGAGGGCCGGTTCGAACAGGTTCTGGTAATGCCGGAGAGGAAGTTGCTCAAGGTTTGCTTCCAGCAGCGCCAGGCTCGCCGTCGGGTCTAGTATCTTGACCTTGTCAGTCCGGCCGATGCGCCCAGCGAAGCGTGTGACCAGCTCCAGGCCGAAGGCGTGGAACGTCCCGACCCACATCTCGATGGCCGCATCGGCGTCGACCGCCGAGAGGCGCTCACGCATCTCCTCGGCGGCCTTGTTGGAGAAGGTGAGTGCGAGGATCGACGACGCCGTGTCTCCCTTGAGTATCCGAGAGACACGTTCGACCAAGGTGCGCGTCTTGCCGGTGCCCGGACCGGCGTGGACCAGCAGTGGCCCATCGTCCCAGTCGACGGCGGCCTGCTGGTCATCGTCCAGGCCATAAGTGACCTTCTCGCGCTCCTCGACCTCGTGACGGACGAGAGGCGGCAGCAGGAGTGCCCTGATCGCCTGCTGCAGCACGAGGTTGCGCGGCAGCCCGAGCTCGGTCGCGATCTCAGAAGGCTTAGCACCGGCCAAGAGCCTGTCCCTCAGCCAGTCGGACGGGCACAGGAACTCGCCTGCGAAGACGTCCGCTTGCACCTCCTTGCGCTCGCGCGAGGAATATCCGTCGACACGCGCCCCGCCGCTCTCCACCGGCTCGCCGGAGAGCCGCATCGACACGTCGGTCACGTCGCTCTCGGGATCGGTGTGGAGCCGGAAGTGACCGAACTCGTGTGCGATAACGACCACCTCGTCCTCATCGGCCTGGCCACGCGCGACATGGACGATGCCGGGGCCGCGCTCGAAGAAGCCGAGCACCTCGTCGCCCGCGCGCGTGCCCGGATCGAAAGCGACGATCTGCAGGTCGTGGAGCTCGACCATCGCGTCGATGAGGTTTCGCGCGGTCGGAGCGGCGTTGGTCCTCGCCAAGGCGGCGGCACGGCAGTCCCGTGCCGCGAGCCGGATGTCGCTCCAGGCGTCCATCAGAAATCAGCCAGCCAGTAGTCGATTTCCTCTTGGGTCATCCCGGACGACCTCACGATCTCCTCAAAGGTCCGCTGCTTCGCGACGGGCTGGCCAACGGCCTTCGCACGGCCTCCAAGCGACGGAGCCATCGCAGCGCGCGCATGCGCCACGTTAAACGCCTCAAGGGACACGCCCAGTTCGCGCGATATCGCGGTGGAGAACCGGGGCCGCACGTCAGACATCCGTCCGGCGAACAGGTCCGCCACCACGACGCGCTCTATAGGTAACCTTCGCGCCAGCTGCGGCTGGGACAGTCCAGACCGCCTGAGCATCTCGTTGAGCGTCGGCACCGGAGTGGCCGCGGCCTCAAAGGCCCGGTCGTCGGCCTCCGCTGCGAACATCGCCGCCTGGACGCGGCTGCCAGCCCGGGCGATCATGTCGTCGTCCAGCTTGGCGGGCGCCTCGAGCGTGTCGGCCAGCATGGCCAGACGGACGGCCGCGTGCTCGCGGATATCATGCGCGAACTTTGGGTGAAGAACCGCCCAGCGCTCCACGTCGGCGCGGGTTGGAATGTCGCACTCCTCATGGAATGCGATCAGCACTTCGTCCCTTTCCTGCCGATTGTCTTCCATCACGATTTTCCGATCTTCTTAGCTAGTTGCGTCTGGACGGCCGCGACCCTGGAGGCGGCGGTGTCCGAGCTGATCCCGAGGATGCTCGCAATCGAAGGGCCGTTCTTGCTGCTGCAGGGGACCCCCTGCATGTGGAGCACGAAGGCGGCGCGATTGTCCTTATCCCGGATGCTGTCCAAAATGCGCTGCACGTAGACCTCCTGCTCCGCATGGGAGAACAATTCGGTCTTGGGATCCACCATGCCGCCGGGGTCGTCGACCATGTCCGGGCTTCGCTTCATTGCAATTATAGCCTTGCGCGCGTGATCGATCGAACGCTTGCGGAGTGTGGACTTGAACCACTTCCTCAGACCTTCGCCGTCGGCGGCGGTCGGCGACAGCAGCGCATCCACCATGGCGGCGTGCACATCCTCGACGATGTCACGGCCCTGGTTGGCGAACGCAGTCGACGAGATCTCGCCGCGGATGACCTCCAGCATGCGACGGGAGATGAAGCGGATCATCTCCCGCACGAAGTGCTGGTCGACGCCCGCTCGGCGGTAGTTCGCGCGGATCGCCCCGACGATAACCCCTTCCGGGAAGCCGGACAGCTGGCGATGCTCGACGATCCGGCGCCAGCTATGATGGTCGCCCGCCAGCGGAGGCTCATCGTCCGCGTCACTCATCAGTATCTCCTCCAATTCTGGACCTCAGAGACATGAGCGAAGACCGACGCGGAAAATCCGGAAAAAAAATCACCCATCCGATCACGACAGCGTACATTCGGAATGGAGCTCGGCGCCGACCACCGACTTTGCAATCTGGACGAGGTGCGGGTGATGGGTGAAGAACAGCACCTGAGTGCTCCGGGCCACCTCGACCAAGACCCGGAAGCCGGCCTCGGCCCGGCGGTCATCGAAGTTCACAAATAAGTCGTCGGCGAGGAACGGTAGGGCGATCCCGGCCGCGACCGACTGCTCAAGCGCAGCGAGGCGCAGTGCGAGGAACAGCTGGTCTGTGGTGCCCTCGCTCATCGCGTCGACGTCGACCATCGTCCGCATGTCGTCGCGCATGCCCCGGAGCCGGGGGGTGGGGCCGTCGGTGTCCACCTTGAGCGTCGCGTAGCGTTCAGTGGTCAGGGTCGAGAAGAGTTCGCCCGCGCGCAGCAGCAACGGGTCCTGATGCCGCTCGCGATACCTCTCGATAGCCCACTTCAACGTAACTGCCTGCGTCCGCTTCAGAATGTAGTCCTCGGCGAGGACCTCCAGCTCCGAACGGGCCTGCTCGGCATCGGAGGCCGCGGCGACGGCGGCGGTGCCACCCGTGTCGAGCGCCGCGAAGGTGGCACGGGCGTCGCCGTGTGCAGTCGCCGCCGCGTCCACGGCCGCGTTTAAGTCATCGAGACGGGATCCCAGCGTTGCCAGCTGCGACGCGATCTGATCCGGATTGGTCGCCTGAACAGCGGCGACTAGTGCGTCGAGTCCGAGACCGTCGCCGGCCTCGGTGATCGCGCCTTCGATCGCTGCCATCCCTTCGACCAACGCGCGCCTCGCACTTGAGCGCTCTATCAACGCACCGAGCGCAGTCCGGTCCGCCGCGCCGGTTTCCGACAAGAATGGGGCAAGGGCCACATCGGTCGCCCTCAGCTTTGCCTGCGCCTCCTGCAGCTCGCCTTGGCGGCGACGGCCCTCCTCATCCAGCGAGCCGTGAAGCGTCGCCGCGATCCGCGCCGCCGCGAGCCTGTCCCGCATTAAGCGGAGACGCTCGGGCACCTCGCCTTCGGCGATGCCGAGCGTGTCAGCGAGCTCCCCCACCGCCGCCGCGTGATCCCGGGTGTCGCGCGCGATGCCATCGACTCGACGACGAAGGAGCGCTTCTGAGGAAGACGCCTCGCGAAGCTCGTCGAGGAGATCGAGCACGGCTCCGCAGGCGGTCACATCGATGTCCAGGCTCGCCTCGGCCAACGCCGCAGACCAAGCTGCGGCGTTCGTCGTTGCTGCGTCTTCCGCCGCGCGAGCCCTTCGGTCGAGCGCGATGGTCTCGATTCCTACCTGATCCAGCTCCGCCTGCGCCAGTAGACGCTTACGCGCGATGTCCTCGAACGCCGCCCGGCGCGCCTCCGCCTTGGCGAGCACGGGCTCGAGTGCACCGGGTGCATCCGTGGTCCCGAGGGCGGCGGCGAGCGCCGATCGCGCCGCGTCGCGCTTGGATTCAGACCGCTCGGCCTCCAAAACCAAACCGCGCAGCTCGGTGTGCGCCGCTTCGCACGCGTCGCGGTCCGCCTGCCAGGAACTGAACCTGTTAGGCTCTAGTTCAGGCAAGCCAGCATCGCCCAGCCGCCCTCGCCAGGTAGCAAGGACTTGATCGTGACGGTCGCGCGCCGACCGGGCGCGGGCCGCAGCCTGCTCACCTGCGAGATCGTGCGACGCCCGCGTCCGCTCCAGCAGCGACAGCCTGCCCGAAGTGTCGGCGGCCGCGTAGCGTGAATCCGCCCGCCTATCCGCCGCCGCGATGCCCGTCTCGAAATCCGCGACCGCGTCTGCTGGAGACGCGAGGACCGCGCCATCCACGAGGTGATCACGGAGCGGCCCCCAAAGACGGTCGCGCTCGGCCCGTACCTCTAGGATGTCCTCGGCCGATACCGCAGTCCCGGTCGCTAGCTGAGAGATTTCAAGCGCTGAGGCCGAAGACTGGTCCGACGCGCGCTGGGCGGCCTCTTTCTCGCGACGGATGTCCGCGACCAATGCCGCTAAGGCGTCGCGCACCTCCTGGATCTCCGGGGCACCCACCTTGGGCAGGCGGGCGAGCGCATCCGCGTCGCCGGTCCACGGCGCGAGCCGGGCAAGCGCGTCGGCGGCGGCGCGCTTGGCGACATCTAACCTGCGACGGGCGGCGTCGCAGCGGGAGTCGGCGTCGGCGCCCAGCGCGCGCGCCTCATCGACGGCTGACGATAACGTGTCGTCGGCGTCGCCGATTATATTAGCGGCAAGCGCCGCTTCCGCACGACCCCGCCGCTCATCGATGCGCTGCCGCTCCTCATGGACCTGGCGCGCGGCCAAGCGCTGCTCGCCGTCGATACGGGAGAGCTCCCGCAGCCGCGCCGCGAGTTCACGCGGCAGCGCCGCATCGGCGTTCGGGCCAGCCTCGGCGCGGAGCCGGCGGACCGCCGTCGTCGCGTCAGCGTGCTCCGCCTCGAGGCCGACCAGGTCGCGCTTCGCCTTTATTTCGGCGCCCGCTTCCGCGACGAGGCGATCGATCTCTTCCGCCTCCCCGAGCACATCCGCGTCGGTCGATACGGCAGCACGCCGGTCTGCGATGTCCGCGCACAGGCTCTCGGCAGCCGCAATCGCGCGCACTGCCTCATTTGCCTCACGGATCAGCTCCTCGGCGGTGGTCTCGCCCTGACGCCCGAGATCCACGACCCCCTCATAGTCGGCAAGCGCCGCCGACTGCTCTTCGCGGCGCCGGACGAGCGGTGCGACACGCCTCACGCGTTCAGCGGACCTGGCCTCGGTTTGGACCGCATCACGGTCGCGGCGCGCCGCTTCCAGCGCCTCGCGCGTCCGCTCCGTGGCGAGCCTGGCGTCCGACCAAGCCTTTGGCTTCAACGCGTCGTCGCGCACTATCCTCGCGGCCTCCGTAAGCTGGCGCTGGGCGTGCGTGAACGTGCGGCTGCCGCGGTTCGTCGGGCCCCAGATAGCGTCGGCCTCTAACTCCAGGCGGCGCAGCTCGTCGGATACACCGGTCAGGCCAGACCCCGCAGCGAACAGCGTGCGACCGACATCGTTCTTCGCCTCGACCATGGCTTGTCCGCCCGACCGGAGCGCCGCCTGATCTAGACTGAACGAGAGGCTGAACGTGTCGCGGGTCTGGCCGCGAAGCATCGCGGCGAGCGGCCCCTCGTCGATCGCGGCGTCGTCGGCACCAACCAGCGTGCCGCCCGTCCCCTTCTTCCGGCGGCATGCGAGCGTCGTGCCGCCGTCCTCGAGCACAGCGCCGACACGTAGCAGCGAATAGTCGAATAGGAAGTTGTATGGCGATCGCTGGGGAAAGCCGAAGAGCAGGTCCGAAACCGCAGCCAGCGACGTCGTCTTGCCGGCCTCGTTCTCGCCGTAGATCACGTGGAGGTCGGGACTACCGGCACGGAAGCTCAGCTCGCAGTCCTCGAAGCGCCCATAGCGTTCGAGCGAGAGGCGGGAGAAGCGCATGCTTAGCTCTCCCTCATGAGGCGCGACCGGAGCGCGGTCGACGCGGCGCCGAGGACTGCCGCCCAGTCACCCCGCGTGGCCGCCAGCCGCAATTCGCCATCATCGGGCTCGCCCAGTGAAGAGCTCGCCGCAAGCAAGAAGCGTTCGAGGTCGCGGCCGATCTCAGACACGAGGCCGGGATCGGCCGCCGCCCCGTAGATCATGGCGCCGAGATCCTCGCCGACCGCTACTGTCGTTCGCGCCGGCTCGCTCACCTCGACCCTGACCTTCTCGACGAACAAGTCGGGTGATATCGACGACGCAATCGCGCGGACGTCGTCGCGGAGCGTCGCGGCACGGTCGCGGAACGCGCCGGCGTCCGCCGTCTCGCCGACGAGCGTCACGCGGGCAATCAGCGGCCGACCAGATGCGTTGGCGCCGTGGACGCCTACGAGCGCGGACCGCAGCAGGTCCTCCACGTCGTCCATGTGCGCGCCGGCGCAGTTCACGTCGAGACGCGCCCAGCGGATCACATCGAGCTCGACCCGCTCCACCAACGCTACCTCGCCGTCGGCTACATCGACCAGGACCGCGCCCTTAGCACCGGTCTCCCTGATGGTCCGGCCTTGCACGTTACCGGGGAAGACGACGTACGGCTCGACGCTGACGACCTCGAACTCGTGAACGTGACCGAGCGCCCAGTAGTCGTAGCCGCGCGACCGCAGGTCCTCAACGCTGCAAGGGGCATAGTCCGCGTGCCCCTGCCGGCCGGCCAGAGCCGTGTGGAGCATGCCGATGTTGAAGACGTGCGGCTCGGCCGGCGGATAAGCGAGGACAAGGTTCTCGGTGACCGCCGGCGTCGAGAAGCTCTGGCCATGGACCGCGACGGAGAGGTGGGCAAGGCGGTGTGTCTCGGGCCGCCTCGAACCAAAGAGATGGACGTTGGGCGGCCAAGGAACAGTGCGCGATACCACCGAAGCAGCGTCGTGGTTGCCGGCCAGCACGAATGCCGGGATGCCCGCCTGGTCGAGCCGCCCCATCGCCTTCGCGAAGTAGAGGCCAGTGCCCATGTCACGCCAGTCGCCATCGAAGAGGTCGCCCGCGATCACGACGAAGTCGACCGCCTCGTCGATCGCGAATTGCACAAGGTTGTCGAAGGCTGCGCGCGTCGCCGAGCGGATATCGTCGACGGGCAAGCCCTCATATCTCGACAGGCCGTGCAGCGGGCTGTCGAGGTGGATGTCGGCTGCGTGCAGAAACCTGAATCTCGTCAACTCATCCCCCTGCTCCGGACCGGCCGCGTGTTCGAGTGCGCCGCCAAGCTAACGGAATGTGTGGGCAATTGATCGCTACTTACAAGGCTTAATACGGGTTCGCACCGGATCGGACTCATTCACGGGCCGTCGCTCGGTGGATCAGGCGGCCCTCTTCGCCTGCGTGGCTTTTAGCTGATCGCTACGAATTGCGTGCAGTGGAGGTCTGCTTCAACTAACTTCTGCACGCCCTCTACTTGACTGAGACCCCTCTCGAATCTGTCAGCTCACGGGGCGATTACTAGCGTCCGCTTTCGGGCTCACGCCAGCTCCCAATTGAATGACCATTGTCAGGCGCAAACCGGCCGCTCGAAACCCTAGCCCGCGTCCCGCGCCGTCTCCTCGAGTTCTGCGATCCTTTCGCGGCAAATCATCTCGACGATTGCCGCCAGATTTTCGACGCGCTCCCCGAGCCAAGAGAGCTCCTCTTCGCTGATCCGATAATGCTTCGAATAGCGTGCCTTGATGTAAGCTGCTTTGAGCTTCTCGAACCGCGAGCGATCGACTTTGGCCTCACGCGGCCAAGCGTCGATCAGGCGTGCGTCCATTCCCTCGGCCTGCGTGCGGAGAAACGCGAGGTTGTGAATGTGCGGTGTGTAGAAGGTTCGGACAAGCAAAACGCAGTGGTAAAGACTCTCGACGGTTTGGTGCAGCAGGAATGCAGCCTCATTCGTGAAACCCTGATCGATGGCATCGTTGCTTAGCTTGAGCTTTCGTTTTGAGGCGGACCACCACTCATCAAAATACTCGCGCGCCGCATCGAGCGCCGCGTGCGGCGTCATCGGTTTGGGCTCGGCGAACTCGCTGTCGTGCGCTTCATAAAGCGCGATCCCGTCGCGCGCCACGTCGAGGAAAAAGTAGCGTCCTTGTGCCAAGCCTTCGTTCATCTCGCCGAGAGCATGGACGATAAAATTGACGGGCGTGCGAAGCGTCTTGGTGATCCCGAACTCGCGATTCAGCCGGTCGTCAAGTTTCGACCAATATTCGACGCGGTCGGTGAGCCTCTTGTCGTTGACGAGAACGAGCAGGTCGTAATCCGATTGATAGCCCTTCGCCGTGTGCGGCTCGTCAACCCAGCCGCCGCGCGCATAGCTGCCGTAGAGGATGATCTTCGAGATACGGCCCTTCTTCTTCCAGCCCATCGTGGCGCGCGAGATGGCGTCGTCGAACTCTTCGAAGATGATCTGCACCACGCGTTCGAGCTCGCGCTGCTTGTGGGGAGGAAGGTGATCGAGACCGGTTCGCATCAGGGGAACAGTCTAGCAACACGCGGATGAACTTACACCCCTTTCCGGCCAAACCGGACAAAGAATCGCTCTCAATTCGAGACTATTACTCCGATCACGCTATCGGCGGAGCGGCCGATTTTCAGTATCTAGTTTCGGCTTTCGCACGCGTGGGGGCGGCCGCGACCGGACCAGAGCCCGGCCAGCCCGGTCCCTCGATCGTCTCGGCAGCCTTTCGTGTCAGATCAGGATCGCTACGAGCGAGCGAAGGCCTCTGCCACGAAATCGCGCCCAAGCTTCAAGCCGACGGGATCGACCGTGTGCGCGACGCCGTGCGAGATGTGCGTCGTGACCTCGACGCCAAGGCGCTTCAGCTCGGCCTCGGACATATGAAGTGCCGCCACCGGAACCACCGGATCCGCGGTTCCGTGCACGAGTAAGACCGGGGGTTTCGAAAAATCCCGATGCGCGAGTTCGGCCGCCGAGGTCAGCAAGCCCGAATAGCCGACGACGGCAGCTACCCGCCCCGGCCGGCGCAGCGCGACGTGGAGCGCCATCATCGTGCCCTGACTGAACCCGACCAGCGCAAGGTTTTCGTCGGTCAGGCCATATTGCGCGAGCTTGCGGTCGATAAACGTGTCGATCGCCGGGGCCGCGAGAGCAGCTCCCGCTGCGAGCGCAGACGGCGCAAATCCCGACAAGCCCCACCATTGATAGCCCCTTGCCATCATGCCGCAGCGCTGCGGCGCATGCGGCGCCAGAAAGAGCGTATCTGGAAGCGCCTCCTGCCATTGAGGTGCGAGCGAGATCATATCGGTGCCACTCGAACCGAAACCATGGAGAAGCACTACAATGTTTTTGGGCGCCCCGCCCGAACGCGGCTGGAGGCTGGCACCATTCACGATTTTGGACAAATCAGAGGACTCATTCTTTCAAGGGGATGACAGATCCGCACAAAGACTTAGCCGCGCAATTCCGCGCGCCGCACGGTCCGAGCCCTTGGCGTTTTGGCTTTGTTCCAAGATGGGGAAGCGCGCGTCAATTTACCAGCCCCCTCCCCTGTTCTCCACCTTCCGGCCCGTCGTCACCATGAGCCTCGCGCCCGTGGGGCGACCGGCGAGATCGGCGCGCAGGCTAACCGTACAGCATAAGCAAGAAGCCGGACTAGGCGGCGATCTTCTCCATCAGATCGATGGCCTCGGCCACCGCCCTATCCAGGACCTGCCGCCTGCCGATATCGCCGAAATGAAAGGTCGTCTCGCCGCCGCGGCCCTCGCCGCGCCAGGCGATGTGAACGAGACCAACCTCCTCGTCATCTTCCTGCGGCCCGCAAAAGCCGGTGATCGCGATCGCGATGTCGGCGCGGCTTTCCCTTAGTGCCGCAGATGCAAGTTCGGCGGTCACTTCCATGGTCACGCCGCCGCATCGCTCGGCTTGGGCTCGCTCGATCCCGAGCGTCTCGCATTTGGCGTCCACCGAATAGACGACATAGCCGCGCTCAAGATGCGATCCGAGCGCGGCATGGCCGCCGAGAGCCGCCGCGAGTTGCCCCGCGGTACAGCTTTCGGCGGTGGCGAACCGCAGCTTGCTGCCTTCAAGCGCTGCGGCGAGCCGATCGAGACGCTCGTCGATCAGCGATGGCATGGCTCACATCGTCACGAGCTCGGCGGGCGGAAGCCCGGCCGTCTCGGCCTGCTTCTTCAATTCTTCCTTCCGCGCGAGCATCGCCTGGCCGAGCGCGTCGAGGTCGACATCGGCGGCGCGTGCCTGCTGGAACATATTGTCGTGCTGCTTTTCTTCTTCCTTCACATGATGCTTGATCTCTTCGGACAACACCGTGACTTTTGCCTCGAAAAACTCGTCTTCGGGCCCCGAGGCGACGATGTCGTTGATCAGCACCTTCGCGCCGTCATGTTCGACATAGGCTTCCTTCAAGAGGTCGTCGTCGATCTTGCCCTTCAGCGCCGGATAGAAGACCTCTTCCTCGATCTGTGCATGGATCTTGAGTTCGGTGCAGATCGTCTCGGCGAGCTTCGCCTTCCGGTCCTTGCTCGTCGCCTTTTCGAATTCTTCGAACAGGCCTTCGACCGTCCGGTGGTCGGCCGCAAGAATGTGGGTGGCGTCGGTATCGGTGGGTTTCATTGCAGTCCCTTTCTCTTATCCCCGCACTGGAGAAATGATCGAGGCATGGCATAGTTGCGGGTGGACCCCGCAAATCGAGGAAGGTTATTCGATTTATATCGCTCCCGCATTACTCATAGCTGCTGCGCGGCAAAGCCCGTGAGAAGGACGGTATACACAGGGCAGCACGCGCCCCGCACCTCCCATACGACAAAGGGCGCCGGAACCCGGCGCCCTCCACCCTGCCCTTTAGGGGAGGCAGACTTATTTCTTCTGGGTATCGCCGACGCCGCTTTCCGACGGCGCGATTTCGCCATTGTCGTCCATCGCGTTGGCCTTTTCCTCGCCCTGCTCTTCGACGACGTCCGCCTTCTGCTCCATGGCTTCCTTCGCCGGGCCGTCGGGCATCGCATCGGCCTGGTCGTCGATCGCTTCCGCCTTCGCTTCGGCCTGGTCCTCGACCTTGTCGGCCGCAGGGCTCTGGCATGCTGCAAGGCTCAACGCCGACGCTGCCGCGAACAGGATAATCATCTTCTTCATCTTGGCTCTCCCTTGTTGTCCAAGCCCCTAACGCCGCGCGGGCCAATCGGTTGCGACGAGATCCGCATCATCGGATTTGAACCCGCCAATCGGCGATCGGGGTCATGAAGACAGCGAGCGCGCTCGCGCGACTTTTCACCATCCTGCGGCTTCGCAGGCCAGCAAAAATAATTGGAGTTGAAGGTCAAAGCGCGGTGACGACCAGAGCGTGCCATCCCGCGTGCCATGTGCTGAGAACAGAACATCCGACCTCGCGGACTAGCCGGACTATCGGCGCCGCGCCGAGGCGAGACGCGCAACCATATCCTCGTCGTGAATGCGGCGCCACCGCGCCTCGACAAAACTGTGCACGCCGAAGAGAAACAGGCCCGCGGCGACAAGAAGATAGAGGGTGGGATTGTCGGTGAGCGATGACAGCGCGTCCCCCAGTCCCTTGACCTCGCCCGCTGCCCCGAACCAGCCCGCGCGAACGAGCGATGTACCGATCACGGCGAAAACGACCGCCCTTGCCGCCAAGCCCGCGCGGCCCACAGGGACGGCCCAGGCGGGCGCCTGCGGATCGAGATCGGCCGCGAACTCGGTGGTCCAGGCTTTGATGATCTGATGCGCGGCAGCTGCCAGGAAAGCGGCACCGATGAGACCGAGCAGCGCGCCGCCCAAGGGTATATCGAGCAGCATGCCGGCCGCCGCCTTCTCACGCTCACCCTCACCTCCGCTGGTTCCGCCGGTCGCAAGCCGAAGCGCGGCCCAGGCGAGCAGAAAATGCGCTATGCCGCTCGCGGCACAGCCGATGCGGATCGCGATGCCCTTCGCACGGTCTCCCTTCTGTTCACTGTCGAGCGCGGCACCGTAGAGACGATACGCCCCATATAACGCCAACCCCATTGCAAGCAGGGACAGCAGGATCGGTCCGCCTGGCATGTCGCGCACAGATCGGAATACGGCTTGGGGACTGGGGTCGGAAGCGCCGGAGCCGCCGATCGCGATATAGGCGAGCAAGCAGTAGACGACGCCGCGAGCGAACCATCCGGTGCGCGCGAAAGTTTCCAGCCGCCGAAATCTGTTCATAGCGTGCGTCCCGAGATAGCCGTTCAGCCCGAACGCTCCCCCGGTCTCGCAGTTCCCACGGAGGAGCCGGCCATCTCTCCCTTTTTGAAAAACCGCCTGCGGCGCTGCAGTTGTGAATTAAGCGCCGGGACGCCTTGCCCAGCACGAACGAGATGATTGGACGGGCTGAAACCACAGCGCGTATCCTGCCCGGCGTTCGCGAAGCCCAGTCGGCGCATGCTTCCGCTGCATCGCTGCCACCCGCCCCCAAAAAAAGCGCCCGCCCGGAACAATCCGGGCGGGCGCCAGATGAAGAATTCGCCTCTCGCAAGGTCGAGCTCTCCTGGGTCGCGGGGCGCTGTTAGGGCGAGGGTCCGGAAAGCGATTGGACGGAAACGCCAAATCGCCGCCGCCGCATTGCCGTTCCGGCGACGAGCGGCTAGCTGACTTAGGATCAGCGGGGGCGGATGGCGATGCGCAAGATTTTCGGAATGATTGCGGCGATAAGCTGCTTGACCGGCTTGACCTACGCGCCGCTTGTCAGAGCGCAATCGCCGCAAGCGCAGGACGATGACCGCAAAGCCGAGTTCGACAAGCGTATCGCGGACATCAAGCGGCGACAGAGCGCGACGCCCTATAGCGACAAGTCGGCGCGCATCGCCCTGCTCACCGAACGTGCCGGGATCATAGCCGAATATCATGGCGAGGAGAGCATTGCGCATGCCGATGCCCTCCAGCTCCTCGCATTCGAATATTATTCCGAGAAGCGATGGCGAGAGGATGCGGCGCTGCGCACGCGCGCGCTCGCGATCCGCCGCAAGCTTCAGGGCGATCGTTCGAGCGACACGCTTTATGCCGTACGCGCGCTCGCGCATTCCCTCGCCGAAGACGGCCGCGGACCCGATGCCGTGAAGATCCTGGCCGACGTGCTGGCAGCTTGGCCGAGCGGCACAAGCCTGACCGACGCGGCCGAGCACAACGTGCCCCGCGGCCGCACGGTCGAGGGCAAGGCGCTTGGCATGGCGGCCGCCGCGCATGCCAGGCTGGCGATCCATGGCGGCGATGCCGCCGCCGCGCTTCCCTCGGCGCGTATCGCCGCGGCGTCCTCCCTCGCCTACCGGCGCGGCTTCGGCGTCGGCGTGCTCGACGAGCAGATGGTCGAGCTTGCCGAGCGAGACCCGTCCACCCACACAGGCGAAGAGACATTCGCCGAATGGTCGCGCCTTTACGCCGATGCGCTTTGGGAGGCCGCCGGGACGGACCCGTCGGCGAGATCCGATGCTCTCCTCATTCTCCAGGACATCATGGCCGGCCGCACGTCGCGCGCGCTGGCGCGCTCGGCGGCGACACGCGCGGCGGCGGCGTCGGGCGCCGCCGGACTGGCTGCGGATCGCGATGCCAAGGCCGCCGAAATCGGCGCGCTCTTTGCGAGAAGCGAGAGCATGAAGACCGGCAGCGAGGCGGACCGCGCGCTCTGGCAGGAGATCGGCAGCGCAAATGCCGAGCTCGAGGCGATCGACGCGCGGCTGACGGCGGCGACGCCCGGCTATTTCGAACTGGTCAAGCCGGCACTGCTGGACGAGCCCTCGGCCCGGGCCTTGCTGGCCGACGACGAGGCTTTTTTGATGATCGTGCCGACGCCGCGCGGTACGCACAGCCTTGTTCTGACGCGCGAGAGCATCGAGTGGCATCGCTCCGCGATGACCGAGACGGAGCTTGCCGGCCATGTTCGCCGCCTGCTCTGGGACGTCGGCGCGAATATCGAGGTTACGCCGGAAGAAGAGGAGCGCTGGTCCGCCGAAGGCGAAGGCGACTTTCCGTTCGATCGCGGGACGGCCTTTCGCCTCTACGAAGCGTTGATTGCTCCCGTCGCCCAGGCGCTTTCCGGCAAGCGGCATCTCTTCACGTCGGCGACCGGTTCGATTTCCTCGCTGCCGCTCGGCATTCTCGTTACCGAGAGACCGGCGGGCTCCGACGGCGACCCTGCGATCCTGCGCGCAACGCCCTGGTTCGCGGACACGGCGGCGATCGTCCAGCTTCCCTCGCTCCAGTCGCTTCAGCTCCTCCGGACGGTTGCACGCCGCGGCGCTACGGGCCCGGGAACCAGCATGATCGGTTTCGGCGATCCCTTGCTCGAGGGAAATGCTGCCACGCGCGGCGTCGAAGGACGCGTTCGCACAGCGCGCGGCGGCCCGCCGAACGCCAGCAGCATCTGGCGGGCATCAAGCGGCGAGGCCGGACTTGCCGATCCCGCAGCGCTCCGCCGCCTGGCGCGGCTTCCCGGGACCGAGAAGGAACTGAAAGCAATGGAGGCGCTCGTTGGTCCCGGCAAGACGAAGCTGTTCCTGGCCGGTGCCGCGACCGAGACCAATGTGAAGGCGGCCGACCTCGCATCGGCATCGGTGCTCTTTCTCGCCACGCACGGCCTTGTCGCGGGCGAGGTCGGCGACATCGGCGAACCGGGACTCGTGTTCACGCCTCCAACCGCTGCCAGCCCCGCCGACGATGGCTATCTAACCGCGAGCGAGGTGGCGGCGCTTCACGCCGGTGCGGGGTGGGTCATCCTGTCGGCTTGCAACACCGCGGCGGGCGATGGCCGGGCCGGAGCGCCCGGCCTTTCCGGCCTCGCAAGAGCCTTCTTCTTTGCAGGATCGGAGAGCCTGCTCGCCTCGCACTGGCCGGTCCGCGACGATGTGGCAGCCGTTCTCACCGTTCGCCTGTTCGAGATATTGCGCGCCCATCCGGGCCTGTCGCGCGCGGAAGCGCTACAACGCGTCGAGCGGGAGATCCGCGGTGACACCCGCGACGATCCCTATCTCAAAAGCTGGTCGCATCCGAGCGCCTGGGCGCCCTTTTCATTGATCGGAGATGCGGGCCGCTGACCCGGTGACAATCTGACCCGCCGCGGTCAACCGCTGGTCGCAAACGCCGGCATTTGGCAAGATTCCGTTAACCTCGCCCGCGCATATTTTGCGCGGGGGGCACATCAAGCGGCGCCAGCCGCGCGAATGGAGAGTTCGCGGTGCTCGAATTGGTAACAAGACCGACATCGGTTGCTGGCGCGACGGGCCCGATTACGATCGCGGACCTGCCAGCAACATCCACGACCCACTGGGTCGCCCGGCGCAAGGCCGACGTCCTTGCTGCGATCGACGGAGGGCTCCTTGATCTCGAGGACGCCTGCCGGAGGTACCAGCTCAGCCAGGAAGAACTCGATAGTTGGCGGCGCTCGCTCGCACGCGCGGGCATTGCTGGCCTGCGTGTCACGAAGATGCGGCGAGATCGAAAGCGATAGGAATTTTCCAAAGTGCCGCGCGTCCCCACAACTGCGCACGGCATTATGAGGGCGGCGCGGGCAGACTGGTCCCTCTCGCGCCGTCCTCTGATTTTCAGGCCGCCGCTGCCCGGCCAGACCGCATCATCGCAGGCACGGCCAGAACGTCCCGAAAGCCATTCGAAGAGCCGATCACACCGACGCCCACCGTGCGGTTGGTCTCCGCATGGTCATTCGGGCAACCGATATTCATTCGGCGGCCGTGTTCACCGCGCTTTTAACGCCGCTTATCATCGCGTCGCCAACCCGCCGCCGTTGCGAGTGGATGGCGGGGCCATGATCAGCGACGACCGGAGGGCCATGTCACTCAGGACGGAAGCGGGACAGTCGGCCATCGGCCTCGGCGGATGCGAGCCACACCACGGCCTTATGCGCAAAGCCGAGCCGGTATCTGCGCTCGCCATCCGGTCTGACTTCGATCAGTTCAACTGTTTGTAGCTGGCCCATGCCTCGAAGCATCGCGCGAGCAAAGGGCGAGACCAGACTGTCAGCCGCCTTCTTCCCTGACGGTGCGAAGGCGTTTGCGGCCGCGCTGTCGTCGCCGGCAGCGGCCCTGACGACAGCAGCGCGAATATTCGCCGCGATCTCGGGTCGATTGTCCGCGACGATCGGCTCCGGCGGCACGGGCGGCAGGATCATATCCATGATGGCCTCCGCCAGCAGGGGATGTTGCACCTGCTGGTTCGTCAGCGCGATGACCGTGAGCTTGCGGTCCTCGGCGCGCCAGATGTCGGCGAGCGCGGGGCCCCCGCTATGTCCGGCAATTTCGGTGCCCCGATATCGCCGCGCAATCCAGCCCAGTCCGAACGGCGCGCGCTGCCCGTTCGCCAATGTCGCCGGCATTTCGACCTCGCTCAAGCTGTCCGGCCGCAGCAGTCGCCCCTCGTCGATAGCCGCGAACAGCTTGGCCAAGTCGCCGATCGATGAATAAAGTCCTCCCGCACCATAGCCTTGCGGCGCGAAGAAGAAGTCGCTGATCGTAAGCCGGTCGCCTTGCAGGCCATAGATCTGAACGCGGCGCGGCACGATATCGCCGATCCGGACCGTGCCGTCATCGCTCATGTTCGCGAAGCCCGTTTCGCGCAAACCGAGCGGATCGAACAATTCGGAGGTCATCAGCCGCGGCAGGCTATCACCGCCTGCCTTCTCGATCACGGCACGCAGCACGGCAAAATCCGTGAACCCGTAGCGCGCCTCGGTTCCGGGCGCATAGGCCAGCGGATCGGCCATGGCGGTTGCGACAATCTTGTCGAGCTTCGCGTCGCGTGTCGCGCCGAACTGTTCAGCGAGCCCCGAGGTATGATCGGCAAGCTGCCTCACCCGAATGCTCGACCAGCTTGCGGGAGCGTTCGGAAACCACCGCGTCAAGGGATCGTCGAGACGAAGCTTTTTCTGTTCGACGAGCCGCATCAGGAGCAGCCCCGTGAACATTTTCGTGGCTGACGCGAGCTGGAAGCGCGTATCGAGGCCGACCGGCGTGTCCCATTCAATGTTGGCGGTACCATAAGCTGCGATCTTGATGACGCGTCCCTGCTCGACGATCGCCACCGCCGCTCCCGGAATCCGGTTCAACTCCATCTGGCGCCTGACGATCTGGTCGACCTGATCGGAGTTGGCCGCCGCGGACGCAGCAGGCGACCCATGTGCGAGGGCCAGGGCGAACAGAAGAATCCGAAAGCGAAGGATCGAGGCTGTGAAAAGCCGGCTTCCGCTAAAATCTCGCATCAAACCCTCTCCCTCGCCGATCTTGTTCCGAGGGCACTCGAGATGCAGGACGAGCATGCCTCAGACATGAACCTTGAGTTCCCGTCGTCCTACGGCGAGGTCGACCTTTATTCGACGAGCTACCGTCCGGCCCCGGCAGTTCGACGAATAGGCAAGGATCTGGCGCCACGCATCGGTGGTGGATATGGGTCCGATCGCCGAGAGGGAAAGTCCGCCGTCAAAAAAATGGCCGGGTCCCGCCAGGGACCCGGCCAGCGGCGAAGGAGACGCCGTGGGGTATCAGTTATTGCCGCCAGCGTTCTCGTCGCGGCCGCGATTTTCGCCTTCGGCGCGCCGTTCTGCTTCCTGCTGTTCCTGCTGGCGATTGCTGTTGTCGCTGCCCTGCTGGCCGCTGCCTTGTTCGTCCTGCTGTTCCTGACCGCTGCCGCCGGTCCCCGGCTGCTGGCCGCTCCCCTGCTGACCCTGGTTCTGCTGATCCGGATTCAGGTCCTGCTTCTGCTGGCCGCGGTCTTGCTGGATTTGACTGTCGTTCGTTCCGCCCTGCTGGGCCTGCCCGCCGCGGTCCTGCCCGGCGCCGCCCTGCTGCTCACGATCCTTCTGTTCGTCTGCCATGATCAATCTCCTGAGGTGGATGATAAATGAGACGTGCGACCCTGCGGCCTGTTCCGTCCAAAGGGCGGCTGATGCGACGAAAACATCGTCTTCTTAACGTGGGTCATGTTCTTTGCCGGTCCGCGCCGCACACGCGAGCGCTCGCCCCTCCCCGGGGAGCTTTTTCTCGAGGGCCGGGTTGAAAGCAAAGGTGCCGATCCGCACGAGGAGATTGGAATGTCCCGCACCATCACCGGCTGGCGCCTTCCGGCCTCGGAGCGCGACGCCCTGTTAAGGCAGTTCAGGCCGCACTATTCGAAGCTCGTCGCGGATCATGTGACGCTGCGCTTCGGAACCGACGAAGGCACCGCGCTTCCGACCGCGCGGCTCGGCGAGGTCGTGGGCGAAGTCGACGATGGCGAGGGCGTCCATGCGCTCGTCGTGCGCATCGATGGGACGACAGACCGCGGTGATGGCAGCCACTATCACATCACCTGGTCGCTGGGGCCCGGCAGGCAGGCGAAGGAGAGCAACGATGCGATTGCCGCGCGCGGATGGGAGCGCGTTTATCCCCCCATCGGGATCGCGCTCAAGCCCGAGCGATGGAGCCGCTGATGCAGCTTTATCTCGATTGCGACGGCGTGCTCGCCGATTTCGAGCGCGGCGCTGCACAGCTTTTGGGAATGCCGCCGCGCGCCTACGAGCGCAAACATGGCATCTCCGGTTTCTGGCGCGAGATAGCGCGTCATCCCGACTTTTACGGAACGCTGCCGCTGATGCCCGATGCGATGGAATTGTTCGCAGCGGTGCGTCACCTCGTGCCCGTTATCCTGACCGGGCTGCCGCGCGGAAACTGGGCGGCCGCCCAGAAAATCCGTTGGGCGGCCGAGCATTTCCCGGGTACGCAGATCCTCACCGTAATGGCGGTCGACAAGCGCAATCATGCCCAAAAAGGCGACATTCTCGTCGACGACCAGCTGAAGCACACGCATCTCTGGGAGGGTGCGGGCGGCATCTTCGTTCACCACCGCGATGCCGCAAGCACGATCGCGAAGCTGGACGTGCTGATCCCCGATCTGATGCGCGCGAAGGGAGGCTCATCGATCCCGTGAGGCGCCGTTGAAACGGCTGTCTCGACAGGCGAGTTCCCGTTCGTCGCGCCCACACGGCTATTTTTGCCCGGCGAAATCGTCATAACCTAGGTGAATCGCGGCGATTAAGGCGGAACGAGTGCAGCGCGATATTCGTCTCTCGGATACCCCGGGTGCCGACGTGCCCTTCCTCGAACTTTCGGGCGTCGCCGCACCTTATCGCAGAAAGCATGATGGACAGTTTCTTCACGAAGATCGCGAGCCAGTCGGCTCGCATAATGGGTCAGCCGCTCGCTTTCATTATCGCCACGCTGTTCGTTGTCATTTGGGCTGCTTCCGGCCCGTGGATGCAATATTCCGATACCTGGCAGCTGATCATCAACACGGCGACGACCGTCCTTACATTCCTCGCGGTTTTCCTGATTCAGAATAGCCAGAACCGCGACGGAGCCGCCATGCAGGCGAAGCTCGATGAAATTCTCCGTGCGCTCGACAAGGCGCGCGTCGAATTTGTCGGTATCGAGCATCTTACCGACCAGCAGATCGCCGAAATCCGCGCGGCGCTTGAGAAGGATATTGCGGGTAAAGCGGGCAAAGAGGGCACGACCGGGAAGACGGTGGAGACGCTCCTCGATCGCTACTGACATGAAAGGCCGGCTTTCACCGAGCGGGAGCGGCAAGCCTGCGGCGGCGAAGTCCGGACGCCTCGCCGCGAGCCCCTGGCGAATGCCGGCGCCGGCCTGGCGGGCCGTCCTCGTCCGGTGCTTTAAAGAAGCCTCGGCAGACAATCTCGGCCTCATATCGGCGGGTGTCGCCTTCTACGCTTTTCTTGCTGTCGCGCCCCTCCTCGCCGCGACGCTTCTGGCCTATGGCCTCTTCGTCGATCCTTCGATGGTCATCGAACACATCCGGAGGCTCGCGAATTTCCTGCCCGACAGCGTCGCGATCACAATTGGAGACCAGTTGCTGAGGCTTTCCGCAGCGCCCGACGAAGGCAAGGGCTGGGGTCTGATCGCCGCGCTCGCCATCGCACTCTTCGGCGCCCGCAACGGCATTGGCGCGCTGATGACCGCGCTGAATATCGCGTATGAAGAGGAAGAGCGCCGCGGCATCTTCCGTCTCAATGCGCTCGCCATATTGTTGACGCTGGCGGCGATGGCGAGCGCCGGAGCGACCGCGCTTTTGCTCGCCGGTCTTGGCGCGTTGGACGCAGCGCTCGGTCACGGCCATGCGCTTGCGACAAAATTCCTTCAGATCGCCGCGCACGCTGTGCTCGGCCTGGTCGGTGCCGCAGCGGCAGCATTTCTGTACCGATATGGCCCCTGCCGCCGCAAGGCGAAATGGGTTTGGCTCACTCCCGGTTCGCTGCTCGCCGCGCTGGCCTGGCTGGCGCTGGCGTCAGGCTTTGGCGCCTATGCCCGGTCCATTGCACATTTCGACGCGACATATGGATCTCTCGGAGCGGTCGCGGCCATCCTGACCTGGATTTACCTCGCCAGCTATGCCCTGCTCCTCGGCGCCGAGCTCAATTCCGAACTTGAGCATCAGACGGAGATCGATTCCACGCGAGGCGCGCCGAAACCGCGCGGAACGCGGGGCGCATGGGTTGCCGACCATGTCGCGGGCGAGCCATAAAACTGCGCATTCATCGCGGCGACAAAACGGCGGGAAACCGGACAAGCGTTGGTTACCGCCGGAAGCGGTCTCCCTCTTATGCTCCGGCAATCCCGTCACTCGCAGCGGTGCCTGCCCCAGTAACGGTCCCAGCGCGCAGCATATCCGTCCCGGACCATTGCGCAGGAGATGTCGCCGGACTTCGGCGAGACACAGAATGCGGCGGTGCGATTGCCGCCAGCCGCGCCAACCGATCGGCACCGCATCGTCGAACCTTTCACCGCAATGTGCCCGGTCGAGCGGATACCGGCGCGCTCCCCCAGCAGCGATACGAGGTGGTCGCGCGCTGCAAACGCGTCGGCAGCGGGGCATGGATGTCCGGGGCGGCAACTTCCATCCGTCTCGCGAGCCGCAATTCCCGATAATCGGACACGCGGCCCCTCCGCGCACCAGACCGGTCCGTCGCCGTCCCACACCGCAGTGGGTGTGCATTCAAACGATTGGCCCGCGGGCACGACGGTTGCCATCAAAATCGACACAAGGATCATCTCTGGTTTCCAGTTTCTTCAGTCGAAGCTCGCAGCCGGCAACCGCTTCGATCTACGCCGAAGCGAACGGACCGAAGCGCGCGCAGCGTGGGCTCATTTGTTTGATGACCGTTATGGAGCGGATACCGGCCGCGCGGTGAAGCCCAGATAGCTGCAGGGAGTAATCGACCCCAGCTTTCGCACGGACTGAAGCAATCGATGAAGCCGTTTGTTCACCGCCACATGTTTTGGATCGACGCCATAGCCGCGCCATTCAGCGTCCGAGAGACGCGCGAGATCGACACCGGCGGTCCCAAGGTCGTTATATCGCTCGGTCAGCGCCTGTAGCTCGGCCGCCGCCACGCCTTGCTCCTCAAGTAGGGCTTCCACCTGCATGCAGGCACGATCGACCGTCTCCTGCGTCACTCCGCGCCCGACAATGCTGAACCCGCGAAAACTTCTCGCCCGCACTTCCACCTGTTACCCCCGATTCGGATTTCAAAGGCGCATTGTTCCGCTAATGTTCTCATTTGGCAAGTGTCAGTGCTGCAGCGCTGAGCGGCCTCACCAAAGCGCGTTCATGTTCGGCAAAAAAAAACGCGAACAAGTCGGCAGATTTCGGGAATGCCAGCTTTTCCGCGACCGGCGTACCGGCGAGGTTAGCCATGAATGTGGCTTGAAGCGAACCTATCAAGGCGGCTGCCGCGGGCAATCACATAGATTAGCCGTTTTCCGGAAATCTCCTGAGCCCGGGGCGCGATCTTTCGACTTCGGGTGGGGCTAGGCCATTGCGCGATCACAAGAGTTCATGATGCGTAATGCGGATCATCCTCGCTGTAAGTTGGCAGATGCGGACGCGCACCGAACATGATAGAAGCAGCATCGGACTGCATAACGGCCCCGAGGTTGATTGTGACAGACGATTGGCAAGTGGATGACCTGGCGCTTTGTATCAGCCGGCACGAGCGCTATCCGCCCGAGGTTCGCCCGGGCGCTATCTTCACTGTGCGAACAGTCATCGCCGACATGCCTGACCTCGTCGGCGGGCAATCAGGCGCTGCGCTAAACTTTCGCGACGTCCCTGACCTCGGGCCGCGCGCCGCCTACTGCGCGCGCCGGTTCCGAAAGATCACCCCCCTTGCACCCGACCGATTCGACGCAGAGGTTATTGACCTGCTCGCAGGCGCAAAGAGCATCTGCTCCTAATCTCGGTCTCCCCGAACAGACTTTCAGTCCCCAGTCTCCTTGATCGATTTAACCGATAAGTGTGCCCGGAAAATTGGAGTTGAGTGCACGCGCCAGTCCGCATAGCTGGCGCCCTGCAAATCATTTTGCAGTGCAGCAAACAAAGGAAACACTCTCCCATGGGTATCATCGGAAGCTCGATCAAGCCGTTCAACGCCACCTCGTACTACCAAGGCAAGTTCGTCCCCGTGACGGACGCCGATACCAAGGGCAAGTGGGCGGTTTTCTTCTTCTATCCGGCCGACTTCACTTTCGTCTGCCCGACGGAGCTCGAAGACCTTGCCGACCAATATGCCACGCTTCAGGGCCTGGGCGTCGAAGTCTATTCGGTGTCGACCGACACGCATTTCAGCCACAAGGCATGGCATGACAGCTCGCCGGCGATCGGCAAGATCAACTATCACATGCTGGGCGACCAGAACCACGTCCTCGCCAACAATTTCGGCGTGCTGCGTGAAGATTCGGGCCTCGCCGACCGCGCGACCTTCGTCGTCGATCCCGACGGCGTGATCCAGGTGATGGAAATCACCAGCGAAGGCGTCGGCCGCAACGCCGAAGAACTGGTCCGCAAGATCAAAGCCGCGGTCTATGTCCGCGCCAACCCCGGCCAGGTCTGCCCGGCGAAGTGGGAAGAGGGCGCCGAAACGCTCGCTCCCTCGATCGAACTCGTCGGCAAGATCTAAGCCGATTTGCGAGGACCGGGCGGGCAGCGCTCGCCCGGTCTTAGCTTCTTCAAAAAACACAAGATTCTGACGCCGCTCCCAGCGGCGAACCCCTGCTCCTGTCCGAAAGGCTCTCCCCATGCCGATGCTCGACGCCAATACGACCGCCCAGCTCAAGACCTATCTCGGCAATCTCCGCCGCCCGATCGAGCTGGTCGCGAGCCTCGACGCCTCGCCCAAGTCGACCGAGATGCGCAGCCTTGTCGAAGAAGTCGCGGCGCAGTCGGACCTCGTCACCGCGCGGTTCGACGGCGACGACGCCCGCCGCCCATCCTTCGCGATCCGCGCCGATGAAGGCCGCGCCGAAGCCGTGTTCGCGGGCCTCCCGATGGGGCATGAATTCACCTCGCTTATCCTCGCGCTGCTCCATGTTGGTGGGCATCCGCCGAAGGAAGAGGCCGAACTGCTCGACGCGGTGCGCGCCCTCGAAGGCGATTTCGTCTTCGAAACCTTCTTCTCGCTGTCATGCCAGAATTGCCCCGACGTCGTGCAGGCGCTCAACATCATGGCCGCGCTCAATCCGAACATCCGCCACACCGCGATCGACGGCGCGCTGTTTCAGGACGAGGTCGAGCGCCGCAAGGTCATGGCGGTTCCGGCGGTATTCTTGAACGGCGAACCCTTCGGGCAAGGCCGCATGGACCTCGCACAGATTGTCGCCAAGCTCGACAGCGGCTCTGTCGCGCGCGCCGCCGAAAAGATCGCCGCAAAGGAGCCGTTCGACGTGCTCGTCGTCGGCGGTGGGCCCGGCGGCGCCGCTGCGGCGATCTATGCCGCACGCAAAGGCATCCGCACCGGCGTCGTCGCCGAACGCTTCGGCGGGCAGGTGCTCGACACGCTGGGGATCGAGAATTTCATCTCGGTCCAGCACACCGAAGGACCGAAGCTCGCCGCGCAGCTGGAAGCGCATGTGAAGGATTATGACGTTGACGTCATGAATGTGCAGGAAGCCGCCGAATTGATCCCCGGTGGCGCCAACGGCCTACACGAAGTGAAGCTGAAGAGCGGCGCAAGCGTGAAGGGCAAGACAGTGATCCTGTCGACCGGCGCGCGCTGGCGCCAGATGGGCGTCCCCGGCGAAGCCGAATATCGCAACAAGGGCGTCGCCTATTGTCCGCACTGCGACGGCCCTCTGTTCAAGGGCAAACGCGTCGCGGTGATCGGCGGCGGCAATTCGGGCGTCGAGGCGGCGATCGACTTGGCCGGCCTCGTCGCGCATGTGACTTTGATCGAGTTCGACAGTCAGCTTCGTGCCGACGCGGTGCTCCAGACCAAGCTGCGCAGCCTGTCCAATGTCACGATCATCACCTCGGCGCTCACCACCGAAGTCCTCGGCAATGGCGAGAAGGTCGTGGGCCTGCGCTATCGCGACCGTAATAAGGACGAGGAGCATCTTGTCGAACTGGAAGGCATCTTCGTCCAGATCGGTCTGATCCCGAACACCGAATGGCTGGGCAGCGCAGTCGCGCTGAGCGACCGCGGCGAGATCGAGGTCGATGCGCGCGGCGCGACCAGCCAGCCAGGCATCTTCGCCGCGGGCGACGTGACGACCGTGCCCTATAAGCAGATCGTCATCGCGATGGGCGAAGGATCGAAGGCCGGGCTTTCGGCATTCGACCATCTCATCCGTTCGTAGACTTCGCTACCTTGCCGCGAAGTGGGCCCTTCGGACGCGTAAAGTTGGGCGGCGAAGCGATTAGGAAGGCTCGTGGAACAGCCCCGCGCATGCCCTCGCAAGCCGCTCATTGCCAATCAAAGGAAATATATGTGAGCGACGAAGTCGAATGGTGGGAATATGATACTGCGGCGGAAATGGCGGCAGCCGTTGCCGGTGATATCGGCTTCATCATAGAAAGCGCCATCGATGCGCGCGGCGCCGCCGTCATCGCACTTGCCGGGGGAAAAACCCCGATCCCGATCTACGAAAAGCTTTCATCGGCGAAACTGGACTGGCGGCGCGTGACCATCGTTCCCGGAGACGAGCGCATCGTCCCGCTCGGCGACGCGCTCAGCAACGTAACCGCCCTTGCGAAGTATTTCCTGCCGAAGGGCGCGCGAGTTATCCCGGTCGTGCCGAACGCCATTGCCGACTATAAGTCGGCGGGACGCTCGGCCGATGCCCTGATGCAGGACCTGCACTGGCCGCTCGACCTCTGCCTTCTGGGCGTCGGCCGTGACGGGCATGCTGCTTCGATATTTCCGGGCCCCGATTTCGACGAAGCCGTCAACGGACCCAAGGAACGGCGCGCGTTAGGCGTGATGCCCGATCCGTTGCCCTCCGAGGCACCGGTGGCGCGCGTCACACTCAGCCTGGCCGCGATCACGTCGGCACGCGCATTGGTCATTGCCGTGACCGGCGACGAGAAGCGCGCGGTGATCGAGACTGCGATCAGGCAGGGCCCGGCCTCTTCTCTTCCGGTCGGGCGGGTGTTGGCCGGCACGGAGCTCCCCGTCGACATTCACTGGGCACCAGCGTGAACAGGCCTCCCTGCGGCGCGGCTTGCGAGCGCGCAGGCAGGGAGCCCTGACGACGCGCGGCCGGCGCGGCGAAAGCGTGCAGAAGAAGGGGACATGGGAGGCCCTGAAAAGTTCCCTGCTCGACGACGCTATCGTCTTTTAGCTCAGGGCGCTGCTCGGCGCGGCGGTGCTCGAGGCGAACCCGGAGTTCGCCGATAGCGGCAGTTTCGGGGAGAGGTGCCGACGAACTGCGCGCTTAAACATTCGAATTTCTCGCCGTCGTGCGCGGCATGAGCAATTCCAGCGGTCGATCCATGCTCTTTTGTCTCCTGGAAGCTGCGGGCGGGAGGCCCGTTAAAACGATGGGAGAGCGGGAGAAACCGAACGGATATCCGCAAACAGATAGGATGCCCGCTCTCATCGGCCTCATCCGGGCCGCCGGCACGGCGACGGGCGCAGGCAACAAACTGCGGCGATCTTCAATCCGCGCGCGCGATGAAGGAATTTTCGAGCCGCCACCCGTATTCGCCAAGAAATCGCCCCGTCGGGCTGCTTTCTGCACGATAAGCCAACCTGCATCAGTATTCCAAGGAGAGACGAGGGTGTAGGCTAGGAAGCCCTAAACAGGCACCGCCCCGCCCTGCAGCCATGGCACCACGCAATTTTGGCAAACGCGTCACCTGCCATTGGCCGCACGATTGATCGGGCCGTGTTCCTCGGGAGAATGAAAATGTACCCGCAAACCGAATCCGGCGTCCTCCGCTGTGCCAGCAGCCTCCGTCAGCGATATGCCGACGCCGCCGCCACCGTCGTCGAGCGTCAGATCGGCTGGTCCAGTGAGCGCGGCGCGGACCATGAGGTCGATTTCTGGTCAGCCGTCATGGAAAGGCTGAACGAGACGCCCGTGAAGATATCCCGGATCCACGTCCTGCGATCCGAGCGCGGTGCCGCGCGCGACACCAGGTCGGGGCCCCGCATCGCCCGGCCCGCACCGACCTGAATTGCCGCTGCCGGAGCGCGTCGTTGCCGCGTCCCTCACCTACGCCCGGGGGTCGCGTGCCGATCCGTGAGCCATTCTCCGGCAAGTGCGCGCCGGGCCCTCCCGAGGGATACCGCCCTGCTGCGCGAGTGCCGCATGGAACCGGCCGCGTGACACGCCGAAGACGCTGTCGAGGAAGCTGTCTCCGAACGTCTCGTTTTCCTCGCAGCGCCAGCGCAACCATCGCCGCGCGGGCGCGTTGGTCGGCAGCTGAAGCCGCAATCAACGAACGACCGGCGTGGGGACACAGAATATGGCAAATCTCGATCGCGTGCAGCAGAGCCGGATGGCAGCTCCCATCCCGGCGGCGCCGCCGATGCAGCGAATGAATGAGCGTGCTGCCCGGATCGCCGACTGGGTCATGGAGAATATTCCCTGGACCGTCGCTGTACCGGAATGGCCGGACTTTCACGATCGCTGGCCGCTGCTGAGCCGCGCGGACCTCGCCGAGGTCGAGGAAGAACTCTGCCGGCGCGGCGCCGCTCTCGACACTCCCGGCGCCGACCTTGACGCCGTAGCGGAGACGCTGACAGGCCGGCCGACCTACTATACGGCAGCTGCCGACTGGTTGACGCTCAATCCTACCACCAGCATTTCCGACCCCGAATTCGTTCGTCTCTTTGGCAGACTTTCGCGCGCCGAGCTGATCCTGGCCGCGATCGAGCACAAGCGCCGCGTCCTGCGGCGTCTCTGAGCGTGGCCGCCCGCGGCCGGGCAGTCCTTCACTGTTCGAAGGTCAGGTCTTCAAAGCCGTGCTAAACTGCCATCGCGGCGGAGGCCGAATAGCCTGGCTTCTCCGGTCGAAATGCGGACCAGGCCTGAGAAGCCACCTGCGCCGAGACCACCGACGCAGACAAGCCGGCCGCCGTGATCGCTAAGCTGAGGGTAAAGGGGAGCCGCCCGGCTCCCCTTCCTCGCACATGGGTGCGGCAAACCACAGATCTCCGCGGGTCCCGTGCTGCGCTATCAACACGTGTAACAGACGCAAGTTCCGCATCGGCGAGAGTCGCCGTCTTCGCTCATGCGGCGGCGGTCCCCGGATCGACGTGAAGCCGGCCGGCCAGTTCGAACAAGCCGAAAACGCGCCGCGCGGTCTCGATCGCGGCAGCGAGCTTTTCGGACGAATCCAGCATCGCGTCCATCAAGACCAGCAAGGCTTGCCAGGATGCAGAGCACATGCCCCCCAAAAACTCTGACGGCAGGTGCGGGGGTACCGAACGCTTCAGCAAGGCGCCCCCGAGGCGCGATCCCTCGAGCACATAGAGCGCGCCGATCGCCTGTGCCGGCGTGGCGAGCCACGGACGACCGACGGGAGCGGGCGGTGCGAAGCCAAGGCCGGCAAGGTCGGCCACGAGCAGAGCGCCGCGTCTGCGCGACGGCCAGTCGGCAAAAAGGCTGGCAGCGCCGGCGTCTTCGAGCGCCTCCTCCACAGGCAGAAGTGCAGCAGCCTGCGCGCGCAGAAAGTCAGCATATGAGGAAAGCTCGCCGAGGTCAGCCGCGGAGAAGACCGTGTCGACACGTCGATGACAGTCGGCCGTGGCCAAGCGCAATTGTGCGCGCGCTGGATATTTTTCCATCAACTGTCCGCCACAATCCGGCGCGCATCGGCAATCTGCACCGCAAGGCTCGTCATGCTGGCGGGCTTTCGGACGACCGGGATCGCCCTGAGATGCTCGGGGATCATCACGCTGTCGCCATAGCCCGTCGCGAACACGAACGGCACGCCCATCGTCAGCAATCGTTCGGCGACGTTTTCCGACGTTGTTTCGCCGAGATTATAATCGAGTATGGCGGCGTCAGGCCTGAAGTCCTCAAGGGTCAGGACAGCGTGCGCCGCATCGGGCGACAGGCGCACGTCGCGCGCGCCCATCCGGCGAAGCAGATCCTCTGTATCGAGCGCAATCAGCGACTGGTCTTCGACGAGCAGGATCGACATGCCTAAGAGCGACCGTTCGCTCAGCACCGCCGATGGCGTGTCGAGCTCGGGCGCATCCTCGCTGACGAGCGACACATGCCTGGCGGGAATAACCAGCCTCGCGGTCATCCCGGTCGAAGGATAGGCGATGTCCGCGCGCCCCCCAAGATCGTAGACAATAGTCGTCTGGATGAGTTTCGATCCAAAGCCCTCGCGTTTCGGCGGCGCGACCGTCGGCCCGCCGGTCTCCGTCCAGCTTACCGTGCATCCGCCAGCTTCGCTGCACGTCCATTCGATCTGCAGCCTGCCGCCCGGCACCGACAGAGCGCCATATTTCGCGGCGTTGGTCATCAGCTCGTGGATGACCAGTGCCATGACCCCGAAGGCACGATCGTTCAGCCGGACCTTGTCGCCCGCGGCGAGCACCCGTTCGGGATCGGGGCCGTAACGATGGAGCCCCGCTTCCGCTTCTATCAGGGTCGCCAGATCTCCTCCGACCGTGGCGCTCAGCGACTGATCATGGGCAAATGCGAGGGCGCGAAGCCGCCCTTCGAGCGACGCGGAATAGCCCGCGACGCTTTCGGCATGGGCACCTGTCTGTACCGCGATCGACTTGATCAGCGTGATGATGTTCTTGACGCGGTGATTGAGCTCGTCGTTGAGGACGCGGCGCCGATGCTCGAGGCGCCCGCGCTCTTCCGCCGTTATTTCATTTTGTTTGAGGAACACATCGCGCAGATAGGTCCGCACCGTGTCGGCGGCCGAAAGATCGGTCTCGGTCCAGGGCTTGCATTGTCCGCGGACCTCCTCGCGCCAGGTCTCGAAGCTGCCGCGCGGCGTCAGCCGATCGCCGTTGGGGGTCGAGAGGATTTTCTTGGTCGGCTCGCCGGCCCACTCGATGCGGTGCGCCTCTTCGCTCCTGAAGATGAGAAGATAATCGCGCGGCGTCGAGGTGAGCGGGATGGCGAGCGCGCCGGCTACAGCACCACCAAAACCGTCGAGCTCCTCGATCTGCGCCAGGCTTTGCGTGTGCCACAGACCGAGCTTCGAGGATTCCGATCGGGGATGCCGCTGTCCCTCTCCGGCGAGATAGCGAACCAGCGTCAAGGCCTCATCCGCCGCGGGCGCCCGACCGCTCGATGCCCATCGCTCCTGCGCCCAGATGCCGACACCGTCGCAATCGAACAGCGCGGTGAAATCGTCGAGATGGTCGCGCAGGCCCTGCAACAGAGTTTCATCGACCGACAGGCCGGCGAGAATCTTGTCGAGACGCTCGCGTGCCAGCCCCGACGCGACGATATGCGCGCGGCGCTCGGCAACCGCGACCTGCAGCGAAAAATAGTGGCCGAAGAGCTCTGCTCCGAGGCGGAGAGAAACTGGAATGATGCGCGGCGTGTCATGGTGACAGGAAATCAGACCCCACAGCTCGCCATCGACGAGGATCGAAATCGACATCGAAGCACTGACGCCCATATTCTGCAGATATTCGCAGTGGATCGGCGACACCGAGCGAAGCTGGGCGAAGGACATGTCGACCGGTTGCTCGTCCGGCGCGATTGGAGGTTCGAGCGGGATCGGCGCATAGCCGGTATCGCTGATCATGCGGATGGCGTTGAGTTCGTAAAGCCGCCGCGCCTGGTACGGAATGTCGGACGCGGGGAAATGCTGGCCCATGAAGCTTTGCAAATCCGCGCGCTTTGCTTCTGCTATGACCCGCCCGGCGCCATTATGAAGAAACTGGTAGATCATGACCCGGTCGTATCCGAGCATGGTCCGGACCAGACGGGCTCCGGCCTTGGCAAGATTGGCGAGATCCGTCTCGACCCCGATCCGCCGAACCAGCCCATGTGTGAGATCGAGCGCCTTTTTGGCGCTCTGGCCGCCATCGACAGACGGCTCGATTTCGATGAGGACGCGGTCCTGGTGGCGGTGAGCCACGACGTCCATCGGTTGCATCGATCGCCCGACGGTCAAGCCGAGCTCGATGCCTGCAATCTCTCCGCCACCCGACTTCGCGCATGCGTTGCGGATTTCGTGCACCGCCTGCTCGCCGATTATGGTGTGCAATGCGGCCCCGCGGACAATAGCCCCCTCATAGCCCGTCAGCGCTGCCGCATTCGCCGAGGCGAACAGGATCTGGAACCTCTCGGGATCGACAACAAACATCGCGCCGTGCGGCTGGATACTACCGGGAATCTGGATCGGTTCGCGATCACAGTTGGTGAGATCGACCTTGTCCGTGCCGAGGCTCGTCATGCGCGGGGACGCCCCCTGATCGGACGACCAGAGGCGGCTTGGGCGAGGGATACCCGCCGAGGGAAAGACGCTTGCACGCCGAAGCTTTTCGAAGCGCTGGGAGACTTCATGACAAAGGGGGAGCGCAAATAAACACCTGCTGTTTCGGATAGCAGCGGAACGATTGCGGCCCCGACCGGATTGCGGGATGTACCGAGGCTGATATCGCTGGGGAGTTATGTTCACCGGTAACATATGGTCTCGGAGGTGTCCGTCCACTTGTGGACAGATAGAAGTTCACGGTCATCCGCAGCGGGAGAGATTATGTCGAGGCCAGGCGAAGACGATCTAGTCAGCAATGGACTGCTGGCAACATTGAGCGACGCCGATCGCCGGCGCCTCGCGCCGCACATGATGGTCTTCGACCTCGAAGCGCATGAGACGCTTCAGCACGCGGGCGACGAAGTCGTGCACACCTGGTTCCCATGCGGGCCCGCGATGGCGGCCTTCTGTATTTCGGTCGAGGACGACGTTGCCGTCGAGGTCGCGCTCGTCGGAAGCGAAGGCGCAATCGGCGGTATTGTGTCCAACGGCCAGGTTCCGGCCTTCGCAACCGCGCAGGTCCGCTTCAGCGGCCGCTTCCTTCGGATCAAGACGTCTGCGCTCGAGCATGCCAAGCTCGACTCCATCACCCTGCGGCACTGGTTTTCGCGTTATTCCGACTGTCTTCTTGCCCAGGTATTCCAAACCGCCGCCTGTAACGCCACGCACACGATTTCGCAGCGGACAGCAAAATGGCTGCTCGCGGCTGCGGGCCGCACCCGCAAGCCGGAGATCGAGCTCACGCACGAGCAACTGGCCGAAATGCTGGGGGTCGGCCGGACCTTCGTGACGCGTGTGATCGGCCGGCTGCGCGCCGAGAATATGATTGCGACGCGCCGGGGCATGTTCATCATCAAGGATGAAGCAGCGCTGCGCGAGACCGCTTGCGGGTGCACGACGACGATCGAGAGCCATTTCGATACCGTTCTTCACGGCATCTATCCCGTCGCCTGATCGCAATCGCGGCGGTCCAGCTCCCGCAGGGACACTGCGGCGACGTTCAAACTCCCCCTGTTGCCGGCCGGGCGAGCGGAACAAGCGCCGCTTTCGGATGTTGAAACAGGGACACTATTTCTGAAACCGATAGAGGAAGCGCCTTGTGCCCGAACCGGACGAACCCACCCAGCTGCTGATCCAGTCGAACAAGGTCGATGTCATGGCGGTGAGGACGCGCGATGGCGACAAGCTTGGATCAGTCCATGCGTTCATGATCAACAAACGGAGCGGCCAGACGGTCTACGCCATTCTTTCGATCGGCGGATTTCTCGGCATGGGCAAAGCCTATTATCCTCTCCCCTTCGAACTTCTCGCGTTCGAGGCGACGTCGGATAGCTTCACCGTGACGATCGACCGCCGTGTACTCGAAGGCGGTCCCAGCTGGGCGGCCAATCCACCGGTCTTCGACCAGGCCTATGCCGACAGGGTCGCGAGCTATTACGAGGTTGGGAGAGAAGATTTGTCCCTGATCAGCCCCGCCCCGCCGGTGCCGGGGGCCTGAGGCGGGCGGTGCTGGCAGCTTGCCTCTCCCGGCCGGCGAACCTCCTTGATGGACCCTGCAGTCATGAATGAGACGCTCCGGGACTTGCAGCGTAAAATGGACGCGGCGGTAATCGCGCTCGACTTCGAGGAGGCGCGGCGCTGCCGGGACAAGATCAGCCTGATCCGGGGCGGCGCGTCCGCCAGCGAGGCAGAAACGGCCGATCTGAACGGTCTCGAACGGCAGCGGCCCGGCGCGATGGGCCTCGGCACCAGCCAGCAGCGTCTGACGCCGCCGCGCGGCTGGCAGCGACCTCCAAAGCCCGATCCCATGACAACAGGCCGGGGAAAGCGCGGCCGGCCGCGGAACAAATGATCGATGCGCGCGCCGCGATACTGGAACTGCTGGCAGCGCGGCCGCTCGGTGCCACCATCTGTCCGAGCGAAGCCGCCCGTGCGATTGCCCCCGGAAAGCGACTGGCGTCCAGGGATGGCAGAGGTGCATGGTGCGGTCGACAAGATGCTCGCCGAAGGAATAGTCGAGCTTAGCTGGAAAGGCCGCGCATTGGACGCGCGACGGGGACCCTATCGTATCGGCGCGCGCAGCCGTATGTGACGGGGGTGGCTAAACGCACCCCAGCTTTCATCATGTCCGGCCGCTGTCATGCGAGCGGCCCGATATCGAGGGGCCGACCCTCTCGAGCGCTCAACCCGTGTCGCGCAGCGCCGCGACGATAGCATCGCAAAACGCCGGCAGGTCATCGGGGCAGCGACTGGTGATGATGTTGCCGTCGATCACGACGGCCTCGTCGACCACCTCGGCGCCGGCGTTCGACAGGTCGGTGCGGATCGATTTATAGCCGGTCATTCGCCGGCCCTTGGCGAGCCCGGCCTCGATCAGTAGCCACGGTGCATGACAGACGGCCGCGATCGGCTTGCCTGCGTCGGCGAAGGACCGGATAAGGGCAATCGCGTCTGCATCGATGCGCAGCAGGTCGGGATTGATTTGCCCGCCGGGAAGCACGAGCGCGTCATAGTCGTCCGCGGCCGCGTCGGCGATCTTGAGGTCGACTTCGATCTCGTCTCCCCAGTCATCCTCGTCCCAGCCGGTGATGTCCCCCATCTGGAGTGATGCGAGATCGACAGCGGCGCCGGCGTCCTGCAACCGCTCGAGCGGTTCTTCGAGTTCGGATTGCTCGAAACCGTCCGCAGCCATGATGAGGATGCGGCGTGAGGCGAGGATTTCGGAATCGGCCATTCGGAGAGCTCCTTTGTGCTGCTATCCGAACAATGCTCCGCGACTTCGAATGTTGCACCTTGTCATGGCTTCCTGTCCTGGCGTCGCCCCGGACGTGCATCCGCGTCACGTCCTGACGGAGCTTTTTCAGCCGCATGCACGAGATCGGCAGCAGCGGCTCGCGTCAACCGTTCAGCGTCGCCGGCGAGGAAAACAACGCTTTCCACCGGCCGCCGCACGAGGAGCGGAAAGGAACCTCAGGCTGGTGAGCAGCTTTTCGGGAGACCCTTGGCGGCGCCAGGCGTGGCCGCGCGAAGGGAGATCAGCAATCGTCATAACACAGGTTAGTCGTGCGCGAAATTCGGCAACTTCGAGCGCTCCAACCGGTTGAGTTGCTACTCCCTGCCGCGGCGCGTCCTCTTGCGCGCGCCGCGGCTCCCCCGTGCCGGAGAAAGAACATGCCAAGCGCCGCATCGACGAAAACACCGAAAAATTCGAGCCCCACGGCGCGGAGCGATAACCCGCCCGCAAGCACCGGCGCTGGCAAGGCCTCCGCCTCGACGACCCCCGCCGACATCGACGCGGTCGATGTGGCGGGCGAGAGCCCCGTCAAGGCACCCGCGATTCCCGGCGACGCGCCGATCAGCCGAACATTCGGCGAAGCCCAGGGCGAAGGCGGCGAGACCCGGCAGACGACCGAATCCGGCGCGCCGGCATTGACGACGCAGCAGGGCGCTCCGGTCGCCGACGACCAGAATAGTCTGAAACAGGGTGCGCGGGGGCCGACCCTGCTCGAGGATTTTCATTTTCGCGAGAAGATGTTCCACTTCGATCATGAGCGTATTCCCGAGCGTGTGGTTCATGCCCGCGGCTTCGGCGCCCACGGCTTTTTCGAGCTCACTGACAGTCTCTCGGAATATAGCCGTGCGGATATCTTCCAGCGGGTCGGCGAGCGGACGCCCGCCTTCGTCCGCTTCTCGACCGTCGCGGGCTCGAAAGGCAGCTTCGATCTCGCACGCGACGTCCGCGGCTTCGCCGTCAAGCTCTATACGCAGGAGGGCAATTGGGACCTCGTCGGCAACAATATTCCCGTATTCTTCATCCAGGACGCGATGAAATTTCCCGATCTCGTCCATTCGGTAAAGCCCGAGCCCGACCGCGGTTTTCCGCAAGCGCAGTCGGCGCACGATAATTTCTGGGACTTCGTCAGCCTGATGCCCGAGAGCTTCCACATGATCATGTGGATCATGTCGGACCGCGCCATTCCGCGCTCCTACCGGACGATGGAAGGCTTCGGCGTCCACAGCTTCCGCCTCGTCAACGCCGAGGGCAAGGCGGTGTTCGTGAAATTTCACTGGAAGCCCAAGCAGGGCCTGCAGTCGGTTGTCTGGAACGAAGCGGTCAAGATCAACGGCGCCGACCCCGACTTTCACCGACGCGACCTCTGGGACGCGATCAATGCCGGCGACTTCCCCGAGTGGGAGCTGGGCGTGCAGCTTTTCGACGATGACTTCGCCGACAGCTTCGATTTCGACATTCTCGATGCGACCAAGATCATTCCCGAGGAACTTGTGCCGGTCCGTGTGATCGGACGTCTCGTCCTCGACCGGGTTGTCGACAATTTCTTCGCCGAAACCGAGCAGGTCGCCTTCTGTACGCAGAATGTCCCGCCGGGCATCGATTTTTCGAACGATCCGCTGCTGCAGGGCCGAAACTTCTCCTACCTCGACACGCAGATCAAGCGCCTCGGCGGTCCGAACTTCACCCACATCCCGATCAATGCGCCGAAATGCCCGATGGCGCATTTCCAGCAAGACGGCCACATGGCGATGCGCAACCCCGTCGGCCGCGTGAACTACGAGCCGAACAGCTGGGGCCCCACCGAAGGCGGCCCCCGCGAGGACCCGGTGCGCGGATTTACCAGCTTTGCCGACGAACCCAACGGGCCGAAGCAGCGCGTTCGCTCCGAAAGCTTCGCCGACCATTACAGCCAGGCGCGCCAGTTCTTCACAAGCCAGACACCGATCGAGCAAAAGCATATCGGCGACGCACTGGTGTTCGAACTCTCGAAAGTCGAGCGCCCGGATATTCGCGCGCGCACCGTCTCGCATCTGCGCAATGTCGACGAGGGGCTTGCCGCCACCGTTGCCGACGGGCTCGGCATCCCCCTGCCCGACGCCGCCCCGGCGGCGCGCGCGCCGATCACCGACCTGCCGGCATCAGATCCGCTCAGTATCCTCAAGAACGGTCCGGCAAGTTTCAAGGGCCGCAAGGTCGGCATCCTGCTGAGCGATGGCGCCAACCCGACCCTGTTCAAGGCGCTGGTGAAGGCGCTCGATGCCGAGGGTGCGATGTACGACGTCGTGGCGGCGAAGATTGGCGGGGTCGCGCTCGCCGACGGGACGAAGGTGGCGGCGCGCCACAAGATCGATGGCGGACCTTCGGTGCTCTTCGACGCGGTTGCGATCCTGGTTTCGGAAGAAGGCGCCGCCGAGCTTGCCGCCGACGCCGCTGCCAAGGATTTCGCCTCCGACGCTTTTGCCCATTGCAAGTTTATCGGCTTCAGCGCCGAAGCCGCGCCGATCTTTGACGCGGCCGGCATCGGTAGCGACCTCGACGACGCGTGCATTCCCCTTGAAAAGGCTGGCGATGCCAAGTCCTTTATCGAGGCGTGCCGGGCGCTGCGCCACTGGCCGCGCGAGCTGCAGGTCGATCTCGATGCGAAGGCGGGGGGCTGACGCGCGGCATCTGACGGCAGTGCTCGTGACAGCGACCTCCCTCAGCTTGGGGCCGGACCGCCGCTACCGACCGTCCACGCAGCGCGTTCCCGGCGCGGCTTGACCTTCGTCCGGCCGCGCAGCTTCGCCGTCTCAAGCAAAAAGCGCCGACATTTTCCACGGCTGGCTCTCACACCACGCACCCTGTTTCTGCTGCAACAAAAGGAGATCGCATGTCGGACACCCTCGACTTTTATCAGGCGCAGGCGGAGATCTGCAGAGCAGAGGCGGCGTCGACCGACCTTGAACAGGTGAGGAACCGCAGCCTCCGATCGGCAGCGGTTTTCGAGGCAATGGCCAATCAAATTCTTCGCTCGCGCACGCGGCGCGCCGGCGTCAAAGTCCAGGAGCCTGCGTCCGGCTAGCGCTAGCGATTGTCAGCCCGCGCATTCCGGGGCGGCAGCGACTGCCGCCCCGGGATGCGCGGTCGACACCGGGCGTCGGCTGCTGACTGCCATTCGCAGCAGCGTCTCAGGCCGCCGCGAAACCGGCCTTGTTCATGACGCTCGTCACATGCGCATTTCCCGCTTCGCCGAGCGCATCGCGCAGTTTCGGAAAAAGCTCTTCCTCTTCCGCGCGGATATGCTTCTCGAGGTCGCGCCGGAAATCCCGGACTTTGCCGATCCACGCCGGATTCGACACGTCCATCTCGGAGAGGTCGAAGAGATATTGTTTTACATAGCCATGATCGTGGATCAGCTGGTCGGCGTCTTCGACCTGCCCATGATCGCGCATCGCGGGATACACGACATTCTCCTCCTCGAAGGCGTGTTTCGAAAGGGCATGCTTCAGCTGGATCAGGTACATGTTGCGGCGCATGCCGTTCTTCTCGCCGGTCGCTTCGATCGCATCGAAAATCTTGAGCGTGGCGCGATGCTCGGCCTTGAGCCCTTCGTCCCATTCGCCGTGCGCCGCGGTGACGCCCTGGACGACGGCCTTGCGACCGAGATTGGCGGCAAGGCCGACCGCGAAGCCGATCGCAGTCGCGCCGATCAGCGCGGCGGGGTTCTTGAGAATGTCGTGCGAGGAAAAAGTCGATGCAGTCATGATATGATCCTTATGATGAAGTGAGATCCTGGGCCGGGATATTTTTTCAGGGGTGCTCGAGGCGCGTCTCGACGCGCATGAGCGACACCGCGGTGCGGCGCGGCTGCGTCAGCATGAAATATGTGGCCGCCGCGATATCTTCGGCGCGCAGCATCTTGTCGGCGTTGATGAGCTCACGCTGCTTCTCGGGCGGAAACTCCGGATATTGGAAATCGGCGCCGGTGAAACCGGGCTCGATCAACCCGACCTTGATATCCTCTTCGGCCAGTTCCTTTCTGAACGAAGGAACAAATCCCTGGATACCGGACTTCGCGGCGACATAGATAGAGCTGCCGGGGCCCTTCGAGACCGCCGACATCGAACCGATGAAGATGATATCGCTCCCCGCGGACATCCGCCGGGCGGCCTCCTGAGCGCAGATAAGATATGCGGTAAGATCGGTATCGAGCTGATAGCGCGTCTCGCTCTCGCCGCTGTCGGCCAGCGCCGCGGCAGGAATGGCGGCGTTGATGACCGCGATGTCGATCGTGCCGAGATAGGCCTCGGCCGCCTCGAAGAAGCGGTCGACATCCTCGGCTACCGACAGGTCGACATTGATGCCATCGCCCTCGCCGACCTCGTCGATACGCTTGAGCGCATCGTCGAGGTGCTCCGGCGTCCGGCCGCAGACGAAGACCCGCACGCCATAACTTGCGAGGAGAATGGCGATCGCGCGTCCGATACCCGTCGTGCCGCCAGTGATGATTGCGCCGCGCCCGTCGAGGCTTGGCTGTTCGGTGTGGGCGTCGCGTTCGTTGATCATTCGGGGCTCCTTCTTGCCCCACCCGCACCCGAGCGACGTCCGGACGCCTTCGAAGTTCCCTAGCGAGCAGCCCGACGGACGAGTTTCGGCGAAGCTGCTAACGCAGGTTAAATCCGGACGGTTATCCCCCCATGCGACGCGCTCGATGTGGAACTTCCTGCGCCGTCCCCGGTTCGAAACGGGAGAGCTAAGGAGAACAGCGATGCCCCGCGGCGACAAGTCCAGCTACACCGACAAGCAGAAACGCAAGGCCGAGCATATCGAGCAAGGCTATGAGAAGCGCGGCGTTGGCAAGAAGGAAGCCGAGAGCCGTGCCTGGGCGACGGTGAACAAGGAATCGGGCGGCGGCAACAAATCGGGCTCGGGCCGCGGCAAGAAGGACACGCACGAATCCTCGCGCAAGGGCGGCAAGAAAGGCGGTTCGAGCCGAAGCGCCGCCGATCGCTCCGCCGCCGCCAAAAAGGGTTGGGAAACGCGCCGAAAACGCGCGGCCGGATGAAAATCCCGCCGCGATGCAGCGCCGGCCCACGCTGCAGATGTCGCCGGCATGCCCGGCCATCTCCATCCCGATGGTTTGAAATCGCGGCTCGAACAGAAGCAGTTTTCGATCGGCGGGGCGAGCGTTGCCGGAACCTTTGATATTGCCGGTTCGTCACCCTGTCAGCCATGAGGTCGCTGCAACGCGCGATCTCTCATCGACGAAGGAGCGGACATATGGACAGGTTCGACGAACGCGGCCCGCGCCGCAGCGACGACGACGGCAGAGCCGATGATGACGGGATTTCGCCGCGCCGGGGTGGAGGCCGGGGCGGCGACATCGCACGGTCCTATGCAGCGTATGACGATGAAGAGCGCGGCGCAGACCGGTTCGGCCAGGCGCGGCGCGGCAGTGACGAGGATGGATACCCGCCGCGGGACCATAGTCGCCATCGGGGGTTCGAACAGCACCCGCGCGCCGCGTCATATGATGGGCGCAGTGGGCGGTACAACCCGTACGGCCGGGCCGACCAGCGCGAGATCCGGCGCGGCGAAGGCGGCGGCAGGGGATTCGGCTGGCCAAGCGAACTCGGTTTCCCTCCGACACCGGGTTATTCGCCTTACGGAAACCAACCGCAGCGCGGCGCCGACGATCGTGAGGGCGGCCGCAGCTTTTTCGATCGCGCCGGCGACGAATTCATGTCCTGGCTCGGCGATCGCGACGCGCGGCGGAGGCGCGAGAAGGATCATCGCGGCCGCGGCCCGAAAAATTATACCCGCGCCGACGAGCGCATCCGGGAAGATGTCAACGACAGGCTGACCGAGGACATATGGGTCGATGCGTCGGAAATCGAGGTCAGCGTCCTCAACGGCGAGGTGACGCTGGCGGGCACCGTGGAGGATCGCCGGTCGAAACGGCGCGCAGAGGATTGCGCCGAGGACGTAGTGGGGGTGCGGCATGTGCAAAACAACCTGCGCTACACGTCGGGTGTCGTCAGTCCGAGGCTCGAATGAGGCAGGGAGCGCCGCGAAGTTGGCGCTCCTCGGCCCCGGAACGAACTATCTGGCGGAACGTCTGAACGTCATGCCCACACGCAAGCGCCCGAACCAGTCTCCTCCCCCGTTTCGACCGGTCCAGCTCGCAACGTTGGTCGATAGCGTGCCGACTGGCAGCGGCTGGCTGCACGAGATGAAATATGACGGCTATCGGCTTCTCGTCGCCGTGGGCGGGGCCGAAGCGCGCGCCTTTACCCGGTCGGGACTGGATTGGTCGGAACGGTTCGAGCCGCTGCTCGCTGAGGCGGCCCGCCTCAAGGTCCGCAGCGCCCTCGTCGACGGAGAGGCGGTGGTCCTCGATTCCGATGGCCGCTCCAATTTCCAGTCACTGCAAAACGCTCTCAAAAGCTCTCCCGATCTGATCGACTTTTTCGCGTTCGACCTCCTCGAGCTCGACGGCGAGGACCTGACAGCGCTGCCGCTGACCGAACGCAAGGCTCGGCTAGCGGCGCTGCTGCCCAAGGCAAGCAAACGCATTCGCTTCTCGGATCATATCGAGGGCAGTGGCGAGAAGCTGCTTGCGAGCTTCTGCGCAGCCGGGCTCGAGGGCGTGATCTCAAAACGTGCCGAGGCCCGCTATATCGGCTCGCGGAGCGGCAGCTGGCTGAAGACCAAATGCATCAAACGGCAAGAGTTCGTTATCGTCGGTTGGACGCCCTCCGACACGTCCCGGTCGTTCCGCTCGCTCATGCTCGGCGTTCACGAGAATGGCGAACTTCGCTATGCCGGCAAGGTCGGTACCGGCTTCGATACCGAGGAACTCTTCCGCCTTCAGGCGTTGATGAAGCCGCTCGAACAGAAGCAGCCGACAGTCAAGGCGCCGAGATCGCAGGTTCGGGGCGCACACTGGATCAAGCCAAAGCTTGTTGCCGAGATTGCCTACACCGAGATGACGCGCGAGGGGACGCTGAGGCATCCAAGCTATCTCGGCCTTCGCGAAGACAAGAAACCGGAGGCCGTCGTGATCGAAACCGAGGCCGACGCCGGCCAGGCGGCGCACCCGGCCGCGGTGCCGATCAGCAACCGCGACCGTGTGATCTTTCCCGAGGCCAATCTGACGAAGGGGGAGCTCGCCGATTATTATGCTGCGGTGGCCGCGATCATGCTGCCCTGGGCGGGCTCGCGGCCGATCAGCCTCGTGCGCTGTCCGCAGGGGCGCGCCAAGAAATGCTTCTTCCAGAAGCATGACGCGGGAAGTTTCGGTGAGGCAGTCAAGCATGTCGCGATCGTTGAGAAGGACGGCGAGACCGAGCCCTATCTGTACATGGACACACCCGACGGGCTGCTTACCTGCGTCCAGATGGGCACGATCGAATTTCACGGCTGGGGCGCGCGCATCGAGGATGTCGAGAAGGCCGATCGGCTGGTCTTCGACCTCGACCCGGACGTCGGTCTCGACTTCGAGGCGGTGCGCATGGCCGCTTTCCAGTTCCGCGATATCCTGAAATCGATGGGGCTTGAGACGTTTCCGATGCTCACCGGCGGCAAGGGCGTGCATGTGATAGCGCCGCTCACCCCGCGCGCCGAATGGCCCGAGGTCAAGGATTTCGCTTATCGGCTCGCACAGGCGGTGGCCCAAATGGATCCAGAGAAATTTACATCGGCATTGCCCAAGGCGCAGCGCAAGGGCCGCATCTTCGTCGACTATCTGCGCAATCAGCGCGGCGCGACCGCGGTCATGCCTTACTCGGCGCGCGCCCGCGAGAGCGCGCCCGTCGCCGCTCCGATCACGTGGAAGGAAATGGAGACGATCGACAAGCCGTCGCATTTTCGCATCACCGACGCGGCACTCCTGCTCAAGCGCGCGGATCTCAAGTCCCTGCAAGGCTGGGGGCGCGCCGACCAGGCACTGCCCGACCTGTGAAAATCGCGACCTACAACGTGAACGGTATCGGCGGGCGCCTGCCCATATTGCTTAAATGGCTCGCGCTGGCAGAGCCCGACATCGTCTGCCTCCAGGAACTGAAGGCGCCGCAGGAAAAATTTCCGGAAAAGGAGATCCGCGACGCGGGCTATGACGTGATCTGGCATGGCCAGAGCCGCTGGAACGGAGTGGCCATGCTGAGCCGGATCGGGGAGATTCACGAGACGCGGCGCGGACTTCCCGGCGATCCCGCCGACGAGCAGAGCCGTTATATCGAGGCCGCCGTCGGCGGCATCCTCGTGGCGGGGCTCTATCTTCCGAACGGCAATCCCTGGCCAGGTCCGAAGTTCGATTACAAGCTGCGCTGGATGGAGCGGCTTCATGTCCATCTCGCTTCGCTCTTCGACCTCGATGCGCCCGTCGTCGCGTGCGGCGACTATAATGTCATTCCGACCGATCTCGACGTCTACAAGCCTGAAAACTGGAAGGATGACGCGCTCTTCGCGCCCGAAGCAAAGGCAGCCTATCAGCGCCTGCTCGACCTGGGCTGGACCGACGCTATCCGCCATCTCCATCCCGATCAGCGAATCTACAGTTTCTGGGCATATTGGCGGCAGTCGTTCGAGCGTAACGCGGGCATCCGTATCGACCATCTGCTCCTCAACCCGCCCGCGACCAAGAAGCTGAGCGCCGCCGGCGTCGATACAAGGCCGCGTGGATGGGACAAGACAAGCGACCATGCACCCGCATGGGTCGAACTCGCCGCCGCGAGGTCAGCGCGTGACAGGAAAGGCCAAGAAAAGTGATACTGAACGGTGGCTGCGCCTGCAAGGCGGTGCGTTATCGGCTGAACGCTGAACCTTATGACACCGGCTGGTGCCACTGCAGGGTCTGCCAACATGTGTCGGGGTCCGGGGCGATGGTGTTCACGACGGTTGCGGCAAGCGACTATGAGATTGTCGAGGGCGAGGACCGGGTCGGCCGCTTCGCCTCCACGGCCTTTGGCACCCGCACTTATTGCCGCGACTGCGGTTCTCCCCTTACCATCCACGTCGCGCACCAACCGACGGAGATCGATATCACCGTCGGAACGCTCGACGATCCTGGCGCGGTGACGCCGGAGTTCCGGCTTTACGTCGCGGAAGCACCCTTATGGGCTCTCCCGCTCGACGGGCTCCCACGTTATAATGCGCTTAGGCCCGCGACGCGCGGACTGCCTCCGGGCCGAACCGAAGGCTGATCCGCGCCGGCGCGAGCTCGAGAGACTTATCGGCTGCCACCTACCGGCGCGTCGGCGCCGTCCTTCGGACCGTTGTCGGTGCGCACGCCGGCCTTGCCGCCGCCGCCCTGGGGATCGCTGTCATAATCTTCGGGATTGCCCTTCCCGCCCGCGCCCGCACCGCTTCCGCTGACCGGTCCGCTGCCGGTGCTGCGGCGATGGCCGCGGTTGAGGCCCGCCGTGTCCGCCGAAGCGCGGTCGCCGAGCGGATAATCCTCGGGCTTCACGGTTCCGACATTTTCGCGGTCCTCAACCTTCTCCTGGGGCTGGCCGCCAGGGGTCGGCGCGCGCTCGGCGCCATCGGGCCGCGCATCTCCGAGCGGGCCGCGCGGTGTCGTGTCTTCGGTCATCTCGTATCTCCTTGAAAGTCGATGTCAGTGATACGCATGGCGAGGAGCGAAGTTCGCATTGAAGCCCGGTTACGCAGAGGGCGGAGCTTCGTCTGCTTCGTCGCCGGTAAACCAGTCCGCATAAATCGTATTCGATACCAGCTTGCGTCCGAGATCGGGTGCGCCGTCGTCCCACCAGACCGGACCCCGCTCACCGAGCGCGTGCTTCGCGGCATCGACGTCCGCGCGGGCTGCCGCCTCGGCTATCGGGTCACCTGACCTGAGTGCAGCCGCGACGGCGCGCCGCGCGTCCATCAAGCGGTCGACATAGGATTGGCGGTCGGTGTCCGCGAGCGCGGGATCGGACATTCGCCAGAGCCGGCCGCGAACGACAAGATATCGCCCATCGGGCGTAACCCGCGGCGCGGATCTTAGGCTGCTCTTGGCTTTCGGCGATGTCATCTCTCGCAAACGTTGAGGACCGCAGCCGGTTGCGCAGGCATTCCGGAGCCGGTTGCGATGGCGCTTCAGAGAAGGGAGCAGGCCAAGCCCCCGCAAAGTCGCGATTCGCTGACCTATGTTAAGGCTCATGGCGGGCAGTTGCCGCAACCCCTCGTGGCCGCGGCGTGGCGCCGGTCAGCTTCGGCTTTCCCGCAAACGGCGGTTGGGGAGCCAAGATCATGAGCAGCCGCGTCCTGATCGTCGAAGATGACCCCGTCCTTGCCCTGATGCTCGAGGAATATCTGGAACTCTTGGGGCACGAGCCCGTGGGGTCGGCCGACTGCGTCGCGAGCGCGCTCGCCATCCTGTCCGATCGCAAGATCGACGCGGCGATCATCGATATCGTGCTTGCCGATGGTGAGACGAGCGACCCCGTTGCGGACGCGCTTGCGGCGGCGAATATCCCCTTTCTCGTCGCGACGGGCGGTTTCATCGAGCCGCCGGCACCCGTCTATGCGCGCTGTCCGGTGCTGATGAAGCCCTATACGATCAAGGGCCTCAACGCCGCACTCGCCGCCCTGCCCGGCCCGCAATCGCAGAAGATCGCCTCAGGCGGGTAACTGGATCGTGCAGCGCACGCCGACCGGATCGAAGATAATTTCGGCGTCGCCGCGCTGCCCGCGCAGCGCGCGCTCGACCATTCGCGACCCGAACCCCCGGCGCGAAGGCTCGGTCACCGCCGGGCCGCCCGTCTCGGTCCAGAATAATATGAGGCGGCTCGCGTCCGCATCCCCGCGTTCTTCCCAATCGACGGTGACGCGGCCGGTGTCGTTCGAAAGCGCGCCATATTTCACGGCATTGGTCGCAAGCTCGTGCAGGACCATGGCAACCAGCAGCGCCTTGCTCGCCGGGAAATCCATGTCCGGGCCTTCGAGGGATATCCGCCCGGGGTGAAGTTTGACGAAAAGGTGAAGCGCGCGCTCGATCATCTCGGCGACCGACACGATGCCCCAATTTTTTTCGGTCAGCAGATCATGCGCTTCTGAAAGCGCGCGGACGCGTGCCTCGAATGCGTGGCGCTCGTCGACCGGCGCGTTCAGAAAGGTTTGCGAGGCGATCGCCTGGACCATGGCGAGGCTGTTTTTGACGCGGTGACGCAGTTCAGCAAGCGAAAGCTCGAGCGCTTCCTCCGCGCGGCGTCTTTGGGCGATCTCGTTCCGGGCCGCCTCGTGCAGGCGCGCATTGTCCATTGCGACGGCCGCTTGCGCCGCGATATAGAGAACAAGTGTCTCGATGTCATCGCCGAACATCGCCGGCTCGTCATGGCCGAAAAAGAGGCCGCCATGCACGTCTCCCGATGATGAAACGACCGGTACCGCAAGATAGCTAACCACCGGGAGATGGCCCTCGGGCATGCCGTAGTGAGGCGAATTGCGCCCATAGCGCGGATCCTCGCGGATATCGGGCGAGCGGACCACGCCTTCGCCGCGGAACGTCGGGTCGAACAAGTCGGTGTTACGCGGCATGCCGAAACGCTCGAAGGCCTCGCGCGGCGCGCCCGACAGGCTGAAGAGGAGATAGCTTTCCCCGTCGGCGTCGAGCTTGTTATAGAAGAAGGCGCCGAAACGCGCGCCGCTCAGTTCGGTCGCGATATCCGTTACCGACTGGACGATACGCTCGAGGTCGAGGTCTTTCGAAACGACGGCGGCAACGCGGTTAAGCTGGGCAAGCGAGCGCGCCTGGCGGGCGAGCTGTGCCTCGATGCGCCGACGGTCGGTGATGTCGCGCGCAATCTTCGAGGCGCCGATCACGGTCCCGTCCGCGCGCCGGATCGGCGATACGGTCAGTGAGATGTCGAAGAGCGATCCATCCTTGCGGCGTCGTATGGTTTCGAAATGCTCGACGCGGTCGCCGCGCCGTATGCGGCCGAGAATGAGCGCCTCCTCATCGTGGCGCGCGTCGGGGATGAGCGTAAGGATCGACTGGCCGATCATCTCTTCCGCGCTATAGCCGAACAAGCGCTCGGCGGCGTGGTTCCAGCTCACCACCACGCCGTTCAGGTCCTTGCTGATGATGGCATCGTCGGAAGATTCGACGATCGCCGCCAGCCGTTGCTGCGCAATCTCATGTTCGGCATGGCCCGGCAGGTCGACCCGTTCGGGCATTCTGAAATCCTCTTAACAGCTACAACAGAAACGAAATTCGTCGCTCGTGGGAAACTCTCTGCCGCGTCGTCCGTTCCTTGTGCTACTCCGGCTTTCCGGCCGCAAGGACCTTCCCATGTCGATTTCCTATCCCGATGGCGCAGCGACCCGATCATGACCGACACCCCGAAATCGCGCGCCTGTGTCGTCATGGTCGTCGAAGATGAATTCCTGCTTCTGTTTACTATGGCCGACGCGCTTGAATCCGCCGGTCTGACCGTCATCCAGGCAAGTTCCGCAGAAGAGGCCGTCGAGCTTCTGAACGATGATCGTCACATCGACATTCTTGTGACCGACATCCGCCTAGGCGGTGACATCAGCGGCTGGGAGCTTGCCGAAATCTTCCGGCAATCGAGGCCCGATTGCGGCGTCATTTACGCCTCGGCCAACGCGCCGCGGGCCGATCGGCAGGTGCCCGACAGCCTTTTTTTCGCCAAGCCTGCGCCCGTGGCCGACATCGTCGCCAATTGCCAGCGCTTGCATGTGGAGCAGAGCGCGGGACGCGGCTGACGCGGAAGCCCGACGGCCACGAAAGTCCAGACATAACCATGATCGTTCGGAGTATCACATGAGTGTGACCATATCGCCGCGCAGCGGCACCGCCTTTATCCTCGAGAAGGGTCAAATACTGAAGGTCACCGACCCGGAGGGCGGGCAGGTATCCGACATGCTCGCCTTCATGCAGGCGGATGTTCGCGAGGCCATCTCGAATGGCCGGACGTTCGACTATGAAGAAAGCATCCGCCTGACGACGGGACATAGGCTCTGGTCGAACCGCTCGACCCCGATGCTTGAGATTATCGAGGACAGCGCCGGGACGCACGACTTCCTACTAACCCCGTGCAGCGAGGCAACCTTCCGGCACTTCTATGCGGACAAGCCCGTCCATCGCGGTTGTTTCGGCAACCTCGCCGAAGCGCTGGCGCCCTTTGGCATCGAATCCGATGCGATTCCCGTCGCATTCAATATCTTCATGAATGTCCCGGTCGATGGCGAAGGCCGGCTGAAGGTTCTTCCACCCGCGACAAGGCCTGGCGATTACGTTCGGCTGCGCGCGCTTGCTGATCTCGTGATCGGTCTCACGGCCTGCTCCGCCTATGACAGCTGCGGCGGGACCTTCAAGCCGATTGTCTACGAGATCGAGCCGGCGGAGGCGGGTGGCGAATTTGCCCGATCAAGATCGTTGCAGGATACGCAGGGAGCCGCGGCATGAGCCAGCTCGGAATCGATTTCGCCAATCAGTGGGTCGCGGAGAATATCCAGCCGACGGTTTATGCTCCCGATGAGGGCCCCCATCCCGAGACCGAGGCAACGCTCGCGCGCTTCCTCATCGACGCCGAAAATGACGGCATCAGCCGGCAGGAAATCGAGGAAGATGTCGGAGACCTTGGCGACTTTATTTCGGCCGCGCTCGCAGACGCAACCGACGCGGAACTCGATCGGCTCGAAGACGAGGACTGACACCGTCCAGACGATCGCCGGTGCAATCCTTAACCTGTGACAGCTTCTGGAACAATGAAAGCGATCGTGCCTTGTTCTTTCGTTAGCAAGGAGTGCTAGCAACCATTGCGCAAGATGTCTCCTCCCTCGGGAACCGCTGCCGCACCGCCCCCTCCGCAGCAGCGGTTCTCGCTTCTTTGTCTCCACGACTGGTCTGCGGCTGCCAAAGGTGCCGATTGCAAGCATAAGAACCGCATAGGCGACCGGGTCGAGCCTGACAGAAGGTCGGACCACTCTCGCCGCACGACCCAAATAATCGACATTCGCCCGGTCTGTAGAAGCAATGGGCTGGAACGTCCGCGCCACGCGCGAATTGAACTCTTATCGGTTCAAAAGGAGTCTCAAATGGCCGCGCGCCCCTATTGGAAAGGCCAGATCCGCCTCGCGCTCGTCTCTATCCCCGTCGAAGTCTATTCGGCGACGAAGAGCGGCGCGACGATAGCCTTCAACCAGATCCACGAGCCTTCAGGCAAACGCATCAAATATGAGAAGGTCGTGCCCGGCATCGGACCTGTGGACGTCGACGAGATCGTCAAGGGCTTCGAATATGCCAAGGACCAATATGTCCTGCTCGACGAGGAAGAGATCGAAGGCGTCAAGCTCGAAAGCAAGAAGACGCTCGAGCTCACCCAGTTCGTCGAGGCGCAGGACATCGACGAGATATATTTCGAGAAGCCCTATTATGTCGTGCCCGCCGACGAACTCGCCGAAGAGGCGTTTATCGTGCTGCGCGAGGCGCTGCGCCGCAGTCAGAAGGTCGGTCTCGGCCAGCTTGCCATGCGCGGGCGCGAATATGTCGTGAGCGTCAAGGCGTGCGGACGTGGGCTCGTGATGGAGACGCTGCGCTACGCCGACGAGGTCAATAAGGCGGCGAGCTATTTTCGCGACATTGGCGAGGGCGACCCCGACGAGGAACTGCTAGACCTTGCCACCACGCTGATCGACAAGAAGACGGGACGTTTCGACGCGAGCGACTTCCATGATCGGTATGTCGAGGCGCTGCGAGACCTCATCGAGCGCAAGAAAAAGGGCAAGACGCTCAATCTCGATGACGAGAAGGGCGACAAGGCACCGAACGGTTCGAATGTGGTCGACCTCATGGCCGCGCTCAAAAAGTCGATCGGTGACGGCGGCGGCAAATCCAGGGCCGGCGCGAAGAAAGCGCCGGCGGCGAAAACGGCAGCCAGGAAACCCGCAGCGAGCAGGGCGGCGAAGGCGCCCGCGCGCAAGCGCGCCTGAGCGACGGGAGGTGAGCGAATGCAAATGCGATATCTCGGAGAGGCAACGCGCAGGCGCCGAATGCGATGACGAGGACAAATCGGACGAGCGCTGACGATTTGCGCGCGATGGCCGAGCACCGCGGCCTGAAACTGGTGCGCTCGCGCAAGCGCACGCCAGGGATTGGCGACTTCGGCAAATTCGGCCTCACCGATGCCGCCGGCAAGCCGCTGCTCGGCATCGGCGACAACGGACTCGAGGCGAGCGCCGCCGAGGTCGAGAATTTTCTCCGCGGCGGCGCCGTGAGCAGCTGGAAATTGTCTGCCGAGGCGTCCCCCGGTCCGGCCCCTTCTCGCAGGAATTCGAAGAACACCCGCACTCGCGGCGACGACCGGGATGATGAGCACGGACGCGCACCGCGCAAACATTCGGCCGCGCCTCCGCGCTCAAAGACCCCGGCGCGTTCGCGGCCACAAGATCCTCCGCCCCCGGCGCGCGCGACGCCGAGGCTCCGGCTTGTCGAGCCCGAACCAGCTCCTGCCCTAAACATCAGGCCTGCCCGGGCGGGAGACGCTGGCGCCTTGCGCGATCTGCTCGGCCAGCTTCGACGCCCGCACCGCGACGCAGCGATCGAGGAAAATCTCGCGGCCCTGATGAAAGCACGCGGCGGGATCATGATTGCCGAACTTGCCAAGCCCGTCGGCTGCTGTGCCTGGACGGCGGTGCCAACTTTGCAGCACGGCCGTGTAGGCCGGGTCACTTTGTTGCTCGTCGACGGGAAGCACCGGCGGCGCGGCATCGGGACGGCAATGCTGACCGCCGCCGAAAAGGCACTCGAAGAGGCGGGCTGCCGCATCGTCGAAGCCATGAGCGATGTCATGATCGACAATGCGCACGGCTTTTTCCGCGCCAGGAAGTTCGAGCAGGCCAGCTACCGCTTCGTCCGCACTCTTGCTCCGCTGGATGGCTGAGGCGTGTCTACCGACATTATCGCTTGCCGCGGCCTCTTGGGAACCCTGACCCGATGAACCTACTCGATCCCCACCTTCTTTGGCCCATCGCCGGCGCGATCGCCGCCGGGGTCGTCATAGGCGCCGAGCGCGAGTATCGCGCCAGCCCCGCAGGCCTCCGAACACATGTCCTCGTCAGCCTTTCCTGCTGCCTTCTGATGTTATCGGCCGTGCACCAGATGGCGTGGCTCAACGATGCGCCGCGCGAAGTCGTGCGGATCGACCCGGTTCGCATGGCGCATGGCATCCTGACAGGCATCGGCTTTCTCTGCGGCGGCGTCATCTTCCGCGAGGGTTTCAATGTCCGCGGGCTCACCACCGCAGCGTCGCTTTGGATGACCGCGACCCTCGGTATGCTGTTCGGGATCGGCTTCTACCAGCTTGCCGTTTTCGGCGCAGCCGCGACTCTCCTCGTCCTCGCAGCGGTTACAATAACCGAGAGATATGCGCCGAGACGCCGTGTCGCGCACATCATGGCAAGGTTTCGCAAAGAAGAGGAGGTGACGATGACGGGCTTCGCCGCCATGCTCGCGTCCGAGCAGCTCGCGGCCATTACAATCGACCAACGCCTCGATGGCGGGCATCACGAGTTTTCTGCCATAGTGAACGGATATAGCGAAACGCGCGCCGAGGCGCTGGCTGCAAAATGGTCGGCCGAACCGTCACTTGCGGGCTTCGACATCCGACCGCAACAGGGATAGCGCGGCACCGGCTCAAGCCACGCCGCGGCATGAACCATTGGTGCCCAGTTCGGAAAGCCGCCGTTGGACAGCATCACTTCGCGTGAACCGGCTCATGACAGTGATCGCTTCCCCCGCCTGAGAATTTTCCGCGATTTAGCCCGGGATCGAGATAGCGGAACTGTCGCCGCAGCCGATTTCGACATTTACAAGATCCCTCGCCGGGACTGGAATGGCCGCGGCTTCCGCATCGCGCAATGAGTGGATCGCTGCGGACCGGCCAGAATATCGCACTTGCCGGCCGCAGCGACCATCGCCTGCGTCAGGGGAAAGCTGGGTGCAGGCGAGAACTCGAAAGGCGGCGCCCCAGGGAACCGTCGATACGGGATATCACGTCACTGGCCCGGAGGAGGCGTCACACCCTTCCGGCTCGTGGTATCGCTCTGGGTTCCGCTTCCGGTCGCCCCGTTATCGGGGGCCGATGCACCGGATGTGCCCGGGCCGCCCTGCGATCCCTGCCCGCTCGTCGATCCGGTTCCGCCCTGCGACGTGTCGGGTCCGGAGGGCGCCGACATGGTGGAGCTGTCGTCCGACATGCTCGACCCTGCCGCACCGGCATTGCTGTTGTCGGTGTCCGAGGCGGGATCGGGCATAGCCGTCGCGCCATCGTCGGTCGGGACCGCCACGCTTTCGCTCTGGCTTGTGCCATTGTCGGAAGCGCTGTTGCAGGCAGCCAGGAGGGCGAAGGCTGGAAGGCTGAGAATAGCGAGGCGTTTCATAAGTCTGCTCCGTGGCTTGAGTTATATGACGCCGACGCTGCGGCAGTCCGATCGTTCCCGCGCCGGATGGCGCAACGCAAGGGAATTGACACAGGCTAAGAATTTCACAGTGTAAGCTGCGGCCCTTGCCTCAATGTCCGGGAACATGAGCCTGCAAGCCCTGTAAAGTCTCGCCGGGCGCCTTCCAAACTGTGGTACCGCAGCGAACTGGCCGGTCGTGCGGCAGCCGAGCGCAGATTTTCCGAATGTCCCCATCGCCTTTTGCGCTTCAGTTCACTGCGGGGGATCCGCCCACCATGCGCGTTCCCCCGTGGCGTTTCAGGCAGCCAAAAGCTGCTTGCTACGCTCGCGACGATCCTCATCTAGATAGGCACCACTGAAGGCACAGGAACGGGCGAGACGGGCGAAATCGAATATTGCCAAGCTACGGCGCCTGAGATCCAGCAGCCTGTCCCGCTTCATTCGCCGCAGGGTGCGGCAAACATGCACCGAGCTCATTCCGGTAAAATCGGCAAGATGCTGCTGCGAAAGTGGAAAGTCGCATTTGAAGTTGCCGGCCCGGTCCGCTCTCTCAAGGCGTAGATAGAGTTCGCAGATCAGCTGGCCGAGACGCTCGATCGCGGAACGGCATCCGAGCGTGACCATCCATTCGGCCTGCGCCTCGAGGCGGATCAGCGAGTCCGCCGCCACACAATGCGAAAAGCCTGCGTCGGATCCCAGCCGGGATTCGATCGTTTGCCGATCGACCGAAATCGCCCGTATCGGCGTGAGCGCCGTTACCGCTTGACCTGCCTCTTTCGAGACAAGCCAGCTGAGGTCGCAGACGTCTCCCGGCATGTAGAATTGCGAGATGTGTCGCCGCCCGTCGGGCAGCAGCTTGAAACGAGCAGCCCATCCGTCCTGCAGCAGAAGCACGGCGCCGGGTCGCTCTCCGCGGCGGAGGATATAATGATGGCGGCGCAGCCGGACCGGCGAGCCGATCTCGGCAATCAGACCGGACATGGCGCTACGGCTGTCTCCATGGGTTGGCATCGGCAATCCTTTGCCCCCCGACCTTGCGATGATGTCACCCTCCAAGGCGGTTTTCGCTAACGCAGGTTGGGTAATACCCACAAACTGCACGGCTTACCGCTTTAAGATCGGCGCTGGCCGCTGGATCCATTCTCGCCTCCGCGCAACGGCTTTGGCGCTGCGAGCGTAGCAGGGCCGGCCCGCTCCTTTGCTGAAAGTCTGCCGCACGCTTTCCGAAGCGCGGGCGCATAGAAGCAACGAGCCCTCGAATCGATAGTTGCGCACCGGACTGAGCCATTCGCCCCGCGCGCCGGATATTCCGTTAACCTGCGTAAACAATAGCGTCCGCGGTTTCTCGCGTGCGGCGCGCGAGCGGGAACATCGCTCCGCGGCGAGCGTCATCGACGTAAACGACAATCGAAGGAGAACGGTAGCAATGGCGACGAAAGCCGATCAGGATCCCGCCCTCCCGGCGAGCCCGGGGCTGCTCGCGCTGCGCAAGGCGCTCGGCAACGAAAGCAAAAGGCTGGCGACTTTCTCGGCCGGCGATCTAGGCGTTGAGCTCCGCGCCGGGCCCGATGCGCTGTGGGCTGTCGCGAGACGCTCCGACGGGGCAGGCGGGCTCGCGATAAGAGTTTCTCTTCCCGCTTCAGATGCGAAATTCGAGCGGCTCGAACCACAGCCCGGCGATATCGCGCGGGTACGGGTCAGCAATGGTCTCGGCGTGCAGGACATCAGGCTACGCATCCGCAGCGAGGAGCATGCTTCGCTTCGCGTGATCGTTCGCTTTACGCCGACCGCCGACACCTCGCTCCCTTTTGTTCCACGCGACCTCTTCGCCCTCGGAGCCCGCGACGAACCCCTCGCCGCCAAAGGAACGATCGAGGCATCGCAGCGCGGCCTTAACTCCGGTCTTCTCTATTTCCAGCTTGAGCGCCCTCGCTTCGGCAACATTCTCTATTTCCAGAATCTGACGTCACTGAACGACTATTGTCTGGCGACGGAAACCAAGCCCGAAGACGCGGTGGGCGGGATCTGGCCCGAACTCGGCTTCCTGCTGCCGACGCCGCCGCAGCGCGGCGCGCCCGAGCCGAAGCTGCTGCCGGCAGGCCAGGACTTCGTCGTCTCGGACGCGATCCTTGTCCTGCGTCCGGATTTTCCGTCCGACGAGCGGGACAGCGCGCGGCACTTCCTGCAAATGCTTGGCACCGCTTACAAATCGCTCGACCTGCCGCCCGCCGAATATCGCGACTGGCTCCGGCGGGCGGTACGCACGCTGCGAGATCTCGACGAAGCACCCGAGGCAACGATCCGCCACTATGGGCATCGTTACGTCCATCCCTATACGGCAGCCGAATATCCCGATGCGATGGTGCAGATGTCGATCGTCTCCGCTCTTCATGACTGGGGCCTTTGGTCCGGTGAGACGCACCCGCTCGAAACCGAGTTCATGGCCGGGATGGGCCGCTTCTACGACGCGAAGCTGGGGACAATCCGGCGCTACCTGCCCAATGTCGGCAACGACAAGGACGCGGATGCCGTTGACAGCTGGTACCTCTACCACCCGCTTCTGAACCTCGGGAAGCTTGCACTCAATGGGAATGCGAAAGCGAAGCGCCTGTTCCTGGATTCGCTCGACTATGGCATCCGCGCGGCGCATCATTTTGGATATAAATGGCCCGTCCAGTATAAGGTTACGGACTTCACGGTGATCACCGAAACGGCGGGAGCCGACGGGCGCGGCCAGACCGATGTCGGCGGGGTCTATGCCTGGGTCATGCTTCAAGCGTTCGAGCTCACCGTTGACAAGCGCTTCCTCGACGAGGCACGTGCCGCGATCGACGCAGCGATAGGTCTCGGCTTCGCCCTGAACTACCAAGCCAACCTCACCGCCTGGGGGGCCGCCGCCTGCATGCGTCTGTGGCGGGTCACCAACCGCGACGTGTATCTCGAACAAAGCTACGTCTATCTCGCGAGCTTCTTTCACAATTGCGAAATCTGGGAGAGCCGCCTCGGCCATGCGGCCCACTACAGCAATTTCATGGGCGTGACCTGCCTGCAGGACGCACCCTATATGGCGATCTACGAATGCTTCGACAGCTTCATCGCTTTCGAGCGCTATCTCGACGACAGCGGCCCCGACCTCGAACCTGCGGCGCGGATGCTGCTTGCGGAATATTGCCGTTACACCCTCCACCGGGCGATCCATTATTATCCCGACGAGCTCCCCCCCGAGGCGATCGCCAAGGAGCAGCGCGAAAACAACGGCCATGTCGATCGCAAGCTTTCCTTCCCGCTCGAGGACCTCTACCCCGACGGCCAGCCTGCGGGGCAGGTCGGTCAGGAAATCTACGGCGCCGGCGCAGCGTTCATCTTCGCAAGCCGCGCATTTCACCATGTCGAAGACGCGCCCTTTCTTCTCTACTGCGACCATTTCGTCCGGGCGATCGAACGCACCGAACCGCGCACATTGGTCGTGACGCTCGATGGCGGTGAAACATGCGTCGCGGGATTGAGTCTCATCCGCAGAAAACGGCGAAAACTCACCCCCGCGAAGATCAGCACGATCGATGGCGACATGCTGCGCGCCCATGAGACCTCGGCTGACAAGGTCAGCTTTCATGTCCCGGCGAACGGAAGATTGCTTGTCAGCTGGGAGTGAGGGCTACCGCTGTTGGCAGCAACCTGCGGAACCGCCCCGTTCACCGCCATTCGTAACTCTAAATGCAAAAGGCGCCGGCGACCTTGAGGCCGCCGGCGCAAGAGCAAAATCGCGACTGCCGACGCGCTTTGCAGGGGTCTCGGCGGAGCGGCGCAAGCGCGACGTCCCGTCGGTCTATTGCGAACGTAAGGGGATAGCGTTTTGTTCCGGCTTGCAAAAATAACCATCTCATGCAGCATCGAGCCATCGGCATCTATTGTCGCAACCACACGGATATCGCCGCCGATCCATGCCCGATGCGAGCCGGATGCAGAAAAGGAACGTCGTGACGGATGATTGGATCGAGCTGAAGAGCGGCGCCTTGACCGCAGCGATCAACCCGCTGGGCGCGGAGCTGAGTTCGCTGACCGACCGCGAGGGCCGCGAGTTGATGACCGACGCCGACCCGCGCTGGTGGACGGGCCGCGCTCCTCTGCTTTTTCCGATTGTCGGCCGGCTCGCGGGGGATTCCTACGAGCTTGATCACCGCACCTACGAGATGGCCCAACATGGCTTCGCGCGCCGAAGGAAGTTCGCGCTCGTCGAGCGAACATCCGGGAGCCTGGTGCTCGAACTCGCTGCCGACGATGAGACCCGCGCCATTTATCCGTTCGACTTCCGGCTGACCGCGTCATTTCGCCTTTCCGACGCACGCCTGGACATCACGATCACCGTCGCCAATGAAGGTGATCGCGCTATGCCGTTCAGCTTCGGTTTCCATCCAGCATTTGCCTGGCCCCTCCCATTCGGTTCTCCGGCCGATCGCCATCATATTCTCTTCGATGAGGACGAAGCTGCCGACATTCGGCGGACCGCAACGGGAACCGGCCTCATCGCCGCAACGACGGAGGCGAGCCCGGTCGCCGGACGCAAACTTGTCCCTGACGCCGCGATGTTCGAACGTGACGCACTCATCTGGGACAGGCTGAACAGCCGGGGCCTCTTATGGGGCGTCGCCGGCGAGCCCAATATTCGGCTCGAATTTCCGGATACGCCCTGGCTTGGCCTGTGGCAGAAACCGGGTGCGCGCTATCTTTGCATCGAGCCCTGGGCGGGAATGGCCGACCCGATCGGCTTCTCGGGCGAAATCTGGCACAAGCCGGGCATTATGCGGCTCGCTCCCGCCGCACGGCGCGCCTTCCGCCTTGGTATTGCGCTTACGAGCTGAACCTTTCCGTGCCTTGGGAATCAGACCTTGTGCCACCCGACGAGGAACCGCGCGTCGGAGCTCGCTTCGAGCGAGCCGGCCGCCTCCGTCCAAATGCACTCGCCCGCGCGGGCCGATACGCCTCCGACGGTGACATCGCCGCGCAGCGGCACGATCATCGCGTCTCCCGGCACCTCGCCGAGGAGCGAGAGGTCGCCGGCCGCGAAATAGGCAACGCCGAGATGATCGCTGTCGAGCAGCAGCGCACTCACGTCCGGCTCGACGCGTCGCTCGAGATCGGCAGGCATCGGCGCCGCCGAAGCTACGGCGGTGCCGTCGGCGAGATGGAGTTCGCGGGGCCGGCCGTAATCGTACAGACGGTAGGTGATATCGGCGTTCTGCTGGATCTCGACAAGCGAAACCCCTGCGCCGATCGCGTGCACCGTGCCCGCTGGAATGTAAAAGAACATGCCCGCCTCGACGGGGTGCCACTCCATCAGATCCTCGATCGCTCCCGAGCGCGCGGCATCGGCGAGTTCGGCCTCGCCGAGCCGCGCACGCGTTCCGATCCCGAGCACCGCACCCGGCTCGGCATCGAGGATGTACCAGCATTCCTCCTTGCCCGACGCGAGGCCGCGCGCCTTCGCCTGTTCGTCACCGGGATGGACCTGGATCGACAGGCGCTCGCTCGTGAAGATATATTTGACGAGCAGCGGCGAGCCTTCCGGCGGCCTGAACCATATTTCACCGACGCGGCGATCGGCAGCCGCTGCGAACGGCGGCGGCAATCGCGTCACGCCCCAGGGTTTGTCGACAGTCATCGTGTCGAGCTTTTCGGACCGCAAAACCGCGCTACGGCCAACCGTTCCATGCGCTGCATTTTCCATAGAAACCTCCGTCAGTTCTGGTCGGCCATCTTGTGGCCTTCGATTTCGCGCAGCCAGTTGTGAAGTCGCGTCGCCGCCATGGCGCCCTGCCCTCCAGCCACGCTGATCTGGTCAAGGCCGGCCACGACATCGCCCGCGGCATATAATCCGGGCAGCAGCCCGTCCGAAAAGGCGGTGAACGGCAGGCAATCATCGTCGTCACCGGCCGCGCCGAGCGTCAGAGCCAGTTCGCTCCGGGGAACCGACCCGAGCGCCGGATAGAGGATGTCGAAAGCGCGCGGCGCGGCTTCGCCCGCAATCTGTACGGCGATGCCTTCCGCATCGGCCGCGAGACGCTCGACCCGGCCCTCGACGATGGCGACGTCACTTGCGGCAAGTTCGCTCCGCTGCGCCTCGCTAAGCGCAACATCCCATTTGGGGATCAACGTGATATGCCGGGAAAACTGTCGGAGGAACATAGCCTCTGCGGCGCCGTGAATATCCGATCCCAATATCGCGATCCGCTCGCCGCTATGCTCATAGCCGTCACAGATCGGGCAGTAGCGAAGCACGCCAATCCGCACCGCCTGGTCATGATCGCCTTTGTCGAGTACCGCGAGCCGCGTCTCAACGCCGGTCGCGAGGATCACGCCGCGCGCTTCGATGCCGTCCCCGTCGTCGAGCGTCGCCCGAAAGAGCGCCCCGGCACGAGCGATCGCTGTGACGCGGCCCTCGCGGATCGCGGCGCCATAGCGGGTCGCATGATCGGCCATGCGCTCGATGAGCCTGGGGCCCGTGATGCCCTCCGGAAATCCCGGGACATTGAGCGTCCGCGGCACCCACAGCGCTCGCGACCGACCGTCATGTACGACGCATACCCCTCGCCGGAACCGCGCAAGATACATGGCAGCGGTCAGCCCCGCCGGACCGGCACCGACCACCAATATGTCGACTGGGGCTGTCATCATTCGCCCGTTTGCGCATGCGGCGCGGCGACGGCCTTCGATTCCGGAGACTCGCGCTGACGCAAAAAGATCGAGAGGAGGACGAGGACGGCGGTCGAGAGAAACTCGCTCTGCCAGTTCTGAAAGGATTCAAACCAGAGCTGGGGGTCAACGAGAAAGGCGATCGTCGACTTCACCGCTTCCCCATGCTCGCGGGCGTCATTGGCAGCGGCGGCGGCGCTTTGCGTCCAGTGAAGCACAAAGGAAAGCAGGAAGAGCAGAAAGAGGACGATCCCGAGCGATCGCGCGTAGAGCGCGCGGGCGACGGGCCCGCCACGGAGGATCGAAGGCGCTCCGGGGCGTGTAGCCTGGACCGCGAGATTCTCGTCGCGCGGCGGATCGTCCGGATCTCGCGATTCCGCAGAGCCGCGCTGAATCAGCATCGCCGTCAGGACGACATAGGCCGACATCTGCAAAAATTCGCTTTCCCAATTTTCGAACACCGCCGCGAGGAATTCGGGGCTTGCGGTATAGGCCGCGAGCGACAGTCCGGGCTCGCCATGGCGCGACGCATCTTCGAGCGCCACATGCCATCCGGTGAGCCACTGGCCAATTATGCTCGCAGCGAACAGGAGCAACAGAATGATCGTTAGGCCATTGTCCTTAAGCAGGCGCACGGTGCGGCTCCCATCCAGTACCGCCGGATTTCGGCCGCTTTGCTTCCGGCGCCGTTCCAGCGGGCGAGCCGTCAGGCCAGTCTTCGGCGGCAAGCGTGCCGCGCCGCTCGAACTCGGCGCACGTTTCGAGCAGGATCAGGCCGTCGGCGTGGCAGTCCAGTGCCGACATGGGGACCGGCCTCAGCATCTCGTCGACCCCGGCGAGCCCGCCGCTTGCCACGACAACATAAGCGATTTGCCCCGTCGCGCATTCGATCATCGCCTCGACGCTCCTGCCGACAACCTCGCCGCGGACATCGCTCACCGGCATGCCCGCTAGCCCCGTGGCTGCGAAGAGGGTCGGGACGCCGGGCTTGCGGCTCTTGGCGGCAGCTGCCTCGGCGCCGTCCTCATAGGCTTTCTGGCGCCCGAGCCACCGCCAGATGCCGACGAAGTTGACGAGCGTCAGGAAGACATTCGTCGCAAGGAGATTGGTCTGGTCCGAGGCGATCGCGACGATGGACCAGCTTACCGAGCCCAAAGCAAAAACGACAAATCCCCAGCCTGTGACGCGCGCGCCAAGATTGGCGGCCGTCATCATCGCGGCAATCATCGTCGCGGCTGGAGCGACGACGCCGGCGACGTCGGCGGGCAAGCTCACGCGCCGTCCCCTCGCTTCGCGGCGCGCTGCTGCTCGGCGGCAGCAGCAGCAGCGATCAGGCTTTGCCCGGTCCGCTCCGCCGCCTCAGGGGTCAGGCTGACCGCGACGCCGTTCGGGCCGTCGAGCATGACGATGCCCTGCTCGGCGGTAGCGACCCCCGCCTCGCTTTCGGGTTCGGCGATATGGGGCGGAGAATTTGTCATGAACCTGGCCCTTTTTTTTTCGCTGGGAGAAGCAGTTGGTCGTCCTCTGTATAGAGATAGGCGGGATCGAATTGGCCCCGCTTGGTGAGCCGATCGAGGTCGAGTATCTCGACTAGCGAGGCACGGACAACGCAAAGACCGTCTTCGCGAAGCTGCCGCATGACCCGGTTCACATGGACCGTCGTCAGCCCGCAGATTTCCGCCATATCGGCCTGGGTGAGCGCGAGTGCGAAGCGCCGGCCGTCGCTCAGCCCCGCCGAATATAGCCGGGCATTGGTCTCGCAGAGGAAGTGCGCGACCCGTCCCGCGGCGTCGAGGCGGCCGAGGCGGAAGAGCCAGGCCCGGTGAATGGCGGCATCAAGAAGCGTCGCGAACCAGAGCTTGCGCGCAAGATCCGGCATTTCGGCCACGATATTTTCAAGTTCGACATGCGGCACCACGGCAACGGTCGCAGCGGTCAGCGAGGCGACGTCATGATCGAGGAGCTTCAGCGGAAAGCCATGGAGATCGAGGAAATCACCCGGCAGGTGGATCGCGACCAGCTGCCTCAGGCCGTGACGATCATCGAGATAGCGCGAGACGATGCCCTCGACGAGCAGCGTGCTTTCGCCGAGTTGCTCGCCCGCGCGCGCGATCGTCCGCCGCGGCGCGTAGGTCTTTACCTCGGTCACTGCCGCCTCGATCCGTGCGCGCTCCTGCTGGGTCAGATCGACCCCGCGCCGGTTTCGAAGAAAGCGTTCGGTGAACATGGAGGGAGCACCTTGTCCGGTTGACGCGCGGCAATGCCCGCGCTTCTCCTCAACGATCAGCGCCGCTGCGCGTTGCCGCCGCTGCACCGAAAATCTTGATGATGCATGTTAAGGCATCGGCTCCCGGCAGGATGCCAAGCCACCGCATCCGGACGAAACACATGATCAATGATCGCCACAAACGATGGACGGGCGAGAGGGCCGCACATTCATAATGATCCAAGTTAACACGGAGCAACCGAGACCTTCGCGTCGCGTTTTCGAGCGACACATCAAGGCGACACGACATGCCCCTCACCGACACCCAGGACAGCCCCGTCATCGAAATCAAGCCGCTCGGAGAGATGCTGGCGGAGCCGAATTCTCGCAGGACAAGACTGCTCGATCTCCTCGGCCTGCTCGATGGCATCGGCTATGATTTCATTGCCCCGACGCCGGCGACTCACCGGCGTGTCGTGGCCCGCCCCGACCGGCGCGTAGCGCAAACGCTTACAGATATTCTCGGCTGGAGCCTTCCGGCACCGCGCGGGCTGCTCGATCCCCTGCTCGAACGCGCGTTGCTCGACGCCGAGGTGCTCGCGGACAATGGAGATGGGTCGCTCCGCCCGCGGCTGCGCGTTTCGCGGGTCGAGGGCGGTCTTTTCTGGCATTCGGCCTATCCAACCGACGCGCATGACGCGGTTTTTCTCGGTCCCGACAGCTGCCGCTTCGCACAGTTTATTCTGGCGTCGCTGCCCGGCACCGCGCGCTCCATTCTCGACTATGGTGCGGGCGCAGGCGTGGGCGGTATCATCGCAGCAAGATGCTTTCCGGGCCCTCTTCTCACTATTGCGGACATCAACCCCAAAGCTCTCTTTCTTGCGTCGATCAACGCCGAGCATGCCGGCGTTCCCCACCGGGTCATTCTCGCCACACGGCCGGACGATCTCGACGAGAGTTTCGACCTCATCGTCACCCACCCACCGTTCATGATCGACGGACAGCGCCGCGCCTATCGTGACGGCGGCGATCTCTACGGCGGCCGACTGTCGCTCGACTGGACGCTGGCGGCCTCGACCAAGCTCGCACCGGGCGGCCGGTTCGCCATGCACAGCGGCGCCTCGATCGTGCGCGGCATCGATATGCTCCAGAAAGCGCTTCTCGAACGTGTGCAGCATCCCGGCTTTGCACTAGCCTATCGCGAGCTCGACCCCGACATTTTCGGCGACGAGCTCGACGAGCCCGCCTATGCCGAAGTCGAACGCATCGCCGCTGTCGGCGTCGTCATTGATCGCCTCGCCCTGTGAGCGCGAGCCCTGCCCCGATGCGGGTCATCGAGCGCAGCGTCTACCGCGGCCCGCATCTCTACAGCGCTCGGCCGATGGTCCGCATCCGCCTCGACCTCGGTGCGCTGGAGAGTTTTCCGACCGACCGTCTCCCCGGATTTGGCGCAGCGCTGGTGTCGCGGCTTCCCGGGTTGGCCGAGCATGGCTGCAGCTTCGGATCGCCCGGCGGCTTTCTCCGCCGTATGCAAAGTGGAACATGGCTCGGGCATGTGATCGAACATGTCGCGATCGAATTGCAGGCGCGCGCCGACGCCAAGGTGACGCGCGGCAAAACGCGCTCGGTGAAACGCCAGCCCGGCGTTTATGACATCCTCTTCTGTTACGCCGATGCGGAAAGCGGCCTCGCCGCGGGCCGGGCGGCGATCGAGATCGTCGCGGCTTTGCTGCCCGAAGGCTTGCGAACGGTCGAGGGACTCGACAGGCTCGGTCCGGCGGTTGCCGACTTCGAGGACATGTCCGCACTCATCGCCTCGCTCGCCAAAATCGTCACGACGAACGGCCTCGGCCCGAGCACTGCGGCGATCGTTCGCGAGGCCCGCCGGCGCGGAATCCCTTCGATCCGGCTCGACACCGCAAGCCTGATCCAGCTCGGCACCGGAAGCCGGCAGCGCCGCATTCGCGCGAGCGTCACCGGTGCCACCTCGTTGATCGGCGCCGAGCTCGCCGCTCACAAACATGCCGCAAAATCGCTGCTCGCCGACGCCGGCCTACCGGTACCGGCAGGTCAGCTCGTGCGCAGCCTTTCCGAAGCGACCGTCGCCGCAAAACGGCTCGGCTGGCCCGTTGTCGTCAAGCCGCTCGACGGCAACCAGGGCCGCGGCGTTACCACGGGCATCCACAGCGAGCCGCGCCTCGATGAAGCCTTTGCGCGCGCCGCGGAGGTCAGCCGCCGGGTGATTGTCGAACGCCAGCTCAAGGGGCGCGATCACCGCATCCTCGTCGTCGCCGGCAAGGTTGTCGCGGTCGCCGAGCGCGTGCCAGCGCAAGTGACCGGCGACGGCGAGCGGACCATAAAAGAACTGATCGACCGGGTGAATGAAGACCCGCGGCGCGGCGCCGGCCATGAAGCGGTGCTAACGCGCATCCGGATCGACGCCGCCCTCGAAGCATCGCTCGCTCACAGCGGCATGAGCCTCGACTTCATACCGCCGGCCGGTACGAACATTCTCCTCCGCGGAACCGCCAATCTTTCGACCGGCGGTACCGCGGTCGACCGGACCGACCACATTCATCCTGACAACGCCGCGATTGCGGTGCAGGCGGCGGCAATCATCGGTCTCGATGTCGCGGGAATCGACATGATGGCTTCCGATATCGGGCAGAGCGTTGCGGCGACGGGTGGCGGGATCGTCGAAATCAACGCGGCGCCCGGCCTTCGCATGCATATCGCACCCTCCGAGGGGCAGCCGCGCGACGTCGCGGAGCCGATCGTTGCCTCGCTTTTTCCGCGCGGGTCCAACAGCCGGATTCCCATCTTCGCGGTGACGGGCACGAACGGCAAGACGACAACGGTCCGGATGGTCGCGCGGATACTCGCCGGAGCGGACTACCGCGTCGGCTTCACCTCGACGACCGGCGTCTATATCGACGGACTGCGCCAGTCGGCCGCCGATGCGAGCGGGCCGAAAAGCGCCCGGATGGTGCTGCGCAATCCCACGGTGGACGCCGCGGTGCTCGAGACGGCACGCGGCGGCCTGATTCGCGAAGGTCTCGGGTTCGACAGCTGCGATGTCGGCGCGGTGCTCAACATCTCGGAAGATCATCTCGGCATCAGGGATATCCATAGCATCGAGGATCTCGCCCGGGTGAAATCGGTGGTCGTCGAAAGCGTCAGGCGGCGCGGTGCGAGCGTTCTCTGTGCCGATGATCCGCTCACCGTGGGTATCGCGCGCCACGCGCGCGGCCGGATCGTCTGGTTCTCGGCCCGGGATGTTGCCGGAAACGCGCTCATCGCGCGCCATCTCGCGTCGGGTGGGATGGCAGTTACGCTAGAGGACAGCATCCTCACTCTCCATCGCGGCGAAAAATCCGATCCAATCCTCCCGGTGGCCGATCTGCCCTCGGCGCTCGGCGGCGCGGCCACCTTCAATATCGCAAACGCGCTCGCTGCCGCAGCGATGACCGCGGCGCATGGCCTGCCGATAACGGCGATCGCAGCCGGTCTGCGCAGCTTCCGGCCCTCGTTCGAAGACTCGCCGGGGCGCCTCAACATCGTCGAGGCGCACGGCATCACCATCATCGTCGACTATGCCCACAACCCGGCGGCGCTGACCGCGCTCGGTGAGCTCGTTGCCCGCTACCGCACGCCGCACAACCGGATCTTCGCCATGATCGGCATTCCGGGCGATCGCCGCGACGAGGATCTGCGCGGAATCGGTGTAATGGCCTCGGGCCTTTTCGACGAGATCATGTTCCGCGAAGCGCCCGACGGACGCGGCCGCGCCGCGGGGACGATGAACGCGTTGATGGCGGAGGGCGCGCGAAGCGCCGGCCACGACGAGACCGCAATCCATCTCCTCATCAACGAGGAAGCCGCTACCGACTGCTGCCTCGCCCGCGCCGCGCCCGGTGATGTCGTCGTGCTCACGCCCACTGATGTCGACGGCATCTGGGCGCGCGTCCAGTCGTTCGCGGCCGGCCCCGGGCCAATCCGGCCCCAAGCACCCTGCCTAGCGGCGGCCCATGGCTGACCGGCATTGGGCCATCATCGTTCACGGCGGCGCCCGGACGATCGCGCCGGATCGGATCGTTGCGAACCGAAATGGCTGCGCCGCCGCCGCCGCCGCCGGCGCTGCCATCCTCGAGCGCGGCGGCGGCGCGGTCGAGGCCGCACGCGTCGCCGTGTGTATGCTCGAGGATGATCCGACCTTCAACGCCGGCCGCGGGTCGGTCGCGAACGCGGCGGGCGAGATCGAAATGGATGCAGGCATCATGGACGGTGAAACGCTCGCGATCGGCGCCGTGGCAGCCGTGCACCGCCTGCACAATCCGGTCGAAGCCGCCGCCGAGATGCTCGATCAGGTGCCGGTGCTGCTGGTCGGAAAGGGCGCCGAGGCCTTCGCGCGAAGCCGCGGCCTCCCTGTCGCAAGCAAGCCGCTTCGACCGGTCCCCGCCGAGGCGGCGGGCCATGACACGGTCGGCTGCGTCGCGTTCGACCGTGCCGGCCATCTTGCAGCCGCCACCTCGACGGGCGGACTTGCCGGGACGCTGTCCGGGCGCGTCGGCGACGCGCCGCTGCCCGGCGGCGGCTTTTACGCCGACGATGCGATCGGGGCGGTCTCGCTCTCGGGTGACGGCGAGGCGATCGCGCGCATGCTAGTCGGCGCGCGCGTGATGCGCGCGATGGAAGACATGCCCGCACCAGAAGCGGTACGGGCAATCCGCGCCCCGTTGCAGCGGCTCGGCGCTGAGGCGGGCGTGATCGCGATCGATGCGCGCGGACGGATCGGCCTCGATCACAACAGCGATCATTTCGCGGTCGCTTTCGCGTCGGCCGATCGCGAGCTCGTCGCCATCACACATTCCGATGAATGGACAGGCGAATGACGGAACGGGCGGGAACGCTGATCGCGATCGGCGGTCATGAGGACAAAGAAGGCGACCGCGTCATCCTCCGTAGCGTCGCGGAGCGTCTGCGCGGCGGCCGCCTCGTCGTCGCCACCGTGGCAAGCCATGAGCCCGAGGGCTATTTCGAGGCCTATCGTAGCGCTTTCGCCGCTATCGGGGTTGCCGATGTGGCCGAGCTCTATCTCGACGAGCGTCACGACACGCTCGATTCCGGGCACCGCGACCTCATCGGGGGCGCGGCCGGCATCTTCTTCACCGGCGGCGACCAGCTCCGGATCGTCAGCCAGATGGGCGACACGCCGCTCGAGGCTCTCGTGCGCGAGCTCCACGCGCGCGGCGGCGTCGTCGCAGGAACCTCGGCAGGCGCCTCGGCACAGAGCGAGACGATGCTCGTGCGCGGGAGCGGTGCGGAATCGCACCGTATCGGCGATCTACACATGGCGCCGGGCCTCGGTCTCATTCCGGATGTCATTATCGACCAGCATTTCGCCGAACGGGGGCGGATCGGCCGACTGCTTGGCGCAGTCGCGCACAATCCCCAGCTGCTCGGGATCGGCATCGACGAGGACAGCGCGATCGTCGTCGAAGGGACGCGCTTCAGCGTCATCGGATCGGGCGCGGTGACTGTCGTAGATGCCGGGCAGGTCACCCACTCGAATATCGCCGAGGCCGAACCCGACCGGGTGCTATCCATGCATCATGTCGTCTTGCACGCGCTGAGCGCGGGCGACCATTTCGATCTCGCCGCGCGGTCCCCTTCGGCGCCTGCGCCAGCCGAGTGAAGCGGGTTCGGCGCGGGGCAGTGCCGGCGTCGGCCGCCAGTCCTAGCTGTCGGGACCAGAAAGATCGCCGCCACGGCCAACCAGAGCGTCGGCCTCGCGTGCAGCGGAGCGTCCCGAGAAAGGGCAGACCCAGTCGTCACCCACGCGGCGCCCGGAATATTGGCGCGCTTCGGATATCGTTCCATGGACGGCGAGCATCGGGTTGACCTCGCCCGCGAGCGCCACGTCGCGCGCGAGAATGGTGGAGCGCATCTTGTCGTAGACGCCGCTCGCGCGCAGCTGCTCGAACTGGTCGTGGAGATTGAAGATCAGCGCGGGCCGCTCAAAGCGCCGCGCCGGCCGGCTCGCCTGCGGATGGAGCCCGACGACGAAAAAGGCTTCGCCGCCGAAGCTCAGCGAGAAATGGGGATTGGCGGGATCGGCGCTGACGCGCGGATCAGGCGGCTGGCCGTGCCAGTCATCTTTGTGCGACAGCGACGCGAGGCGGTCCCAGAGACATGCCTCGAACCCCTCTTCGTCGAGCCCGCTGTCTTCTTCGAAGAGCACCGCGAGCGAGTGAAAGAGACTCGGCTCGCGCGAATAGGCCCAGGCGAGATCGAGTAGATTGGGATAGATGCGAAGATCGTCCCACGCCGAGCGAATGTCGCGGGCGACGACCACGCGCATCTGTCCCCTACCGAGGGCCGATTTCGCGCCGACGCACGGAAAGTCGGCGGCCCGGATGAAGTCGGCAAAGCGCCGGGCGAGCGGATGATTCTTGTCGTTGGTCGGGTACAGCATGGACGCGAAACAAAGAGGCGGGCAGCCCGGTTCCGGCCTATTAACCCATGTTGTAACGAAATCTGCCAACCCTTGGCCACGGCCGCGGTGCCATCACCAAGTGGCTGGAACCCGCTGGATAATTGTCGATTTCGACCGCCAGAAAAGGCGATTTTCCCAATCCAAGTTAATGCTCTGTCTATTTCCTGCATAGAAGCCATGTTGCAGCGCAACCTCGGCGCGAGATCGGCGTTGCGAAGGCAAGCTATCAGAAATTCGAAGCCCGGCGGCGAGACGGCCGCGCGCACTTGCATGCGCGCTGTGTGCGGACGCGCGCCTACGGGACGCGACCCATAAATGAGGACCTACGATGAAATATGAGAATGAAGCCCGCTTCTTTTCCGTCGCGTCTGACGAGGATCTGCGCCCTGTCGAAGGCGAAGCCCGCATCCGCCCAGCTAAGGAAAAGGGCAAGCGTATCGCGCTGATTGGCTGTTTTCGTCCCCGCCAGTGCGGCATCGCGACATTTACCGCCGACACCTACGATCATCTGCGCGCCGCACGCACCGACCTTTCGGTTGATGTTTACGCCCTGCGCGCTCATCCCGCGCAGGCGGTCGGAGATGAAGCCGTGTTCGCGATCGATGAGCGTGACGCGGAAACCTATCGCGACGCGGCCGACAGGATCAATGCAAGCGGGGCGTCCGCCGTCTGGCTGCAGCATGAGTTCGGCATCTTTGGCGGTGACAGTGGTTCCATGGTTCTCGAACTCGTCGACCGCATCGCCGCCCCGTTGATTGTCACCCTTCACACCATACTCGCTGAGCCAAGCGACGCCCAGCGCCTCGTCATGGACCGGCTCGTCGCGCGCGCCTTGAAACTGATCGTGATGAGCGCCCTTGGCCGCGACACGCTTGTCGGCGTCTATGGCGCCGATCCTGAGCAAGTTGCCCTCATCGAGCATGGCACGCCCGATCGGCCTTTCGTCGACATCAGCCCGCTTCGTGAGGCGCTTGGTCTCGCCGACCGGCCCATCTTGTCGACCTTTGGCCTCATCGGTCCGGGCAAGGGTCTCGAGGCTGCCATCCGCGCCCTGCCCGCCATCGCGGCGCAATATCCCGACATTCTTTATCGTATCGTCGGCGCCACCCACCCCAATCTGGTTGCCGCCGAGGGCGAAGCCTATCGCCAGAGCCTGGAGGAACTCGCCGAAAGTCTCGGCGTGTCCGCGAACATCGCATGGGAAAACCGGTTTCTCGATACGGGCGACCTCCTCGACCAGATCGAGGTGTGCGACATTTATCTCGCACCTTATCCCAATCTCCAGCAGATCACCTCGGGCACTCTCGCTTACGCCGTCGCGCTCGGTCGTGCCGTCGTCTCGACCCCCTTCGTCCATGCGCGCGAGTTGCTGGCGGACGACGTCGGCATCCTTCTTCCCGGCTGTGACAGCGAGGCAATCGCCGAAGCCGTGCTGCTGCTCCTCGCGGTTCCCGAAGAACGGCGCGCCCTGCAGGGCCGTGCCTATGCACGCGGCCGCAGCACGGCTTGGGGCGTGATCGCCAAGGCCTTCGCTGCGCTCATCGACGATGTTGTTGTGGCGGCGAGCGAGCCCGCCAGTCCCCGCCGGGCCCCCGCGCTCTCGGGCGTCTGGGATCTGTGCGATGACGTCGGAATATTCCAGCACAGCTGTCACCTGGTTCCCGACCGCGACCATGGCTATTGCATCGACGACAATGCCCGCGCGCTGATGCTCGTTCATGCCCTGCCGGCGCGTGACCAGCGCGACGCCGGGCGCCGAGCGCTCACCTTTGCGAGTTTTATCCAGCACGGCTGGAACGAAGAGCGCCGCAGCTTCCGCAATTTCATGGGCTACGACCGGCGCTGGCTGGAGGAGGAGGGCTCGGAAGACAGCAACGGGCGAACGCTCTGGGCGCTCGGCCATGCGAGCAGCCGCGCCCACTCCCCCGCGATGCGCGAATGGGCCGCCGAATGGTTCGACCGGACGGCCGTCGTGGCGGACGCGCTCAAGAGCCCGCGCGCGATTGCCTTCGCATTGCTCGGTGCCGACGAACGACTTGAGGCCAATTCTGAAAACATAAGGGCCCGCGCGATTGTGGAGCGTGGCGGCGCGTTTCTCGGTGCGCTCTGGAAAACCTCGCGCCGGGCTGGCTGGGACTGGCTCGAGGCCGGACTTGCGTACGACAATGCGCGGCTGGCCGAGGCGCTCATTCGCGCCGGCCGCCGCCTTCCCTCGCTTCCGCTCGAGCAGGCGGGCCTGAGCGCGCTCGATTGGCTCTGCGCGCGGCAGACCGCCCCGGAAGGTCACTTCAGACCCGCTGGTTCGGACGGCTTTTTCCATCATGGCGAAAGCTTCCCGTTCGATCAGCAGCCGCTTGAGGCCTGGGCAACGATCGACGCCTGCGCGTCCGCGTTCGAGGCAACCGGTAGCCGAGTGTGGCGCCAGCATGCGGAGAATGCGTTCGCCTGGTTCCTCGGACAAAATGATCGCGGGCTGGCGCTCGGCGATGCGGCCGGCGGCCGCTGTCTCGATGGCCTGAACCCGCGCGGCGTAAACCGCAACAGTGGCGCAGAGTCGACGCTGGCCTTCCATCTGGCCTACCGGGCCATGGCAAGCGGCTTCTGGCGTGAACAGATCGCCGAACCTGCAGCTGCCCGTCGCGGCGTTCCGCCGGAGGTAGGGGCCTTGGCAGGCTAATCGGCTTTGCCTGGCGCCACGCCAACCGGCGCCGTGCTTGCCGGTCGCCATATCGTTTATCTCGAAATGTGAGCCCGATCATGAGCATAATCCAACCTGTCATTCTTTGCGGCGGTGCCGGGACACGCCTCTGGCCCGCTTCACGCGGCGCCCACGCAAAGCAGTTCCTCGACCTTGTCGGGAACAAGAGCCTGTTCGCGCAGACGCTTGCCCGCGTTCAGGGAGATCGTTTCTCCCGGCCGATCGTCGTCTGCGGCGAAGCCCATGTCGACTATGTTCGCGAGCAGGCAAAGGACACCGACTTGTCGATGCTGGTCGAACCGATGCCGCGCAACACGGCTGCAGCAATCGCGCTCCCCGTTGCCCAAGCCGGCGACGATGAATTGCTGCTTATCATGCCCAGTGACCATGCGATCGCCGACGTACCGGCGTTTCACGCCGCAATCGAGAAGGGCGCCGCACTGGCTCGCGAAGATTGGCTCGTCACTTTCGGCATCGAGCCCGACCGTCCCGACACGGGGTTTGGCTATATCGCGAGCGGAGCGCCGCTGGCAGCCTCGACAGGCTTTGCAGTTGCCCGCTTTGTCGAAAAGCCGCCGCGCGAGGATGCCGAGGCGATGCTCGCGGCCGGGGGCTATAGCTGGAACGCCGGCATATTCCTGTTCCGGGCGGGACGCATGCGCGATGCCATGCGCCGCCATTGCCCCGCCATCTACGCTGCGGCCGAAGAAGCAATTGCGGCCGCCAGGGTTGACGGAAATGCGGTCCATGCCGACCCCGCGCGTTTCGCCAACGCACCGGCGGATTCGATCGACTATGCGGTCATGGAGAAGGACGAGCGCGTCGCAGTTGTACCGGTCGCGATGGGCTGGTCGGACCTTGGAAGCTGGCAAGCCGTCCATGCCCTGTCGGGCAAGCAGGACATGGCGGCCAACGCCGCAAGCGGCGACGTCTTTCTTTATGAAAGCCGCGGCTGCCTCGTTCGTGCGGGAGAACGGCGGGTGTCGCTCCTCGGCATGGAGGATGTCGCCGTCATCGTCGACGGCGACGATATATTGGTCATGCCTCTCGCGCGGTCGCAGGATGTCCGCGCCGCGGCCAGTGCCCGAACATGAAAAGCGGCAATCGGCGACAGTGCGTGTCACAATCATGGCCAGCCCGCCAGCCGCACGGCTGACCTTCGCATCCCGTACCGCAATACCGATCGCCAACCACACTCGGAGACCCGCACCGATGAAGCAACTCGTCGCCTTCGATCTCGATGGAACGCTCGCAGAGAGCAAGCAACCGCTCGGCGATGCCATGGGCGATGCGCTCGCCGATCTTCTCGACGTCGCCGACGTCGCGGTCATCTCGGGAGGCGACTGGCCTCAGTTCGACAAGCAGGTTGCGAGCCGGCTTCCGGAACGAGCCGACCTGTTCAGGCTCTGGCTGATGCCGACCACGGGAACCAAACTCTACACGCACCGCGACGGAGACTGGCAGGCTCTCTACGCCGAACTCTTCGACGAGGAAGAAAAACACCACATCCTCGAGGCTTTCGACGCGGCGCTCGATGCGACCGGCTTCGTTCCCGAGGAAGTGTGGGGCGAACGCATCGAGGACCGCGGCAGCCAGATCACCTTTTCGGCGCTCGGCCAGCAAGCCCCCATCCGCGCCAAGGAGGTCTGGGATCCCGACTTTGCCAAGCGCAAGATCATCCAGGCCGATCTGCGAAGTCGCCTGCCAGGCTTGTCGATCAACATGGGCGGCGCGACGTCGATCGATATCACCCGTGAGGGCGTCGACAAGGGCTATGGGCTGAAGAAGCTCGCCGAGGCGAGCGGCTTTCCGCTCGAGGCGATGATATTTGTCGGCGACGCCATCTTCCCAGGCGGGAATGACTATCCTGCAAAACAAATCGGTCTCGACACAATTCAGGTGCGCGATCCTGAAGAAACGCTCGCGGTCATTGCCGCTCTCGTCGCTTGCCTGAAATAGGCGGAAGCGGCTCCGCGCAAGGCAACCCGCCACAGCCAGACGGAGGGACAGATGCTCCAATATCTCGGCCGCCTGCTGGCTCTCCACTCGGCAGGCATAGCGGTGCACTATCTCAGCAAGACGGAAGACGATACCTGCTGGAAGGACGGCTTGCTGGTTGCGATCGATCCGCAGGGCTTGGTTCTGGAGACATGTGACGATAGGCGCCGGGTCGCCGAATGCCTGCCCTGGGCGAGCCTCGGGGCGCTACGGATCGCACTCGGAGACGATGGGTGATGATTTTCATAACCTCGCGCAAAAATCGCGCAGATGCAGGTAAAAACGGGGGTCCGACCGGCAACGCCGCTTCGCACCAGCCGTTAAACGCGCAGCGCGGATCTTGTCCGCATTCCCGCATCAAGAGCTATAAAGGAGCAACATGATGGCATCGCGATCGATCAATCTCCAACCCATGCCCATTGGCCTTTCTCCCGCCGAAGTTGGGATTTCCCGCGAACAGATCGGCACCGCGCCGCGAGTACGCGAAAACGCCACCTATACGCTTTGCTATGAGGACGACTGCCGCGGTCTGGAGAAAAGGGTGCGGTTCGAAGCGGAAAACGCTGCCGTCGCCCTCGAAATTGCGCGCGGCGAAGCCGGCGGTCGGTGGGCGATTTTGATGTGCGAGGGCGAAATCCTCTGCCGCCTCGAACGCGAAGCGGTGGGATCAAGCGAATATTGGGTGGTAGCGCCGGTGCAAAAGACCGCAAACTAAAACACGCGGCCCTGATTGGCTGCAGCTTCGCATAAGATGTCACTTGCTCAGCTTATGACGATGCTTTGACAGAACTGACGCCCTCGAGCGGTCTCTACTGCCGGAGATGTTGTCCAGGCTAGGGAGGGCAGTGTCATTTGACCGCCTGCCCTCCCCGAATTGACTACGGGAGCGTGCGGCGCCCGCGGCCGAAGACCAGTGCAACCACGAACAGGACCGCAGCAATAATGAGCAGGATTTTCGCAAACTCGGCCGACAGACCCGCGATCCCGCCGAACCCCAGAAGCGCCGCGACGAGCGCGATCACCGCGAATATGATTGCCCATCTGAACATGTCATTCTCCTCATTTTTTGGACGCGCGCCTTCCTCGCCCGGCATGCGCTGCCGGGCTGGCGAAAACCGCCATCCGTTCATCCTCGCTGGATGCCGTTTCAACGCCGAATCCCGGTGAAAGTTCCGGGACGCAGGGGGGCGCCCTTGGTGACGGTAAATGTTTTCGAGCGCGATGTTCGAGCGGTCCCGCGTCATCCCCGCAACCGATTAACCTGTGATAAGAGCTTTGCATTTCGTTCGCCGCAACTTTGCCGACACCACACCGTTGCTCCGTATGAAGGAGATTGAGATGGGACGAATTGCAAGCAAGCTATTGGGTGTCGCCACGCTCGGCGCGCTCTTCTATTTTACCCGTCGTCAAGGCACCGAAGCCGAAAAGGTCGAGGGTCATGCGGCCGCATTCGCCGATGGCGAAACGCATTCCGAAAACTTCGACCAGACGCGCTCGGCGGGTCCCGATGCAATGCGCGACGACGTCCGCAGACCTTGGGAACCGATCGACCAGGCTGGCGACGAGTCTTTTCCCGCAAGCGACCCGCCATCCTTTTGAGCCCGGCCCCGCCGGAGGCGTCTTTCGATATGCGTCGAGGATGTATAAGCCGATACAAGAAAGGCTTCGCGCAGAGGAGCGAAGCCTTTCCCGTCTCTCGATATGGCTATGCAAGAGAATGCCCCTAAGTCTCCGGGGGTCGCGGCCTGAAGACTTCGGTGAAGCGAGACTATGCGTCGATCGATGGAAATCCCACTGATACAGGTTAGGCAATTCCGAAATATCCCGTTGCGCATGGGCCGCCGAAGCCGCGGGTCATGCAGCGAACGCACCCGGAAACATCCAGCCAGCCAGACCTGGCGGTTCGAACGGCATCCATTCGCCTTCCGGTTGCGCGAGCCGATCGGCAATAATGTGAAACACGGCCGGATTGACGCCAAGGCCGCAGTGGCTCCCGCGTACCTCGATATTCTCGCTCTGCGGCGAAACCGCTCCACGGCAAATCTCCCACGCACAAATTCCGTCGGCGCGGCTGAAGATTGCGCTGGAGGGTACGGGTAGCTGCCGCCGGGCGACCCGCAGCAAAACGTCCTGATCGTCAGCGCGGACATGGGTTCCGCTCACCCATTCGTAGAGCCGCCAGGCATTTGTCGCACGCGGACTCCCGTTAAAAGGCGAGCCCAGCGTGATGACCTGCCGGACGCTCGCCGCTTCATCTGCGGCGGCGATACGGGCGAGGACCCCGCCGAGACTCCATCCCACTAAACTGACCTTGCGGCCCGTGTCTTCATGAATGTCGCCAATGAGCTTGGTCAGCTTGCTGCCGTCAGCGCCAGCAGTCTTCGGACCGGCGTTGCGGCCAAGTCCCCAGCCGCGGACATCGTAACCGAGCGCCCGGAGCGCTCCTCGAAGCGGCGCCGTCGATTTGTCACCGGCAAGAAAGCCCGGGATCACGAGGACCGGATGGCCGTCGCCGCGCGGCGCGCGGATCAGAAGATGCGGCAGCGATGTAGCGAATAGCCCGGCCTCGGCGAGAGCGCGCGGGAAGTCGGTGGCAGCGAGCCAGATGGAGGGAGGCAATACGGCCTTTGCGGTCTGGCGAGACGCCTGTTCACGATAGTTCGTGACAGGCCAACCGCCACCAAGACCGGATGTTGCGCTCGCCGCGCCCCGCGGGGCAAACATTTAGGCCTGCCGCAACCTATGTTGCCGAAACGGGCCTTCCCGCCTTTTATTCGCTCCGCCGCTGGCCGCCGCCTTCCCGGCCTGCCGCCGTGTCGTCTTCCTCACCGATGCGCGTTCCCGCCTGCGGGTTATAGTCTGCCGGAATGCTACCGCCGCTTTCGGGGTCGCGCTTGGGTTCGCGGTCCAATGTGTCGCTCGGTCGGCGTGCTGCGCCTTCCGGCTGGTTTTCGGTAGAGATATTGGGAGCGCGTGTTCTCTCGGTCGGCACGCCGCGCGTTCGCCTCGCCCTATCCATGTTCACTCTCCTGGCGGTTGCGTGCATCCGCTATCGGCCCGCCATCCTCTTCCTCCTCGAGCAGAATGGCGGCATCGGCATTGGCGGAAAGCCTGACCCGGCCTTCGTCGATGGCCGCGACCAGGCCGCTCGAGATGAAGTGATGATGGTCGTGCGAACCGCTGTCGGCGCGCGTCATCTTTATCCGGTCACCCTCGACCCGATCAACGGTCCCGATGTGCACGCCGTCCGCGCCGATGATCTCCATCTTTTCGCGGACCTCGTTTAAATCCACCATTTCATATCCTTTCAGTCTCAGCGCTGCCCGCTCGATACCGTCCGAGCCCGAACAGGAGGAAGCGCGTCGATTATGACACCATCGTCGATCGACCGACGCGGGCGCCTCGCCGACGTTCCCTCGCGCGGCACCAACTGCCTTTTTATTGACCCAGATCAGGAATTTCGTCTGCATTGGCGCGGTCGCCTGGACCGGCGGCGCCACGGCGGAACTCCGGGTAATCCCGCGCGTCCAGACAGCGGTAGGCGAAGCGGTCTGACCCGTACGACGAGGAAGGATAAGCCATGCTGGCCCCGCAGGCCGAGATCGGGGAGGCCGAGCTCGAGACCGGTTTCCGCCGGCTGGTCGTCGAGGCGCTCTTCTCGAACACGACGGCGGCGCTGACGACCGGCGTCGTCCTTACCGCCTTCGCGCTTCATCTAGGCGCGAACAACACGACGATCGGTTTGCTCGCAGCCATCCCGTTTCTGACCCAGCTCGCACAAGTGCCAGCGATCGCCCTCGTCGAGCGCATCCGCGAGCGCAAACGCATAGCCGTGCTGTCGAGCATATTCGGCCGCACGATGCTCGGCTTGATGGCTATCGCGCCATTCGCGGGAAGCTATGGCCTCACGATCATGGTGACGGCGACGTTCGTCCTCTGCGCGATGGGCGCTGTCGGCAGCTGCGCCTGGAACAGCTGGATCCGCGACCTCGCCCCCGATGACAGAATGGGGCGAATTTTTGCTCGGCGGACATTTTACGCCACACTCACCACGCTCATTGCCGGCATCGCTGCGGCAACCGCCCTCGAAGTCACAAATGAGGGAAGCCCGGCGCGAGATCTCAGCTTCGCAATGCTCTATGTCGTGGGGTGCGCTGCAGGCCTGATTAGCGCCTGGATCGTGGCCCGCCTGCCGGAGCCCGCGCTCGCTCCGCGGCCCGCTAAGGCGCTTCGCCTTTTCGAGCAGCTCAAGCGTCCGTTCAGCGACCGAAATTTCTGGCGCCTCATCCTCTTTCTAGGAACCTGGCAGTTCGCAATCAATTTCGCGACCCCCTTCTTCACGGTCTATCTGGTCCGTCAACTCGGGTACGACATGTCGGTCGTGATGGGACTTTCGATCGCAAGCCAGTTGGCCAACGCTTTTGCCTTGCGGAGCTGGGGCACGCTCGCGGACCGCTTCGCCAACAAGTCCGTGCTGCTCGTGGCCGCACCCATCTATATCCTGTGCATCGCCGCGATGGCCGGCACGTCGCAGATCACACAAGAAGGGTTCCGCCTCGCTTGGCTGGTGCTTCTTCACCTGCTGATGGGCGGGGCGGTTGCCGGCGTGACGCTGGCGACGGCCAACATAGCGCTCAAGCTTTCACCGCGCGGAGAAGCGGCGTCCTATCTCGCGGCGGGGGCCGTCGTGACCGCCGTGGCGGCGGGGAGCGCACCGATCCTCGGAGGCGCCCTCGCCGACTTCTTCGCGGTTCGGCAACTCGAGCTTGTCGGGCGTTGGACAAGCCCCGATGGCGTCTTCACCTATTTGTCGCTGCGGCTCAGCAATTGGGATTTCTATTTCCTGCTTTCGGCGCTGCTCGGTCTCTACGCGCTGCACAGGCTCGGGCACGTGAAGGAAACGGGAGAAGCGAGCCGCGAGGAAGTCTTGCGGCATCTCGTGGCCGAGACGCGCGGCTCGATCCATAATTTTTCTACGGTGACGGGGCTCAAGGCCCTAACGGATTTTCCCGCTGGGCTTATTCGCGAAATCCGAGTCCGGCAGCGCTTTTACCGCCGCCGCGCGGCTCGCGCCTGAAGAACGCAATTAAGCCGCGTCTTGGTCGGATTTCTCATTGTGTTGGCGGGCGCCGAGCCCGCGGCCCCCCGGCAAGCTCGGCCGCTCGCAACCTTGTCTGTGGGGCCGCGCGGCGTGCGTCGTTATGAAACCGAAATGCGTCTCGCGCATTCCGCTTTGGAACGTTGCGCCCTGTCCTTTGGCGCCTCGCGAAAAATGGAATGCAGGAGCTGATCGTGGTCGACGCGGTTGATGGGAATAATGGCGAGGCAGGCGAGACCCGGGTATCCACCGGTAGCGAAGGACTGGACGACATTCTGGGTGGCGGGCTCGATCCCAGCCGGATGTACCTCTACGAAGGCCGGCCCGGTACCGGCAAGACGACCATCTCGCTGCAATTTCTACTTGAAGGCGTGCGTCGTGGGGAGCGGGTCCTCTATGTCACGCTTTCCGAAACTCAGCGCGAGCTCGCGCTAGTTGCGAAACGGCATGGCTGGTCGCTCGACGGTGTCGATATCTTCGAACTCGTTCCCCCCGAGACGTCGCTGGACCCCGACCGCGAACTCACTATTTTGCATCCCGCAGAAATTGAGCTCAGCGAAACAACCAATCTGATCTTCGAAAAAATCGCCGCGCTCGATCCAGCACGCATTGTGTTCGACAGCCTGTCAGAGCTCCGCCTGCTGGCGCAAAGCCCGCTTCGCTATCGTCGCCAAGTTCTCGCGCTCAAGCATTTTTTCGCGGCACGCGACTGCACAGTGATTCTGCTCGATGACCTCTCTTCGTCCGATACCGATCTGCAGCTTCACTCGATATCACACGGCGTCGTGCATCTCGAGCAATTGGCGCTCGATTACGGAGCGGAACGCCGGCGCATCCGCGTTGTGAAAATGCGCGGCATTTCATTTCGCGGCGGCTATCATGACTTTATTATTCGCACCGGCGGCCTTGAGATATTCCCGCGTCTCATCGCGGCCGAACATCACAGCGAATTCAGCGGTGCTTTCACCTCGAGCGGTATTACCGAGTTCGACGAGCTGCTCGGTGGCGGGCTGGAACGAGGCACGAACGCGCTGCTGATCGGTGCAGCCGGCGTTGGCAAATCATCGCTTGCCCTCACCTTCGCATTGGCTGCGGTCGAGCGAGGCGATCATGCAGTCTTCTTCGGCTTCGACGAGGGGCGTGGAACGCTTGAGGCGCGGGCGCGCTCGATCGGTCTGCCGTTGGACAAGGCAATCGAACGCGGGGCCTTACGCTTTCAGCAGATTGATCCTGCGGAGTTGTCACCTGGCGAATTTGCAGCAAATGTCCGCGAAAGTGTCGAGCGAGATGGTGCGCGGGTCGTCGTCATCGACAGCCTCAATGGCTATCTCAACGCGATGCCCGACGAGCGTTTCCTGATCCTCCAGATGCACGAGCTCCTGAGCTATCTTGGGCAGCGTGGCGTGCTGACAATTCTCGTCATGGCGCAGCACGGGCTCGTGGGACCGGTGGACTCCCCTCTCGACTTAAGTTATTTGAGCGACGCCGTAATCATGCTTCGATATTTCGAAGTTTCGGGCTCGGTGCGCCGCGCTATCTCGGTAGTGAAAAAGCGTAGCGGTGCCCATGAGAATACGATCCGAGAATTCCGGCTTAGTCCGAGGGGCATTGCGCTTGGTCCGCCACTGACGAATTTCGCCGGCGTGTTGACCGGAACCCCGGTCTACATCGGCGACCAAGAGCCTCCCATCGTTCCCGGGGTGATCGACGCGACCTGACATGGTAACCGGAACAATATTGATCCTCGCACCCGTGGGGCGCGATGGCGCGGCGGCAGCGGAGATAGTAGCGCGCGCGGGTATCGCGGCGGAAGTTTGCGCGGACTTTCTGGCGCTCGTAGGCGCGCTTCGTGAAGACTGCCTCGCGGTGATCGCAACGGAGGAAGGGTTTTTTGGAAAAGATCTTACGCGGCTTGCCGACCGTGTGCGTAGTCAGCCGGCGTGGTCAGATATCCCCTTCATCATATTGACGAGCCAGCTGCCTCAGCGGCGCGTCGCGAGGTGGAGAAACGATCTCGTCACGTCTCTGGGCAACGTCACCCTAATCGAACGTCCCGTTCAGGCGATCACTTTAACGAGCTCGGTACGGGCGGCGGTGCGCGCGCGCGAGCGGCAGTACGAACTGCGCGAGCTCCTCGGAGAGCTTGAGCGGGGCCACGAACGATTTCAACTCATCGTAGAGAATGCCCGTGATTATGCGATCATTCTGAGTGATCCCGAAGATTTGATTACTGACTGGCTTCCCGGTGCTTCCGCCGTTTTTGGTTGGAGCGAAGGCGACATGGTCGGCAAGCCCGTCTCGCGCATCTTTACGCCAGAAGACCGTGCCCACGGCATTCCCGAGCAGGAACTTGAACGAGCGCGGAGCGACGGCGTCGCCCCTAATATCAGGTGGCACCTCGCCAAGGGTGGCGCCCGCGTATTTATCGACGGCCAGACAGTCTCTTTACGCAATCGCGACGGCACCATCCGCGGTTTCATGAAGATCGGCAAGGACATCACGGAGCGCCAACGTAACGAGGAACGCCAGGCAGTCCTGCTCGCCGAGCTTCAGCACCGTGTAAGGAATGTGCTGGCAATGGTGGCATCGGTCGTCAATCGCGGAGCCACTGACGGAACGACCGCGGAATTCCGCGACCGGTTGAGCGGACGCATTGCCGCGATGGCACGTACACAGGCACTCCTCACGCGCGGCGCTGGCGTTGGGGTTGAACTCGGAGGACTGGTCCGCGACGAACTGCTCGCCCAAGCGGCCGACGAGTCGCGCGTCTCCATCGTTGGCCCTGAAATTCTGCTCGCGCCCAAGGCCGCGGAGGTTTTGACGCTCGCGATCCACGAGCTTGCTACCAACGCCTCCAAATATGGCGCGGTACGGGCGCCGAGCGGACGCGTCGATGTGCATTGGTCGCGTCTGTCCAGAGACGGCAGCGAGTGGCTTGAGTTGGTGTGGGCTGAAAGCGGGGTGCGGATCGAACCAAAACCGGACCGCCGCAAAGGCTTCGGGACTGAACTTGTTACCCGCCGCGTGCCCTATGAGCTACGGGGAGAAGGGGAGTTGACACATGATCCGGATGGAGTTCGCTGCCGCATCGCCTTTCCGCTCAACGAAGGAGAGAGTGTCTTGCAAACCGATTTGCCGATCGCTTACCGGAAATCCAAGGAGAACTGGGTATGAGCGGCCTCACCGGGCGTTTGGTACTTATCATTGAAGATGACTTTTATCTCGCCGACGATGCGCAAATGGCGCTTGAGGCGGCGGGCGCCACGGTGCTCGGTCCTGTCGGCAATGCAGAGGATGCGATCGAGATGCTGGCCACGACGCGCCCCGACATCGCACTAGTAGACGTCAATCTCGGTGATGGTGCAAGTTTCGAGTCTGCCGCAGCGCTCAAGGCGCGCGGCATCCCTTTTGTTTTCCTCACCGGCTATGATGCAAATATTATCCCGGCCGACTATGCCGACGCGCCACGGCTTCAGAAGCCCGCCGACACGCGTTCACTTCTCGCAGCGCTATTGGCGCTCGCGGAAAAGGGATGAGAAGTTCCACCGGGCCGACGACACCGGTCATTCGGCGGCGATAACGATATTGGCGACAGCCTATGTTGTCCATGATTTGCCAGCATGTCACGGTGATCGGAGGATCAGGCGCACCCCATCCGATGAGGGCTCCGCCGGAGCGGGGACCCGACGCCCGTTTTGGAAGGTTAGAATGTGCGCGGCCCCTACTTTCGAAGAGAACCAAGCCTTGCGATCACCGATTTTAGCCGTGACGAAGGCAGACCGCGGTTCGATCGGGCTCGCCGTGCCAGTGAGCGCGGCATCCCGCTTGTCTTTCTGCTAAGCTAGAACCGGGATCTAGTGCCCCGATCTCACAGGGGCCGGCGTTGCAAGCGCCCGTGGCCGAAGAAGCTAGTCGAGACCTTGTTCGCTATCTGTAGGGATCGAGTGACCATAAACGCCTGTGTGCGTACCTAAGGATCAACTCAAGCATCTGTCCGCGGCGTCATCGGTGCAAGCAAATCCAGGATTTGCGATGCCTTGAAAGGCTTTTCTACTAGCGGGCGGCCCTGGAACCGTTCGGGAAGCGACCATTCCTCATAACCCGTCGCGAAGGCGAACGGTATTTCGCGCGCAGCGAGCGCATCGGCCGCGGGAAACACGGCTCCGTCCCGCAAATTGACGTCGAGTACCGCAGCATCGATGCGCTCTTCGCTCCCAATGATCGCCTCGGCATCTTGCGCGCTCGCCACCGGCCCGAGCACTTGGGCGCCCGCGTCCGCGAGCGCCCGCGAGATATCGTCGGCGAGAAGATATTCATCCTCAACCACGAGGACCCGGCGCCCTCGCAAACTTCGCTCACCCATCTGTCATCTCCCTGCTTCCGCTTGACCGGTATCGACACCTCGATCGGCAATGCGCTGTCGTGCGAACGCCATATCGATATGCGGCGCGCGCGCATGGCATTCCTGTCCAAAATCGTCAGCTGGGGCCGAGGTACCACCAAGAAATGATGGCAACCCCGGTTCAGCCGCAGACAGCCCAAATTGGTTCGCCTCGCGAGGCGTCGTCCAAGACGCCCAAGACAACAAGCCAATGCTCATCGTAACAAATATTGCGCCATTTTTGACCGTATTGGTAGATGGTTCGTCAAGAGTTTCTGCCATGATTCGACGATCGCGACCCGAAACGCTAAGGGCTACTCACCCTTGGCCAGATACGGGCGCTGGCGCCAGCTTTCGAACGCGGCATGCTGCGATAGTTCGCAACATCAAAGATCTGAGACGGCGCGTCATTGCTTCACGACACGACGTGGGCTTTGAAAAGCGCCAATATCGCGCGCGCCATGCTGATATTGGGAATTGTCCGGGGTGTAATCGTCTTGCCGACATCTTCTCTCACCTGATGGCCAATTATGCGGCAACACTTGCTGGCCCTCTGGCCGAACAGCGTCAGCAACCGCAAAGGCGGCCCGGCCGCAAGTTTCATTTCCTCATGTTGAAGGTACGGGAAACGCGCTGCCCATCCGCTTACCTGACCAATCATTTTATAGATCCGTGGCACTCCTGCGCCTTCCGAGCGTATGAACAGGGCAGTTGATGCGAAGCGGGACCGATGAATGAGTAAGCGTCCGGAAGAACCACCACGCGAGCAACCGGAGGACAATGGCTCGTCCGCGAGTGAGGCCGCGCTCGCCGCCGAGGTTGAAGTGCTCCGCCTCGAACTCAAAGTCATGGAGGAGGAACGTATCCGTGCGATCGCGCGAGAAGCACATCTTCGCGCAGAACTGCAGCATCGGGTCCGCAACATGCTCGCGATCGTCCGGTCGATCAGCGCGCGGACGTTTGGCACAAATGACGAGGACGAGAATGCCAATCATTTCCGTGGACGGCTCGACGCGCTTGCGCGCATTGAAGTGCGTTGCGGCGACAGCAGCCGCAAGAATGGGTGCGATCTTGAGGATATGGTGAGCGATGAGCTTCGTATTTTCGAGTTCGACGAGCGGATCGAGATCAAGGGGCCGGAAGTCTCGGTTCCGCATGAAATAGCGCGATTAATTGCGCTCGCCATTCACGAACTCGCCACCAATTCAATCAAGTTCGGGGCGCTCTCCTCTACCGACGCGCGCGCAAGACTTTCGGTGCGCTGGACCTTCGCACGCTCCAGGCTTCGCTTTATTTGGGAGGAAATCGGCGTGCCGATTATCGGAGCGGCGCCGGCCAGTACCGGCTTTGGTCAGGAATATATCGAACAGGCGCTGCCTTATCAGATCAACGCGGCGACGCTGTTCGAACTCAGGCCGGGCGGGATATTCTGCACCATGGAGGTACCCTTCCCCGAAAAGCCTGAAGCCGACATCTGGCCTCGCGCCTGGGCGTGAACCATCACAATGCCAAAACGTTGCTGCAGCATGAACACGCCCTCGCCCTCTCCGTTTGAAACGCGCGTCGTATCGCGGCTCGGCGCACTGGCCCCGTTGGACACACACGAATGGGAGGCGCTTGCCGAGGCGCAGCTCGTGCGCCACCGCGTTGCTGCGCATCGGAATATTATCGAAGAGGGCGCGCGCGTGACTTCGCCCCGGATCATTTTGGCCGGTTGGGCGGGGCGGACGCGTATCTTCGCGGACGGAAGACGACAGATTTTGAGCTTGCTTCTTCCTGGCGATCTGATCGGGAAATGTCGTCAGTCGCATCCGCTCGCCGCGACGGGCGCGGTTGCCCTGACAGATGTCACGCTCTGTCCGGCGCCTGATTCTCGCCATGCCAAGCATGGCCTCGCGGAAGCCTACGCCCGGAGCAGTGCGCTGGAGGAATATTATCTGTTTCGCCAGATCGCACGGCTCGGCCGGATGAGTGCCTATGAGCGCATCGTCGATTTGCTTCTCGAAGTCCGCGAACGACTTGGGGCGGTCGCGCTTGGTCCAAAAGACAGTTTCCACTTTCCCATTACACAGGAGGCGCTGGCCGATCTTCTCGGCCTTACGAGCGTACATGTGAACCGCACCCTTAAAGCGCTCCGGCAAGACGGACTTATCGATCTCCGATCCAGTACGATGCACATCAAAGATCCCGCCGTACTCGCCGCGCTGGTAGAGCACCGACCTGCCGCCGTGTTCGAGAATTGACTCGTCGAAGGTTGAAGTCGGTTTTTGACCGGGTGTTGCGCTGACCCCTTCTTGTTCGAACGCTGATGAAGACGGCGCAATCGCGAGCCATATCATCCAGGTTGATCCCTTTTGCCTCGCAGCATCGGAAAAACCGGGCGAGACGGGATGAAGTTTCTACGCGTCCGGCGATACTACCAATGTGGCATCGATATTTCGGCCTGATTTAGCATGCTTAAGCCCTTTTAGCTCCGGCTTGCTCATCATTTGCGCTGGAGAGCGAATGTGCGATGTCCTGATCGATCCGGCGACGAAAAGGGCCGCCTCAAAGCGCTGGCGGAATATGGACTCGACCCGTAAACGAGTTTCCACCGCGCGGGAACTTTCGCGACCCTCACGCGATGATAACTTGTAGGCCCGCTCGGATCACCCCCCCCCCCCGATTACCGGGCGGGCCTCTCCCAACAACTTTCATCGCTATCGACCGCACATATGGATGCAGAGCGGCGCCTGTGTGATTTCAAGGGAGCTGCCATCCCGTTGGCAGCACGGACGACGGCCGACAGAACGAAGATGGCCAGCACGCACAGACGTCAGCGCCTCCCGGCCAGCTTTCGCTGTTGCCAGAATGGCACGTTGTCTGCCGTTGCGAGCGCGGGGCGCAGGGCGTCCCGCGCTCGCAACGGCAAGTTCGCCTGCTCGGATGCTTTCATTTCCACAGCCTTGTCTCTCGCCCCCCTTGGGTCCGCGGACCGTATAAAAGCTGACCAATCATCGAGCATCCGGCGCCGGGCGGTGAGATACAGCGCGCTATTGTAGGCTCCCCGAACTTCGTTCTCGTCCTCGTGCGCCAGCGCCATTTCGATCCAGTCGGCTTTGTAACATTCAGCTTCATTCGCCCAGGTCGAGCCGAGCCCGCGAAATCCATGAACAGTCTGCCGGCCTCGATAGCCCATGCGATAGCATGCGTAGATCATCGTGTTCGACGAGATCGGCTTGCCGGCCTTGTCGCCGGGGAAAACAAAATCGCCCTTGGTAGCACGGCGCCGGCGGCGCAGAATTTCTACCACGTCTTCCGAAAGGGGAACGAGGTGTTCGCGTTCCATCTTCATCCGTTCCGCTGACAAACGCCAGACCGGATCAGGCCCATCGAGATTTTCGAACTCGCCCCAGGTTGCAAAGCGAGTTTCGCTCGTTCGCGCCCACGTCAGCAAAGTGAAAAGCATTGCGTCGCGCGTCGTCTCTCGCCTGCCGGTAGACGCTTCGCCGTCGTAGGACATGATTGCCCGGACAAGTGCGGGAACTTCCGCAACTGAAACGCGGGCCATATGCTTCACGCGGGGTTTGGGCTTCAGCGCATCGCTGAGGCTAACCGTTGGGTCCGAAGATGCCCAACCGCACGCAATCGCGAACCGGAATATCTGGCCGATGGCTTGCTTGACCCGTCGACTAACATCGAGCGCGCCACGCGCCTCGACCGCTCGAATGACGGCCAGCACTTCCGGCGGGGTGATCGTGGCGATGTCTCTTGCTCCCAACCTTGGAAAAACATCGCGCTCGAGGCGGCTAAGCACCCGCAGAGCGTGCGCGGGGTCGAGGTCCTCTACCCTGTTCGCATGCCAGGCACGCGCGATCGGCTCGAACAGATCGACGTTTTGCGGCGTCCCGGCCTCCAACTTATTTGCGCGATTCATTTTCTTGACGGCCGCAGGGTCGATACCGCCGTCGAGCAAATGCTGCGCCTCGCGCCGCTTCTGGCGCGCGGCGGCGGCGGCGAGTCGTGGATAGGCGCCGAGACAAAGCACACGCTCCTTGCCCTCGAAGCGGTATTTATAGCGCCAAAGCTTTGATCCTGACGGCTTAATAAGGAGATACAGTCCCTCGCCATCGAACAGCTTATATTCTTTGGGGCGCCGCGCCGCATATTTGATTTCGAGGTCTTTGAGAGCCATGGGGGTCTTTTCAAATCGATGCTTGGGGGTCTTTCCGCATTTTTGACCAAAAAAAGACCCCCAAATCAAATCGACGCAGGCATACTGACACGGATGTCAGCGGACGCCCGAAGTCGCTAGCAAACGATTGATAGACCTAAATAAAATTTCTCGGAAAGACGTCCACGGACGTTGTCGGCCACAGGCGGATGTGAGTCCCTTGGTAGCGGAGGAGGGACTCGAACCCCCGACACGCGGATTATGATTCCGCTGCTCTAACCAGCTGAGCTACTCCGCCCCGAAAGGCCGCCGCGACGGGCGAGCAGCGCCTATAGGCAGGGCATTGCCGTCGGTCAATATCATGTACGCGCGCCGCGAAAATTTCGCGCGAATGCTGGTTCCCACGGGCCACCGCGATAGTGATGGGCGGCCAAACCGACGATCGACAGCGGGCGCGGGTGGAAGTTCTCGGCGAGTTCGGCGATCAGCGCGCGCGCTTCGGCGGGGGCGACCTTGTTCTGGACGGTGATGTGGAGCCGCGGCGTGCCCTGGTCCTGTGCGGTGAGCATGCCGGTGAAATGATCGGCGATCTGCTCGCGAATCGCGAGGAGGTCGGGGCTTTCGATGCGAAAGGCGACCCCGCCGCCGAGAGAATAGATTTCGCGCAAGCTGGCAGCCGGTGGCGGCGTATCGGCCGAGATACGGCGCAGGAGCCCGTCGAGCTCGCCCAGACACGAAGGCGGCAGCTGGTGAAACAGCGTGATATGCGCCGGCAGGTGATTGCGATCGGGCGGAAAATGCGCGGCGCGGAGATTATTGAAGTGAAGCTGGTCCGCCGCACCCATCGTCGCGGTCACGATGATGGGTACGGCGCCAGCGGCCCGGACGGGAGGGGGGGATGCCGGGCCGCCTATCGGTTTAAGCCGCCTGCGACAGCTTGCCCTGATACGGGTTCGCCTTCACCCACTCGAGCGCCTTTTCAGGGGTCGATTCGACATAGGGATCGCTGTCGGTGCCGACGTCGTTGATACCGGGTTCGACGAACATCTGAACGACGACGCCGTCATCGACGATCGCGGTGTAGCGCCAGCTGCGCATGCCGAAGCCGAGGTGATCCTTGTTGATCAGCATGCCCATGCGACGCGTGAAAGCAGCCGAACCGTCCGGAACCATCTTCACCTTTTCGACGCCGAGGTGCTTGGCCCAGTTGAACATGACGAAGGCGTCATTGACACTGATGCAATGGATGTCGGCAACGCCGGCAGCGGCGAAGTCGGCGTGGAGGCGTTCGAAGCCCGGGCACTGCTCGTTCGAGCAGGTCGGGGTGTAGGCACCGGGCAGACCGAACAGGATGTGACGGCCTTCGCCGAACAGCTCGCCGGTGTCGACGTCCTGCCAACGGAACGGGTTCGGGCCTTCGACGGCTTCGTCGCGCACGCGGGTCTTGAGCGTCACGGCGGGAACGGGCTGATTGATCATGGGAGAGAATCCTTTCGTTGTGGATTTTGTGCGGCGCACCAAGAGCAGACCGGAGCGCGCGGGTCAAATCGAGTTGGCCGGTTATATTGATTGATTGAGCCGATCAGCGCCCCGCCCAAAAACGATGCAAAGACGCCGCGACCTCCACGGGCCGCTCGGCAATCGCCCAATGCCCTGCCCCGTCGATTACGGTTAGCGGGGTGCCTGTATTCGCGGCAAAGCGCTGCGCCACCGACAGCTCGACATATGGGTCTTCCGCGCCCCAGATCAATGTCCCGCGCGGCGGTAGCCTGCCGATGTCGCGCGCCCAATCATGCTCGAAACTCAGACCCTTGGCCGAGCGATAGAGTTTGAGAATTGCACGGCGCTTGTCCTTCAGCGCCCATTGCGCAGCTTCCTCGCGCGCGATGTCGGCAGGCATGCCCTGCGCGGCGAGCCCCTCGGCAAGCTTGGCGGGTTTGCTCAGCGCCATGAACAGCTCGCCGAGCAGCGGCGTGTTCCAGATGCGCGCGAGCCGGTGGCCACGATAGTCGGGATCGATCACCGCATTCGAGATTGCCCAGCTGCGGATGAGGTCGGGGCGCAGCATCGCGACACGCTGCGCGATCAGCGCGCCCCAGTCGTGACCGACAATGTCGATCGGGCCGTACATTACGAACAATGCCTCGGCCTGCTCCACCGCCCAGTCGGCATAAGCCTCCTTAGACGCGGGAAAACCCGCCGGGAGCGGCGCGGTGAAGCCGGGAAGTGCAGGCACCGCGACGGGTGTGTCGCCGAGGTCGAGTGCGGCAAGCAGCGGGCGCCAGATCGCCGGGCTGTCCGGAACGCCATGGATGAAGAGCTTTGCCGTGGTCATGATCCCCTCCCCCGTTTACCGCTGACGCCTACTCCATCTCCCCGCGGTCGCGGCGCAGCTGATACCATTTCTGGACATTGGCATTATGCTCGGCGAGCGTGCGCGCGAAGACGTGGCCGCCGTCGCCCTTTGCGACGAAGAAGAGATAGTCATTCGCTTCGGGATCGAGCACTGCGGCGATCGACGCCTTGCCCGGATTGGCGATCGGGCCCTGCGGCAGGCCGATCATCGAATAGGTGTTGTAGCCGTTCACCGCGAGAATTTCGGAGCGCAGGATGCGGCGACCGAGCGGCTTGCCCTTGGTGATCGGGTAGATGATCGTCGGGTCGGCCTGAAGCCGCATGCCGACGCCGAGGCGGTTTGTATAGACGCCCGCAACGGTGCGGCGTTCGGACGGCACGCCGGTTTCTTTCTCGACGATCGAAGCAAGGGCCATCGCCTGATTGCGATCCTTGACCGCAGTGCGCGGCGTGCGCTTCGCCCAGAGCTCGTTAAAGGCCTTGTCCATCGCCGCCTGCATCCGCTTCACGACGGCAGCGCGGCTTTCGCCGGTGGTAAAGGCATAGCTGTCGGGCAGGATGCTGCCTTCGGCGGGCACGGGGATTTCGCCCTTCAGCCGCTTTTCGGCCATCAGCCGTTCCCACACCATGATCGAGGGCATGCCCTCCGGAATCATAACCATGCGCTGGATCGTCTTGCCCGACTGGAAGAGTTCGAGGATGTCGCCCGCGTCCATCCCCTTTTCGACCTTATATTCGCCGGGCTTGATCGGATCGTCCGAGCCGAAGAAGCGCGCTTCGTTGCGAAAGCTCGACGCCGAAACGAGTCCCGCCTGTTCGAGGATTTCACCTGCTTTCGCGATGCTCGCGCCCTGCGGAATGACAATCTCGGCATCCTTGGGTGCGCCGCCCGAGCAGGCGGCGAGCAGCAGGGCCAAGATCGCGATCGTGAGCCAGCGAAACGGATGCACTCTCTTCTCCCATTCGGTGCTTAAGGAGACAAAAGTTACGGACGCGCGCGTCCGGAATGTCTCCTTTGTCGCTTTAGGCCGGGCCTGCGACAAGGTGATAGAGCATGGCCAAGCAATGTAGGAAAGGGGTTTCGATCCTCCCTGCCGCACCGCGATGGGGAGGTGGCAGCCCGAAGGACTGACGGAGGGCTGTGACGTCGCCCCTCCACCACTCGCTTCGCGAGCGGTTCACCTCCCCACCGCTTCGCGGCAGGGAGGGTCCAAAGATCAGTCGATCGCCTTGACGATGACGCTGGCGTTGGTGCCGCCGAAACCGAAGCTGTTGTTGAGCGCAGCCTTCACTTCGCGCTTCCTCGCCTTGTGCGGGACGAGATCGACGCCGTCGGTGCCCTCGTCGGGATTGTCGAGATTGAGCGTCGGGGGGACAATCTGGTCACGGATCGCAAGGATGCAGAAGATCGTCTCGACCGCGCCGGCGCCGCCGAGCAGGTGGCCGATGGCGGACTTGGTCGAGCTCATCGACACATTGGCGATTTCATTGCCGAACAGGCGCTTCACCGCGCCAAGCTCGATCGTGTCGGCCATCGTCGAGGTGCCGTGGGCGTTGATATAGTCGATGTCGGCGACGGTCATTCCCGCCTTTTTCAGCGCCATTTCCATCGAACGATAGGCGCCCGAACCTTCGGGATGCGGCGCGGTGACATGATAGGCGTCGCCCGACAGTCCGTAACCGACGACTTCGGCGTAGATCTTGGCGCCGCGTGCCTTGGCATGCTCATATTCCTCGAGCACGACCACGCCCGCGCCTTCGCCCATCACGAAACCGTCGCGATCCTTGTCATAAGGGCGGCTCGCCTGTTCGGGACGGTCGTTGTAGCTCATGTTGAGCGCACGCGCCTGCGCGAAGCCGGCGATACCGATCGGGCAGATCGTCGCCTCGGCGCCGCCCGCGAGCATGATGTCGGCGTCGTCGTCGCGGATCATCCGCGCCGCATCGCCGATCGAATGCGCGCCGGTCGAGCAGGCGGTGACGACCGCATGGTTCGGGCCTTGCAGGCCATATTTGATGCTGACCTGACCCGAGATCAGGTTGATCAGGCGGCCGTGGACGAAGTGGGGCGAAACGCGACCCGGGCCCTTTTCGGCGAGCAGCAGGCTTTCGCTTTCGATGCCCGGCAGGCCGCCGATGCCCGACCCGATCGAGCAGCCGGCGCGCAGCTTCATCTCGTCGGACATATCCTCAAGACCGGCGTCCTCGATCGCCTGCCCCGCGGCATCGATGCCATAGATGATGAACGGGTCGACCTGACGCTGCACCTTGTGATCCACGCGCTTGCCGGGATCGAAACCATATTCATGGTCGGGGCCCTTGACCTCGCACGCAATCGTGCACTTCTGGTCCGACGCGTCGAAATGGGTGATCGTGCCCGCGCCCGATTTGCCCGCGATCAGATTGGCCCATGTGGTTTCCACATCGGCGCCCAGCGGCGTCACCAAACCCAAACCCGTCACCACAACCCGGCGCATAGTCGTTCCTTTCATCGGCCCCTGCCCCCGCAGGGTGCCGCGTCATTCGAGAAGACGCATATCCATAAAAAAAGCTTCCCGGCCACTCAGCGCGAACGCTCGGGACCGGGAAGCCGGAAACGCGTGGGCGGCGTCGCCGCCGCGTCCGGCTATGCCGGACCGGGCCGTTTAGCCCTTGTTCGCTTCGATATAGTCGATCGCATCCTTGACGGTGGCGATTTTTTCCGCCGCATCGTCGGGGATTTCGACGCCGAATTCTTCTTCGAACGCCATCACCAGCTCGACGATGTCGAGGCTGTCGGCGCCCAGATCGTCGATGAAGCTCGCTTCTTCGGTGACCTTGTCGGCTTCGACGCCCAGATGTTCGACGACGATCTTTTTAACCTTTTCGGCCGAATCGCTCATGCACAGTTCCTTTTTTTCTGACTATGTCGTGAATGTTGAAAATTGCCCTAGTGCCCGTGGGCGGGGCTGGCAAGAGGGCTGGCATCGGCCGTGCGGCGAAGCGCCGCGTCGACCAAGACTTCCTCTGCAGCACTGTAGGCCGACCGTGTCCCTTTCTGCCCCTCCGGCACCTGCGTCACAAAATAGGCAATGCCCTCGCCGCCTTCAAGGTCGAACCATAGCCCCGATCGCAATCCATAGGCATCGCCCGAATGACCAAGCCGCAGGCGGCCGTCGCCGAACAGGTCGTCGCGACAGGCGGGATCGTGGAGCGCGGGGCCGCCCGTGCTGTGCATAGCTATGCCATATTCGCAGAAGAAACCGCCCGTCCCCTCGCCGCTCGTCGGGTGGACCGCCGCCATCGCTTCGAGCCGCGCCAGGCTTTCCGGTTTGAGAAAGCTGTCACCGCGGCGCAGCAACATAACGCCGATGCGCGCGAGGCCGTTCGCCGAGATGCGAAGCCCGCCCTGCGGGCTGAACCCCGCACCATGGCGCGCAAGACGATAGGTTCCGACGTCGCAGCTGCCATCCGCAGCCGGCACCACGGGACAGGGCGGCCGTACACCCTTGAGCTCGTCGCGCACGACATTACCGTCGGCATCGTAAAGCACGACCGCGCGCGCAACGGCGGTGTTGCTGCAGGTCGGCCAGTTGAAACAGGCGTCGAGACCGAGCGGACGAAAAACGAGCCGCGTCATCGCCTTGTCGAACCGCTCGCCGGTTACGCCCTCGACCACGGCCGCAACGACCGGGTAATTGAAATTGGCATAGGCGAAATCGCCGCCCGGCGCGCGCGCCTTGTCCCAGGCGGCGGGGTCGCGGAGCGCGGTTTCGAGATCGGCGTCGAGCGGCAGCGCATAATCGCTGTCGTCGTTGAGCCCCGAACGGTGCCCGAGCAGCTGCGCCAGGCTGATCGGCCGATCCGGATAAGCGGGGTGGCGGAGCCGCCAGCCGAGATAATCCGAAACGTCGCGATCGAGGTCGAGCTTGCCCGCCTCCATCAGCCGCAAGACCCCCAATGCGACGATCAGCTTGGAAACCGACGCGACGCGCACCGGGTCATCGGGCGTGATCTTCCGGCCGCTTGACCGGTCGGAGAGGCCCTGAGTGACGCGCGTCTCGACCTTCCCGTCCCGGTCGAAATGCACCGCTACCGCGGCCGGAGCAGGCGATGCGACCGAGGTCAGCAGGGCTAGAAGCGAGAGCATGAAGTCACTCTGCGCAGCCCCCGGCGCAGCGTCAAGGCGCCGTTTTTGGTGGGACGACGCCTGACTCGCGAAGCGCCGCCGAGGCGCGCTGGATGACAACAGGGGTGATGATGAAGCGGCTGACGACCTGTTCGGGCGTCGCATCGGCAGGCTGGCGCGTATAGGCGAGCAGGCGTTGCCACTGCGCGCGCGCCTCCGCCACCTGCCCCTGCCGCGCCTGCACGATCGCCCGCACCATCATATATTGCGGCTCCATGTTGCTCGGCGACGGCATGTTGTCGAGGATCGCGCGTGCCTCTTCCTGTTCGCCGCGCTGCGAGAGGGTGAAAGCCAATGTGACCGCCGGAACGCCGGGGTAGGAAGAATCGAGTTGCAGCGACCGGCGGAGCAAGGCCTCGCCCTCGGGTCCGTGGCCGCACGTCAGCTTGAACAAGCCGAGGAAGCCCGACATATCGGCATCATAGGGATTGAGCGCGATCGCGCCGTCGCCCATCGCATTGCCGCCCGCACAATTGCCCGAATAGAAATTGGCGCGCGCCATCGCGAACAGGCCGGCGGACGAATTCGGGCTGTTTTCATAGGAACGCTGCGCCAAGGCCCGCGCCTCGGCAAAGGCTTCGCGGCCGGTCGGGGTCATCCGTTGCGGCTGCCAGTCGCCAAAGCGCACGAGCGACAAGGCGGTGAGCGCGACGGGATCGCGCGGCGTGGCCTTGATCGTTGCGCGAAGGCAGGTGTCGACCTGTTTCGCGTTCGTCACATTGCGCATCTGCCGCATCCGGTTGAATTGCGCCAGGCACGGGTAACCCGGCGAAAAATTGTCGGGTTGGCGCTGGACCTGATCGCGCACGATCACGCCATAATCCCCGGCAAGCTGCGCGATCAGCGGTTCGATGGCGGTAAATTCGGGCGTTTCGTCCTGTGTCAGGCGCAGTTGTTGCGACCAGATCGCGCGCTGGTCGGCGACGCGGTTTAGGACGAGCGTCACATCGGTGTTGCCCTCGACCGTGCGGACAAGCGACGTGTCGAGGCGATAGTCGCTCGTCCCGGCGACCGTGCTGCCGGGCGCTTTCGAACTGAGCAGGTCGATCAGGTCGAAGCGGCGGAGGCCGTCGCGCAGCTTTCCGTCGAGCGCCCGGGCGAGCGCGCGCGATTCGGGCAAACTCCCCGCAACCGGCGCGCTGACTTCGAGCAGAGGCACCGGCACCGGATCGCCGACAAACAATCGGTCCGACCCGCCACGCAGCGCCCAGAGCGTGAAAAGCGCCAGCGCGAGAAGGACGAGAGCGACCAACCAGCGGCCAAAGCGGGCGCCGCGATCGCGCGGCCGCGGCGCAACGGTTGGCGCCGCCGGGCGGACGGCCGCCGCAGATGCAGCTGCGGTCTTGACGTCACCATCGTCCGCCGGCTCGTCGCCCGCGCGCGCGGCGGGCGGCGCCGAGCGGTACTGGACGACGACTTCATAGCTGCCCTGCGGCACGCGCAGGCGATGCACCCACGGCGTATCGGCATAATAGCGGTCGAGAAGGCTGCGCAGCCGCCCCACCATGACGCGCGGATAGCTATCGACGGCGGGATCGAAATCTTCGCTGCGACCCAGCGCCTCGGTCGCGATCGCATAAGCCTTGGGCGAGCTGCGCCCGCCGCGAAGTCGGTGCTCGACCAGGAATTGCAGCAGCCGCGACAGCACTGGCGAACGGGTAAACATCGGGGAATCGAGCAGGCGCTCGAGCTCCTCGGCGATGATCCGGTCGACCTCGCCGGGATCTTGCGTCTCGTTCGTTTTCGCCTGGTCCATGCTACCCTCAAATGCCCCTGGCGGGCGGTGCGGGTGATACGCCAATCCGCCAGCGCAGCCACCCTTTGTTACTTTGACGTAACGGTAACAAGCAAACCTTACGCCCCATCGAAAGAAATGCCGCGCGCTAATCTGCGAGGAAAAAGGCGAAAGCCGGTTAAGGATTGGTTATCAAACAGCAACATCGTCGAATGTGACCCCTTGTAACTGCCACGCAATCGAAACTGTGGCATTCTTTGGCGTATCGCGGCATTCCTACGATGACGCGGTGTGAGACCAAAAGGCGAAAAGTGCGAGCTGGTCCCTGGCACTCTTCGATCCCCCTCAGGTCTCATTTCAAGACTTCGCCGGGCGGCCAAACAGCCCCACCTGTTCTGTCGCCCGGCAAGTCGACGCGCCTCTCCAGGCCACGAGCCGGAGCGGAGAGAACCACCCATCAAAGTTCACGCAGCGCCGATATGGAAGGCGCAGAGCCTGGTGCCGCCCCAGTCGCGAAAGACGTGCGCGCATGGCGAATTGCCGGTTTTCATCGTCAAATTAACAGGCATGGTGCGACCCCTCCCTTTGCCCTGCATATATGAAAAGGGCGCCGGTTTCCACCGACGCCCCATCATTTTTCGTCAAAGATGTATGACTTAGGTCGTGGCCGGCGTCTTGCACGGACCGGTATGGACGCTGGTCATCTGCATGACCATCTCCATGTCGCCGCCCGTCGGGACCTTGCCCTTGGTCGTGATGGTCACGTCGTTCTTCTTGGCTTCCATCGTGCCGGTCATCGCCATGTCGACCGTCTGGCCGTTGGCGGTGCAGGTGCCGGCGACGTCGATCTTGCCGCCATCGACATTCTTTTTCGACCATTTGCATTCGCCGCCGTTGCCCGGCCCCTTGGCGAGTTCGGCCGCGATGTCTTCCTTTTCGACCTGCTCCTTCGTGAAGCACTGGTCCATGCCGCTGGCGCCTTCCATCATCTTCGTCATCTGGTCCTTTGCCTCGGGCGGCATGCCGGGGACTTCGAATTTCACCAGCTTGACGTCGGTCTTCCAGTTGCCGGCTTCGCGCTTCACGGGGCCGCTGGCGGCCGCATTTTCGCTTTTGCCGCAACCCGACACTGCGATGAGGGCGCCGATGGCGGCGACCGTCAGAAATTTCTTCATACCCTGTCTCCTGTGACTGTCCGTTTGGGGGTGTTGTTTTGATTCATTGCGATTGTGGACCCGCCCCATCGATACCATATTGGCAGCAATGGCAATTCAGATTCGTACATCGCTCGATGAAATCGACACGGCGGAGGGCTATGTCCCGCATCGCCCGGCGCGCCCCGACAAGGTCGAAGGCGGCAAGCGATTCGAGTTAGTTAGCGATTATGAGCCCGCGGGCGACCAGCCGACGGCGATCAAGGAGCTCGTCTCCACCGCGCTCGATGGCGAGCGCGACCAGGTGCTGCTCGGGGTTACCGGATCGGGCAAGACGTTCACGATGGCGAAAGTCATCGACGAGTTGCAGCGCCCCGCGTTGATCCTCGCGCCGAACAAGATCCTCGCGGCCCAACTCTACGGCGAGTTCAAAAGCTTCTTCCCGAACAATGCGGTCGAATATTTCGTCAGCTATTACGACTATTACCAGCCCGAAGCCTATGTGCCGCGCAGCGATACCTATATCGAGAAGGAGTCGAGCGTAAACGAGGCGATCGACCGCATGCGCCATTCGGCGACGCGCGCGCTGCTCGAACGCGACGACGTCATCATCGTCGCCTCGGTATCGTGCCTCTATGGCATCGGCTCGGTCGAGACTTATTCGGCGATGATCTTCGACCTCAAGAAAGGTCAGAGCGTCGACAATCGCGAGATCATCCGCAAGCTTGTCGCGCTCCAGTACAAGCGTAACGATCAGGCGTTCGCCCGCGGCAATTTCCGCGTGCGCGGCGACAGCCTCGAAATCTTCCCCTCGCACTATGAGGATATGGCGTGGCGCGTCAGTTTCTTCGGCGACGAGATCGAGGAGATTACCGAGTTCGACCCGCTGACCGGCAAGAAGATCGCGAACCTCAACCATGTCCGCATCTATGCGAACAGCCACTATGTCACGCCGGGACCGACGCTGAAGCAGGCGAGCGAGGCGATCCGGCACGAGCTGGCCGAGCGGCTGAAGGAACTCGAGGCTGAGGGCCGGCTGCTCGAAGCGCAAAGGTTGGAGCAGCGCACAAATTTCGATCTTGAGATGATCGCCGCGACGGGCAGCTGCGCGGGGATCGAGAATTACAGCCGCTTCCTGACCGGCCGCCTGCCCGGCGAGCCGCCGCCGACCTTGTTCGAATATCTGCCCGACAACGCCCTGCTCTTTGTCGACGAAAGTCACCAGACGATCCCGCAGATCGGCGCGATGTCGAAGGGCGACCATCGCCGCAAGATCACGCTCGCCGAATATGGCTTCCGCCTGCCGAGCTGCATCGACAACCGGCCGTTGCGCTTTTCCGAATGGGACATGATGCGCCCGCAAACGGTGAGCGTCTCGGCGACGCCCGGCACTTGGGAGATGGACCGCACGCAGGGCGTGTTCGCCGAACAGGTAATCCGCCCCACCGGCCTGATCGACCCGCCGGTCGAGATCAAGCCGGTCGAGGAGCAGGTCGACGACCTGATCGTCGAGGCGAAGAAGACCGCTGCGGCGGGATACCGCACGCTCGTCACGACGCTGACCAAGCGCATGGCCGAGGATCTCACCGAGTTCCTCCATGAAGCGGGGCTCAAGGTCCGCTACATGCACAGCGACGTCGAGACGCTCGAGCGTATCGAGATCATCCGCGACCTCCGGCTCGGGGTGTTCGACGTGCTGATCGGGATCAACCTACTGCGCGAAGGTCTCGACATTCCCGAATGCGGGCTCGTCGCGATCCTCGACGCCGACAAGGAAGGCTTTTTGCGCAGCGAAACGTCGCTCGTCCAGACGATCGGCCGCGCCGCGCGCAATGTCGACGGCCGCGTCATCCTCTATGCCGACCGCATTACCGGCAGCATGGAACGCGCGATGCGCGAAACCGACCGCCGCCGCGAAAAGCAGGAAGCCTATAACGCCGAGCACGGCATCACGCCGCAGACGATCAAGCGCAACATCGGCGACATCATCGCGCATGTCGCGTCGAAGGATCAGGTGACGATCGACATCGGCGAGGACAAGCCGGCGCACATGGTCGGGCATAACCTCCGCGCCTATATCCAGGAGCTCGAAAAGAAGATGCGCGATGCCGCCGCCGACCTCGAGTTCGAGGAAGCCGGCCGCCTGCGCGACGAGATCCGCAAGCTAGAGGCCGACGAGCTCGGCCTGCCGCCCGAGGAACAGGTCGCACCGCGCGTCGGGCGTTCGAACGAAGGCAAGCCGGGCACGCGCAAGGGGCGGTTCGGGAAACAGAGCAAGACGAAATGGGGACGGTGACCGCCCAATGACCACGATCCGCTGGGGCATGATCGGTTGCGGCAACGTGACCGAGCGCAAGAGCGCTCCCGCTTATCAGCAGGTGGAGGGTTTCGCGCTGCATGGCGTGTTCAACCGCACCTTGGCAAAGGCAGAGGATTATGCCGCGCGCCATGGCGTCCCGCATGTCTTCGACAGCGCCGAGGCACTGATCCACGCGCCCGGCATCGACGCGATCTATATCGCGACGCCGCCAGACAGCCACGAAGCCTATGCGATCGAGGTCGCGCGCGCGGGCAAGCCCTGCTGCATCGAAAAGCCGATGGCGCCCGACCATGAAGCCTGCGTCCGAATCCGCGATGCCTTTGCCGAACGCGGCCTGCCGCTGTTCGTCGCCTATTATCGCCGCACGCTCCCCCGCTTTCGGCAAATCAAGGCGTGGCTCGACGAGGGCGCGGTCGGCGCCGTACGCCATGTCCACTGGGCATTGACCAAGCCAGCGAGCGCCGACGACCTTTCGGGCGCCAACTGGCGGGTCGACGCTGCGGTCGCCCCTGGCGGTTATTTCGATGACCTCGCGAGCCATGGCCTTGACCTTTTCTGCTGGCTGTTCGGGGATATGACCGACGTTGCCGGCTTCGCGATCAACCAGCAGGGGCGGTACAGCGCCGCCGACGCCGTCGCGGGATGCTGGGTGCACAAGGATGGCGTGACCGGATCGGGCAGCTGGAATTTCGGCGCGGCGGACCGGGAAGACCGGGTCGAAATCACCGGCAGCGACGGGCGGATCAGTTTCTCGATATTCGACGAAGAGCCGCTGCGGCTGTCACGCGGCGAAGAAACCGTCGAACTGGCCATCGCTCATCCGGCGGCGGTCCAGCATTTCCATGTCGAGGCGATGCGGGACCATCTTGCCGGGTACGGCGATCATCCGTCGACCGGCGACAGCGGGGCGCACACCGCCTGGATCATGGACAGGATCCTGTCGCGCCCCCGCGCAGCCTAGCCTCGCCGACTTCGACGAAACCCCGCCTGTAACCGACAAGTAACCTTGCTCCCCTTCCGCGTGCCGCCTAGCGTTCGCCCCGCAATCGGGGAGAAACTACTTATGAAATCGGGTCTGTCGCTTATCGCCTTGGCGCTCGCCTTTACCGCGCCCGCCGCGCTTCATGCGCAGGACAAGGCCGACGACAAGGCGAAGGCCGAAAAGCCCGCCGATATCGAACCCCAAGTCCGCACGACCAAGCTCAGCGGCACCTTCGGCGGCCAGCGCATCAACTATGCCGCGACGATCGGCGAGACGATCATCAAGAACAAGGATGGCGTGCCCGAAGTCGCGGTTGTCACCACCTCTTACGTCAAGGAACCGCGCGACCCGAGCCGGCCGATTACCTTCCTGTTCAACGGCGGCCCCGGATCGGGCACCGTCTGGTTGATGATGGGGGCGTTCGGGCCGAAGCGCGTCGCGATCCCCGGCACCGGCGTCGACGACGGCGCCCCGCCCTACCCGATCGTCGACAATCCCGACGCGCTGCTCGATGTTACCGACATCGTCTTCATCGACCCGCCGGGCACCGGTTTCTCGCACCTGATCGGCAAGGCCGATCCCAAGGATTATTACGGCGTCACGCAGGATGCGAAGCTCGTCGCCGAGGTCATCCGGCGCTGGCTCAATGACAATGGCCGCTGGAACAGCCCCAAATATCTGGGGGGTGAAAGCTATGGCACGACGCGTTCGGCCGCCGTCGCCAACCAGTTGATGAACGAGACGTACAACGACGTCGCGCTCAACGGCATCATCCTGATCTCGACCGTGCTCGATTTCGCGGCGGGCGCCGACACGCCGGGCAATGAGCTATCACCGATCACCAACCTGCCCTCAATGGCAGCGACCGCGCTCTATCATGGCAAGGCGACCGCACCGTCGGTCGAAGGCTTCGTCGAGGAAGCGCGGCAGTGGGCGATCGGCCCCTATGCGACCGCGCTGCTCAAGGGCCAGAAGCTGCAGGGCGAGGAACGCGCCGCGATCCGCCGCGAGCTTTCGCGTTTCACCGGCCTGTCCGAAACCTACCTCGAAAACGCCGACCTTCGCGTCACGCCGAACCGTTTCTACAAGGAGCTGCTCCGTGACCGCGGGCTCACCGTCGGACGTCTCGACAGCCGCTACACCGGCAAGGATTATGACAGCGCGGGCGAAGGCCCCGACAATGACCCCAGCTTCTATGGTATCGACGCGAGCTATACTGCGGCGATCAACAGCTGGAGCCGCGACGGACTGGGGTTCAAGACCGACCGTGAATATCAGTCGATCGGCGGTATCGGCGGACAATGGGACTGGCGCATCGGTGGGCGCGACACCAACGCCTATATGAACGTGGCGCCCTATATCGGGCAGGCGCTACGCGAGAATTCGGGGCTCAAAGTGCTCGTCGCGCAGGGCTATTATGATTTCGCGACGCCTTTTTTCGCGGCCGAATATGCGCTGTCGCGTACGGGGATCCCGCAGGATCGCATCAGCTACACCTATTATGGCGCGGGCCACATGATGTATATTCGCGACGAGGACCGGCATAAATTGTCGGCCGATGTGCGGGCGTTCATTCGCGGGCGGTAGGAGCGTCCGGTAGCGACCGGTAGGGGACCTTCCGCCTGCCTGATCCGTTCGCATCGAGCGAAGTCGAGATGCCCCTTGGGCTAGACTTTGCACCGATGGGTGTCTCGACTTCGCTCGACACGAACGGACTTAGGGGTGGCTGCTCCCCACTCCTAAGCAGACATATTTATCGCAGCACGCCCTTTGCCGCCTGCGCCCGCGCGTAAAGATAGAGCGCGATCAGGATGACCCAGATGACCGCGGTGAAGATCATCGGAAAGGAACCGAACAGGCGCATCAGATCGGCATAATGCATCCCGAACTGATAGATGCAGCTGATCGCGAGCCCGATCAGCGAGATCAGGAACGCGCTCACCGCATGTCGGTTGCGCGCCAGGAGCAGCGCCGACCCGAGCACCGACCCCCAGACGCCGAGCGCCCAGCCGATGTTCGCCCACATCGGGAAGCTGGTAAACCAGGCCTGTTGTTCGGGCGTGAAGGCCGCGAGATATTCGGCGTTGCCCATCTTGGTCATCGTATAGTCGAGCGCGCCAAAGGCGTTCCAGATCAACGATACCCCGCCGACAACCCACAGGTGCAACGGCGTTTTTGCGACGTCAGTCATGTTCGTCTCCCCCTCCAGAAAGATCAGGCGTAGCTACCAGATTTCGCGGCGCTCATCAATGAGGTGATGTAGTCACGCAATACAGCGATATTACGGTCGAAATAGCCGATGTCGCGATAGGTGCGCGCCTGCATCACCGCGCCCTCCATCACCGTCAGCACGAATTCGCCGAGAGCCTTGCGATCGGCATCCTTCGGCAGGCGATCCGCCGCAGCCTCGAAGCAGCCTGTGATCGCCGCAGACCAGTTGGTGAAATTCGCCGCCATCAGGTCGCGGACCACCGGGTCGGGCTCATGAATTTCGAGCGCGAGACTGCCGATCGGACAGCCATAGGTGCAGTCGGTGACGATCAGATGCGTGCGATACCCCGCGAGCAACGCAAAGATGCGCTCGATCGGATCGTCGACCCCCTCCCAGTTCGGGGCGAGCAGCATCTCGTCGATCCCGTCGCGATAGAGTTCGAGCACGCCGACGAGCACATCCTGCTTGCCGGGGAAGAAATGATAGAGGCTGCCGCTGTGGACCTGGCTGCGCGAGAGGATGTCGGAGACCGATGTCGAGAGATAGCCCTTCTCCCAGAAGAGTTCCATCGCGGTCATCAGGATGCGCTGGCGCGTGTCGGCGGCGTTCATAGCGGCTATCCAGCGCGGTCGTAGGCGGCGCGGAGCCAGCCCGCCACATCGTCGCCCGCGTCGCTATCGGTGGCGATGCGCACGCGGTGCGAGACCATTGCATTCCAGCTACCCGCCAGTTCGAGCTTGCCCGCGGGTTCCTCACCCTTCAGCGCCAGGCCGATGTCGAAACGATCCTTGGTCGACGGCTGGAGCAGCGCGAACTGCTTTTTGCGGCGCAGGCTGACATAGCCTTTTTTCGGCGCCAGTTCGACGTCGTCGCCGAACCCCTGCACCAACGCGATCAGCCGGTCGTAAAGCGGGCGCCAATGCGCCTTGGCGCCGTCGAACGCCGCCTCCACCAGCGTATCATCGTCCTGCGATAGCGAAGACGATTTGTTGGCGGCATGGACGACCATATTGGCATAGCCATGCCCAAGGCCGTGTTCGGATTTGAGGTGGTTCACCAGCGCCATATGCCCGGAAATGCCGGTCGCTCGCGCCGCAGCGACCCATTCGTCCAGCCCCTTGCCGGTCTTCGCCTTCAGGCTTTCGCCCATCTTCTCGAATTCGTCGGCCATCGGCGTCCTCCCTCGTCAAGATCAGTTGATTGAACATTCAACCAAGCAATTTGTCAAGAGGCTTGGCAAGTGACCGCGCAGTGCCGATATGCCTAGCATGTGTGTCGTTGCCCTCGCCCACCGCGTCCACCCCGACTGGCCCCTCATCCTCATTGGCAATCGCGACGAGTTTCACGGCCGCCCTGCCGCGTCGCTTGCCGAATGGAGCGATGGCAGCGGGATTGTCGCGGGCCGCGACCTCCAGGCCGGCGGAACGTGGCTTGGGGTTCATCGCCCCAGCGGCCGTGTCGTGGTCGTGACCAACGTCCGCGGCGCGGCGCCCGACCCCAAGAAGGAATCGCGCGGCGCGCTCGTCGTCGACATGCTTCGCGGCGACGGACGTTTCGCCGATCCGGCTACGAGCGACCTCGACCGCTTCAACGCGTTCAACCTGTTCGCCGTCGGCGGCGGTGGCGCACGGCTGCTCACCAACCGGCCGGAACCGCTGATCGCATCGCTCGAACCCGGTGTCCATGCGCTCGCCAACGAGCCCGTCGACCAGCCCTGCGCGCGCGCCGAGAGGCTGCGCAAGGCGCTCGAGACGGTTGTCGGCACCGGCGCGGACCCCGAAGCCCTGCTCGACACACTCATGGCCGAGGACGACCCCGCACTGTTCCTGCGCGGCGACACCTATGGCACGCGCGCCTCGACGCTCGTCGCGGTTTCCGCAGACGGCGATGTCCGTATGATCGAGCGCCGATATGAAAAGGGCGGCCGTCCCGCTGGAACGACCGCCCTCACATTTCGTATCGGCTGAGCCGGCGCGCTTATTTCGGCGCGATCACCATCAGCATCTGACGACCTTCGGTGCGCGGATGCGCCTCGACCTTCGCGATTTCCGACGTCAGTTCGGCGACGCGCTGGAGCACGTTGAGGCCGAGCTGCGTGTGACTCATTTCGCGGCCGCGGAAGCGCATGGTCATCTTGACCTTGTCGCCTTCGCCGAGGAAGTCGAAGACCTTCTTCATCTTCACGTCGAAATCATGATCGTCGATATTCGGACGCATCTTGATCTCTTTGATTTCCTGCGTCTTCTGGCTCTTGCGCGCGAGGTTCGCCTTTTTCTGCGCCTCGTACTTGAACTTGCCGACGTCGAGGAATTTGCACACCGGCGGATCGGCGTTCGGGGATACTTCCACCAGGTCGAGACCCACCTCGGCCGCCTGCTCGATCGCTTCGGCCGTCAGCATCACGCCCAGATTTTCGCCTTCCTCGTCGATCACGCGGACTTTGGGGGAGGCAATAAACTCATTGTAACGCGGGCCGTTTTTCGGCGGCATCGGTGCCATTGGGCGACGGGTCATGGGCGGTGGTATAGCTGTATCTCCTGGGTCGTTTAAAAAGGGCGTGCAGCGTCGACGCAAAAACACGCGTGGTGGTCATATAGTGATCAAAGCGCCGCCGTAAAGGGCGCCGCGCTCACCTTATAACGCTTTTCGGGCCGACTGTGGCCGGTCTGCCACTGTCATTTCGCCCCTACCATTTGGTCGGCGCGGGATCGACGACGCGGAAGCCGCCCGCGCCGATCTCGCTGACCTCGAGCGCACGCTCGGCGATGCCGCGATTGCTGAAGCGGAAGATGCCGTCGATGCCCCCGAAACCGTCGGCGGCAAGCAGGCGGTTCGCGGGGAAGTTCGTTCCCGGCTTCCAGTCGCGCGCGATGCGCACCGTCAGCAGCACCGAGTCATAGCCCAGGCTGGCGAGGCGGTACGGCGCCTTGCCGAAACGCGTGCGATATTTGGTCGCGAGCTGACCGTAGAGGCCGTCGGAGACGCTGGCGAACCACGATCCGCGCATTACGGCGTTGCTGCCGAGCGCCGCGTCGGTGTTCCACAGTTCGGTACCGAGGATCTGCTTGTTGCCCGTTGTCTTGATCACCGGCACCGCACGGATGGCGTTGCCGCCGCTGTCGGCGATCAGCACCGCATCCATCGCGCCGGCATTGGCGAGACGGCGTGCCGCGCCGGTCAGCGCGGTCGCGCTGCGGTCATAGCTTTCGACGGCGACGAGCGTGCCGCCGGCCTGCGAGACCGCGGCGCGGAAGGCGGCGGCCGAGCGGTCGCCATAGACATTCTTGGGAACGAGCGCGCCAAAGCGCTGATGGCCCTTGGCGCGCGAGAAAGCGACGACGCGCTCGACCGACTGGCCGGGAACGAAGCCCATGATGAAGACGCCGTTGCCCGCGACGCCGCTGTCGTTCGAGAAGCTCAGCACCGGCACCTTCGCGTCGCGCGCGATGGGCGCGACGGCGGTGACATCTTCGCTGAGCAAGGGCCCGAGGATCAGCTTGTTGCCGTCGGCAACCGCCTGCCGCGCCGCGGCTGCCGCACCGAGCGCGGTGTCATAGGTGGTGATGCGCACGCGCTCGGTGCGCGAATCGAGCAAAGCCAGCGTCGTCGCATTGGCGATTGCGGTGCCGACGTCGGCGTTCGGGCCCGTCTGGGGCACGAGCAGCGCGACGCGGTGGCGATCGGTGTCGGTCGGCAAGCCGGGGCCGACATTGTCGTCGGGGTTGGTGGGCGGCGGCGGAGTCGCCGGGCCGTTGGATTTTGGAACGACCTGACACGCCGCGAGCAGACCCGCCATCGCCGCCACACCGAGCCCGCGCAACATTTGGCGGCGCAGCGGTGCATTATTTTGGCGCTGGGCGACAGTTTCTGCCATTTTCAGCGTCATGCCAGATTCGAACATCTCAGATTCTCCCTTGCCCGGTCTCTATATCGTCGCGACGCCCATCGGCAACCTCGGCGACATCACTCCGCGTGCCGCCAAAACGCTCGCCTCCGCCGGCGTGATCGCCGCAGAGGATACGCGCGTGACCGCGAAATTGCTGTCGCATCTGGGTTTGCGTGTGCCGATGACCCCCTATCATGATCATAGCGACGAACGCGCGCGCGCCGCGCTGGTTGCGCGTATGGGCCAAGAAGTTGTCGTTTTGGTGTCGGACGCCGGCACGCCGCTGATTTCGGACCCCGGATACAAGCTGGTGCGCGATGCACGCGCGGCGGGACGCCACGTCACGACCCTGCCCGGCCCCTGCGCCGCGATTGCCGCGATCACGCTGTCGGGCTTGCCAAGCGACCGTTTCCTTTTCGCCGGTTTCCTGCCCAACAAGGCCAAGGCACGCGCCGACACCCTCGCCGAATTTGCCGCGCTGCGCGCTACGCTGGTTTTCTATGAAAGCGGGCCGCGGTTGTCGGCGTCGCTCGCCGCAATGGCCGAAGGGCTCGGCAATCGCGAGGCTGCCGTCGCGCGCGAGATCAGCAAGATGTTCGAGGAATGCGTTACCGGCACGCTGACCGAGCTTTCCGCGCGCTACGCCGACGCACCGCCGAAGGGCGAGATTGTCGTTATCGTCGGACCGCCCGGCGAAACAGTCACCGAGGAAGCCGACGACGATACGCTCGACGCGGCGCTGCGCGAGGCGATGGCCGACAAGCCCGTCGCGCAGGCGGCGAAAGCGGTCGCCAAACGCTTCGGACTCGACCGCCATGACGTCTATGCGCGCGCGCTGGCACTGAAAGAGCAGGCTTGAACCGCGCCACGGCCGAAGCACGCGGGCGCCGGGCAGAGCGCCGCGCGGCCTGGTGGCTGCGCCTCCACGGCTGGCGCATATTGGGCGAGCGCCTCCGCGTTCCGGTCGGCGAGGTCGACCTTGTCGCGCGGCGCGGCCGCACGGTCGCCTTCATCGAGGTCAAATGGCGCGACCGCGCCGCCGATCTCGACCTTGCCATCGATCATTATCGCCTGCGCCGCGTCGCTGCGGCGGCCGAAATGCTCGGCCCACGCTTCGCTGGACCGCGTGACGACATACGGATCGACGTGATGCTCCTTGCGCCAAGGCGCCTGCCACGCCATCTGGTCCACGTCTGGCAACCCTGAGGAAGATCGAATGACCCTGCGCGCCGCGGTACAAATGGACCCGATGGACGGTATCAACATCGGGGGCGACAGCAGTTTCCACCTGATCCTGAAGGCGCTGGAACGCGGGTACGAGCTTTATCACTATGACGTGCGCGGGCTGACGTGGGAGGCCGGGCGGCTGACAACAAAGGCGCATCGCATCGTCGAAGCGCAGCGCGAGGCCGGCGATCATTATAAATTCGGCGAAGCGGTGACGCTCGACCTCGGCCGCGATATCGATGTCGTGTTGATGCGGCAGGATCCGCCCTTCGACCTCGGCTATCTCACCGGCACATGGCTGCTCGAGCGTCTCGCGGGCCAGACGCTCGTTGTCAACGACCCCGTCTCGGTCCGCAATGCGCCCGAGAAAGTCTTCGTACTCGACTTCCCCGAATTCATGCCGCCGACGATGGTCACGCGCGATCTCGACGCGGTGAAGGATTTCCAGGCGCGTCACGGCGCGGTCGTCATCAAGCCGCTCCACGGCAATGGCGGCAAGGCGGTGTTCAAGATCGATGCCGATGGCGGCAATCTCGGCGCGCTCGTCGAGCTGTTCGGACAGGTTTGGCCCGAACCCTTCATGGTCCAGCAATTCCTGCCGAGCGTCAGCAAGGGCGACAAGCGCATCGTGCTTGTCGACGGTGAGGTCGCGGGCGCGATCAACCGCAAGCCCGGCGAAGGCGAATTTCGTTCGAACCTCGCGGTCGGCGGCTATGCCGAGGCGGCCGAACTCACCCCGCGCGAGCAGGAGATTTGTGACGTGCTGGGCCCGCAACTGCGCGAGCGGGGCCTCGTATTCGTCGGCATCGACGTGATCGGCGGCGAATGGCTGACCGAAATCAATGTCACTTCGCCGACCGGGATCGTCGCGATCGACCGGTTCAACAACAGCGATACGGCGGGGATGATCTGGGACGCGATCAACCGCCGGATCGGCTGACGCGCCCGCGCGTTTCTTGCCCATGACCGATTTCATTCTCAATCTGATCCAGGCCTGGGGCTATGTGGGGATTTTCGTCCTCATGTTCCTCGAAAATGTGTTCCCGCCGATCCCGTCGGAGGTGATCATGGGGCTCGGCGGTATCGCGGTCGCCAAGGGCCATTTCGATTTCTGGACGCTTGTCGCGGTCGCCGTCGCGGGCACGACCGCAGGTAACTGGATCTGGTACGGGATCGGGCGCTGGATCGGGTACGAGCGGCTCAAGCCCTTTATCGACCGCCACGGCCGCTGGCTGACGCTCGACTGGGCCGAGGTCGAGCGGCTGCACGCCTTTTTCCTGAAATACGGCCCCGCGATCGTGTTCATCGCGCGTTTCATGCCCGTCGCGCGCACGATGGTGTCGCTCCCGGCGGGGATGGTGAAGATGAATCAGGCGAAGTTCCTGCTCTGGACCGCTGCCGGATCGACGATCTGGATCGCGGCGCTCGCAGGCGCCGGCAATTGGTTCGGCGGGAAGTTCGCGAACCTCGACGCCTTCGTCGGCCCCGTTGCGCTGGTCGCGATCGGCTCGCTCGTGGTCGTCTATATCTACCGCGTTATCACCTGGAAGCCTCGGCAGACGAACTAGGCGCGCGGGTGTGCGCTGCGGTAAATGTCGAGCAGATGCGCGGCATCGACCGCAGTATAGACCTGCGTCGAGGCGAGGCTCGCGTGACCAAGCAATTCCTGAAGGCTGCGCAGGTCGGCGCCGCCCGCGAGCAGGTGCGTCGCGAAACTGTGGCGCAGTGCGTGCAGCGTCGTGCGTTCGGGCAAGCCCAGTGCGCGCCGCGCCGAACGCACGCTTGCGCGGACGACACCCGGCTGGAGCGGCCCGCCGCGCGCGCCGAGGAACAGCGGCGTGTCCTTGGCGATCGGATAGGGGCAAGCCTCGACATAGCGCGACACCGCGCTTGCGACAGCGGGAAGGATCGGCACGATGCGCGTCTTGTTGCGCTTGCCGGTCACGCGCAGCGTGTCGCCGAGCGGCAACGCAGCGCCGGTCAATCCCAGCGCCTCCCCGATGCGTAACCCGGCGCCATAGAGCAACAGCAGCAGCGCAAAGTCGCGCGCGCCGACCCAGCCTTCGCGGGCATTGTCCTCGACATCCTGCGCAAGCTGTAACGCTTCGGCGGGCGCGACGGGGCGCGGCAGCCCCTTTTTGACGCGCGGCCCGCGCATCTGCGGCACGCTGGCGTTCGTTCCGCCGGCGAAGCGCAGGAAGCCGCGCAGCGCCGACAGCTCGCGTGCGGCCGACGCATTGCCAAGCCCTTCGGCGCGCCGCTCGGCGAGATAGGCGCGGAGATCGTTCGGGGTGAGCGCTTTCAGCATGCGCGCATCGACCGCGCCGCCGCGATGGTGTGAGAGGAAGCCGCAGAAGCGCTCGGCGGTCGCGATATAGGCGCGGCGCGTATGCTCCGACCGGCGCTTCTCGTGCGCCAGATGGGCATCCCAGTCGCGGATCAGATCGAGGCTCACTCCAAATCCCGTTCGTGCTGATCTTGTCGAAGCACCGTTCTTCTTTCCAACGGTGCAGGAAAAACGGTCCTTCGACAAGCTCAGGACAAACGGATGAGAGGAGGGCCTAACCCGTCCGGACCACCTCGGAAAGGATCGAGTCGAGGAGGAGGATGCCGTCGTCGGTGACGGCGAGCCGGTCGCCATGTTGCGTCATCAGCCCCTGCCCGGTCAGCCGCACCACCGCATCGGCATCGACGAAGGCCGCACGAGGCAGCCCGCTACGCGCCTCGATCCGCGCGAGGTCGATGCCTTCGGTCAGCCGCAGCCCCATCAGCATCGCCTCGGTCGCGCGCTCGTGCGCCGGCAAGTCGCTTTCGACCTTCAAGCCATGGCCGTTGCGCTCGACCGCCGCGATAAAATTCTCGGGCTTCTTGTGCCGCTCGGTCGCCTGTCCCAGTCGCCGACCATGCGCGCCGGGGCCGACCCCCGCATAATCGGCATAGCGCCAGTAAGCGAGATTGTGACGGCTCTCCTGCCCGATGCGCGCATGGTTCGACACTTCGTAGCGTGGCAGACCTGCGGCGCGCGTCATCGCCTGTGTCGCGTCGAACAGGTCGGCTGCGGTATCGCCATCGGGGATGGTGAGGTCGCCCTTCGCCGCCAGCGTCGCGAAGCGTGTGCCGGGTTCGATCGTGAGCTGGTAGAGCGAGAGATGGTCGGTGCCGAAGGCGAGCGCCCCCGCCAGCTCGGCTTCCCACGCGGCCATCGACTGGCCCGGCCGCGCATAAATCAGGTCGAAGCTGACGCGCGCGAAATGCTCTTGCGCAGTGGCGATGGCGCGGCGCGCCTCATCCTCGCTGTGCGCGCGGCCTAGAAAATCAAGTACTTCGGAATCGAAGCTCTGAACGCCTATCGATACGCGATTGACGCCCGCGGCGGCGAGATCGGCGAAATTGGCGACCTCGACCGAATTGGGGTTGGCCTCGAGCGTGATCTCGACGTCGTCGGCGAGGCCCCATGCGCTCTCGGCCGCCGCGATCACCGCCGCGACGGTTGCGGGCGGCATCAGGCTGGGCGTGCCGCCGCCGAAGAAGATCGACCCCACGGTGCGCCCCGGCAGCAAAGCCGCCTCATGCCGCAAATCGGTAAGCAACGCCTCGCGCCAAACCGCCTGATCGACACTCTCACGGACATGGCTGTTGAAGTCGCAATAGGGGCATTTCGACACGCAAAACGGCCAGTGGACATAAAGGGCGAGCGGTTCGGCCATGCGCGGCGATATAGTCACTTTTCAGCGAATGTCTGCATGGCTAGGCTCGCTTCGCAAAAGCGACGCTGGGGAACATCATGGATATCGGCAACCGGGATTTCGTTCAGCTCGTCAAACGCACCCGAGAGAAATTTGGCGTGAGCATCGACGGCGCCCACGACCTGATCTTCGCCGACGAGGAAATGGGCAGGCTCGTCGCCCGCCGGATCAACCACAATCCCGAATGTCGCAAACAAGCGTTGCGGGACATCCGGAAAAAGGGTGATCGGTCGCGCTTCATCGAGATCGACGACAAGATTAGGTTTCGCGCCTGACGGCGCGCCAGCTTCAGAACGCGCCCGCCACCAGCTTCGCAAAAGCGTCCGCCCGATGGCTGATCGCATGCTTTTTCGCCGGATCGATTTCCGCATAAGTCAGCGTGTTACCGGTCGGAACAAATACCGGATCATAACCGAAGCCCAGCAGCCCGCGCGGCGGCCAGGTCAGGCTACCTTGCGCGCGTCCTTCGAACACCTCGGCATGGCCGTCCGGCCAGGCGAGCGCGAGGGTGCAGACGAAACAGGCGCTGCGGTCGACGTCGGGGCCCTGTTCGGCGAGCAGGCCTTCGACCTTCCCCATCGCCATATACCAGTCGCGCCCCGGCTCGCCCTCGAACGCCTGCCGCTCGGCCCAGTCGGCGGTGTAGACGCCCGGACGTCCGCCGAGCGCCGTAACCTCGAGCCCGCTGTCGTCGGCGAGCGCGGGCAGACCCGCCGCCGACGCGCTGGCATGCGCCTTCAGCAGCGCATTCTCGCGAAAGGTCGTTCCCGTCTCCTCGGGCTCCGGAAGCCCGAGGTCGCCCGCCGACACGGGCTCGATCCCATAGGGTTCGAGCAGCGCACGGATTTCACGCACCTTGCCTGCGTTATGGCTGGCGATCACCAGCCTGCCGGGTACGAGCTTGCGGGTCATCTCAGCGCCCCGTCGCCTTGTCCTGCGCCGCGAAGATTTCGCCGCAGCCGATGCGCGCGAGGCGGAGCAGGCGCAGCAGGCCTTCCTCGTCATAGGTCGCGCCCTCGGCGCTCGCCTGAACCTCGACGATCTGGCCCTTACCGGTCAGCACGAAATTGCCGTCGGCCTCGGCGACCGAATCCTCGTCATAATCGAGGTCGAGCACCGGCGTGCCCTGATAGATGCCGCACGAGATTGCGCCGACCTTGTCCTCGATCGGATCCTCGGCGATCGTCTTCGCCGCGAGCAGCTTGTCGACCGCGAGGCGCAGGGCGACCCATGCACCCGAGATCGACGCCGTGCGCGTGCCGCCATCGGCCTGGATCACGTCGCAGTCGATGATGATCTGGCGCTCGCCAAGCTTCTTCATATCGACGACGGCGCGCAAGCTGCGGCCGATAAGCCGCTGGATTTCCTGCGTGCGGCCCGACTGCTTGCCCTTTGCCGCTTCGCGGCTACCGCGCGTGTGCGTCGCGCGGGGCAGCATGCCATATTCGGCGGTGACCCAGCCCGCACCCTTGCCGCGCATCCACGACGGCACCTTTTCGTCGACGCTCGCCGTCACGAGTACCTTGGTGTTGCCAAAGCTCACGAGGACGCTGCCCTCGGCGTGGATGGTGAATTCGGTCTCGATCGCGATGGGACGCATCTGATCGGGCGCGCGGCCTGAGGGGCGCATAGGATATCCTTTCGATTGGTGATTGCGGTGGCCCTTAGGCCGCCGGCCTCATTCGCTCAACCGCATCTTGAAGAAATCGAGGATTTCATCGCGCGCCTGCACCGTCGGCTGCCCGGCCTCGTCGATCAGGTGGATCGTGACGACGCTGTGCGGGTTCTTCATCGGGCTGTCGGGATTGGCCGCACTGTCGGGCAGCACCTTGCCGATGAAGCGGGCGCCGAGCGCATCTTCATAGGCGGCGAAGCGCGCCGCCTTGCAGAATTTGTCGCCCTCGAAGCGGTAAGCGAGCACGGTCAGATCCTCGGCCTCCATCCGCGCCTTCACCGCCGCCAGTTCATCGGGCGCGATATGCATGCCGGCCGGATCATTGATCGGCAGCGACGGCTGAGCGAGTACGGGCGCGAGCACTGCGGGTTCGAGCATCATCGACAGCGCGAAATTGCCGGTGAAGCACATGCCGATCGCGCCGACGCCCTTCCCGCCACATTCCTGATGCGCGAGCGCGGCCAGCGCGCGCAGCCACTGAACCGCGGGCGAGCTTTCATTCGCCTGAAAGGCGCGGAACTGGCGGCTGATGCAGCCGCCGATCATCGTGAACAGCGCGCCGGGCATGCGCGGGACCGCGCCGTCTTTCCCGAAGATATGCGGCATATAGACGGTGAAGCCCGCATCGCGGACCCAGCGCGCGAAGCGCGCGACATGCGGGCTGATACCGGGCATTTCGGTCATGACGATGACCGCTGGGCCACGGCCCATCGTATAGACGCGGTGGCTGCGGCCGAGCAGGACGATATCGCGGTGATCGAAATCGCCCAGCGGGTCGTCGCGATCGAGTGGCGGCATCGTCACGGCTTTCTCCCCCAAAGAAGGCTGGAAAGCTAACCACAAGCCTGGCCGATTGCACGCGCCCTTTTGGCAGCCAAAACGCCCGGAACATTGCTGGTCCGGGCGTTCCAGCCGCTATGCCAGATGTTCAGGCGACGAAATCGTAGCGATAGCCATAATCCCGGTTCCTGATCGACAGCCCTTCGCCCGTGCTTGCGCCGAAAACCGCCATATCCTGCGCCATGCGAAGCAGTTGCAGGTCGGTGACGCTCGACGTCGCCGCGGATGCCGACGGGGTGATGCCCTTTTTCCCGACGCTATATGTTTCGCCATTGGCAAAGCGGATCGTCTCGACGCCCGTCAACATATCGGTGCCGTCGTCGCCATCCGCCGCGGCATCGAGGTCGATGATGGTCAGGACGCCGGCATTGAATGTGACCTGATAAGAGGATCGCGCTCCGGCATAGGTCGCCACGTCGTTGCCGTTGCCACCGTCGATGGTGTCATTCCCGGCACCGCCCGTCAGCACGTCATTGCCATTGCCCCCGGAAAGTTGGTCGTTCCCGGCGCCACCGGCGAGCGTGTCGTCGCCGTTGCCGCCATTGAGCAGGTCATTTCCGTCACCGCCGTCGAGCAGGTCGTTGCCGTTGCCGCCATCGATCGTGTCGACGCCTGCCCCGCCAAGTAGCGTGTCATTTCCGTTGCCACCGGTGATCCTGTCATCGCCGCCCAACCCCGACAGCCAGTCATTGCCGTTGCCGCCGCCCAGCGTATCGGCGTGGTTGCTGCCTTCGAACCGTTCGATGCTGATATATTTGTCGCCGGCGGCATCGCCGGTGCCAATGACCAAATTCGCCCCGACCACGAGTGTGATGCCCGCAGCAGCGCCGCGATAGCTTGCGGTATCGGTCCCCGCACCGCCATTCAGCCTGTTGGCGACCGCATTGCCCACCAAGACGTCGTCGCCGGCGCCGCCGACAGCATTTTCGATCCACGCGCCATAGGCGATGCCGACATTGTCGGTGAGCCTGCCAAGAAGCGGGTTCGCAGCCAGCGCCGCCATATTCGCATTATAGGTCGCAAGCGCGATCGGCGCATATCCCATGGCCGCGCGATTGGCGTTGACCTGATCGAAGGTAAGTCGGGACTGCGCCTCCGCGAGCGTGACGCCGCCGATGCTGCTCAGCGAGCCCGGATTGAGGTCGATGATCTGGTCGGTATTATAGCCCGAGGCATCGAGCGTATCGTTGCCGCCGGCATCCCAGATCGCGACGGTGGGCGCGGTGTTGATGGTGAAATCGAACGCGTCGCGACCTGCGGTGCTGTTGAAGCCATAGACCGTGTCGCCGGTCCGCGTCGTCATGTCGGCGCCATAGAGGCGCTGGATGGCCAGAATGTCGTGCACCATCGGGGTCGAACCGTATGCGATCCCCATCACATTGAAGTTGAAATCGCGCGCACCGATGTCGCGCGGATTCCAATAGGACATGATCGTATAGTTGCGCGCGTCCTGATAATATTCGGCGCCATTGGCGTAGTTGACCTGAAATCCCGGGCCGAAATTATAATTGCCGGGGTGCGAAAGGCCGATCGCATGTCCGATTTCATGGACAAGGGTGTTCAGGCCATAACCGCCCGGCGTCAGCTGGAAATTGCTCGCCTGACTGGCCGACACCCAGACATCGCCCGCAATCTTCTGAACCTGCTCGTTGACATGGGCATCGCTGGACAAGGTGCCCAGCGGCAGGCGCGCATAAGCCTGCGTATTCGGCGCGTTCGCGAGATTGCCGAAATTGATGTCGGCGTCATCCGACGTCGTTTCGCGGAAGGACACCGCGGCGACATCGTCCCAATATTGCATCGCCTGCCGCGTCGCCGCCATTTGGGCATTCGAAAAGGCAGCGAAGTTGAAATATTCGGCAAGGCCGTAATATTCTCCTTCGAACTCATAAACATAGCCATTGTTTTCGAGGCTAAGCTGATCGAGATGGAAACCGAAGGTGATTTCCTGAAGATTGGCGTCCTGCTGTGGCGCGGGATCGGGCCCGCCCGTCCAACTCGCGCCTGAGCGATTGAGATATTGGGCGATCTGGGCAGGAGTCCAATAGGTCTTCCCGTTCGGCGCCGTGCCCGTCATGCCGTCGACCGACGCCGACTCGGTAGAGGGATCGATACCGGAATTCACTGTGTCGATCATCACCTCGGGCCCACGGTCCGCATGATCTTCGTGGAATTCGTCGGTACGAATAATAGCCATCTACCCTCTCCTGCTGCTTACGATGCCCGGTCCGCCGGGCGATTGATTTCGATCGATGACGTCCTATCCACCCCGGTCAGTTTCGCGCCTTCCATGGCAGGGTGTCGGCCAGCGCGGCACGCAGTTCGGGCGCGAGCGCGGCCAGCGCCGAACGATCGTTCACCCCCACCCGAACGGCGCGCGGCGCGGCACCGAACAGCTGATCGCCATTGTTGGACGCATTGCGGAACGGACGGACGGTCAGCGCCGCGAGGCGATCGGCACCGCTTCCGCTAATCGAGACATGGACGAGTAAAGTGATCGTATCGGGCTTCAGTATCTGGGGATCGCCAAGGCGAATGACCGAGACCGGCACCGGCGCGGCCTGTGCGATGGCCGAACGCGCTTGCTCGCAAAGCCCTTCATGCAATTCGCCGGCATCGACCCCGCGCGGCGTGTTGACGAGGCAGAGCACGCGAAGCTGACGGGCATCGCTCCAGAACAACGGTGCATTCGCCTGTGCCTGCGGCGAGGGGGCTTTGATGACGGCCTTGCGCGGCGTGGAGTTTCCGGTTTCCGATTGGCTCACGACCGCTCCGCCTCCACAGCTGCCGAGGATCGCGAACATGGCGACGATACGAAAACCCCGGTCCCACATATCTGATACCCATCCGGTTTGTGTCGAAAGGATGCAGCGATTTTCCAGACTGTACAGGCAGGCTATTGGGCACTGGTACCGGGGTCAATATATTATCCGATGAAACCATATTCCGGGCGGTTTTCCGCGGGAAGCGCGGGCGGAAATTAATCAAGATTTTGAAATTAACGTTAAAATTTGCCGGACGGGCCGCATCGCCCGACTTGGACGGACATCGCGCCCGTTCGATTCCCGCGACGGGATCGACGTTGCGCTCGCCCGTCCTCCACCCTAAATCTCTCGCATGACTACCCCGCCGATCACCGAACTCACCACGCGCGCGCGCGACGTGTTCCGGCTGGTCGTCGACGCCTATCTCGAGACCGGACAGCCCGTCGGATCGCGCACGCTGTCGAAGCTCGCGACGCTGAACCTGTCGCCCGCGTCGATCCGCAACGTGATGCAGGATCTGGAAGAGTTCGGCCTGCTCGCCAGCCCGCACACGAGCGCCGGTCGCCTGCCGACCGAGCAGGGGCTGCGCCTCTTCGTCGACGGGATGATGCAGGTTGCGGAACCCAGCGCCGAGGACCGCGCGCAGATCGAGGCGAGCCTGTCGGAGGGCGGCCCGATCGAAAGCGCGCTCGCGCAGGCGACGTCGGCGCTGTCGGGGCTCTCGGCATGCGCCGGGCTTGTGCTCGTTCCCAAGCATGAGCGCGTGCTCAAACAGCTCGCCTTCGTCCCGCTTTCGGCGAACCAGTCGCTCGTCGTGCTCGTCGCGGGCGACGGGGCGGTCGAGAATCGCGTCATCGACATCCCGCCGGGGCTTAACCCGTCGGCGCTCGTCGAGGCGGGCAATTATATCTCGTCGATGCTCAGCGGGCTGACGCTGACCGAAGCGATGGCGCGCGTGCGCCGCGAGATCGAAGCCGAGCGGATCGCAATCGACCGTGCGGCGCAGGACCTTGTCAGCCGCGGCCTCGCGATCTGGTCGTCCGACGGCGCGGACCGTCCGGTGTTGATCGTGCGCGGGCAAGCGAACCTGCTCGACGAGAGCGCGGTCGGCGACCTCGACCGCGTCCGCCAGTTGCTCGACGAACTCGAAACCAAGCAGGACATCGCACAGCTCCTCGACAGCGCGCGCGAGGGCAGCGCCACCCGTATTTTCATCGGGTCGGAGAATAAATTATTCTCGCTTTCGGGCTCGTCCGTGATAGCGGCACCCTATCGCGGCGCGGACGGGCGCGTGGTCGGCGTGGTCGGGGTCATCGGCCCCACGCGCTTGAACTATGCCCGGATCGTTCCCATGGTGGATTTCACCGCACAATCGCTCTCCAGACTGATACGATAGGTTTATGACGAACATTGAAAACGATACGCCGGTCGACGACGGCGCGAACCCCGAAATTGACACCGCGGACGCCGCAGCGCCCACCGAAGGTGCGAATGAAGAGCTGGCACAGCTCGCCGAACAGGTCGCCGCGCTCCAGCAGGATCTGCTCTACGCGCGCGCCGAGGTGCAGAATGTCACGCGCCGCAAGGACAAGGAAATCGCCGACGCGCATGCCTATGCCGCGACCAAGTTCGCGCGCGATATTTTGTCGGTCGCCGACAATCTCGGCCGCGCGCTCGCCGCGCTCAGCGAAGAGCAGCGCGCCGACGACACGATCAAGCCGCTGATCACCGGCCTCGAAGCGACCGAGCGCGAATTGCTCAGCGTCTTCGAACGCAATGGAATCACGCGCATCGCGGCGATCGGCCTGCCGCTCGATCCGAACCAGCATCAGGCGATGCTCGAAATCCCGAGCGACAAGACGCCGGGCACGATCGTGCAGGAAATGCAGGCGGGTTATATGCTGAAGGACCGCCTCCTGCGCCCCGCAATGGTCGGCGTCGCCAAAGCCGGGTAACCCGGTCGCGACATAGCAGACAAAAAGAAACCCCGGTGAAAGCCGGGGTTTCTTTTTGTCTGCTATCTGCCGGTCAGGCCGCCTTGCGGAGCTTCGCGAGCTTCTTCAGCACCATCTCGCGCTTCAGCCGCGACAGATGGTCGATGAACAGAATGCCCTCCAGATGGTCGTGCTCGTGCTGGATGCACGTCGCCATCAGCCCGGTCATGCGTTCCTGATGATGCTTGCCGTCCTCGTCCTGCCAGTCGACGGTGACCTCGGCGGGGCGCGTCACCTCGGCATATTGCTCGGGGACCGACAGGCAGCCCTCCTGATAGACGCTATGCTCCTCGCTCTCGTCCGAAAAAACGGGGTTGATGAAGACGCGCGGCTCGCGGATCACCTTCTTGCCTTCGGGGTCCTCGGGATCGGGTTCCTGCAGGTCGATGACGAGGATGCGCTTCGCGACCCCGACCTGGATCGCGGCGAGCCCGATGCCGGGCGCGTCGTACATCGTCTCGAACATGTCGGCGACCAGCGTCTTCAGGTCGGCGTCGAACGTCTCGACGGGCTTCGAAATGACGCGCAGCCGCGGATCGGGGGTCTCTATGATGGGTAGGATGGCCATGGCGTGCAGGTATGATCGCGGGGGCGTCGGGTCAAGAGGTGGCTTTAGCTCTTGCGCCGCTGCCTCGCCCGGGTTGCGCTTTCACTGTCCGGGTATTCGGGTGGAAGACCATATTTTCCCACGCGGTCGTACTGCCGGTCGTTCTCGATCGATATCTCTTTGAGATAACGTGCGTATCTCCAGCCGACAAAAAGATTCCAAACGACGAACCAGGCCGCGGCTACAGCCCATACCCATTCCCATAGCTTGTCCAGAAAGAACAACGGCAGAAAAGGTAACATGCCAGGCAACAGAACGGCTTCGACCCTTCCTGCTGAACCACGAAGGAATTTGTCGGTCCAGCGGCAGGCCACCCGCCAAATTTGTCTCGCGATCCCCATTTAACCCACCGGTCTTCTAGCCCTCAGCGCCTGCGCCAAAGTCCCCTCGTCCAGATAATCCAGTTCGCCGCCGACCGGCAAACCATGCGCAAGTTGCGTGAGCCGCACCGGATAGCCCTCCAGCCGCTCGGCCAGATAATGCGCCGTCGTCTGGCCCTCCAGCGTCGCATTCATCGCCAGCACCACCTCATCGATGCCGCCCGCGGCGACGCGGGCGACGAGGGCGTCGATACTAAGATCCTGCGGTCGCACGCCCTCCAGCGCCGAGAGCCGCCCGCCGAGGACATGATATTTGCCCGGGAAGAGCCGCGACTTGTCGAGCGCCCAGAGGTCGGAGACCTCTTCGACGACGCATAGCGACCGCGCATCGCGGCGCGGGTCGGCGCAGATTGCGCACGGATCCTGCGTATCGACATTGCCGCAAATCCCGCAGGTGACGAGCCGCTCGGACACCGTCTGGAGCGCCGCGAGGAGCGGTGCGAAGCTGCTTTCGCGCTTCTTCATCAGGTGCAGCACAGCGCGCCGCGCCGAGCGCGGACCGAGGCCCGGCAGGCGGGCGAGTTGCTGGACGAGCGCTTCAATCTCTTGCGATGCCATGACGGATCGTCTTAAGCGGCGCGCGAGAAATGACAATGCGCATCGCCTTTATGGGAACGCCGCCCTTTGCGGTACCGACGCTCGCCGCACTTCACGCGGCGGGGCACGACATCGTGGCGGTCTATAGCCAGCCGCCGCGCCCCGCGCAGCGCGGCAAGAAATTGCAGAAGAGCCCGGTGCACGTCTGGGCCGAGGACCATGGCCTGCCCGTGCGCACGCCAAAGAGCCTCAAGACCGAAGAGGCGCAGGCCGAATTCGCGGCGCTCGACCTCGATATCGCGGTGGTCGCGGCCTATGGCCTGATCCTGCCGCAGGCGATCCTCGATGCGCCGCGTGAGGGCTGTCTCAACGTCCATGGCTCGATCCTGCCGCGCTGGCGCGGCGCCGCGCCGGTGCAGCGCGCGATCCTGTCGGGCGATACCGAGACCGGCGTGACGATCATGCAGATGGACATCGGGCTCGACACGGGTGCGATGCGGCTGATCGAAACCACGCCGATGGGTCGCAAGAGCGCGGGCGTGTTGACGCACGAGCTTGCCGAGATGGGCGCGTTGATGATGGTGAAGGTGCTGAGCGACCTCCACGCCTTCCCGCCCGAACCGCAGCCCGAGGACGGCGTCACCTATGCTGCGAAGATCGACAAGAGCGAGGCGCGGCTCGATTTCCTGACGAGCGCCGCGCAGGTCGAGCGGCAAATCCGCGCGTTCAACCCGATGCCCGGCGCCTTTTTCGAACTCGATGGCGAACGCTACAAGATTTTGGCGGCCGAGGTTGTCCATCCCGCTGACACCGTCGCGGGCGCGGCCCCCGGCGCGACGCTCGACGACAGCCTGACCATTGCCTGCAACCCCGGCGCGATCCGCGCGATGCGCGTCCAGCGCGCCGGAAAGCCCGCTATGGACGCCGGCGAATTGCTCCGCGGACGCGCGATCGTGGCGGGTACGCGCCTCGCATGACGCGTTTCGCACTCACCGTCGAATTCGACGGCCGCCCCTTCATGGGCTGGCAGCGGCAGGCGCATGGGCCGAGCGTGCAGCAGGCGATCGAGGAAGCGATCCACCGCTTCACCGCGGAGACGGTGCAGGTGTTCAGCGCCGGGCGCACCGACGCCGGCGTCCATGCGATCGCGATGCGCGCGCATGTCGATATCGAAAAGCCGCTGACGCCGTTCAAGCTGACCGAGGCGCTCAACGCGCAGCTGCGCCCCGCGCCGGTCGCGATCGTCGGATGCGAGATCGTCCCCGACGACTGGCACGCGCGCTTCGCCTGCATCGGCCGCAGTTACGAATATCGCATCGTCAACCGCCGCGCGCCGCTGACGTGGGACAAGGGCCTGTCCTGGCAAGTAGCCCGTCCGCTCGATTCCGATGCGATGCACGCGGCGGCGCAGCAGTTGATCGGACTTCATGACTTCACGACCTTCCGCTCGGCGCACTGCCAATCGCAAAGCCCTGTGAAGACGCTGGACAAGCTGACCGTCAGCCGCCACGGGGAAGAGATCATTGTAGAAGCGGCGGCGCGCAGCTTCCTCCACCATCAGGTGCGCTCGATGGTCGGCTGCCTCGCGCTCGTCGGTTATGGCAAATGGTCGGCGCGCGACCTCAAGGCGGCGCTTGATGCGGCCGACCGCAACGCTCTCGGCCTCAATGCGCCGCCCGACGGACTGTATTTCGTGAGCGCAACCTACCCCTGAACGAAAAAGGGCGGCCCTACCAGACCGCCCTTCCCTTCATCGCTGTGGACGCGATTAAACTTTTTCGGCGTAATAAAGCGGCGCATGTTCGTTGAGGATCTGGAGGATCTTCGCCTGCGCCGTCTTTTCGTCGCTTTCTTCCATCGCGCCAAGTTCGCGCGCGAGGCGGCTCGATGCCGCTTCGAAGATCTGGCGTTCCGAATAGCTCTGTTCGGGCTGGTCGTCGGCGCGGAACAGGTCGCGCGTCACTTCGGCAATCGACACGAGGTCGCCCGAGTTGATCTTCGCTTCATATTCCTGCGCACGGCGCGACCACATGGTGCGCTTCACCTTCGGCTTCGTGGTCAGGACCTGCAGCGCTTCCTTCAGCGTCTTGTCCGACGACAGCTTGCGCATGCCGACGCCTTCGGCCTTGTTGGTCGGAACGCGAAGCGTCATCTTTTCCTTTTCGAAGCGGAGAACATAGAGTTCCAGCTGCATGCCGGCGATTTCGGACTTTTGCAGCTCAATGACGCGCCCCACGCCATGTTTGGGATAAACAACATAGTCACCGACTTCGAAGACGGGGGTGCTTGCGGACATTCAAGTTCCTTTCAGTGGCCTTGCCGGTCGACAGGAAAGCGCGTGAACAGCGGTATATCCGGCCCTCTGCTGGAGGGGGATTGGGCTGGTAGGGCGGCGCTAGCCAATCAGAGTGACAAGGGATGTGGCTCCATCGGAAACGCCAAGGATGCCCCAGCCCGGCGGCGGGAAGAGGCACAGTGTCGGCGTGTTGATATTTATTATAACAGATTCGCAACAAAATTGCCAGCCCCGCACGGAAATGCGTTGGTCGGCACCTTGACGGCTCCTCACACCCGTTTCAGGTTGAAACGAAATCATAGATAGGGAGCCGGTATGCAGGATCAAGTTTGGTGGATCACGGGGGCCTCCTCTGGCATCGGCGCTGCGCTCGCGCGGGCGCTGGGCGCGCGCGGCGCGAAGCTGATCCTGTCGGGGCGCAATGTCGCGGCACTGGAAGAGGTCGCCGCCGGCTCCGCTACGGAGACGCTGGTCCTGCCGTTCGAGGCGACCGATTATGCCGCCCTGCCCGCCATCGCCGGGCAGGCATGGGGCTGGCAAGGGCGCATCGACGGCCTCGTCAACAACGCCGGAATCTCGCAGCGCAGCCTGGCCGTCGAGACCGACTTTGCGGTCTATCAGCAGATCATCGGCGTCGACCTGCTCGCGCCGATCGCGCTCACCCAGCAATTGCTGCCGCGCATGGTCGGCGCGGGCGGCGGGCAGATCATCGCGATATCGAGCGTCGCGGGCATCGCGGGTGTGCCGCTGCGCAGCGCCTATTCGGCGGCGAAGCATGGCATCATCGGTTATCACGACGCCGTGCGCGCCGAGAATGAGCATCTGGGTTTGAAGGTCCTTGTCGTCGCACCGGGATCGGTGCGGACGAACGTGAGCCGCAACGCGCTGAATGCCGATGGCAGCACGCGCGGCGAAAGCGATGCCGCGATCGAGAATGGCCTGTCGCCCGACGATGCAGCAGCGCAGATGCTGGCGGCCGTCGATGCCGGGACACGCGAGTTGGTCGTTGCGGAAGGCGCCGAGGCGGCGATCGCAGCGCTGCGTCGCGGCGATCCCGACGCGCTGTTCGATCGGATGAGCGCGATGGTGCAGGCGGGCTATGCGCAGCAGATGAAGGCGACCAAATAAGATATTTCGTCATGCCGGACTTGATCCGGCAGCCATCGCGGGGCTGAAGTCATGGACCCCGGATCAAGTCCGGGGTGACGAAGGTAGAATGAAAAAGCCCCGCCGGATCGCTCCGGCGGGGCTATTCTTTTACCCGCAGGCGGCGCGGTTTAAACCGCGCCGTGCGCCAGCGCCGCGAGGAGAAGAATCGCCACGATGTTGGTGATCTTGATCATCGGGTTCACCGCCGGACCCGCGGTATCCTTGTACGGATCGCCGACGGTGTCGCCGGTGACGGCAGCCTTATGGGCCTCGCTGCCCTTGCCGCCATGGTTACCGTCTTCGATGTACTTCTTGGCATTATCCCATGCGCCGCCGCCCGAGGTCATCGAGATGGCGACGAACAGCCCTCCGACGATCACCCCGAGCAGGAGTGCGCCGAGCGCTTCCAATGCCGCGGCCGGACCCGCGACCGCACGGATTACGAAATAGACCACGATCGGCGCCAGCACCGGCAGCAGCGACGGGATGATCATTTCCTTGATCGCCGCCTTGGTGACGAGGTCGACCGTACGCGCATAATTGGGCTTCGATTCATAAGTCATGATGCCCGGGTTTGCCTTGAACTGGTCGCGGACATCCTTGACCACCTCACCCGCCGCGCGGCCGACCGCGGTCATGCCCATCGCACCGAAGAGGTACGGCAGGAGCGCGCCGAGCAGCAGCCCGACGATGACATAGGGCGACGACAGCGAGAAGGTCAGCGGCTCGGTCAGGCCGAGCTTCGCCGAATATTCGGTGATGTCGGCGGTGTAGGTGCCGAACAGCACCAGCGCCGCGAGACCCGCCGAACCGATCGCATAGCCTTTGGTCACCGCCTTGGTCGTATTGCCCACGGCGTCGAGCAGGTCGGTCTTTTCACGAACCGAATCGTCGAGGCCCGCCATTTCGGCGATGCCGCCGGCGTTGTCGGTGACCGGACCATAGGCGTCGAGCGCAACGACCATGCCGGCGAGTGCTAGCATTGCAGTGGCCGCGAAGGCGATGCCAACGATACCCGCCGTCTGGAACGCGACGACGATACCGACGCAGATCACCAGCGTCGGCAGCGCGGTCGATTCAAGGCTGATGGCGAGGCCCTGGATCACGTTGGTGCCGTGGCCCGTTTCCGATGCCTTGGCGATCGAGCGCACCGGCCGATAATTGGTGCCGGTGTAATATTCGGTGATCCAGATGATCAGCCCGGTGATGACGAGGCCGAGCAGCGAGCAGTAGAAAAGGTCGCTGCCGTTGAAGGTCGTCCCCGTGATGTCGGTCGCCATGTCGCCCTTCAGCACATAGCTGGTCGAGAACCAGATCGCCGGGATCGAGAGGACCGCGGTGACGAGGAAGCCCTTGTACATCGCGCCCATGACGTTGGTCGACGAGCCGAGGCGGACAAAGTAAGTGCCGATGATCGAGGTCACGATACACACGCCGCCCATCAACAGCGGCAGTGTCATCAGCGGGAGCAGCATGTCGCCCGCGCCCTTGAGCAGCAGCGCGATCAGCACCATCGTGGCGCCAACGGTGACGACATAGGTTTCGAACAGGTCGGCCGCCATGCCGGCGCAGTCGCCGACATTGTCGCCGACGTTATCGGCGATAACGGCCGGGTTGCGCGGATCGTCTTCCGGAATTCCGGCCTCGACCTTGCCGACGAGGTCGGCGCCGACGTCGGCGGCTTTGGTAAAGATGCCGCCGCCGAGACGCGCGAAGATCGAGATCAACGAGGCGCCGAAAGCAAGCGCGACGAGCGCGTCGACGACGGTGCGGTCGTCACCGCCGACGGTGTAACCACCGGGGCCGATCAGATACCAGAAGAAGACCGAGATCGCGAGGAGCGCGAGGCCCGCCACGAGCAAACCGGTGATCGCGCCCGCGCGGAACGCCATGGTCAGGCCCGACTGCAATCCGGTCTGCGCCGCGGCCGCTGTGCGGACGTTGGCCTTGACCGAGATGTTCATGCCGACGAAGCCCGCGACGCCCGACAGGAGGGCGCCGATGACAAAGCCCGTCGCCGAGATCGCGCCTAGGAAAAACCCGACGAGGATGGCGACGACGACGCCGACGATGGCAATGGTACGATATTGACGGCCGAGATAGGCCTTGGCGCCTTCCTGAATGGCGGCGGCGATTTCCTGCATCTTCTCATTACCGGCGGAGGCGCTGAGCACCTGCCGCGAGGTAATGAATCCATAGAGTACGGCCACCAGGCCGCACGCTATCGCGATCAAAACCGGATTCATGCGTGACTATTCCTTCCCCATGCGAAGGGCGACGCAGAAGATAGCAGTCGAGCACGTCCGACTTATTGATGCCGGTTCGCTCTCTCCCCTGATGCGACCGCCCTAAATTTGGACGCCGAGTTATGGGAAGAAAGAAAGCCAAGGGCAAGCCCGGTTATTCCCAGCTTTTTCGTGGATTCCAGCGCTAGTGCATGAAACCGAGACGGTCGGGCAGCGCGATGCGCTGCGCCCGGTGAGTGAGCGTGATTCCCTCTCCCACCCCGGCGTGGCCGAGCATTGTCACCATGATGTTCAGCCCCGCGGCAATCTCGCGGATCGCCCCCGCAGCGCTCGGGTCGGCGGTAAACAGCAACTGATAATCATCGCCCGCGGTCGCCGCCGCGAGCCGCGTGTCGAGCACATCGGGGCGCACCGCGAGCAGCGCCGCCGACAGCGGGATCGTCTCGAGCATGATGCCGAACTCGCACCCGCTTGCTGTCGCCATGCGCTGGGCATCGATCAGCAGGCCGTCGGACACGTCCATCATCGCATGGACATGCGGCACGACCGCCTGCCCGAAGGTCAGCTGCGGCTGCGGCTTTTTATAGGCGGCGAGGCAGGTCTCGTTCGCCGCCTCCTGCCCCAGCCGCATCGCGAGACCGAGCCCGGCGTTGCCGATCGTCCCCGTCACCCAGATCTGGTCGCCCGGCCGCGCACCGCCGCGCGACGGTGCGCCGCCGGCGCGCGCGCGGCCGATTGCGGTCAGTCCGAAGCTGCGCGGAGCGCCGGCCGGGACGCGCACGGTGTCGCCGCCGAGCAGGATAACCCCGAAGCGGCGAAGCACGACGTCGAGCCCGTCGACGAAGGCCGCGTCCCATTCCTCGTCGCCAAGGCTGTAGCCGACCAGCACCCCGATCGGCGCCGCGCCCTTGGCAGCAAGATCGGAGAGGTTCACCGCGACGAGTTTCCACGCGATGTCCTGCGGCGCGTCGTCGGGAAGGAAGTGGATGCCCTCGACGATCATGTCGTGGGTGAGGACGAGGTCGCCCAGCACCGCCGCATCGTCGGCGAGCCCGCGCGCGGCGGGGTCGGTCGCGATCGATCGCAGACGGGCGATGAAATCGGCTTCGCTCATGTTACCCTCCCGTCCGATGAGGGGTGGCCTTCGTTCGTGTCGAGCGAAGTCGAGACACCCATCGAGATGGCGCCAAGCCGAGGGGCATCTCGACTTCGCTCGATGCGAACGGATATCTTATGCGCTGGTTCCGCGCACATCCTTGCCGATCGCATCGAGCAGGCCGTTCGCAAACCCCGCCTCGCGCGTATCGAAAAACGCCTTCGCGACATCGACATATTCGCTGACCACCGCACCGACCGGCACGTCCCCGCGCGCCATCAGCTCGTAGGAGCCGGCGCGCAGGATCGCCTTCATCGTGCGGTCGAGCCGCTCCATCGACCAGCCGCTCGCCAGCCGCGCGACGATCGCCGCATCGATCTCTTGCTGACGCGCCAGCGTGCCCTTCACGATATCGTCGAAGAAGGCGGTGTCGGCGTCGGCATATTCCTCGTCCTCGATCGTCGCGCCGATGCGGTGCATATGGAATTCGTGGATCAGCTTGGGCACAGGCGTGCCCTCCATCTCGTGCTGATAGAGCGCTTGGACGGCGGCGAGACGGGCGGCGGAGCGGGACTGGGAGCGTTTGTTCATGGTTCTTTTCTTAGCTGAGGCGCTGGCTGACCGAAAGCGCATGGGCGGGTAGCCCTTCGGCGCCGGCGAGCGCGACCGCGGCCGGACCGATCGCGGCAAGGCTCGCCTGATCGAGCGCGAGGAAGCTGGTGCGCTTCATGAAATCGGTCACCGACAGCCCGCTCGAAAAGCGCGCGCGGCGGCCGGTCGGCAGCACATGGTTCGGACCCGCGACATAGTCGCCGATCGCTTCGGGAGTCTGGCGGCCGAGGAAGACCGAGCCGGCATGGCGCACCTTGGCAAAGAGCGCGTCGGCTTCGGCGGCGTCGACCGCGAGTTCGAGATGTTCGGGCGCGAGCCGATCGCAGAGCGGGATCGCGTCGGCCAAGGTCGGCACGACGATCACCGCGCCATTGTCGGCCCAGCTTTCCTGCATCGTCGGCGCGGTCGCGAGGGTCGGAATGATATAAGCGACCGCCGCCGCAACCGCATCGGCGAAATCGCCGTCGTCGGTGAACAGGATCGACTGGCTCGTCGGATCATGCTCGGCTTGGCTGAGCAGGTCGGCGGCGATGATATGCGGTTCGTTCTTCGCATCGGCGACGACGACGATCTCGCTCGGCCCCGCGACCATGTCGATGCCGACGACGCCATAGACCTGCCGCTTCGCCTCGGCGACCCATGCATTGCCGGGGCCGGTGACGACGTCAACCGGCGCAATCTTGTCCGTACCATAAGCAAGCGCTGCGACCGCCTGCGCCCCGCCCACGCGCCAGATTTCGTCGACCCCGCCGATATGCGCGGCGGCCATCACGACTGGATTGGTCTCGCCGCCCGGCGTCGGCGTCATCATCACGATGCGTTCGACCCCCGCGACCTTCGCGGGCAGGATGTTCATCAGCACCGACGAGGGATAGGCAGCCCGCCCGCCCGGCACATACACCCCCGCTGCATCGACAGCGCTCCACCGCGCGCCGAGCCGGGCGCCAGTGGCGTCGCGATAGTCGCGGTTCTCGGGAAGCTGCGCAGCGTGATAGGCGCGGATGCGGTCGGCGGCGAGGTTCAGCGCATCGCGAAGATCGGGTGCCAATGCTTCATACGCCGCAGCGCATTCCTCTTTCGAAATGCGCCAACCGCTTGCATCGAGATCGAAGCGATCGAACTTCGCGGTATAGTCGGCGAGCGCGGCGTCGCCCTCGGCCTTCACGCGCGCGATGATCGCGGCGACGTCGGCGGAGACATCGGATGTGCTTTCGCGCCGATCGTTGACCAGCGCATCGAACTCGGCCGCAAAGCCGGGCTCGGAGGCATCAAGCCGCCGCATCGCCCTGCCCCACAGCCTGACGGAATTTCTCGACCAGCGCCGGCACTTCGGCCGAGCGCAGCTTGAACGCCGCGCGGTTGACGATCAGCCGCGCCGATACTTCGCTGATGATCGTCTGCTCGGCGAGCGCATTTTCGACGAGCGTGCGCCCGGTCGAAACCAAGTCGACGATGTGCGAAGCGAGGCCCAGCTTCGGCGCGATTTCCATCGCCCCGTTCAATTTGATGCATTCGGCCTGGATGCCCTGCGCTTCGAACCAGCGGCGCGTCGTCGACGGATATTTGGTCGCAACGCGAATATGGCTTTCACCGAGCCCCGGCGGCGCGCTGCCTTCTGGCCCCGCCAGCGACAGGCGGCAGTGGCCGATGCCAAGGTCGACGGGGGCGTAAAGCTCCGAATAATCGAACTCGTCGACCACGTCCGATCCCACGATACCGAGCTGCGCCGCGCCATGCGCGACGAAGGTCGCGACGTCGAAGGCGCGAACGCGGATCAGCGACACATGCGGCTGATTTGTCCCAAAAACTAACGCTCTGCTTTTCTTGTCGAAAAACTCTTCCGACGGCTCTATCCCGACGCGCGCAAGCAGGGGCAGCGCCTCGTCGAGGATGCGCCCTTTCGGGATGGCAAAGATGATCGGTTCGGGCATAAGCTTGCGCGCCCATAAGCGGCGAGAGGAAAAAGGGCAATGAGCGAGCGCTACAAGCAGATCGACATGGCCGAAACCGGCCCCAAGGCCGTCCGCACCGCCTTTGCCAATCAGGTCGCCTATTGCCGCGCCAACGATGCGCGGGTCACCGCGCGCATCGTTGCGGCGCTCGGCGCGCTACTCAGCAAGCCCACAAGCGAATTCGCGCGCCGCATCGCCGGATGGCAGGGGGCGCCGCTCGCCGATGCGCTGCCGCTGCGCGCCGCCGGCGGCATCCACGCGCTGCACCTGTCGCAGGCCGCCCACGAACTCGCGCCCATCTATGCCGATTCCGAAGACATCAACGACAATGCGATCATCGCCGGGGTCGTTGCGCGCCACGAGGCGGCGTTGCTTCCCTGGCTCGACGGCCCGCCGCAGACCAATGAGGCGGGGCGCTCGTCGAACTTCATCGCGGCGATGCTCTGGCTCGCCGACAAGGGCCTGCCGCCGCGCTTCGACTGCCTCGAAATCGGATCGAGCGGCGGGATCAACCTGATGATCGATCGTTATCACTACGACCTCGGCGGCGTGCATGTCGGACCGCAGCCCGGCGCGATGGCGTTCAAGCCCGAATGGCGCGGCAACCACCCGCCGCAACATGCGATCGAGTTCGTCGGTCTAAAAGGGTGCGACGTCGCGCCGGTCGACCTGACCGATCCCGCGCAGGCGCTGCGGCTGAAAGCCTATATCTGGCCCGAGCATCATGTCCGCTTCGCGCGCATGGAGGCCGCGATCGCCGCCGCGACCGAGGATCCGCCGCACCTGATCCACGCGAACGCCGCCGATTTCGTCGAAGCCGAACTCGCGCAGCCGCAGGCCGAGGGCACGACACGCGTGCTGATGCATTCGATCGTCTGGCAATATGTCCCAGCCGACCAACAGGCCCGGATCACGACCGCGATGGAAAATGCGGGAGCGCGGGCGACTGCTGCGAAACCGTTGGCGTGGGTCGCGCTCGAGGCGAATCGCACGGTTCATCATCATGAGCTGGTCGTGCGATACTGGCCCGGGGGCGAGGCGCCGCGCAAACTGGCCCACGCCCACGCCCATGGCGCGTGGATCGAATGGATTGGATAGCCTGACGCGGCCGGTGCGGGCGCTGCACGCCCTTGTCAAAGCCCGGGCGTCCCATTATTCCCCGCCAACCTAGCCGCGAGCCCCTGACCAGCGGACGCCGACACCAAAGATTGCTTCAGCTGAACCCCGTTCCAGCCACTCCCTACGTCGAACAGCTCAGCATCGGGGCGGGACGCCGCGCGCTTGCGATAAGCCTGGCGGTCTTGATCCCCGCGATCCTGCTGCTCCTGCTGCTCACCTATGGCCTCGAAACGCCGCCCGACCGCCGCGAGGAACATGTCAGCGTTGTGAGCCTCGAGGCCAGCGAGATTGCCGCGGAATCGCCCGAACCGAGCAGCGCGGAGCGGCCGCAGCCCAAAGAACAGCCCGCTCCCGAGGAACCGCAGCCGCCCCAACAGGCCGAACCGCTGCCCCCTCCACCACCCGTCATACCGAAGGCTTCGCCGACGATCCCGACGCCAAGCGAACGGCCGCCATCGCAGGTGACTCCTCCGCCCACCACGCGGCCACCGACCGGGCGGGTTTATGGGCCGCCCAATGTCGGCGGCTCGTCCTCCTCCTCCCGCGATACCGAACGGGTGGGCACCGCTCCCAATGGCGAGCCGCTCTATGCCGCGGCCTGGTATCGCGAGCCGCGGGACGACGAGCTGCGCGGCTATTTGTCGACCGCCAGCGGGCCCGGCTGGGGGTTGATCGCCTGCCGCACGGCGCCCGATTATCGCGTCGAGGATTGCGTCGGGCTCGACGAATATCCGACCGGATCGCAGATCAATCGCGCAGTGCTCGCCGCGGCATGGGCGTTCCAGGTACGGCCCCCGCGGCTCGGCGGACAGCCGCTGGTGGGCGCTTGGGTTCGGATCCGGATCGATTACGGCACGAAGCGGCGTTAGGGCCAGGCGACCAGCCCGACAAAAGACGTCAGAGCCGCGCTTCGAGCCGCGCCAGCAATTGCTGCACCGGCGCAATCGCCGGCGCTTCCCAGCCCGCCTCGAGCATCGCGATACGCTCGAACAACCGTTCGCTTGCCGCAATGATCCGGCAGGTCGATACGTCGAAGCCCGTACAAATATCCCAGTCCGCCGGAACCGGCTCGCCGATCCGCGCCGCGCTGTCGTGTGGGCCCGCACCGGGATCGCCCGCGAACATCGCGCGGCGGTGAAGGAGCCACGCGATGACATGCATCAGCCGTGTGGTGGTCTTCAGCGATTCGCACGCGAGGCTGATCTGCGAGGCCGCATCGCCGCGAGCACGGCCGAGATCGCGCTGAACCGCAAAGGCGGCGTGCGCTTCGTCGGCGAGAAGCATCGCCTCGACATAGAGATTTTCAACCTGTGCGCGCTGCACCGGCACATCGATTGCCATCATGTTCGTTCGCCCACCGACCATGTCCACGGGATGCCACGCCTCCCGCAGGGTCCGCAATGGCGGTAACCATGAAAGTTCGAAGCCGCGTCGTCCCGTTTTAATTCAAGCGGTTGGTTCAGGCGATGATGTCGGGAACCAATTGGTCTTCGCACCAGGAAATTTCGTCGCGCAGCCTGAGCTTGCGCTTCTTGAGCCGCGCGAGTTGCAGCTGATCGGGAACCGCGGCGGAGCCGAGCGCAATGATCGCGGCATCGAGGTCGCGATGCTCGATGCGAAGCAGTTCCAGGCGCTGGGTAATTTCCTCGGGGCTCACCCTTCCTCCCTGCCACGTTCACCACTGGTCCGCAACGGGGACCGCCCCACCGAATCGTCACGACATCGGGACGGTTTCGTGATTTAATTCGCCCTGCCCATCGAGTCGAAAAGGAGAATGCCAATGAGCACGTCGCACCTTTCCACCTTGAAGTCCCGCCACGCGGACCTCGATGCGAAACTTGCGAATGAAGAGCGCCGCCCCGCCCCCGATACCGGAGTGGTCGCGCAGCTCAAGAAGCAGAAACTTAAACTGAAGGAAGAGATGCTCGCGATCGTCTGATCGCCAGCGCTATCGCCCCGCTGATGCTGCCCTATGAAGGACGCATCAGCGCCGGCGGTAGAGGGGGCCCTTCTCAAGCCCCGTACGCCGAAGATGCGGCGGCAAATCGGACTGCGAAACCACCTGACGACGCACCGCCTGCGGGTCGACCGGCCGGTCGAACGCGATGCCGAATTTGCCCTCGCCCGCCCAGACGATCCGGCCCGAAACCCGGCCGACGTTGCGCAGCTCGACTTCGACCGCGCCGCCTTGGGCGACCTGCACCATCGCCTCTGCCAGCATGCCGCCGGGCGACAGGTTGCGCACGCGTACGGTCACCGAATCAGGACGGCCGGGCAGGGTCAGGCTCGCCTGCATGAACAAGCTGTCCCGATCGGCGCCGCGCGACAGCGCCGCCACTTCTTCATCGACCGTTACCGGCTCACGCGATTCCATTGCGACCATTCCCCGCGTTATGTCAGGGTCGCGAATCTAGAAGCCAGCCGTTGCGGAAACGTAAATGGGACCGGGGTCCTTTACGACTAATCTTCGCGTGAAATCCGTTCGTTGCGCTCGTGACGCTCCTGCGCCTCCAGCGTCATCGTCGCGATCGGGCGCGCCTGCAGGCGGGCGAGCGAGATCGGTTCGCCGGTCACCGCGCAATAGCCATATTCGCCCTCGTCGATGCGGCGGATCGCCGAATCGATCTTGGCAATCAGCTTGCGCTGGCGGTCGCGGGTCCGAAGCTCGATCGCCCAGTCTGTCTCGCTCGATGCGCGGTCGGCAAGGTCGGGTTCGCGAAGCGGGCCGTCCTGAAGATGCGCGAGCGTCGATTCGGATTCGGACAGGATCGACTTTTTCCAAGCGAGGAGCAGGCCGCGGAAATAATCCTGCTGCCGCTCATTCATAAACTCTTCGTCGTCGCTGGGGACATAGTCCGAATCGAGATTGGATTTGGCTTCGCGAAGCGCGTCAGCGCCAACGTCGGCAATCTTGGTCGGCATGAGGGGCTCTCGCGTCCTTTCCTGTCACCCTGCTAGCCGCCATGCGGTGCAGGGAGTGGCGCGCCTATAACCAGCCGCTCGCGACGATACAAGCGCCTAAGCTGCGGATAGCGACAACCCGTGAAGCGGCGATGAACCGGGACGGCAAAAGCAGTGATTCTACATAGTTGGTCGCCACGCGGCGCGACCGGCGGACCCATCTGATTTAGGGCCGAAGGTTAACCAATCGCATAGAATTGCTGCATATTCCGTTCTGTTTTGGGACAGATATAGCGATTTTGGTTGATTCCGCGTCGCAATTCCCGCTCTCGGACAGGCAAACGCGGTTAACACAATTGCCGCGTTCACAAAGCTTTGGCCTTTTGGGGTATAGCGAAGGTGATTGGGGGGTGCCGGCCGGTGGCGCTTCGCACCTGCAACGGGAAAGAAAGAGAAGCCTATGTCTGTCCGAATGGCCCTTGCCAAGCTTTGCGCCTGTACCTGCGGGGGCGCAATCATCGGTAGCGGCGCGATGCAGATCGCCGACGTTCCGAAGGCGCGCGCCCAGACGGTCCAATCGTGCAAGCCCTGCGTCGGCAAGAAGGTCGTTCGCAAGCGCCATGCCGCGCGCAAGCCGGTGAAGCGCGTGCGCCGCGTCGTCACGACAAAGCGCGTCATCCGCACCGCGACCCCGCAGCAGCAGGTCGTGACGCAGACGATCCCGCTACCCCCGATCCCCTATGCGCCTTTCCCGCGCGGCGGCTTTGAAGGCGGCGGCAGCGGCGGCGGCGTGACCGTGATCGGCGGCGGTTTTGGCGGTGGCTTCGGCGGCGGGTTCTTTGGCGGCTTCTTCGGTGGCAGCAGCGGTGGTGGCAGCAGCGGCAGCATCGTCGTCACCTCGACGACCACCGGCGGCGTGTCGACCTCGAGCAGCACCTCGTCGGGCGTCTCGACCTCGACGGGCGGCGTTTCGACCTCGACCGGCGGTGTGAGCACCTCGACCGGCGGCGTGTCGACCTCCACGGGCGGCGTCAGCACGTCGACCGGCGGCGTTTCGACGTCGACTTCGACGGGCGGCGTCTCGACCTCGACCGGCAGCGTCAGCACATCGACCTCGTCTGGCAATGTCTCGACCTCGTCGGGCAACGTCAGCACGTCGTCGTCGAGCAGCAGTTCGTCGTCGAGCTCGTCCTCGTCGTCTTCCTCCTCGTCGTCGAGCTCGTCCTCGTCGGGCGGCTCGTCGAAGGGCGGCAGCTCGGGTTGGGGCAGCTCGTCGAAGGGCAGTTCGGGCTGGGGCAGCTCGTCGCGCGGCGGCAGCTCGAGCAGCAGTTCGTCATCGTCCTCATCCTCGTCTTCGTCGTCCTCCAGCAGCACGTCGAGCGGCGCGACCTCGTCGGGCGCGACCGGCAGCAGCAGCAGCTTCGGCTCGACCGGCAGCACCAGCTCGTCATCCTCGTCGAGCAGCAGCTCGTCATCGAGCTCCTCCTCGTCGAGCTCGGGCGGCAGCAGCAGCCACGGTGGCTCGTCGGGCGATCCGACCCCTGTTCCCGCACCGCCGATGATGCTATTGTTCGGCGCTGCAGCCGCTGCGCTCGTCGTGCGCCGCCGTGCCGCGAACCGCAACGACGCCGACGCGGCTTAAGAGATCCACTGGCGGTTTGGGGGGCTATCCCGAACCTCAGAAACTAAGGGCTGCCCTTCGGGGCGGCCCTTTTTTATTCCCGACGATAAATCAGTTTGCTATATGGAAAACTATTCATCATAGTTCGCTATATGGTGAACCAACAAGTCGCACTCGATTCGCTCTTCCATGCGCTCGCCGATCCGACTCGCCGCGCGGTTGTCAGCCGCCTGCTGAAAGGCGCCGCGCCGGTTAAGCAACTGTCCGAACCGTTCGAGATGGGCCTCCCCGCCTTCCTCAAACATCTGTCGGTGCTCGAAGGGTCGGGCCTGATCCGCACCGAAAAGCACGGCCGCGTCCGCACCTGCCGTGTCGACACCGAACGGCTTGCGGCCGCTGAGGGCTGGCTCTCGCAGCAACGCGCGATCTGGCAGGGGCGCACCGATCGCCTCGCCGACTTCGTCGAATCGCAAACACCCCCGGAGCAAAAATCATGACCGACGACACGACCCTCACCATCTCGCGCCTGATCGCTGCCCCGCCGTCAGCCGTGTGGAACGCGTGGAGCGTGCCCGAGAATCTGGCGAAATGGTGGATCCCCGCGCCGATCGAATGCCAGGTCGTCACGCTCGACCTCCGCCCGGGCGGCGGCTTCGTCACGCGGATGCGCGAAAACGGCGCGGGCGATTTCCAGCCGCATGTCGACGGCTGCTTTCTGGAAGCGATCCCGGAAAAGAAGCTCGTCTTCACGACCGTGCTCACCGAAGGCTGGCAGCCCGTCGAGCCATGGCTCGCACTGACCGCGATCCTGACCTTCGAAGCACGGGATGGCGGCACCCTCTATTCGGCACGCGTGCTCCACAAGACGCCCGAAGACAGCGCAAAGCATGACGAGATGGGTTTCTACGAAGGCTGGGGCACGGCGATCGGCCAGTTGGCGGCGTTGGTCGAACGCTAAGACGGACTTGCGCCGCGCGGGCGGCAACGCCATAGCGCGGCGCATGCACGATATCCGCCTGATCCGGGAAAATCCCGAAGCGTTCGACGCCGGCCTCGCGCGCCGCGGTCTCGAACCCCTGTCCGCACAGATCGTGGCGGCCGACGTGTCGCTGCGCGCGTTGCAAACGGAGATCCAGGGCTCGCTCGCGCGCCGCAACGAGGCGTCGAAGCTGATCGGCCAGGCGATGGCGCAGGGCGACAAGGACAAGGCCGAGGCGCTGAAGGCCGAGGTCGCCGACCTCAAGACCGCCCTTCCCGCCAAGGAAGATGCCGAGCGCGAACAGCTTGCCGCGCTGCAGGACATGCTCGCCGCGATCCCGAACATCCCGCTCGATGACGTCCCCATGGGCGAGGACGAGGAAGGCAATGTCGAGATCGCACGCTGGGGCACCCCGCGCAGCTTCGACTTCGCGCCGCAGGAACATGCCGATTTCGCCCCCGCGCTCGGTCTCGATTTCGAGACCGCGGCGAAGATGGCCGGCGCGCGCTTCGCCTTCCTGAAGGGCCAGATGGCACGGCTCGAACGCGCGCTCGGCCAGTTCATGCTCGACAAGCAGACCAATGACGCGGGCTACACCGAATGCGCGACCCCGCTGATGGTCCGCGACGAAGCCGCGTACGGCACGACGCAGCTTCCGAAATTCCGCGAGGATCTGTTCCAGACCACCGACGGCCGCTGGCTGATCTCGACGTCGGAGATGAGCCTGACCAACGCGGTGCGCGAGGAAATCCTGCCCGAGGCCGAGCTGCCGGTCCGCATGACCGCGCTCACCCCCTGCTTCCGCTCCGAAGCCGGGTCGGCGGGGCGCGACACACGCGGCTATATCCGCCAGCACCAGTTCTGGAAGGTCGAGCTCGTCTCGATCGTCCGCCCCGAGGACAGCGATGCCGAACTCGAACGCAAGACGCGCGCCGCCGAAACGATCCTCGAGGCGCTCGAACTGCCGTATCGCAAGATGCTGCTGTGCAGCGGCGACATGGGTTTCTCGGCGCGCAAGACCTATGACCTCGAAGTCTGGCTGCCCGGGCAGAACGCGTACCGCGAGATTTCGAGCTGTTCGACCTGCGGCGATTTCCAGGCGCGGCGCATGAACGCGCGCTTCCGCCGCGAAGGCGCCAAGAGCAACGAGTTCGTGCATACGCTGAACGGCTCGGGGCTTGCCGTGGGCCGCACGCTCGTCGCGATCCTCGAAAATTACCAGCAGGCCGACGGCAGCGTCACCATTCCGGCGGCGTTGGTGCCGTATATGGGCGGGATCACCAAGCTGACGCCAGCCACTTAAACCCGTCACCCTCGAACGAGACAAGTGGCTCGTTCGACTTGATCCGGGGTCCACGACGCCACCGCCGAATGGATGCCGGGTCAAGCCCGGCATGACGAAGAAAGAGAGACAGAAACGTGCGCATCCTCCTCACCAACGACGACGGCTATCACGCCCCCGGCATGGCGGTACTCGAGGCGATCGCGCGCGAACTGACCGACGATATCTGGGTCTGCGCCCCCGCCGAGGAACAGTCGGGCGCCGGCCACTCGCTCACCCTCTCGCGCCCGGTGCGTATCCGCCAGCACGAAGAACGCCGCTGGTCGTGCAGCGGCACCCCGACCGATTCGGTGATGATGGCGATCGGCAAGCTGATGCCCGAAAAGCCCGACCTGATCCTGTCGGGCGTCAACCGCGGCGCCAACCTCGGCGACGATGTGACCTATTCGGGCACCGTCTCGGCGGCGATCGAGGGCGCGCTCGCGGGCATCCCGTCGATCGCGCTCAGCCAGGTTTATGCCAAGGAAGGCATGGGCGACAGCGTGCCGTTCGAAGCTGCCGCGGCGTGGGGCGCCAAGGTGCTGCGCCCGCTGCTCGACATGGAAATGGCGCCGCGCACGTTGATCAACATCAACTTCCCCGCGATCGCCGCCGAAGAGGTGCAGGGCATCCGCGTCACCCGCCAGGGTTTCCACGATTATGGCCGCGGCTCGATCGTCGAGGGCACCGACCCGCGCGGTTATCGTTATTACTGGTTCGGGCTCCACGGCATCGAGCACAGCCTCGGCCACGACAGCGACCTCGAGGCGATCGACGATAATTATATCTCGGTCACCCCGCTCCAGCTCGACCTGACACATGATGCGTCACTGGCGGCACTGCGCGGCGCCTACGGCGGCTAAAAATCCAAATAACGTACCGTAACGAGACAGAAGTCTAGCCACCGCCGCTTTGCTTTGGCAAAGGGGGCCATGGGGGATTTCCGATATCATATCGCGGCCTTACTGTGCGCCGCATCGCTCGCCGGCTGCATTCCGGCGACACAGGCACCGCCGCCGCGGCCCGCGCTACCGGCACTGCCCGTGCAGCATGCGCCGGACTTCGAACGCCCGACATGGACGCTCAGACCCGTCGACACCAACGCAGTGCGCATCGCTTCAGGCGTCTATGCCGTCCGCCCCGGCGACACGCTGCGCGCCGTCGGCGAGAAGACCGGCGTGGGGTCCGGGGCGCTCGCGATCGAAAACGACCTCCTGCCGCCCCATACATTGCGTTTCGGCCAGGAACTGCGCGTCCCCGCCGGCCTCTATCACCGCGTCGGCGCGGGTGAGACCGGGATCGGCATCGGCCGCCTATGGCGCCGAATGGGGCGAGATCATCACGATCAATGCGCTGACCGAGCCCTATATCCTGCGCGTCGGTCAGCGCCTCCGCCTGCCCAACGACGCACGTCCCGTTCCGCGCGGTCCGGTCGATGTCGGCGCCCGTGCCGCCGCCTTCCGCCTCGACATCGACGACATATTGACCGGCAGCCAGCCCGCGCTTGCCGAAGCCGATCGTCCGACGGCGGGCAGCGCCACACCGCGCCAACCCGTCACTACCGCAATCGCCGAGCCCGCGACGTTCGCCGGCCGCTTCGAATGGCCACTCAACGGGCCGATCCTTGCGCGTTTCGGCCCGCTCGCGTCGGACCGGGTCAGCGACGGAATCAATATCGCCGCCGCCGCCGGCACCCCGATCCGCGCGGCCGCGGGAGGGGTCGTCGCCTATGCCGGCGACCAGGTCGGCACCTATGGCGGGCTGATCCTGATCAACCATGGCGGCGGCTGGGTCAGCGCCTATGGCCATGCCGGGCGCATCGACGTGAAGCGCGGGCAGAGCGTCCGCATCGGCGACGTCATCGGCCGCGCCGGTGCCACCGGTCAGGTCCAGACGTCGCAACTCCATTTCCAGTTGCGCAAAAATCGCATACCCGTCGATCCGATGAAGCAACTGCCGCCCCGATGAGCAAAGGCCCGTCAGACAGACTGAAGATGCCGCACATCTTCCGCCCGCTGAAACGCGCAAGCAATTGGCCGATCTGGGCCGACGTCATCACGCGGCTCAGCGTCGCCTTCTTCCTCATCGCGATCGTCGTGCTCGTCCACTGGATCGACCGCGCGGGGCTGAAGGACAGCCACGACGGCCAGATCAGCTTCCTCGACGTCGTCTATTTCACGATGATCTCGGTCACCACGACGGGCTTTGGCGACATCGCGCCGGTGTCCGACCGCTCGCGGCTCATCGAGGCGGTGATCGTCACGCCGATCCGCATCATGGTGCTCTTCATTTTCGTCGGCACCGCCTATAATTTCGTCCTCAAACGCACATGGGAAAAATGGCGCATGGCCCGTATCCAGGCAAAGCTCACCGACCATTATGTCGTGCTCGGTTACGGCACCAGCGGCGCGGAGGCGGTCCGCGAACTCATCGCGCGCGGCACCGACCCTGCGTGCATCGTCGTGATCGACCAATCGGGCCCGCGCGTCCAGGCGGCGGAAGCGATGGGTTGCAATGTCCTTCAGGGCGACGCGTCGAACGACGACACATTGATCGACGTCCGGATCGACAAGGCGCATTCGGTCCTTGTCTCGGCCGGGCGCGACGACACATCGATCCTCATGGTGCTCACCGTGCGCCACCTCGCGCCGCACGTCCCGATCAGCGTCGTGATCCGCGCGCAGGACAATGAATTGCTCGCGCGGCAGGCGGGCGCGAACAACGTCATCAATCCCGTCAGCTTTACCGGCCTGCTGCTCGCCGGCTCGGCGCAGGGCGCGCATGTCGCGGATTATATGGCCGACCTCGCCAGCGTCGGCGGCCGCGTCCAGCTGCGCGAGCGCGTCGTCGGCGGCGAAGAAGTCGGGCGCAGCATCGACCAGCTCGCGAGCGGCGGACGCGGGCTGCGCATCTATCGCGCCGGCAAGCCTTATGGTTTCTGGGAGCCCGAGGCACAGCGCCTCGAACATGGCGACCAGATCGTCGAGGTTGTTCGCTGCGAGGAATGCGAAGCGAGCGTGCCCGGCGGTTAACCGCGCCAGTAGATCCAGCCGGCCCAGAGCCAGCCGACGATCAGCAGCGTCCCGCCGATCGGCGTGATCGCTCCGAACCAGCGCGGCGCGCCGAATGCCATCGCGTAGAGGGTGACGGAAAAAATGGCCGCGCCGGCGAGCAGCGTGACCGCCGGACCGCGCGCCACGCCCATGATCGCGAGCGCCGCGACTGCGTGGATCAGCTGGTACAGCCCGCCCGTCCGCAGCCACTCGGCCTCCTGCGGCCCCGACGCGCCATGCGCGCCGAACGCGCCCGCCGCTACCGCTACCGCCGCCGAAATCGCCGCAAATACGCCAATCATCTTCACCACCCTTGCAATGCCGTGCCGATGCGGCGAGCTATAGGCGGACGACAGGGAGAAGGCGATGCCCCGCGACACACCGCTTCCCGAGGGACTGAAACCGCCGAGCCGGCTCGCGACGCTCGGCGAGCTCGCGCTGCCGCTCGACATGCTGCGCTACGGCCTGTCGGGCTATCATCTGATCGGCGCGCCGCGTGGCGATGGGCGCGCGATCGCCCTGCTCCCCGGCTATGGCGCTAGCGAACTGTCAATGCGCCCGCTCGAGGCCTATTTGCGCCACCTCGGCTATCATGTCCGCGACTGGGGTATGGGGCGCAACAACGGCCGCGTCGCCGCCGACGTCGAACGTTTCGCGGCGCAGGCGGCCGAATGGGTCAAGGCCGACGGCGCCCCGCTCACCCTGATCGGCTGGAGCCTCGGCGGCGTCATCGCCCGCGAAACCGCGCGCGCCTATCCGCACCTCGTCCGCGAGATCATCACGATGGGCACACCTATAATAGGCGGCCCCAAATATACCGCGCTCGCGCAGCGCTTCGCGGGGCGCGATTTCGATGCGATCGAGCGCGAGATCCATGCGCGCAACCTCAAGGGCCTGACTCAGCCGCTCACCGTCATCTATTCCGATCGCGACGGCATCGTGGGTCCCGACATCGCCGTCGACATCTACAATCCGCAGGCGCGAAACATAAAGGTCGACAGCACGCATCTGGGGCTCGGCATCAACCCGCGCGTGTGGCGGATCGTCGCGAATACGCTTGCGGGGAAAGAGTAGCGCGTGCCCCTGCGAAGGCAGGGGCCCATCTCCGGTCAGTGCCGTGTTGAAACGTCGGGAGATGGATCCCTGCCTTCGCAGGGATACGGCAAGGGTGACAAAGTGCAAAAAATCGCCTATGCGCCCCGCCAATCATGACAGTCAAAACCCTCCCCACCCAGCCGAAGGTCGGCATGGTTTCGCTCGGCTGCCCCAAGGCGCTGGTCGACAGCGAACGGATTCTGACCAAACTCCGCGCCGACGGCTATGGCCTGTCGCCCGATTATGCGGGCGCCGACGTCGTGCTCGTCAACACCTGCGGCTTCCTCGACTCGGCGAAGGAAGAAAGCCTTGAGGCGATCGGCGAAGCGATGGCCGAAAATGGCCGCGTCATCGTCACCGGCTGCATGGGCAATGAGGCCGAGGTCATTCGCGCGCGCTTCCCGAACGTGCTCGCGGTCACCGGCGCGCATCAGTACGAACAGGTCGTCGACGCCGTCCACGACGCCGCGCCGCCGACGCAGGGGCCGTTCATCGACCTCGTTCCCGAGGGCGGGCTGAAGCTCACGCCGCGCCACTATAGCTACCTCAAGATTTCCGAAGGCTGCAACCATAGCTGCTCCTTCTGCATCATCCCCGATCTGCGCGGTAAGCTCGTCAGCCGCCGCATCGACGCGGTGCTGCGCGAGGCCGAAAAGCTCGTCGCCGCCGGCACGAAGGAACTTTTGGTCATCAGCCAGGACACCTCGGCTTACGGCGTCGACATCAGGCACGACCCGCGCCCGTGGCACGGCCGCGAGGTGCGCGCGCACATGACCGACCTCGCACGCGAACTCGGCCAGCTCCGCACCAGCGAAGGCCGCGCGCCGTGGACGCGCCTCCACTATGTCTACCCCTACCCGCACGTCGACGCGGTGATCCCGCTGATGGCCGAGGGACTGCTGACGCCTTATCTGGACATCCCCTTCCAGCACGCGGCGCCCAGCGTCCTCAAACGCATGAAGCGCCCGGCCAACGAAGCGAAGGTGCTCGAACGGCTGAAGAGCTGGCGCGCGATCGCCCCCGACATCTCGATCCGCTCGAGCTTCGTCGTCGGCTTCCCCGGCGAGACCGAAGAGGATTTCCAGTATCTCCTCGACTGGCTCGACGAAGCGCAGCTCGACCGCGTCGGCGCCTTCCGCTTCGAACCCGTCGCGGGGGCACAGGCGAATGCGCTCGACAATCCGGTGCCCGAAGAGGTCAAGGAAGAGCGTTACCAGCGCATCATGGACAAGACCGCCGCCATCAGCGCCGCCAAGCTCGAAGCCAAGATCGGCCGCACACTTCCGGTGATCATCGACGAGGTCGGCGAGGCCGACGAGGACGGCAGCATCGGCGCGACCGGCCGCAGCCAAGCGGACGCGCCGGAGATCGACGGTCATGTCTATCTGCGCGACGTTGCGGCTACGCTGAAAGCCGGCGACATTGTCGACGTCGAGATCGAGGACGCCGACGAGCATGACCTGTTCGGCGCAGTCGCGGGCTAAGGCACAATATTGGAACGGTATTACCCGTTCGATGTTACCTAGGGACATCGAACAGGGGCCGTACCTATGCATGCCAGGGCATTCGCCGCACTGCTGTTGATCGGATCGCTCGCCGCTTGTGACCGCCAGACTGCGGTCGAAGCCCCGCCGCGCGCGACCGACAAGGCGCCTTCACCGACGCAGAAATCGCTCATCGCGGTGCCGATCAACGCCAATACCGCCTCGCTCAAGCAGGCACTCGAACGCGCGGTCCCGAAAACGCTGTGGACGATCAACCAGCGCGAACGCGCGTGCGTCCAGCCGCAGCGGGTCAAGGTCTTCGGCAAGAAGGTCAAGGTGACGCCGCCAATCGCCTGCACGATCGTCGGCCAGGTAACGCGTGGGCCGCTACGGCTGCGCGGCGAAGGGAGCGAGATCGTTGTCGATGTGCCGCTTCGCGCGACGATCGCCGCCCGCGACGTCGGCGGGGTGCTGAAGGGCGAGACCGCGACCGGCGCGGCGATGGCACATGCGCGCGTCCGCATCGAACTCACCCCCGACTGGCGCACGCAGGGCAAGGCGCGCATCAGCTATGGCTGGACCAAGGCGCCGGGTATCGATTTCCTCGGACGGCGGATCACCTTCACCGATCAGGCCGACGCGAAGCTGAAGCCCGTTGTCGCGGGCGTGGAGCGCGAGGTGAACCGCGAGATCGCTAAGATCGACATCCGCAAACAGGCGGCCGATGTGTGGCGGCAGAGCTTCACATCGCTCGAACTCAACCGGGAAAATCCGCCGGTGTGGATGCGCGTGACGCCGCAGCGCATCCTTTATGGCGGATATCGGGTCGACGGACGGCGGATCAATCTCAATCTCGGGCTGGAGGCGATCACCGAAACCTTCGTCTCGGGCCGCCCGACCGATCCCGCGCCGACCCCGCTGCCGCGCCTCGTCCGCGAAACCCCGAAACCGCATCTGGACGTGCGCGTACCGGTGATCGCCGACTATGCGCAGCTCCAGCCTGTCGTCGACCGCGCGCTCGCCAAACGGTCGCTACGGCCGTTCGTACTGCCAAAGTTGGGCCCGATGATGGTGAAGTTCGGTAAGTCGACAATCTATGGTGCCGAAGGCGGACGGATCGCAGTCGGCGTCGACGTCGAAGCAAAGCTGGAACTACGGTCGGGCGAACCGACGCGCGGCCGCATCTGGATGACCGCGATCCCGGCGAACAAGCCCGGTTCGGCCGAGGTGCATTTCGACGACCTCGTCATCAACGGCGACACCGACGGCGTCGGCGGCGACCTTCTGATCCTTCTCGGCCGCAGCGAGGGTTTCGCGCCGTTGATCGCCGAGGCGCTGACCCAGAATTTTACGCGCGACCTCGACGAGCTGCAGGGCAAGATCAAGCGGGCGGTGAACCAGCGACGCGAAGGCGCCTTCGTCATCCGTACCCGCGTCGACGGCTTCGAAACCGGCGAGATCAAAGCCTATGGCAATGGCCTCTATCTGCCCGTGCGGATGGTCGGCGGTGCGAGCGTCGATTATCGTCCGGCGCGCTAATCAGAAGAGGCGCGTAATCCCATAAAAGGCAGCCGCGACGATCGCGCTCGCCGGGATGGTGATGAACCATGCCGCGACGACATTGCCCGCGACGCCCCAGCGCACCGCGCTCGCGCGGCGCGCGACGCCGGCGCCGATGATGCTGCCGGTGATCGTGTGCGTCGTCGACACCGGGATGCCGAGCAGGCTGGCGGTGAAAACCATGATCGACCCGCCGGTCGACGCCGCAAAGCCCTGATGGTGCGACAGCTTGGTGATGCGCCCCCCCATCGTCTCGATGATCTTCCACCCGCCCGATAGCGTACCGAGCGCAATCGCGATGTAGCAGCTGAACGCCACCCAGTGCGGGACATGGAATTCGCCGCCGAGATAGCCGGTCGAATAGAGGAGGACGGTGATGATCCCCATCGTCTTTTGCGCGTCGTTAAGCCCGTGGCTGAGCGAATAGGCGGCAGACGAAAAGAGATGGAGGTGGCGGAAGGTTTTTTCGGCGAAGCTCGCAGTCGCGCGGCGCAGCGCCCAGCTGCTGACCAGCATGACGATCATCGCGAGCAGCATGCCCAGCATCGGCGACAGGAAGATCGCGATGACGGTCTTGTTGAGCCCGGTCCATTCGATCCCCTCAAACCCTGCATGCGCAACGCCGGCACCGACGATTCCGCCAACGAGCGCGTGGCTCGACGAGGACGGGATGCCCTTCAGCCAAGTGACGACGTTCCAGAACATTGCGCCGACGAGCGCGCCGAACACGACCGCCGGGGTTACCAGATCCTTGTCGATAATCCCCTTGCCGATCGTCTCGGCAACCTTGTGCAGTTCGGGGAAGATGATCGACAGGAAATAAGCGGCAAAGTTGAAGAAGGCGGCGAACAGCACCGCCTGTACCGGCCGCAGCAGCCGCGTCGCGACGACGGTCGCGATGCTGTTCGCCGCGTCGTGCAGGCCGTTCAGGAAGTCGAACGCCAGCGCGAGGATGACGAGGCCGACGAGAAGCGGAAAAGCGAGTTCGTGCATGGTTCGCGCCCCGCTTATGCGTGGTCGATGACGAGGCCGTCGATTTCGTTCGCAACATCCTCGAAACTGTCGGTGACGCGTTCGAGATGGCGGAAGAGTTCGCGTGCGATCAGGAAGCGCGTCGGGTTCGCCTCGCCATGCTCGCGGAACAGGCGCTTCAGCCCGGCGGCGTGGATTTCGTCGGCATGGCCCTCCATGCGCACCAGTCGCTCGGTGAGTTCGTGGAGACGCGGGCCGTTGGCGCCGATGTTGCGGAGCAGCGGCAACGCCTCGGCGGTCAGCCGCGCAGCATCAACGATGATGCCGCCGATGTCGCGCATCTCGGGCTCGAACTCGGTGACGTCGTAAAGGTCGACCGCGCCCGCAGTCTTCTGCATCTCGTCGATCGCATCGTCCATCGAAGCGATGAGGTCGGTGATTGCGCTACGGTCGAACGGGGTCAGGAAGGTGCGGCGAACGGTCTGCAAGACTTCGCGGGTGATCGCGTCGGCATCATGTTCGCGCTCGATGATTTCCTGAACATGGTCGGCCATGCCCTCACCGCCCTGCAGCATGCGTGAGAGCGCGTTGGCGCCGGCGACGAGCGTCGCGGCGTGGCTTTCGAACAGTTCGAAGAAATTTCCCTGTCGCGGCAGCAAACGCTGAAACCATGCGAACATCCAGCTAACCCCTGTCTTGTCTGCTACATTGTGGACGACGCTCCGCGGCTGCGCGACGGCGCGAAAACCGCCGTCACCGAACGAGCGGATCAGCGCCTGCAAATCGGGCTCTTCCACGGCCGATGCGGCATCGCGGAACGAGAACCATTTGCGGTCGCGTTCGTCCATTTCCTTCCAGTCGCTGAGCTCGTTCGTGACGGCCAGCGGGAAAACTTCGACATCATATTTGATCGCCGCGCCATTCGCGCGGCGCTTGCGATATTCATAGCTGCCGATCGGCGTCGGGCAGACCGCACCGATCACCCCTGCCTCTTCCTCCGCCTCGATCGCAGCGGCGGCGTGCCGCGTGATGCCGGTCAGCGGATTGCCCTTCGGCACCACCCAGCGTTTCGTCTCGCGCGAGGTGATCAGCAGGATTTCGGTCGGGCCATCCTGCGCCGGGCCGCCGAATCGATAGGGAAGAACCGCGATCTGGCGCATGAAGATCAATCCTTTCCTATAGTTGATGCGGCATCATGGCTGAATGGTGACAATTGGGTTTCGCCCCTATGACAATAATGTGACAGCGACAAGGGAGGCGGCCCCTCACACCCATACTTTCATCGCTGTCAATTCGATTGCAAAATGCAACGCGGTGCGTAAGCTGCGCCCAAAGACAAATGGGAGACGAGCGTATGGCAGGCACGGCGACGATGGAACGCCCCGCAGACACGAAGGCTGCACCGGTCGATCAGGATGTGCTGATCGTCGGTGCGGGCATTTCGGGCATCGGCATGGCCGTACATTTGCAGATGAACTGCCCCGACCGCAGCTTCGCGCTCGTCGAGCGCCGCGAACAGCTCGGCGGCACATGGGACCTCTTCCGGTACCCGGGCATCCGTTCGGACAGCGACATGCACACGCTCGGCTTCGTTTTCGAACCGTGGAAGCATGAAAAATCGATCGCCGACGGCCCGTCGATCCTCGAATATCTGAACCGCATCGTTGACGAACGCCATATCCGCGAACGCATCCGTTTCGACAGCAAGGTCGTCGGCGCCGACTGGGACAGCGCCGCGGCGCGCTGGACGGTGACGATGGAGGACAGCAAGGGCGGACGGTCGACGACGACCGCGCGCTGGCTCTACCTCGGATCGGGCTATTATGACTATGATGAGCCCTTCGACGCGCAATTTGCGGGCCGCGAAGATTTCCAGGGCCAGATCATCCACCCGCAATTCTGGCCGAAGGATCTCGACTACAAGGGCAAGAAGGTCGTCGTGATCGGATCGGGCGCGACCGCAGTGACGATCGTGCCCTCGATGAAGGAGGCCGCGCACGTCACGATGCTCCAGCGCACGCCGACCTGGTATTTCATTCGGCCGGCCAAGGACGGCTTCGCGAACTTCCTCCGCAAATTCTTGCCCGAGGGGCTCGCGTACAAGATCACGCGGTTCAAGAATGTCCGGCTGCAGGACATCGCCTTTCGCCGCGCGCGCGAAAAGCCCGAGAAGGTCAAGGAATTCCTGACGAAGAAGCTGCAGGCGAGCCTCGGCGACCGTTATGACGCCAAGGCCTTTACCCCGCCCTATAATCCGTGGGACCAGCGCCTGTGCCTCGTCCCCGATGCCGATTTCTTCGAAGCGATGAAGGCCGACAAGGCCTCCGTCGTGACCGATCATATCGAGAAGTTCGATGCGACGGGCATCCAGCTCAAATCGGGCAAGCATCTCGACGCCGACATCATCGTCACTGCAACGGGCCTCAAGCTCGCGGTCGCGGGCAAGATCCCGGTTCGCGTCAACGGCGCCCCGGTCGATTGGCACGACCATTTCTATTACAAGGCGTGCATGTTCTCGAACGTGCCGAACTTCTCGGCGGTGTTCGGTTATCTCAACGCCAGTTGGACGCTGCGCGCCGACATCGTGTCCGAATATGTCTGCCGCGTGCTCAACCATATGCGCGATACCGGGACGACCGTCGCGACGCCCGCGCTCGCCGACCCGTCGAGCCTTGAAGAGGAAAATGTCTTCGATTTCTCGTCGGGCTATATCCAGCGGTCGCTGCACATCATGCCCAAGAGCACGGTCGCGCTACCGTGGCGGCTCAGCCAGAATTATGTGCAGGACCGGATCGACATGCGGACGGGCGCGATTGCCGACGGCGTGCTGACGTTCAGCAATGCGCGCGCGGCGGCTGCGGCTGCACCGGCGGAGCTTGAGGCTGCAGAGTAACCGTCAGGCGGCGCGCTTGGCGCGCCGCCGCCGGACCAACCAGAAGATCAGCCCACCGACCGCGAGCAGCGCAATCGGACCACCGATCCGCAGCGCCTTGGCGCCCGTCTCATATTGTTCGATGAATTCGAGCGCGGGCGGCTTGGTCGCACTGCCAAGTACATTCCACTCGGTGATCTGCATGGGCGCGTCGTTCTGCGCATAGAAGCGGAGCGACACGGTCGTCCATTTCCCTTTGCCCGTGCCGACCACGACCACCTCTTCCTGCCGTTCCTTGAGTCCCGGTGTGACGTTGGTCTTCCAGTTATAGGAGGCGAGTTGCCAGGTCGCTTTCCCGTCCGGGCACTCTCGCGGCAACATCGGCACGGCGTCCGCCGCCGACGACGCGATTTCGGGATGCAGCTGGCTCGTCATGCTGGCGGGATCGGTACAGAAACGCTCGCCGATCGCGACCAGCTCCTTCTGCCGCTCGGGCGACACCATCTTGTCGAGCGCCGCCTGAAAGCTGCAACCGCCAAGCGCCGCGACCAATACCGCCGCCCAACCGACCCGATAAAACCGACGCATCCATTCTCTCCCCCTGCCTTGCCCAGAGTGAAGATGCCGGATTCCGCGACGACAATCCAGTTCGAGGAGGGCTGCCAGCCGGGTCAGCTCCCGGAGCGGTTCGCTGCGTGTTCTTCCCCTAATTGATCGGAAGAAAATCGCGCGCGTATTCGTCTTTTACGACCCGGACGAGCGCGCCAGTGACCGGGACGTTAATCTTGTACGAACCCTCCGCATAGGGACCGATCTCATAGGGGGCGATGGCGATGGTCATGCGGTCGAGATATCGGCCATCCGCCGAACCGAGCCACACCGTCTGGGCCGACGCGGGCGGGCATTTGGCAAAGACGCTGTCGGGCGCCTCGTCCGCCACAATGCCTTTGGCGGCCTTTGCGCGCTTGATCGCCGCACAGAAGGGTTCACGGATCGCAGCATCGAAAGCTTCGCTGCTCGTGAACAGGTCGAGCGGCTTCATCTGCTTGCGTCGGTTGCGGTCCCAGATCAGCGTATCGAACGTCTGCATCCCATGCGCGCCGCCAGCATAGGTTTCGATCTCGGCCGAGAGGCTGAGGAAGCGCGGCGTGTTGGTCACGCGTTGCCAAATTTGGCGATGACTGTGCGCGCGATACGGAAATTCGCCCTTCTCGGCCGCCGCCTTGTCGCGCTCCGCCGCCGCGACGAGCGCCTCGCGTTTCGTCGCCCGGTCGCTGTCGAGCGCCTTTGCGAGCTCGGCGATTTGGGCGGCTTCTTTAGGATAAGCGTAGTCGAATTCGATCAGGTCCGTCTTCTCGGTGACGTTCGACGCGGGCGCACCCTTCGCGGCTTCGTCGGCGGCCGCCCCGGAAGGGGCGCCGGATACCGACGCGGCGGCGACCTTGTCCGCCTTCGTCGGCTTGTCGTCGGAACAGCCCGCCAGCAGCAGCGCACCGGCAAGAACGGAAGTGGCATTTCGCCAGAGCGTTTCAGTCGTCATGTCGACATAACGCCGGGAATCGACAAAATATCCCGAGCGGCCTAGCACCGCGTGCATGACCGACTATTCCGACTTGATCCAGCCCGACAAGGGGCAGGACGCGCGCCCGATCCACCTCGTCGACAAAAAGGGCTATGACGAGTGGCTGAAGGGGCGGAGCGCCCGCGAACGCGCGCATCTTGCCGCGGTCGGTTTCAAACCCGATGCCTTCGTCCACGCGATCCTGCCCGGCGACGATCCCGAAAAATGGGCGGTCGTCACGACCGTCGCGAAGGTCGAGAGCCTGTCGGCTTGGTGCCTCGCCAAGCTTGCGCAGATCCTGCCCGAAGGCCGCTACCGGGTGGAAGGCCAGCAGCCCGGCAAGGCGCTGTTCGGATGGATGAGCGCGCAATATCGTTTCGACACCTATAAAACGAACCCGCCCGTCAAGGGTCCGCGCGTTTTGCTGACGACGGACGTCGGCGCGATCGCGCCGATGGTCGCCGAGATGCGCGCGACCGCGCTCGTCCGCGACCTCGTCAACACGCCCGCCGCCGACATGGGCCCCGCGGCAATGGAGAAGGCGGCCGAGCGTATCGCCAAGGCGCATGGCGGCAAGCTGACCGTGACCAAGGGCGAGGCGCTCGAACAGGGTTATCCGATGATCCATGCGGTCGGGCGTGCGGCGGCGAAGCATCACGCGCCGCGGTTGATCGAAATCGAATGGGGCAAGGATAGCCATCCGCACATCGCGCTGGTCGGCAAGGGAATCAGCTTCGACAGCGGCGGGCTCGACATCAAGCCCGCAGCGGGCATGCGGCTGATGAAGAAGGATATGGGCGGCGCGGCGCACGTACTGGCGCTCGCTGAGCTGATCATGGCGAGCGGGCTGCCGGTACGGCTGCACTGCCTCGTCGCCGCGGCCGAAAATGCCATCTCGTCGGACGCCTTTCGTCCCGGCGACGTCCTTAAGAGCCGCAAGGGGCTGACGGTCGAGATCGGGAATACCGATGCCGAGGGACGGTTGGTGCTGGGCGATGCGCTGGCGAAGGCGGGCGAAGGCAAACCCGAACTGATCGTCGATTTCGCGACATTGACCGGCGCCGCGCGCGTCGCGCTCGGCCCCGACCTTCCGCCGCTATTCGCAAATGACGACGCGCTCGCTGACGCGATGCTGGCGGCTGGGATCGAGCGCGACGATCCGCTGTGGCGGATGCCGCTGTGGGACGGCTATGCCGACCTGCTCGAAACCGACATCGCGGACCTTGGCAATGCGGGCAGTTCCGCTTTTGCCGGATCGATCACGGCCGCGCTGTTCCTGAAGCGCTTCGTTCCCGAAGGCACCCTGTGGGCGCATCTCGATACCTTCGCATGGCGCCCCTCGGCAAAACCGGGACGCCCGAAGGGCGGCGCCGCGCTCGGGCTTCGCGCCGCGTGGGCGATGTTGCAGGCGCGCTACGACCGGCGTGGGAAAAACTGAACATTCTTGATAAAGCAGGGTCTGCTGGTCTAATGGCGCGCGATTGTCCGCCGCGCGCGGAACCCAGCTTTTTACAGGACGGCAAGTGACAGCAGAAAGTGGCGATAATATTGCGGCAAACCGCGTGCGCATGGGACGTCCCGGCGCCGCTGGCGCGGGCCGCGATCGCTTTGGTCTGACCGGCACGTCGCAGAGCTTCGACCCGCGCGTCGTTGCGATCCGCCCCGATCTGGCCGATATCGCCGTCGCGGGAACGCATTTCGCACCGCATTATGCCGCGCCGATGATGCAGAGCGGCGTGCTGCCTGCGGCATCGCTACGCGCCTCACCCTCGGTCGACGCCGACCAGACGAGCGAATTGCTGTTCGGCGAAGGCTTTGCGCTGCTCGATCTCACCGGTGGTTGGGCGTGGGGGTACTGCCTAGCCGACCATTATGTCGGCTATCTCGCCGCCGAAGCGCTCGCTGCGCCGATCGCGCCGACGCACCGCGTCGCGATGATCGAGGCGATGCTGCACAGCGCGCCCGACGCCGCAAGCGGCGGCCCCGCCGTCCTGCCGCGCGGTGCGCTGGTGATGGGCGAGCCCGAGGGCAAATGGCTCGCGACCTCGCACGGCTATTTGCCGCTCGCGTCGCTGGTCGAGGTCGGGACGCAGGTCAGCGACCCGGCCGAACTCGCCGAACAGATGATCGGCACACCCTATGTCTGGGGCGGCCGCACCGCGAAGGGCATCGACTGTTCGGGCCTCGTCCAGCTGGTGTGGGGCGCAGCCGGCGTCCAGTTGCCGCGCGATAGCGACCTGCAGCTTGCTTCGCTGGGTGCCGACAAGGATGTCGATCCGACGGAACTAGCGCGCGGCGACCTTGTCTTCTTTCCCGGGCATGTCGGCATCATGGCCGACGGCCAGACCATCATCCACGCCAGCCGACGATGGATGGCGGTGAACAGCGAACCGCTGGCCGACGTGATCGCGCGTTCGGCGGCGAAAGGGAATGATGTGCCGGTCACCGGCTATAAACGATTGCGGTAAATATCATGACACAGACGGTTTTCATCGACGGCGCGGCGGGAACGACGGGCCTCGAAATCGCCGAGCGGCTCGCCGGGCGGGACGAGTATTCACTGCTCACCCTCCCCGATGCCGAACGCAAGGACACCAAACGTCGGGCCGAGGCTCTGAACGGCGCAGATTTCGTCATCCTCTGCCTGCCCGACGCTGCGGCGATCGAGGCGGTCGCGATGATCAACAACGAGCGCACGAAGGTCATCGACGCCTCGACCGCGCACCGTGTCGCGCCGGACTGGGCCTATGGCTTCCCCGAACTGAATGCGGGCCAGCGCGAAGCGATCGCCGCCTCGACACGCGTCAGCAATCCGGGCTGCTATCCGACCGGCTTTCTCGCGCTCGTCGCGCCGCTGGTCGCCGCGGGCATCGTACCGGCCGACGCGCGGCTCAGCATCAATGCCGTGTCGGGCTATTCGGGCGGCGGCAAAGAGTTGATCGCACGCTTCGAGGCCGAGACCGATATCGGTTTTCGCAGCTATGGCCTGTCGCTCAATCACAAGCATGTGCCCGAAATGCAGCAGGGCGCGGGCCTGACGCATCCGCCGCTGTTCGCACCGGCGGTCGTTCCGGTCTATCGCGGGATGCTGGTCGAGGTGCCGCTGAGCTTCGACGCACCGACCGCCGATGCGGCATTCGATGCGCTTGCCACGCATTTCGACGGCTCGCCGCTGGTGTCGGTCCGCCGCGGCGAGGAAAGCGAATTGCTGCTCAGCCAGAAGGACGAGGCCACCGACCGGATGGAGCTCATGCTCTTTGCCGACCCGAGCGGACGCCAAATCCGTCTCGTCGCGCGGCTCGACAATCTCGGCAAGGGCGCGAGCGGCGCTTGCGTCCAGAACCTCAATATCATGGCGGGATTGCCCGAAACCGCGGGCCTGCGAATCTAGGCGATCAATGCACCGTGTCGAGAATGTCCTCGACCGACAAATAGGTGATTAGGCGTTCGATCTGACGCCAGCGTGCGAAATGGACGTGGTTGCCGAGCACGCGATATTGCTCGGCCCGCGCCGCGGCGGCGAAACCGGCCTCTTCGCCATGCATGCAGATCAGAGCGTGAGCATCCTCGACCGCATCGCGGTCGGTGAGAAAGGGTGCTGGCAGGTGCATCTTATTTCTGGTCCGTTCCGTAGAGCAATCCTTCTACATCCGGCCCTCTCACCGCGCCGTTCCCAACCGTGATGAACGATCGGGTAAGGTTAATTATCTGCCGCTGCCGGTTAACCCTTCACGCGCCGATGCAACTCCCTTTGACGCCGCGCTTCGCCCGTGTAGACAGGCGTCATGCGCAAGATCCTGAAATATGCCGCCCTCGCCCTGTTGCTGCTGCTGATCGCCGGTGGCATCACATTCTACATCATGTCGCGCCCCGACGTGGCGCGCTTCTCGACCGCCGAACTCAGCGGGCGGGTGCCGGTGATGGCGTCGCAGAAGACCGAGACCTTCCCGACGGTGAATGTGCCCGAGGCAACGAGCTGGCCTGCGGGCCAGGCCCCACGCGCGGCGCAGGGGCTGGCGGTGGCGCGCTTTGCCGAAGGGCTCGACCATCCGCGCACGATGCTGGTGCTCCCGAACGGCGACGTGCTCGTTGCGGAATCGCAGAGCCCGCCGCGCAAGGACGGCGGCGTGCAGGGCGCGGTGATGAAAAGCCTGATGGGCAAGGGCGGCGCGGGCCGCAAGCCCTCGGCAAACCGGATCACCCTGCTCCGCGACGCCGACGGCGACGGCAAGGCCGAAGTAAAGACTGCATACATCACCGGCCTCAACTCGCCCTATGGCATGGCGCTGGTCGGGAGCACGCTCTATGTTGCGAACACCGACGCGCTGGTCGCCTTTCCCTATGTGGCGGGCGAGACGAAGATGAGCGGCAAGCCGACCAAGCTTGTCGACCTGCCGGCAAAGGGCACCAACCGCCACTGGACCAAGAGCCTTGCGGTCGCCCCCAACGGCTGGCTCTACATCGGGGTCGGTGCCGATTCCAACATCGGCGAAGCCGGGATGAACCGCGAGTTTCGCCGCGCCAGTGTGATCGAGGTGCGCCCCGAGAATAAATATATCCGCACCTTCGCGGCGGGCATCCGCAATCCCGTCGGCCTCAACTTCTATCCCGGTAGCGATCGGCTGTGGACCGTGGTCAATGAGCGCGACATGCTCGGCAGCGACCTTGTCCCCGACTATCTGACCGACGTCACCGAAGGCGATTTCTATGGCTGGCCCTGGTATTATTGGGGCGGCTATGTCGACCCGCGCGTCGAGCCCGAGGCCGAGGATCGCCGCCAGTACGTCAAGCGCCCCGAATATGGCCTCGGCGCGCATACCGCGCCGCTCGGCTTCACCTTCACGCAGGGGCTCGATCTTGGCGATCGCTGGGCGAATGGCGCGCTGATTGCCCGCCACGGATCGTGGAACCGCGAGCCCGTCACGGGTTATGACGTCGTGTTCGTCAAGTTCGGCGCCAACGGCAAGCCGGTCGACGCGCTGCCGGTCACCTTGCTCGACCAGTTCCTCGGCAAGGACGGCAAGACCACCCGCGGCCGTCCGGCCGACGTCAAGGTCGCGAAGGACGGCAGCGCGCTGGTTGCCGACGACACCGGCGGCGTGATCTGGCGGGTCGCGAAGGCCGGATAAGAAAAGGCCCCGCAATCGCGGGGCCTTTTTCGTTTGGCGCTGTAGCGGCCGTCCTAGACCCGCATAGGCATCAGCACATAGAGCGCCGGGCTCTTTTCGCTTTCGCGGATCAGCGTCGGCGCGTTGGCGTCGGCGAGGTGGAGTTCCACCGTGTCGCCGTCGACCTGGCCGAGGATGTCGCTGAGGTAGCGGGCGTTGAAGCCGATTTCCATCGTGTCGCTGTCGTAGGCGGCGGCGACTTCTTCGGCGGCGGTGCCGTTTTCGGGGCTCGTCACGCTGAGCGTGATGCGATCCTTGTCGAGGCCGACCTTGACCGCGCGGGTCTTTTCGCTGGCGATCGTCGAGACGCGGTCGACGCCCTGATAGAGGCTCTTCGGATCGACCTTGAGCAGCTTGTCGTTCGCGGTCGGGATGACGCGGCTATAGTCTGGGAAGGTACCGTCGATCAGCTTCGAGGTCAGGATCGCGTTGCCAAGCTGGAAGCGGACCTTGCTGGCCGACAAGCTAATTTCGACATTGCCCTCGGCTTCGTCGAGGAGCTTGCGGATTTCGGTGACGCATTTGCGCGGCACAATGACGTCGGGCATCGACGAGGCGCCGTCGGGGCGCGTGACCGTGTAGCGCGCGAGACGGTGGCCGTCGGTCGCCGCGGCCTTCAGCACTGGACCCGTCGCATCCTCGGCGACATGCAGGAAGATGCCGTTCAGATAATAGCGCGTTTCCTCGGTCGAGATCGCAAAGCGCGTCTTGTCGATGATCTGGATCAACTCGGCGACGGGCAGCTCGAAATTGGTCGGCAGGTCGCCCTCGGCGATCACCGGGAAATCGTCGCGCGGCAGCGTCGGCAGGTTGAAGTTCGAGCGGCCGGCCTTGACCTGCATCTTGCCCTCGGCCGCGGCGAGGCTGACCTCGGCGCCCTCGGGCAGCTTGCGGGCGATTTCAAACAGCGTGTGCGCCGACACGGTGGTGGTGCCCGGCGTTTCGACCTTGGCTGCGATGGTTTCGACGACCTGCAAGTCGAGGTCGGTCGCCATCAGCTTGAGCTGGCCCGACGCGTCGGCTTCGATCAATACGTTCGAGAGGATCGGGATCGTATTGCGCCGTTCGACCACCGACTGGACGTGGCCGAGGCTCTTCAACAACACTGCGCGTTCGATCGTCGCTTTCATTCTGTATCCGCCATCCCTGTGCTTCGCGGGAAAAGTCCCTGAGGGACAGACCATCGGAGGCGATTCGTGCCCCGATTCTGGCCCCTGAAAATGTCCACCTTCCTTAACGTACGGGGCGGCGCGTGCAAGCCATGCTTGCAAAGCATCCCCAATCGCGCGAACGAGGCGCGATGCGGCGCTGGGCCTCCCTTTTCCTGATTTTGGTGACCGCCCCGGCCGCGGCGCTCGCCGCCGGCCCGACCGCGCTCGGCATTTTCGACGGATGGGGCGCGTTTCGCGATCCCGCCAGCCCGCGCTGCTATGCGCTTGCCGCACCGTCGGCGACAATCGGCAAACCCCAGATCAAGGCCTATGCCAGCGTCGGATATTGGCCGAAGTCGCGCATCCGCGGACAATTTTACGTGCGCCTGTCGAAGGAGCGTGCGCCCGGGCGCGAACTGCGGCTGACAATCGGCAGCCGCCGCTTCATCCTGACCGGCAATGGCGCGCACGGCTGGGCCAGCGACCCAAGGATGGATGCCGCGATCGTCGCCGCAATGCGATCGGCGCCGAGCATGAGCATCGAGAGCGGTACCGCGAACGGCCGCGCCATCGCCGACACCTATCGCCTGCGCGGCGCCGCAACCGCGATCGATGCAGCCGCGCTGGGGTGTGCCAAGCTGCGCTGAAGCGCGTTAAAGAAGTGGCGGATTTCTCCGCAACTTCACTCGCGATTCGCGTTTTTGGCTTCCCTTTCGTCATCCCGGACTGGATCCGGGATCCATGCGACGCATCGACGGAAGCGGGACCCCGGATCAAGTCCGGGGTGACGAAGAATGGGGGAACTGCGCTTTTTCGAAACGGCGGAAAACTGCGCAACTTCACTCGCAAATCGCTTTTCATCACGCGCGTTGCAGGGCGCGGAAGAGCGTCTGTAGCGGTTAGCAGGAAAGCTGTGTCGCGCGTCATCGCCGGGCAGGCTAGATCGGCGCGATATTGTAGGACAGCGATTTCGGAACGGACGGACGCGATGAAGACAATCGGCCTGATCGGGGGTTTGAGCTGGGAAAGCTCGGCCCAATATTACCGGCTGCTCAACGAAGGCGTGCGGGCGCGGCTGGGCGGGCTGCATTCGGCGCGCATCCTGCTGTTGTCGGTCGATTTCGCCCCCATCGCGCAATTGCAGGCGAGCGGCGACTGGGACCTGCTCGACGCGCAGATGGCGGACGCCGCCCGATCGCTGACCGCGGGCGGCGCCGAACTGCTGCTGATCTGCGCGAATACGATGCACCTGTGCGCCGAGGCGGTCGAGGCGGCGACGCCGGTGCCGCTTCTCCACATCGCCGACCCCGCCATCGCGGCCATTAAGACGGCGGGATTTTCGCGCGTGGGGCTGCTTGGCACGGCCTTCACGATGGAAAAGCCCTTCTACACCGCGCGCATGGCGGCGGCGGGTGTCGAGGCGATCATCCCCGGCGACGCCGATCGCGCGATCGTCCACAGCATCATCTATGACGAGCTGGTGCAGGGCGTGGTCCTTGACGCGTCGCGCGCGGAATATCGGCGGATCATCGCGTCGCTGATCGCCGACGGTGCCGAGGCGATCGTTCTTGGCTGCACCGAAATCATGCTGCTGGTCGGCGAGGAGGATAGCGCGGTGCCGCTGTTCGACACGCTGGCGCTCCATGTTGAGGCCGCAATCGAGGCGGCGCTCGCGCCCTAGCTGCGCCCTAGCTTCGTCAGTTCGGCGGCGAGGAAATCGAGGACGATCCGCACGCGCGGGACGTGGCGCAACCTTTCGTGGGTCAGCAGCCACAGGCCCGTCGTATCCTCCACCTTGGGCGGGATGCAGCGAATGAGGTCTGGTTCGCGCTCGGCGATGAACGCGGGCAGGATGGTGAGGCCCATGCCCGCGCGCACGCCGGCGAGCAGACCCGACCCGGTGTCATATTGCATCACGACCGACTCCTCGAGCCGATATTGGCGCAGCCATGCCTGATAGGGTTCCCAGACCGCACCGCCGCCGCCGATGAAGGGGTGGGTCGCGAGTTCCTCGCGCGTGTGCGGGATGCCGTGGCGGTCAGCGTAATCGCGGCTGCTATAGAGCGTCCAGGGATTGTCGGCGATGCGCCGCCCGACGAGGCCCGCGCCCGTCGGCTGCTTGCTGCTGCGGATCGCGATGTCCGCGGCGCCGGCGGCGAGATCGCGCGGCTCGTCCGACGTATCGAGATGGATATGGATGGCAGGATGCGCGGCGCGCAGGTCGCGCAGGATCGGCGGCAGGATCGTTACCGCGAAAATTTCCATCACCGTCACGCTGACCGTGCCGCCCGCATCGCGCGACCGCGCGCCCGCGGCATCGCTGAAGCGGTCGGCGGCATCGCGAACCGCAATGGCGCTCGCCAGCATCGCCTCGCCCACGGGGGTCAGCGCGTAGCCGGCCTGCCGCCGTTCGAAGAGGTTGAGGCCGGTCGCTTCCTCGAGCGCGGCGATGCGCCGCGCGACGGTGGTCTGGCTGACGCGCATCGATTGCGCCGCCGACAGCGTGCTGCCGGTCTCGGCAACGGCCAGAAAGGCCTTCAGGTCATTCCAATCATACATGCTGTCTTGTGCGACATAATGGGCTCTCGCTCATTCTGCAATTTTGCAGAATAGTCGCGCAACATCGTTGCTCCCGCCGCTCAGGCCGATCCTCTATCTCTGTTTAACCGGCTTCCTCCCCTCCTCTTCAGCCGGCCGAAGGAGATACAAGATGCAAAAGCTTCTGATCCTCGCCGCTCTCGCTGCCGCTTCGATCGGCCAGCCTGTTTCGGCGCAGACCGCCCCCGCGAACCCGAGTGTCGCGGTGGCACATAAGGACCTCGACCTGCGGACTCCTGCCGGGACCAAGGCGCTCGACCGGCGCATCTGGCGCGCCGTCGTCGAAGTGTGCGGCACCGCCGCCGATTTCGACATCGCGGGCAAGAACGATGTGCGGCAATGCCGCCGCGACACGAAGCGCGTCGCCTCGGCGCAGGCCGATGTGGTGGTCGCCAGCGCGTCGCAGGGCCAGCTGATCCAGGTCAGCTCGATCCGCAACTGATCGGCGGACCCAAGTTGCAGGGCCCGTCAAAGCCGGGGCCATGATTCGGGCACGGTCATGGTCCCGGCTTGCTGTTGGACTTATTAGCGCTCGGAGGCCTGCAGTTCTGCCGCAACTGAATGTCGGCTCCGCAATGGAACGCGGCTATTTGACGTAGCCCGGCCGCTTGCTATCCAGAGCCATGATAATATTCGGCTTGCTTCTGATCGCAGCGTCGGACGAGGTGGTTCTGAACTGTCGTTCGGAGCAGGCGGATCCGGCTGCTTCATTTGCTACGGGACCATTTACTCTCGCCGAGAGCGAGGGAAAGGTCAGATACCCCGTTCCGACAGGAACGCGGGAGGTCGACGCCAATTTCATTGGCGATGAGATAGCGTTCCCGGACAATTGGCCGGACACGTTCAAGGGAGGCTATGTCATAAATCGCCGGTCCCTAAACTATCGACGGTTGGTCACTTACAACGAAAAGATCATAATCGACGAACGCGGCAGTTGTAGCATTTTCGTTCCTCCACCTGAGGCGCCCGACTGGATGCGGGGCGCCAGACCTCCCCAAAATTGATATCGGCTCACAGGCGGAAGGTTTGCGGGACATGCCCGCAATCATTAGCTGGCGATGCAGATTTGCCCCTGCCTCAATCCCGCGCGTCGAACGCCATCCTTGCCCGCGCCACGCGTTCCAGATTGGCCTCCGCCCAAACCCACACACCGCAAAAGGCCTCGCCCAGACTATGGCCGAGGTCGGTCAGGCAATATTCGACCTTCGGCGGCACCACCGGATGCACCGTCCGCACGAGCAGCCCATCGCGCTCCATCTGGCGCAGCGTCTGCGTCAGCATCTTCTGGCTGATGCCGGGAACGCGGCGCGACAATTCGGTGAAGCGGCAGGTTCCGTGGTCCTCCAGCTCCTCGAGAACGAGTAGGGTCCATTTGTCGGCGACTCGGCCGATCAGTTCGTTGACGAGCGTTTCGACGCGCGGATCGACCGGCGCATTCGGATCATAGGATATTTTTTCGGGCGTGGGCATGGCGGAAAATCCAAATCTCTCTTTTTGGTAACTATGGCACTTTCGGGTGCCTTCTTTCTTTTGGAGAGTATAGGGATATCTAGGCCTTCTCACCACCCCCAAAGGAGAAGACCCATGAAAACCACAGGCAATACCATCCTCGTCACCGGCGGGGGTTCGGGCATCGGCCTCGCACTCGCGCAACGCTGGCACGACGCGGGCAACAAGGTCATCGTCACCGGGCGCAATGCCGCGAAGCTCGACGCCGCGATCGCGGGTCGGCCGAATATGGCGGCGATGTCGCTCGACGTGACCGACGCCGAGGCGATCACGACCTTTGCGAAGGAGGTCGTCGCGAAATTCCCCGACCTCAATGTCCTGGTCAACAACGCCGGCATCATGAACGCCGAGGATGTCAGCACGAAGCGCGACCTGGCGCAGGCCGAGGCGACGGTCGTGACCAATATCCTCGGCCCCATCCGCCTGATCGACGCGCTCGTCGATCATCTCGCGGCACAGGACAACGCAGCGATCGTCAATGTGACGTCGGGGCTCGCCTTTGTCCCCTTCCCCAAGGCGCCGACCTATTCGGCGACCAAGGCGGCGATCCACAGTTACTCGGTCGCGCTGCGCATCCAGCTGGAGGGCAAGGTCGAGGTGATCGAGCTGGCGCCGCCCGCAGTGCGGACCGACCTGACCCCCGGCCAGTCGACGCGCGAGGGCTATATGCCGCTCGATGCGTTCGCCGATGAGGTGATTTCGCTGTTCGCGGTGGAACCGACGCCCGAGGAAATCCTGGTGCAGAATGTCCTGCCGCTGCGCAACGCCGAGGCGAACGGGACGGTGCCGCAGGTGCTGGAGCGGCTGAAGTCGCTGTAACCGGAAGGAAAAGGGCCGTTTGACGCCGGGACTGGCGCAAGCGGCCCTTTGCCACTATATGGCCGCGCATCATGCAGATTCCCGGCCATATCGACCCCGTCACGACGGGCACCGTTCCCTTGCGCGGCGGCAACCGCATCGACCTGATCGGCCTGTCGCGCGATGCGATCGGCGGCGTGCTGGTCGAGGCGGGCCTCGACGCCAAGGCCGCGAAGCTGCGCGCCAAGCAGATCTGGCACTGGATGTATCACCGCGGCGTCACCGATTTCGAGGCGATGACCGACATCGCGAAGGCGATGCGCCCGTGGCTGACCGACCGTTTCATCATCGGCCGTCCGACGGTGCGCGAGGCGCAGGTGTCGAGCGACGGCACGCGCAAATGGCTGCTCGCCGCCGCCGACGGCCAGGAATATGAAATGGTCTTCATCCCCGATGCCGATCGGGGAACGCTCTGCGTGTCGAGCCAGGTCGGCTGCACACTCAATTGCCGTTTCTGCCACACCGGCACGATGCGCCTCGTCCGCAACCTCGGCGCGGGCGAGATCGTCGGACAGGTGATGCTGGCGCGCGACGAACTCGGCGAGTGGCCCAAGGGCACGATGGCGGGTTTCGGCCCCGATCCCGAGGATGATGACGACGAAGAAGGCGGCAACTACACCGCCGACGGCCGCATCCTGACCAACATCGTGATGATGGGCATGGGCGAGCCGCTGTATAATTTCGACGAGGTCAAGGGCGCGCTCAAGATCGTGATGGACGGTGACGGGCTCGCGCTTTCGCGCCGCCGGATCACGCTGTCGACGAGCGGCGTGGTGCCGATGATGGCGCGCGCGGGTGAAGAGATCGGCGTCAACCTTGCGGTCTCGCTGCACGCGGTGTCGAAGGAAATCCGCGACGAGATCGTGCCGCTGAACCGCAAATATGGCATCGACGAACTGCTGAAGGCGTGCGCCGACTATCCGGGCGCAGGCAATTCGCGGCGCATCACCTTCGAATATGTGATGCTGAAGGACAAGAATGACAGCGACGACGATGCGCGCGAGCTCGTCCGGCTGATCCGCGAATATGGGCTGCACGCGAAGGTGAACCTGATCCCCTTCAACCCCTGGCCCGGCGCGATCTATGAATGTTCGACGCCCGAGCGCGTCAAGGCGTTCAGCAACTTGATTTTCAAGGCCGGGATTTCGGCGCCGGTGCGCACCCCGCGCGGGCGCGACATCATGGCGGCGTGCGGGCAGCTGAAGAGCGCTGCAACCAAGCCGACGCGCGCCGAACTCGACCGCATCGCCGAGGAAAAGCAGGCCGCGCTGGGTTAAACCGGCGCAATTCCGTCCTGCGGGGCGGCGACCACCTGACAATATGGCCGCAGTTATCCGCCAATTTTGGCGGTCGCGGACGCATAGCTATTCTATACTGTGTGGTAAAAATAACACAGGTAAGAAAATTGTCACATTCTGAACGATCCGTTCATTGCAGCGACAGGCGCAAGCCCCATTTACGGGGTGGGCCGCGACCCAAAAGGGCTGGCCCGAGTAAAAGCAGAAGGAAAATAACATGAAGAAATTCGCAGTTGCAGCCGCTCTCCTGACGGCCATCGTTGCAACCCCCGCACTCGCAGCCCCCGCCGGCGAAGGCCGCGTGGAAGTTCGCGGCGGCCTGATCACCGGCAATGGCCAGGACGAAGGCACGCTCGGCGTCGCAGCGGGTTATGACTTCGACCTCGGCAGCTCGACCTTCGTCGGTGCCGAAATCGCGGGCGACAAGGTCCTCGTCGACGGCGCGAACGTCCAGTTCTCGGCCGGCGGCCGCCTCGGCGCCAAGGTCGGCTCGGCTGGCAAGGCCTATGTGACCGGCGGTTACACCTTCGGCGACGTCGACGATCCGTATGTCGGTGCCGGCTACCAGCACAAGCTGGGCCAGAACATCTACGCCAAGGGTGAATATCGTCACCAGTTCATCAACAACTTCGGCGACTTCGACACCTTCGTCGCCGGCGTTGGCTTCGCTTTCTGATCCTTCAGACAGCGAAACGAAAAAGAGAGGGGCGGCCTACGGGTCGCCCCTTTTCTTTTGTCCGCCGTCCGGCCACGGTGGGCCGATGACCGCATTCGCATATATCGGGGCAGCGCTCGCCGAAATCGCTGGCTGCTTCGCCTTCTGGGCGTGGCTGCGGCTCGACAAGTCGGTGTGGTGGATCGTGCCAGGAATGGCGTCGCTGGCGCTGTTTGCGTGGTTGCTCACCTTGGTCGATGCCGAGCATGCGGGGCGCACCTATGCCGCCTATGGCGGGGTTTATATCGTCTCGGCGCTGATCTGGCTGTGGGCGGTCGAGGGCGCAAAGCCCCACCTCTGGGACCTGATCGGCGCCGCCGTGTGCCTCGGCGGCGCCGCGATCATCCTGTTCGGGCCGCGGGGGAGCTAGCCCGCGTTAGGCAGCGCCTGTTCGACCAGCGGCGCGAGTCCTTCGGCCACCACCTTCACCCCCTTGGCATTGGGATGCAGATTGTCGCCGAGCATCAACGCCTTGTCGGTGACGACATTGTCGAGGATGAAGGGATAGAAGCTCGCCTCATATTTCGACGCGAGTTCGGGATAGATCGGGTTGAACTTGCCCGCATAATCGCTGCCGAGGTTCGGCGCGGCCATCATGCCGGTGAGCAGCACCGGGATTTCGCGCTTCTTGAGTTCGGCGAGCATGGCATCGAGATTGGCGCGCGTCTGGTCGGGACCGATGCCGCGCAGCATGTCGTTGCCGCCGAGCCCGAGCACGACGAGCGCGGGCTTCACCTTCGCATTGTCGAGCACATAGGTCAGGCGCTGGCGGCCTGCCGCGGTGGTGTCTCCCGACACGCCCGCATTCTGCACCCGCGCGACGACGCCGTCGTCGGCAAGCGCGGCCTGCAATTGCGGCGCGAGTCCTTCCTTCGGCCCGAGCTGATAGCCGGCGTAGAGGCTGTCACCGAAGGCAATCACGAGCGGCGCGTCGGCGGGAATATCAGGCGCCGCTTTCGCAGCAACCTTGTCATTGGTCGAAGCCGATGGGGTCTCCGCCGATCCGCATGCGGCGAGCGGTTGGCAAAGCGCGATTGCGCAACCATATATCAAAAAAGAGCGCCATCCGGCCGTTCTCATTTCAAAGGGTCCTCTCCTTGCCCGACGCCCAACGACAATCGCCGAACGTGGCGATCGCCGCCCATAATGTGACGCTCACGCTTGGAAGCGACAAGGCCCCGGTTGAAATTTTACGCGGTGTCGACCTTGAGGTCGAAGCCGGCACCTCGGTCGCGCTGCTCGGCCCGTCGGGATCGGGCAAAAGCTCGCTGATGGCGGTGCTCGCCGGGCTCGAGCGCGCCAATGGCGGCAGCATCAATGTCGCAGGGCTCGATTTTGCGACGATGGACGAGGATGATCTGGCGCGTGCAAGGCGCGGCCGCATCGGCATCGTGCTCCAGGCCTTTCATCTGCTGCCGACGATGACCGCGCTCGAAAATGTCGCGGTGCCTCTCGAACTCGCGGGCATTGCCGATCCGTTCGGCCGTGCCGCCGCCGAACTTGAGGCGGTAGGCCTCGGGCATCGCCTCACCCATTATCCGGCGCAGCTTTCGGGCGGCGAGCAGCAGCGCGTCGCGATCGCGCGCGCGATGGCGAGTTCACCCGCGATCATCTTCGCCGACGAACCGACAGGCAATCTCGACACCGCGACCGGCCAGTCGATTATCGAGCTGATCTTCGCACGCCGCGCCGCATTAGGCGCCACGCTTTTGATCATCACCCACGACCCCGAACTCGCCGAGCATTGCGACCGCGTCGTCGTGATGCACGATGGGAAAATCGAAGAGCGGGCCGCCTAGGTGCTCCCGCTCGCCACGCTCTGGCGCATCGCGCGCCGCGACCTTGCGACGCGTATCCGGGGGCTTCGCCTTCTCGCGGTCTGCCTGTTCCTCGGCGTTGCGACGCTCGCAGCGATCGGCAGCCTGACGCGCGGCATCACCTCCGAACTCGAAGTGCGCGGGCAGACGATCCTGGGCGGCGATATCGAATTCAGCCTGCCGCAGCGCCAAGCCGCGCCCGAGGAAATGGCAGGTTTCCGCCGCGTCGGCACGCCCTCGGCCACCGTGCGGCTGCGCGCGATGGCAAACGATCCCGATGGCGAGGCTTTGCTGTCAGAGCTGAAGGCGGTCGACAGCGCCTACCCGCTTTATGGCACGATGCGGCTGGAAAGCGGCGCGCGCAAAGGTCCGCCGCCGCCGGGCGGCATCTGGATCGGCAAGGATCTTGTCTCGCGGCTCGATCTGAAGGTCGGCGAGCGCGTCAAGTTCGGCGAAAAAAGCTTCCTGATCGACGGCGTGATCGCCGAGGAACCCGACCGGCTGGGCGAGGGCTTCACGCTCGGCCCCGTCGCGATCATCGGGCTTTCTGACCTGCCCGCGACGCAGCTGATCCAGCCGGGCAGCCTGTACGAGAGCAAATATCGCGTCCGCCTGCCGGGCAGTGCAAACCCCGAAGCGGTCGGCAAGGCGCTGACCGCCGAATTCCCCGATGCGGGCTGGGATATCACCGACAGCAGCAACGGCGCGCCCGGCACGCGGCGCTTTATCGAGCGGATGGGGCAGTTCCTGTCGCTCGTCGGATTGGCCGCGCTGGTGATCGCCGGGATCGGCGTCGGCAATGGCGTCGCGAGCTATCTCGCCGGCAAGCGCCCCGGGCTCGCGACGCTGAAGGTGCTCGGCGCCGACAGCGCCACGGTGGCGCGCATTTATGGCCTGCAGATCCTGGCGGTCGCGGCGGTGTCGATCGTCGCGGGGTTGATCGTCGGCGCGCTCGCGCCCGCTATCATCGGCGCGATTGCGGGCGATGTGCTGCCGGTCAAACCGGGCGTGTCCATCTATCCGCTGCCGCTGGCCGTCAGCGCCGCCTATGGCCTGCTGATCGCCGTCGCCTTCGCCCTCCCCCCGCTCGCGGCGACGCGGCATGTTCCTGCCGCCGGGCTCTACCGCGCGACGGTGAGCGGCGCGGCGCGGATCGACCGGCAGACCGTGATCGCGGTCGCGGCGGCGCTCGCAGCGATCATCGCGCTCGCGGTCGGCACCGCGCGCGAGCCTTTGTTCGCGCTCGGTTTCATCGGCGCCGCGATCGGGCTGCTGCTCATCCTCGTCGGGCTTGGGTGGCTGGTGCGGCGCACCGCGAGCCGCCTGCCGCGCCCCAAGCGCCCGTTGTTCCGCCTCGCGCTCGCGAACCTCCACCGTCCCGGCGCCGCGACTGGCGCGCTCGTCGTCGCTCTCGGGTTGGGTCTCACGCTGTTCGTGACGCTCGCGGCGATCCAGACGAGCATCACCGCCGAAATCCGCTCGACCGTGCCGCAGCGCGCGCCGAGCTTCTTCGTGCTCGACGTGCCGCGCACCGACACCGCGCGCTTCCAGACGATGGTGAAGGACGCCGACGCAAAGGCCGAGATCAATATGATCCCCGCATTGCGCGGTAGCGTCACCGAATTTGCGGGGCAGCGCGTCGACGAACTCGCCGAACTGCCCGAAGGCGCGTGGGTGCTGCGCGGCGACCGCGGACTGACGTACAGCCCCGTGCTGCCGAACGGCAGCGAGCTCGTCGGCGGCCAGTGGTGGACGGCCGATTACAAGGGACCGCCGCTGGTCAGCGTCGAGCAGGAGGTCGCAGCGTCGCTCGGGCTCAAGCTCGGCGACACGCTGTCGGTCAATGTCCTGGGGGTCGAGGTGCAGGCGAAGGTCGCCTCCTTCCGCACCGTCAACTGGGACAATTTCGGGCTGAACTATGTGCTCGTCTTTTCACCCGGCACGTTCGACGCGGCGCCCCATAATATGGTCGCGACGGTCGCGGTCGGGCCTGAGGCCGAAACCGCGCTGTCGCGCAGCCTTCCGCGCGCTTTCCCGTCGGCGTCGCTGATCGCCGTGCGCGATGTCGTGTCGCAGGTGACGACCTTGCTCACGCAGATGAGCCAGGCGATCGCCGCAGCGGCGAGCATCGCGATCCTCGCGGGCATCGCAGTGCTCATCGGCGCGATTGCGGCGAGCCGCGAGCGGCGCGTCTACGACAGCGTGATCCTGAAGCTGCTCGGAGCGACGCGCGGACAGATCCTAGGTGCACAAGGCATGGAATATGCCGTACTCGCGGGCATCCTCGCGGTGCTCGCGCTCGGGCTGGGGCTTGCGGGCGCCTGGTATGTCGTGACGCAGTTGTTCGACTTCGACTTCGCGCCCGATCCGCTGATCGTCGGGCTGACCCTGCTCGGCGGCGCGGGTCTGTCGTTCCTGATCGGGATTGCCGGGAGTTGGCCCCTGCTGTCGGCGAAGCCTGCGCAGGCGCTGCGCAGCCTCTAGACGCCTCTCCGTTCGTGTCGAGCGAAGTCGAGACACCCATCGTGAGCCTGTGCCCTCACGGCATCTCGACTTCGCTCGATGCGAACAGGAGTGAGAATTAGTTCAACAATCGGAGCAGCGCCGACAGGCCGGCGACGCCAAGTACGACCGCGACGATCGCGCGCCACACCGGCACAGGCACCCGGCCGAACAATCGCGTACCCACATGGTCGCCGAGCGCCATCGGCACGAAGAGCAAAAGCGACAGGATGAAGAGCTTGGCGGTTGCAAGCCCCAGCCAGAGCGACGCGAGCGTGCCGGCAATTGCGGTCGCGAAGAAGACGAGCATCATCGACGCGCGCGCAACGCCGGGCGCGATCCGTTGCCGCAGGTAAAAGGGCACGACGGGCGGCCCCGGCATCGCGGCGAAGCCGGTAAGGATGCCCGACGCGATCCCGGTCAGGCCGATTGCCATGCGCCCGGGCTTATGGCCGTCGGGATGCTGCGGCATCAGGATCAAGAGGAAGGCGGCGATGGCGATGATCGCGATCAGCAGCCGCGCAACGTCAGGCGTGACCGCCTTCAGCGCCATCATTCCGAGCGGCGTCGCGAGCATTGCAAGCAGACCAATGGGCAACGCGGTACGCCGGTCGGCGTCGGTCGCGATGCGCCGGAAACCGACGGGGCCGATCAGCAATTGCAGCAATATGCCGAGCACGACCGCCTCGCCCGGCGGCATGATCAGCCCGAGCAAGGGCACGAGGATGATCGCCATGCCGAATCCGGTGAGACCGCGCACGAACGCGGCGCCAAAGGTCATCGCCGCCGCGCCCGCGAAGGTCCACGGCGCAAGGCCGACGAGGTGGTGGAGGTCGGTCATTCGGAGCCGAGCGTGACGAGCCAAGCATCGGGCGGGGTGTTGAACCGCAGCGGCAACAGGCTGGTCCCGACGCCGGCGCCGACGAAAACGCGCTGGCCCTTGTCGTCGATATCGCCGCACGCGAAGCGATCACCGTAGCGCGAGACATAGGTCAGCGCGCCGACGATGGGGAAGCGAATCTGGCCACAATGCGTGTGGCCCGCGAACACTGCGGCGACGGGGCGCGGCAAGTCGGGGACGATATCGGGGCTGTGCGTCAGGAGCAGCGGCACGCCGGGGCCGAGGCGGTCCATCGCGGCGAGCGTCGCGGGAACATCGTCATGGCCCGAATAATCATCATCGACGCCGCCGACGACCAGCGGACCGAGCTTGACGGCTTCATTCTGGAGGACGCGAATTCCGCGCTTCTCCAATTCGCTGCGCAGCGCGTCGGGCCGGAACCAATGGTCGTGATTGCCCGGCGCGACGATGACACCTAGGGGCGCGCGGAGGCCGCCGAGCGGCGCGACGACTTCAGCGGCGGTGTAGATATGCGTCGCGCTGCGCTTTTCGCTGACGAGGTCACCCGCGATCAGCACGAGGTCGGGCTTCAGCCGGTTGAGCTCGCCAACGATCCGCTCCAGCCGCGCGGGCGGCATGTCGGGGCCTGCGACGTGCGTGTCCGAGAGGAGCAGGATCTTGAGCGGCGGCTGCGCGGCTGGCCAATCACCGACCGCGACCGTCGCGGTGCGGATCACCGGGTCGCGCGTCGCGTTCCAATAGCCGCGGGCGAAGAGCGCCGCGCCGACGAGCGCCAGCAGCAACAGCCAGCGGCCCCAACGGCGCGGGCGACGCTTCTTCGATGCGATCAACTGCGCAGGTCGGGCGGGGTCGCCTCACCCTTCAGCATCGCGATCGCTTCAGCGAGCGGCATGATGCGCTGGCCGTCCTGCCCTAGCGTGCGGATCGCGACAGTGCCTTCCTCGGCCTCGCGATTGCCGACGACGAGCAGGTAAGGAACCTTCGCGAGGCTGTGTTCGCGGACCTTGTAATTGATCTTCTCGTTCCGCACGTCGATGTCGGCGCGGATGCCCGCCGCGGTGAGCTGGGCCACCGCGTCCTTGGCGTAAGCGTCGGCGTCGCTGACGATCGTCGCGACCACTGCCTGCACCGGCGCGAGCCAGGTCGGGAAGCGGCCGGCGAAATGCTCGATCAGGATGCCGATGAAGCGCTCGTAGGTGCCGAGGATCGCGCGGTGGAGCATCACCGGACGGTGGCGCTCGCCATCCTCACCGATGTACGACGCATCGAGCCGTTCGGGCATCACGCGGTCGGACTGGATCGTCCCGCACTGCCAGGTGCGGCCGATCGCGTCGGTCAGGTGGAATTCGAGCTTGGGCGCATAGAAGGCGCCCTCGCCCGGCAGTTCTTCCCAGCCATAATCGTCACTCGCCATGCCCGCGCGCTGGACGGCTTCGCGCAGTTCCGCCTCGGCCTTGTCCCACATCTCCTCGGTCCCGAAACGCTTTTCGGGGCGCAGCGCGAGCTTCACCGCATATTTTTCGAAGCCGAGCTCGCGGTACACGCGGTCGAGCAACTGGCAGAAGGCGCGCACTTCCTCGACGATCTGGTCCTCGCGGCAGAAGATATGGCCGTCGTCCTGCGTGAACTGGCGCACGCGCATGATGCCGTGCAGCGCGCCATGCGGCTCGTTGCGGTGGCAGCAGCCCATTTCGGCCATGCGCAGCGGCAGGTCCCGATACGACTTCATCCCCTGACGGAAGATCAGGACGTGCGCCGGGCAGTTCATCGGCTTCAGCGCCATCCACTCGGCACCGTCGGAGACGATCGGACCTTCATCCTCAATGTTCGGGATTTCGTCGGGGATGACGAACATATTCTCGCGATATTTGCCCCAGTGGCCCGACTGTTCCCACTGCTTGGCGTCCATCACCTGCGGCGTCTTGACCTCCTGATAACCCGAACCGTCGATCGCGCGGCGCATATAGGCCTCGAGCTCGCGGTAGATGCGATAGCCCTTGGGGTGCCAGAAGACGCTGCCATGCGCCTCTTCCTGCAGGTGGAACAGGTCCATCTCGCGGCCGATCTTGCGGTGGTCGCGCTTCGCGGCCTCCTCCAGCCGGACGAGATGCTCGGCGAGCTGCTTCTTGTTGAGCCAGCCGGTGCCGTAGATGCGCGAGAGCTGCGCATTCTTCTGGTCGCCGCGCCAATAGGCACCCGACACGCGCGTCAGCTTGAACGCGGCGGGATCGAGCTTGCCCGTCGAGGCGAGGTGCGGGCCGCGGCACATGTCCATCCAGCCCTCACCGCTGCGATACACCGTGAGTTCCTCGCCCTGCGGCAGTTCGGCGGCCCATTCGGCCTTGAAGGTCTCACCCTCGGCGGCCCATTTGGCGATCAGCTTGTCACGCTCCCACACTTCGCGCGTCAAAGGAAGATCGGCGGCGATGATCTTGCGCATCTCCTCCTCGATCAGCGGCAGCTCGTCGTCGCGGAACGGGCCATGCTCGGCGGTCGGGGCGAAGTCGTAGTAGAAGCCATCGCCCGTCGACGGACCGAAGGTGATCTGCGTGCCCGGAAACAGATTCTGCACCGCCTCGGCAAGGACGTGGGCATAGTCGTGGCGGAACAGTTCGAGCGCGTCGGCTTCGTCGCGGCTCGTCACCAGCGCGAGGTTGGTGTCTTCCTCGAGCGGCCGCGTGATATCGCGCAGTTCGCCGTCGATCTTTGCGGCGAGCGCGGCTTTGGCGAGGCCGGGTCCGATGTCGGCCGCAATCTGCGCCGCGGTAGTGCCGCGCACGACTTCACGGGCAGAGCCATCGGGAAGGGTGACACGGATCATCTGAGACATCGAAAAACTGGCCTTTCTTGCGCAAAAGTGCGGCGCCCCTTTGCCAGCATGCGATATGGGCGGCAAGGGGCGGATTCACAACAGGACTTGCAATGAGATAATGTATCATTATCTGGCGTCCGAACCCCTCCCGCGAAAGACCCATATGTGCCTCCCCGCCGCGCGCGTGCGCCTTGCCGACCTGACGGGTATCGTCCTGTCGTTCACTTGCCTGCTCCATTGCCTTGCGCTGCCCCTGCTCCTTCTTCTAGCCCCGGCGCTCAGCCGCTGGATCGCGCTGCCCGAGGGGGTTCATGCTGCGATATTATTGCTCGCACTTCCGGCCGCAGCGATAGCGATGCGCGATGGCTGGCGACGGCATAGGCGTTTGGTGCCGACGATACTCGCAGTCTCGGGGCTAGGCCTGCTTGCACTGGGCCTGTCGGCGCATGAGGGGTGGATCGAGGCCGCCGATCCCGAGGCCGCCGACCGCCTGTTGACCTCGCTCGGCGCGCTCACGCTGGCCGCCGGGCATCTCGTCAACTGGCGCTGGCGTCACCGGCGCAGCGGACATAGATTGCCGGCATGACTGACGCCCCACCGCCCCACAGCATCGCCGCAATCCTGCCCTGCACCGATATCGACGCGAGCACGGCCTTCTATCAAAAGCTCGGCCTGTCGGTCGTCGGCGATTATGGCAGCTATCGCCTGCTCGACGATGGCAATGGCTGGCAGCTTCATCTGACGACCGAGACGCCCGAGGGATGGCTGGTGCCAGGGCAGAACCCGTTTGGTCTTTACCTCTATACCGCCCGCGTTGCGGAAATCGCCGAGCGCGTTCGCGACCATATTCTGGAGCCGGAGAAGGCACCGACGCACAAGCATTGGGGCATGTACGAATTTGCCATGTCCGATCCCGACGAGACGCTGGTGCGTATCGGCTGGCCGAGCCGGTTGATGGAATAGCGCGGCAGCTTTGCTTGCCGAGCTTGTCATTATGTCAATGTCACTTGACTAAATACCCAAATACTTGTAAAGTTTCCTTGTCTATCAGATAAGGAAGTTTGACATGCCCGAGAAGACTGCAGAGACCGGAACCGGCTTCGCGGGTCGCCAGCCGGGGTTGTGGGCGGCCGCCTTCGCACTGGCGCTATGCGTGATCGCCTATTTCGAGCATCGCGGCTTTTTGGGCGGCTGGCGTTCGCTACCCTTCGTCGCGGCGGCGACGCTGTTTCTCTTTCCCCTGACGAAGGCGGCGAACAATCGGCAGGCGGCTGCGGGCGCTCTGTCGCCCGCAACACGGCGATATAATCGACGCATGCTGATCTGGTCCCTCGGATATGTCCTGTGCCTGGGCATAGCCATGACCGTTCGCAACTATCTCCACCCGCAAGGCGCGCTGCTATGGGGAATCGCCGTCCTGCCATCGGTGCCGATGATCTTCTTCGTTTGGACGCTCGCCCGTTATGTTGTCGAGGAAGAGGATGAATATCTGCGATATCGCCAGACCAGCGCCGCCCTGATCGGTCTCGCGCTCGTCCTCCTTACCGGAACGCTTTGGGGCTTTCTGGAAATGTTCGGCGTCGTCCCGCATGTGCCGGCATGGTGGGTGGTACCGGTCTGGGCGATCGGGCTGGGACTGGGCCAGATGGTCATGACGTCGGCCGAACGGCGCGCGGACCGGGCATGAAGAACCGCCTGAAAGTCCTGCGCGCCGAACGCGACTGGAGCCAGCAGGATCTGGCAGAGCGCCTCGAGGTGTCGCGCCAGTCGGTCAACGCAATCGAGACCGGAAAATACGATCCTTCGCTGCCCCTCGCCTTTCGCATCGCCGATCTCTTCGGCATGCCGATCGAAGAGATTTTCCTGCGCAGCTGACCGGCGACCTTGCTCCCCCGCTCCCGCCCCGCTAGGGCGACGGCAGCCGGAAAGGAGCCGTCCCCCATGATCAAGTCGCTCAAGCGCCTGTTCGTCGACCATCCGAAGAGCGTCGATGAGAATTACATCGAGCATTTCGGCGTCGCGTCGAAATTCGGCGTGACGATGATCTATGGCGGGGTCTGTGCGCTCGTCCACGCCGTCGTTCCCGGCTGGTGCATCACCACGGGCAGCGACACGATCCAGCGGCTCAATCATATCATGGTCGAAAAGCGGCGCGCCAAGGGGCAGGCCGTCATGCAGATGAGCACGATCGACTGGGTCATCTGATCCCGGTGGACACTGTCCCAGACTATCTCGACCGTTCGGGCCGCCCACGGCTCGCCTATCGCCATACGCCGGGAACCGGTCCGACGATCGTCTTCCTGCCGGGCTATATGTCCGACATGGCGGGCGGCAAGGCGACCGCGCTGTTCGATTGGGCGGCGGCCGAGGGCCACGCCTGCCTCCTACTCGACTATGCGGGATGCGGGCTCTCGGACGGGCTGTTCGCCGACCAGAATTTGCTCGACTGGCGCGGCGATGTGCTCGACCTGATCGATGCGAAGGCCGCGGGGCCGGTCGTGATCGTCGGATCTTCGATGGGCGGATGGCTGATGCTGCTCACCGCCTTGGCGCTGGTACAGCGCGACGGGCCGGGCCGCGTGGCGGGGCTCGTCGGCATCGCCGCAGCGCCCGATTTCACCGACTGGGGTTTCAGCGATGCCGAGAAGGCGATCATCCTCGCCGAGGGCGCGCTGGTCGAAGAGACGCCGTACAGCGACCAGCCCTATGTGACGACGCGCGGCTTTTTCCAGTCAGGCGAAGCGAACCGGCTGCTCGATAGTGAAATCCCCCTCAGCTGCCCGGTGCGCCTGCTCCACGGCGAACAGGATGGCGATGTCCCGCCCGATATCAGCCTGCGCCTGTCGGCGGCGCTCGCCAGCGCCGATGTGCAGGTGACGCTGGTCAAAGGCGGCGACCACCGGCTGTCGCGTGATACCGACATCGCGCTGCTGATCGACACCGTCGCGCGTATCGCGACAAATTAGGCACAGTCGCGCGGCTCGCGACGAACTAGAGGAACATCATGGCTCGCAGCGATTTCAAATTCAGCGTCAAAAAGCGTGTCCGCTATGCCGAGATCGACGCGCAGGCGGTGGTGTTCAACAGCCGCTACCTCGAATATTTCGACATCGGGATCACCGAATATTGGCGCGGCGTCGGGGTTTACGATCGCTGGCCGGCGCACAGCAGCCCCGAATTCCACGTCGCGCGCGCCGAGGTGAACTATCGTGCGCCGATCTTGCTCGACGAGGAAATCGACATCTGCGTGCGCGCGTCGCGCGTCGGCACGAGTTCGATGACCTATTTGTTCGAGCTGCACCGCGCGGGCGCCGACGACCTGCGCGCCGACGGGCAGCTGGTCTATGTCCATGTCGCCGAGGCGCAAGGCGCACCGGCACCGGTTCCGCAAGAATTCCTATTCCTGTTCGAAGCGTTTGAAGCGCGGGCCCTTCGCGCCTAATATAGGCGCCATGACAAAATATCTTCACACGATGATCCGCGTGTCGGATCCCGACGCCACCGTCGATTTCTTCAAGCTGATCGGGCTCGAGGAAACGCGCCGTTTCGACGACGAGAAGGGCCGCTATACGCTGATCTTTCTCGCCGCGCCCGGGCAAGGCAATGTCGCCGAGGTCGAGCTCACCTATAACTGGCCGCCCGCCGATGGCAGCCCGGCCGAGGAATATTCGGGCGGGCGCAATTTCGGGCATCTCGCCTACCGCGTCGACGACATCTATGCGACGTGCCAGCGGCTGATGGACGCCGGGGTGACGATCAACCGCCCGCCGCGCGACGGCCATATGGCGTTCGTGCGATCGCCCGACGGCATTTCGGTCGAGCTGCTGCAGGAAGGCTATCTCGACCCCGCCGAGCCCTGGGCCTCGATGCCCAACACCGGCGCCTGGTAGGGGCCGCGCGATGCCGGGCCTGTTGATCAACATCGACGTGCCCGACCTCGCTGCTGGCGAGCATTTCTACACGAGCGCACTCGGATTGACCGCAGCCCGGCGGTTCGACGACGATATCGTCGAGCTGACCGGCTGCGAGGTTTCCATCTATCTGATCACAAAAGCGGCCGGCTCCAGGATCGGTCCCGACGGCGGCGACTTTCGACGCTACAACCGGCACTGGACACCGGTGCATCCCGATTTTTCCGTTACCGACCTCGACGACGCCAGCCGGCGGGCCCTTGCCGCGGGCGCGGTGCAGGAGGGCGAGACATTGGACCTGCCCTATGGCAGACAGGCGATGTTCGCCGACCCGTTCGGCAACGGATTCTGCCTGATCGAGTTCAACGAGCAAGGGTACGGCGCCCTTCTGACCTGAACAGGCGGACCAAGGCCCCGGCGCCGCCGCTCCGTCTTGATGGGGCGAGACGCTGGAAAGGAGATAATATGGCTGCGCTGGACATCGTCCGTATTCCCGTTCTCAGCGACAATTATGTCTGGCTGGTCCATGATCCCGAAAGCGGCGCGACGATGGTCGTCGACCCCGCCGTCGCCGAGCCCGTTCTCGCCGCCGCCGCCGAACGCGGCTGGACGATCACCGATATCTGGAACACGCACTGGCATCCCGATCACACCGGCGGCAACGCGGCGATCAAGGAAGCCACCGACTGCACGATCACCGGCCCCGCTGCGGAGTTCGCGCGCATCCCGACGCTCGATGTGCAGGTGAAGGGCGGCGACAAGGTCAAGCTTGGCAACCATGTCGCCGACGTCTGGGACGTCCCCGCGCATACCGCCGGCCATATCGCCTATCATTTCGCGAGCGACGCCGCGATCTTCGTCGGCGACACGATGTTCGCGATGGGTTGCGGCCGGTTGTTCGAAGGCACCGCCGAGCAGATGTTCGCCAATATGCAAAAGCTCGGCACGCTCGACGATGCGACGCGCGTTTACTGCGCACATGAATATACGCTGTCGAATGCGCGTTTCGCGGTGACCGTCGAGCCCGACAATGTCGCGCTGGCCGAGCGGCTGGCCGCGGTCGAGTCGGCGCGCGCCGCGGGCGAAGCCACGGTGCCGACCAGCATCGGCGAAGAACGCGCGACCAACCCCTTTTTGCGCGCCCCGAACGCCGCCGAACTCGGGCGTATCCGCGCGCTGAAGGATGCGGCCTGATGCCGCTTCAGCACCCATTCATCAGCCATGGCCATAATGGCCGACTTCAAGGAGCATATTCATGGCGAAGCTGAACCTGATGGCTGCCGCGCTGTTGACCGCGGCCGCGCCGCTGGTCGCAAGCTGCGCGCCCGCCGGTTCGAGCGAACCCGGTGCCGCCGCGCTTACCCCCAAGCAGGCCGAACGGCTCGACAAGCAGCTTGCGGGCAAGGTTCCTGGTCCGCCCGTCCGCTGCCTTCCCAGTTATCGAAGTAATGATACTATTCGCGTGTCGGACAATATCTTGCTCTATCGTTCCGGCGGCAATCTGGTATACAGGAATGACTTGAAGAGTAGTTGCCCGGGTCTTGCGCGGGACAGCGACATCATGGTGGTACGCCAGTTCGGGTCGTCGACCTGCGAAGGCGACTTCTTCCACCTGGTCGACCGGTCTAGCGGAATCCGCGGCCCGACGTGCGTTTTTGGCGAATTCGTCCCCTATCGCAAACCGGCGGGGGACAAAGGCTGAGCCTCGGGTTCAGTCGCAGGCGGGGTCCGGTTTGCGCCGAGCTCTTCGGGTCGCACCCCCGCCTGCTCTGACGATCACGCCTTGTAGAGGGCGGCGATCTTGTCTTCGTAGACCTGCCTTAGGATATGGCGGCGGATCTTCATCGACGGCGTCATCTGCTCATTCTCGATCGTGAAGGCTTCGTCGGCGAAGTCGAACTTGCGGACCTTTTCGATCACCGAGAGCTGGCCGTTGACGCGGTCGACCGCCGCGCGGACCGCAGCGCGGAATTTCTCATGCTCGCGCAGCAGCTTCAAATCCTTGGGCAACCCCTCGGCTTCGGCCCATTCGGCCATCCATTCGGGATCGGGGACGAGGATGCCGACGAGGTGCGGGCGCTTGTCGCCATAGACCATCGCCTGCAGGATCTCGGGCTGGAGCGTCAGCATGCCCTCGACGCGCTGCGGCGAGACATTGTCGCCCTTGTCGTTGACGATCAGGTCCTTCTTGCGGTCGGTGATGACGATGCGGCCCTTGTCGTCGATGTGCCCGATGTCGCCGGTGTGGAGCCAACCATCAACGAGCACGCGCTCGGTCTCGGCCTTGTTCCGCCAATAGCCCTTCATCACCAGCTCGCCGCGCACGAGGATTTCGCCGTCGTCGGCGATACGCACTTCGGTGTTCATCAGCGGCGGACCGACGGTGTCCATCTTGATTCCGGCGCTCGGGCGGTTGCAGCTGATCACCGGACCGGCTTCGGTCTGACCATAGCCCTGCAGCAAGGTCAGCCCGATCGAGTGGAAGAAGACGCCGATTTCGGGATTGAGCGGCGCGCCGCCCGACACCAGCGCTTTCATCCGGCCGCCGAAGCGTTTGCCGATCTTGGGGCGGAATAATTTGTCGAGCAGCAGGTCGACCGGGCGATCGAGCACGCCCATGCGGCGCTCATAATCCTTTTCGCCGACGCGGAGCGCCTGGCCAAGCATCCAGTTCGCGAGCTTGCCCTGTTTTTCGACCGACTTGATCATCCGCGCGCGGATCACCTCGAACAGCCGCGGCACGACGACCATGATCGTGGGGCGCGTTTCCTCGATGTTCGAGACGAGCTTTTCGAGCCCCTCGCTGTAATAGATTTGCGCGCCGACCATGATCGGCAGGAACTGGCCGCCCGAATGTTCATAGGCGTGGCTGAGCGGCAGGAACGACAGGAACACCTCCTCGTCGCCGATGCCGAAGTCGTTGACGAGCACCTCGGCCGCGCCCGCGGCATTGTGCAGGATCGCGCCGTGATGCTGCATCACCCCGCGCGGCGCGCCGCCGGTGCCGCTGGTGTAGATAAGGCAAGCGGTATCCTCGCGCGTCATCGTCGCGGCGCGCGCCTTGGTTTCTTCCAGATACGCCTCGCCACCCGCGACGAGCGGCTCCCAGTCGTGGACCGCAACCTCGCCCTGCTGGCCGATGCGCAGGCTTTCCATGCTGATGACGATATGCGCCTCGGAACGCATCACCGCGGGCATCAACGTGCGCGCGAGCTTGGCGGTCGAGACGATCACCGCCTTCGCGCCGCTATTGTCGAGGATGTGCTGATGATCGCGTTCGGTGTTGGTCGTATAGGTTGGCACGGTGATGCAGCCCGCGGCCATGATGCCAAGGTCGGCGATGCACCATTCGGGCCGGTTTTCGCTGACCAGCACCACGCGGTCGCCGTCCTTCAGCCCCAATTCGCGCAGGCTGTGCGCGAGCGCCGACACCTGGTTGGCGACTTGCCGCCAGCTCAGCGGGTGCCAGGCGCGATCGGCCTTGCGCCACAGGAAGGGATCTTCGCCGCCGCGCCCCGCACGGTCGAAGAACATCGCGACCAGACTCGGAAAATGGTCGAGATGGGGGTTTACGAGCTTCATTCTGCCTCTCTCCAGGGAGTGTTCGCTGCTTTATCTTATCGTTATCGTTGATTAATTCTGCGCCGGTGCGCCGTCGATCGACGAGCTGCCCGGGCCGCGCGGGTCGGCGGCGCCGCGCCAGCCCTCGGCGGTGCGCTCGACCGCGTTGAGCTTCGAGCCGAGGCTCGTCGCGGTAAAGCTGTAGCCGAAGGGTTTCATCTTCGCGGCGATCGCCTTGCCCGCCTCATTATTCTCGATGAGCACGCCTTGCTGGCCGAAAAAGAGGTTCGGAAGCTCCATCGCGGTCTTGGCATCGAGCCCCCAGTCGAGCACGCCGACGAGCACCTTGGTCACATGCATGATGATGCGCTTGCCGCCCGCCGAGCCGACCGCGAGAACGACCTTGCCGTCGGGACCATAGACGACCGTCGGCGACATCGAGGAAAGCGGGCGCTTGCCGGCCTCTACGCGGTTCGCCGTCGGCACACCGCCCTCGGTCGGCGCGAGGTCGAAGTCAGTGAGCTCGTTGTTGAGGAAATAGCCGTTCGCCATCAGCTGGCTGCCGAAGATGCTTTCGACGGTCGAGGTCATCGACACGAGGTTGCCGTCCTTGTCGGCGGTGACGAAATGCGTCGTTCCCTGCTCCTGTACCGGCGGCGCGGCGGCGCGCGGCTTGGCGCCCGGCGGGGTGCCGGGGTCGTAATGGCCCGCGGCGCCAAAGGGCGAGATCAGCTGGCGGCGCTCGGCGAGGTAAGTCTTGTCGAGCAGGCCCTTCACCGGAACATCGACGAAATCGCCGTCGCCGAGATAGGCGGCGCGATCGGCATAGGCGAGCTGCATCGCTTCCGAGAGCAGATGCCAGCTCATCGGATTATCCTTGCCCATCGTCTTCATGTCCCAGCCCTCGATCATGCCGAGGATGCCGAAGACGGTGGTCGCACCCGACGAGGGCGGGCCCATGCCGCAGACCTTGTAGATGCGGTAGGTGGTGCAGACCGCGGGGCGCTCCTTCGCCTTATAGGAGGCGATATCCTTGACCGTGAGTTGGCTCGGGTGGCGCGGTGCCTTGGCAACGGCGTCGCTGATCGCCTTGGCATTGGCGCCACTATAGAATGCGTCGGGACCGCGCGCCGCGATGTCGCGGAGCAGCTTCGCATAAGCGGGGTTCTTGATCCGCGTGCCCACCGGCGCGGGCTTGCCGTCGACATAGTAGATCGCCTGCGGCGCCGGGAACTCTTTCCACATCGGCTGGAACTGGACGAGCCAGTTGTTGAGCGCCGGGGTGACGAGGAAGCCTTCTTCGGCGAGCTTGATCGCGGGCTGGAACAGCGCCTTCCATTCGAGCTTGCCCCATTTCTTGTGCGCCATTTCCATCAGGCGCACATTGCCCGGGACGCCGACCGACAACCCGCCGGGGATGACGTCCATATAGCCGCGCGCCTTGCCGTCGGGGCCGAGGAAACGGTCGGGCTTGGCCGCCGCAGGCGCCATTTCGCGCCCGTCGATCGTCGAGATGCTGCCGTCCTTGGCATTGTGATGGACCATGAAGCCGCCGCCGCCGATCCCGCTCGACTGCGGTTCGACGAGCGTCAGCACCGCGACCATCGCGATCGCGGCGTCGGCGGCGGTGCCGCCCTCATGCAAAATCTCGCGCCCCGCCTCGGTCGCGCGCGGATCGGCGGACGAGGTGACGCCCTGTGCAAGCGCGGGCGCGGAGACGGTGGCGGAAAGGAGGGCGGCGAGCGGGAGGAGTCTTTTCAACATGGGCGCGACATTGGCGCGCGCCTCGGGCCAAGGCAACCCCGTCAGTGCGCGGTCCCCACTGCGTCTGCAACACGTGCGAAGCCATCACGCGCGGCCAGCTTTTCAAGACCCTGCGCAATCCGGCCGGCGAGGCCGGGGCCTTCATAGACCATCGCCGAATAGATCTGGATCAGGCTGGCTCCGGCGCGGATGCGCTCCCACGCCTGCTCGGCCGAAGCAATGCCGCCCGCGGCGACGAGCGGCAGCTTGCCGCCGCTGGCGCTGTGGAAATCGCGGACGCGTTGCAACGCCAGTTCAGCAAGCGGTGCGCCCGAGAGGCCGCCCGCTTCGGCAGCGTGGCGCGATGCGAGCACGGGCCGCACGATCGTGGTGTTCGAGACGATGACGGCAGCGAGTCCCTTGTCGAACGCGACGGCGACGATGTCGTCGATGTCTGCCGGCTCGAGATCGGGCGCGACCTTCAGGAAAACCGGCTTCGCCGCGCCCACAGGCTGCGCCGCAGCGACGCCGTCGAGCAGCGCTTCGAGCGAACCCTTGTCCTGCAAGGCGCGCAGACCCGGCGTGTTCGGCGAGCTGATATTCACCGTCAGATAATCGGCGAGCGGCGCCATCGCGGCGGTGCCCTTTGCATAGTCGGCGATGCGGTCGGCGCTGTCCTTGTTCGCGCCGATGTTGATACCAAGCGGCACTGGCAGGCCATGGCGGCGCAGGCATATAATCCGTTCGGCCGCCTTTTCCTGCCCACCATTGTTGAAACCCATACGGTTGATCACCGCCCGATCCTCGACAAGCCGGAACAGGCGCGGGCGCGGGTTGCCCTCCTGCGGCAATGGGGTGAGCGTGCCGACCTCGACAAAGCCGAAGCCAAAATGCGGCATCACATGCGCGACGCGCGCATCCTTGTCGAAACCGGGCGCGAGGCCGACGGGGTTCGGAAATTTGAGCCCCGCAAGCTCGGTCGCGAGCGCCGGGCTTGTCAGTGCATGGCGCGCGCGCGGCAGCGGCTGGAGCGCGCTGAGCGTCAGGTTATGCGCGGCCTCGCCATCGGTGGCGTGGACGATCGGGCGAACGAGCGCATAGGCGCTATCGGTGAGCGAGGCGAAGAGCGACATGGCCCCGCCATTGCGCGCGCGATGACGCTATGGCAAGCCCCGTGCGCATCGGAAAAACCGGGAGAAATTCGTGTCGCATCTCAAGATTATCGCTCGCCTGTCCACCGGCCTCGCGCTGTTCGCCGTCGCGGGCTGCGCCCCGGCCGCCGTACAGGAAGCGCCTGCCACCGCGGCTGCGACGCCCGCGCCCGATGCCGCGCCCGCCGGCGCCAACCTTTCGCAATTCTTCGACAATTATGACGCGGCGCAGCTGTCGCTCTCGCCCGAAGCCAAGGCGCGCCGCGGGATTCGCGACGGCGACTATGGCAAATGGAACGACGTCTCCGACGAAACTGCCGTCGCGAACCACAAGCTGCAACAGGCGACCGCCGCCGCGATGCGCGGAAGCTATGACCCGTCGAAACTGACCGCCGACGAGGCGCTGTCGTTCGAGCTGTTCAACACGCAGGCCGCGCGCGCCGACCGGCTGTTCCCCTTCCGCGACCATGGCTATATCTTCGACCAGATGAACGGCGCGCAGAGCCAGATGCCCGCGTTCCTGATCAACATCCACCGTGTCGCCGATGTCGGCGAGGCCGAAGCCTATATCGAGCGCATCCGCGGGCTCGGCCCGGTCCTCGACGCGCTGTCGGCGCAATCGGCCGAGCGCGCGGCGAAGGGCATCCAGCCGCCGAAGTGGGTCTATGCCTACCTCATCTCCGACATTGGCAATCTGCAGAAGCCGGGCAATGCGGTGGTCGAGGATATCACCGCCAAAGTCGGCAAATTGAACATCGACGCGGCAGAAAAGGCGCGGCTGATCGGTGCGGCCCAAACGGCGTGGAACGAGAGCGCCGGGCCCGCCTATGGCCGCCTGCTCACCGAAATGAAGCACCAACAGGCGAGCGCGCCGACGCAAGACGGCGTGTGGCGCCTGCCCGATGGCAAGGCCTATTATGAGGCACTGCTGTCGAACTACACCACGACCGACATGACCGCAGCCCAAATCCACGACCTCGGCCTGTCCGAAGTCGCGCGCATCCATGGCGAAATGCAGGCGATCATGAAAAAGGTCGGCTTCAAGGGCACACTCCAGCAATTCTTCGCGCACCTGCGCACGAGCCCGCAATATTTTTACACGACGCGCGAGGCCTATCTTGCCGACGTCGATGCGAAGGTGAAGGCGATGGAGGCGCGGTTGCCCGCCTTCTTCAACACGCTGCCCAAGGCGCATCTGCAGGTGAAGGCGGTCGAGGCGTTCCGCGAGAAGTCGGCGGGCAAGGCCTTCTATTCCTCGCCGTCGCCCGACGGGTCGCGCCCCGGCATCTATTATGTGAACCTCTTCGACCTCAGGGACATGTCGAAGACCGAGCTCGAAGCGCTCGCCTATCATGAGGGCGTCCCGGGGCACCACCTCCAGCGCGCGGTGCAGACCGAACTCACCGGCCTGCCGCCCTTCCGCCGCTTCGGGGGGTTCACCGCCTACACCGAGGGTTGGGGGCTCTACACCGAGGAACTCGGCAAGGACATGGGCTTTTACACCGATCCCTACAGCGATTTCGGGCGGCTCGGCATGGAGCTGTGGCGCGCATGCCGCCTCGTCGTCGACACGGGCATCCACGACAAACGCTGGAGCCGCGAGCAGGCGATCAAATATCTGAAGGACAATACCCCCAACCCCGACGGCGACATCGAAAAGGCGATCGAACGCTATATCGTCTATCCGGGACAGGCGACCGCCTATCTGATCGGCAAGCTCAAGATCATGGAATTGCGCGGCCGCGCGCAGGCGGCGCTCGGCGACAAGTTCGATTTCCGCACCTTCCACGATGTCGTGCTCGAATCGGGTCCGGTGCCGCTCGACGTGCTCGAACGGCGGGTCGACGTGTGGATCGCGGCGCAGAAGGGTTAAGCAAATTGACGATTGCGGCTTGACGCGCGGGGATGAAACGCAAATGATTTGATCCAGAAAAAATAAGGCAGCCGGGTTACGGGTGCCAAAGGTCTGGGTCTCATGTCGGATGTTTCTTCCTCGCCTGGGGGCGTGGACGGCAGCGCGCCGTTCGAACTACACTATTTCCCGCCCGATCCCGATCTGGCGGAAATGGTGTCGAGTTTCTATTTCGCGCGACTGAACCTGCCGCGCTTCGACGAATATGAGCGCGCCGACCGCGCCCAGTTCCGCTTCGTTACCAACGTCGATGGCGAATATGTCTTCGAGGACGGCCATCGCGCGACCGTCTGCCGCGCCAACATCATCGGCCCGACGAGCGCGCGCGTCCGCGCGATCAGCAATTGCCCGACGCAATTGTTCGGATTCGGCATGCTGCCCGCGGGCTGGGCGGCGCTGATGGGCGACGATGCCGACAAGCTGACCGATCGAGCGATGGACGCGGCCGACCTGTTCGGACCGTGGATCGACGAGGTCGCGGCCGCGCTGGAAAAGGCCGCGACGGTCGAGGAAAAGCTGGTCATCGGCAATAATTTCGCACGCGAGGTTCTGACACGCAACGAGCAGCCGCCGATGTGGTTCATCCGCACCGTCGACGGCTGGCTGACCGCGTCGCCCTCGCCGCAGGTTCCCGAACTGGTCGAGGCGACGGGCATGTCGATCCGTTCGGTCGAACGGATGACGAAGCATTATTACGGGCTGTCGCCACGCATGCTCGCGCGCAAATATCGCGCCGTCCGCGCCGCATCGGCGCTGGCGCGCGGCGAAGGGCTCGACGCCGCGCAGCTTGGCGACGCATTCTATGACCAGTCGCACCTGATCCGCGAGATCAAGCGCTTTGCCGGCGCGACCCCCGGCCAGCTCGGCAAGCCGACGACCTATACCGAAGCGACGACGAAGGGCCGCAAGCAGCTCGCCGGCAAGGTGAGCCCGCTCGTCTCCGAGACCTGAGCGACCGTTAACCTTCGAAAATTATCTGTCCCGTCGTTTTGGCGTTTTCGTCCAATCGCGAATCATCGCGTCGGCATAATCCGTCCCTGCGACCCAGAAGAGCTCATCCTCGGACGAGGACTTGAGACCTTCATCTTGGCACTCATTTGGCTTCGGCCCGATGGGTGCCTTTTTTTTGCGCAACTTTTCTATCGTCCTGCATATCCGCGATTGCTTGCGCTCGCGGGACGGCGCGCCTATGTAAGTGGAGTAATTTACTCCAGTTAAGAATCGTTCGCAACTGCGACGGAAAAGAACAATGCGCCTGTCCAACCTTGCCGACTATGCCGTGGTGCTGATGAGCGCCGCCGCCCGCCAGTGCGGGTCGGTGCCGATTCACGCCGGCATGCTCGCCGAGCAGACGGGTATCCCGGGGCCGACCGCGCAGAAGCTGGTGAGCCAGCTCGCACGCGCTGGCCTGCTCGTCGCCTCGCGCGGCACCGGCGGCGGCGTGCGGCTCGCGCGTCCCGCGGCAGCGATCAGCGTCGCCGATATCATAGAGGCGGTCGAAGGGCCGATCGCGCTCACCTCCTGCGTCGCCGAAGGACGCCATGATTGCTCGCTCGAGGGCCGTTGCAAGGTGCAGCCGCACTGGGGCGTCGTAAACGGCGCGGTGCGCGGGGCGCTCGCCGAGATCAGCCTCGCGACGTTGAGCGTCGCTCCGAAGAATAACCCGTTCGTGTCGAGCGAAGTCGAGACACCCGGCAATAGCGCACGAACGATGGGCCTCTCGACTTCGCTCGAGGCGAACGGAATTTTGTAATGACCGACAACACCGCACTTCCCGTCAAGGACCAGGCTGCGCACGACGCCGCGGCGAAAGTCGCCGATTATGAGCATGGCTGGTCCTCGGCCATCGAGACCGACTTTGCGCCCAAGGGGCTGACCGAGGATACGGTCCGCTTCATCAGCGCGAAGAAGAACGAGCCCGAATGGATGCTCGACTGGCGGCTGAAGGCGTTCCGCCACTGGCAGACGATGGAGACGCCCGACTGGGCGAAGCTCAACGTGCCACCGATCGACTATCAGGACGCATACTATTACGCGGCACCCAAGGCGAAGCCGAAGCTGTCGTCGCTCGACGAGGTCGATCCCGAAATCCTCGAAGTCTATAAAAAGCTCGGCATCCCGATCGAGGAGCAGAAGGTGCTCGCCGGCGTCGAGGGCGCACGCAAGGTCGCGGTCGATGCGGTGTTCGACAGCGTCAGCGTCGCGACGACCTTCCGCGAGGAATTGAAGCGCGCGGGCGTAATCTTCCTGTCGATTTCGGAAGCGATCCGCGAATATCCCGAGCTGGTGAAGAAGTGGCTCGGCAAGGTCGTGCCGATGCACGACAATTATTTCGCGACGCTCAACTGCGCGGTCTTTTCCGACGGCACCTTCGTCTATGTGCCCGAGGGCGTGCGCTGCCCGATGGAACTCAGCACCTATTTCCGCATCAATGCCGAGAATACGGGGCAGTTCGAGCGCACGCTGATTATCGCCGACAAGGGCGCCTATGTCAGCTACCTCGAAGGCTGCACCGCACCGATGCGCGACGAGAACCAGCTCCACGCTGCGGTGGTCGAACTGGTCGCGCTCGACGATGCCGAGATCAAATATTCGACGGTGCAGAACTGGTATCCCGGCAATGCCGAGGGGCTGGGCGGCATCTATAATTTCGTGACCAAGCGCGCGCTCTGCCAAGGCAAGCGCAGCAAGGTGTCGTGGACGCAGGTCGAAACCGGCTCTGCGATCACCTGGAAATATCCGAGCTGCGTGCTCAACGGCGACGACAGCGTCGGCGAATTTTATTCGGTCGCGGTGACCAACAATTATCAGCAGGCCGACACCGGCACCAAGATGATCCACAATGGCAAGCGCACGCGCTCGACCATCGTTTCGAAGGGGATCAGCGCGGGCAAGTCGAACAACACCTATCGCGGTATCGTCCGCGTGGCGCCGAATGCCGAGGGCGTGCGCAACTTCACCCAGTGCGACAGCCTGCTTCTCGGCAGCACCTGCGGCGCCCACACCGTCCCCTATATCGAAGTCCGCAACCCGAGCGCGACCGTCGAACATGAAGCGACGACGAGCAAGATCAGCGACGACCAGCTCTTCTACGCGATGCAGCGCGGGCTGGGGCAGGAAGAGGCGGTGGCGCTGATCGTCAACGGCTTTGCCAAGGAAGTGCTGCAGCAGCTGCCGATGGAATTTGCGGTCGAGGCGCAGAAATTGCTGGGGATCAGCCTTGAGGGGAGCGTGGGATGAACCGGATTTTGGCAATGGGCCTTTTTCTGGGCGCGACACTACTCTCCGGGGCGGTTCATGCGCAGCCCACACAGGCCAATGCGATGATGCTGGCGCAGGCCAACGACCGATGCATGACGACTTACGCCGTCCGCATGACCAAGACTGATGCGGCCGACGATGCGATTTTTGCCGCGGCGACGGAGGGCTGCAAGAACCTGAAGTCCCAGCTCTTCAGCGCAATCGACAAGGAATATCCGGCTGATCAGGCCAGCGGCCTGAAGTCGCAGCTCGATGCGGCGGAGAAGCCGAACTTCATCAAATTATTGCAGAAGATACGTACCGACCGCCTGCAGCGCGCCGGGAATTGAACGGACCGATGATGCTCAAAATTGAAAACCTCCACGCCACCGTCGCCGACAAGCCGATCCTGAAGGGGCTGTCGCTCAGCATCAATGCGGGCGAAATCCATGCGATCATGGGGCCGAATGGCGCGGGTAAATCGACTTTGTCCTATGTCCTCGGCGGGCGGCCCGGTTATGAGGTCACCGAGGGTTCGGCGACGTTCGACGGACAGGATCTGCTCGACATGGACCCGCACGAGCGCGCCGCCGCGGGCCTGTTCCTCGGCTTCCAATATCCGGTCGAAATTCCCGGCGTGTCGAACGTCCAGTTCCTACGCGAAAGCCTGAACGCCCAGCGCAAGGCGCGCGGCGAAGAGCCGCTGTCGGGCGGCGACTTTTTGAAGCTCGCGCGCGAGAAGGCGGGGTTGCTCAAGCTCGACATGGACATGCTCAAGCGCCCGGTGAACGTCGGCTTTTCGGGCGGCGAGAAGAAGCGCAACGAGATGGTGCAGATGGGCATCCTCGATCCCAAGCTCGCAATCCTCGACGAAACGGACTCAGGGCTGGACATCGACGCGCTGCGCGTCGTCGGCGACGGGATCAATACGATCATGCGGCGCCCGGACAAGGCGGTGCTGCTGATCACCCATTACCAGCGCCTGCTCGACTATGTGCAGCCCGATTTCGTTCACGTCCTCGCGGCCGGCCGCATCGTCAAGTCGGGCGGCCCCGAACTCGCGCTCGAACTCGAACGCGAAGGCTATGCGGAGATCGCGGCTTGAGCGTGACCGCCCTTCCCTCGCGGCGCGATGAAGCGTGGCGCTATAGCGATATCGACGCGGTGACCGCGGCGTGGCCGCTGCCCGCGCCCGAGAGCATCGTCGTGCCCGCAGGCGGCGACTTCCGCCGCGCGATCGTGCAGGACGCAGGGGCGATCCAGCAGATAGAGATGAGCATCGGCAAGGGCGCGACGGCGTCGCTGCACATCCTCAACATCGGCGGCGCCTATGGCCGCATCGAACTGGCGGTGACGCTCCACGAAGGCGCCGACTTCAACCTAGGCGCGGCGCAGATCGGCGGTCGCGAACAGAATCTCGAGATCGTCACCACCGTCACCCACGCCGAACCCGGCGCGACGTCGCGGCAGGTCGTGCGGTCGGTGCTCGGTGGCACCGCGACCGGCACCTATCTCGGCAAGGTCGCGGTTGCGCGCGACGCGCAGCAGACCGACAGCGAACAGGATGTAAAGGCGATGCTGCTCGACCGCAGCGCGACCGCCAACGCCAAGCCCGAACTCGAAATCTTCGCCGACGATGTGAAATGTGCGCATGGCTGCGCGATCGGCGAACTCGACGCCATGGCGCTCTACTACCTTCAATCGCGCGGGCTGCCGCCCGCCGAGGCGAAGAAATTGATGCTGCAGGCGTTCGTTGCCGGCGTGTTCGATGGCGCCGAGGACGAGGAACAGCTGCAGGCGCTCGCGCTGGCGAAGCTGGGGGAATTGGTGTGAGCACCGCGACCGCCCTCCGCACCTTCACCGATGTCCGCGCCGACTTCCCCGGCTTGACGCCCGGCTGGCACTATCTCGACACCGCCGCGACCGCGCAGAAGCCACAGGCGGTGATCGACGCGACGGTGAACGCGATGGGCCGCGACTATGCAACGGTGCACCGCGGCGTCTATGCGCGGTCGGCCGACATGACGCTCGCTTACGAGGCGGCGCGGCGGCGGATCGCGGCGTTTATCGGCGCGCGCGAGAATGACGTGACCTTCGTGCGCGGCGCGACCGAGGCAATCAACCTGGTCGCCTACTCGCATCCGAAGAAAGGCCGCGTGCTGCTTTCGACGCTCGAGCATCACAGCAATATCGTGCCCTGGCAGCTCGCGGGCTGGCAGGTCGACGTCTGCCCGCTGACCGCCGACGGCTGCATCGACCTCGATGCGGCGGAGAAGCTGCTGACCGCCGAACACACGATGGTCGCCTTCGCCCACGTCTCGAACGTGCTCGGCAGCCCGCTCGACGTCGCGCGCGCGGCGGAGATCGCACACCGCGTCGGCGCCGAGTTGCTGATCGACGGCTGTCAGGCCGTCCCGCGCCTTCCCGTCGATGTCGCGGCATTGGGCTGCGACTATTACGCCTTCTCGGGCCACAAGCTTTACGGTCCGACCGGGATCGGCGTGTTGTGGAGCGACAAGCTCGACAGCTTGCCGCCCTGGCAGGGTGGCGGATCGATGATCGACCGCGTGACCTTTGCGAAGACCACCTACGCCCCTGCCCCGACGCGCTTCGAGGCGGGCACGCCCGCGATTATCGAGGCGATCGGGCTCGCGGCGGCGGTCGATTATGTCGAGGGCATCGGCATCGACGCAATCCACGTGCACGAGGTCGCATTGGTAACCAGCTTGCGCGACCAGCTTGCCCGCAAGAACAGCATCACCCTCTACGGCCCTGAAAACAGCGCCGGAATCGTGAGTTTTTCGATGGCGGGGGTTCATCCGCACGACATCGGCACTATCTTGGACGAAAGCGGGGTCGCGATCCGCGCCGGGCATCATTGCGCACAGCCGCTGATGGAGCATCTGGGTGTCGCCGCGACCGCGCGCGCGAGTTTTGGCGTTTACAGCAATGACGACGATGTGGCGGCGCTGATCGATGGCCTCGCCCGCGTCGAGAGGATTTTCGGATGAGCGAGGATCGCATGATCAAGGTGGAAGAAGTCACGAGCGTCGAGGCACCGCCGAAGGCACGCGTCGAGGATGTCGAGACGGCGCCCGAAAAGCTGGAGCGCAAGCGCGATTATCTGGAAGGTTTCCTCGCGGCCAAGCCCGCCGAGGTCGCACCCGGCGCGGTCGGCGGCGACCTGTACGAAGCCGTGATCAATGCGCTGAAGGATATCTTCGACCCCGAAATCCCGGTCAACATCTATGACCTCGGCCTGATCTACAATGTCGAGATCGACGAGGGCCATGTCGTGGTGACGATGACGCTGACGACGCCGCATTGCCCGGTCGCGGAGTCGATGCCTGCCGAGGTCGAACTGCGCGTCGGCGCGGTTCCGGGCGTCGGCGATGCCGAGGTCAACCTCGTCTGGGATCCGCCGTGGTCGCCGCAGAATATGAGCGACGAAGCGCGGCTCGAACTGGGAATGCTGTGATGACCGAAACGAAAGCCCGCGCGCGCCCAGCCGCAGTGACGCTCACCGCCGGCGCCGAAGCGCGCATTGCGAAGCTGATGGCTTCGGCACCCGACGGCGCGATCGGCGTGCGCCTGTCGACGCCGCGCCGCGGTTGCTCGGGGCTCGCTTACTCGGTCGACTATGTCACCGAAGAGCAGAAGTTCGACGAAAAGATCGAGACCCCCGGCGGTGTCTTTTACATCGACGGCGCGTCGGTGCTGTATCTGATCGGCAGCACGATGGACTGGGTAGAGGATGATTTCGCCGCGGGCTTCGTGTTCGAAAATCCGAACGCCAAGGGCGCGTGCGGCTGCGGCGAGAGCTTCACCGTCTAGGCGCGCATTTCCGCGCAAAATCTGCTATAACGCCCCGAAATAGCAGGGGCTGTCGTGATGCGTGCGCTCTATTTGCTTTATGCCGCAGTGGCTTATGCGATCTTTTTCGCGACCTTTTTGTACCTGATCGCCTTTGTCGGCAATTTCTCGCTCGTCCCGGTGACGGTCGACTTTGCACGCGTGGCCTCGCCCGGCAAAGCCGCGCTGATCGACGCCGCGCTAATCGCACTGTTCGGCATCCAGCACAGCGTGATGGCGCGGCCGGGGTTCAAGGCAGGCTGGACGCGCATCGTTCCGGCGCCGATCGAGCGCAGCACCTATGTGCTGTTCGCCAGTGCCGCGCTGATCATATTGATGGCATTCTGGCACCAGCTGACCGCGCCGGTGTGGACGATCACCCACGGGGTGGGTGCCGCGATCCTTTGGATTCTGTTCGCCAGCGGCTGGGCGATCGTGCTGACCAGCACCTTCCTGATCAATCATTTCGAGCTGTTCGGGCTGCAGCAGGCGTGGTTCGCGCTGCGCGAGCGGGCGGCGGCACCGCCGGTGCTGCGCCAGCCCTTCTTCTACAGGTTCGTCCGCCATCCGCTCTATTCGGGATTCTTCATCGCCTTTTGGGCAACGCCGGTGATGACCGTCGGTCATCTGCTGCTCGCGGTCGGCCTGTCGATCTATATGCTGATCGCGATCCGGTACGAGGAGCGCGACCTGATCGACATCTTTGGTGAGGCGTATGTCGGCTATCGGAGACGTGTCGGAATGCTCTTCCCCCGCTTCGGCGGTCGTTAGCGGCAGACGGTCCAGCCCGCGGTCCGCGCCGCCATGTCGACATGAAAATGGTCGGCGTGTGCGCGGTTATAGTCGGGCGACAGGATGGTGCTGAACAGGCCGCAGCTTTCGTCGCGGACTTCGTGCAGAAACTCGCTACGCTTGTCGCCCGGCGTCCAGTCGTTGATCAGCGAGATGCGCGTGCCGTCGGCGAGGACGAAGGCCGAGATGTCGATCGCGTTGGCGGTCGAATGCTGGCTCTGCGCCTTCTCGCCCGCGATCTTGCGGCAATTATAGCTGCCGAGATTTTCAAGTTCGACGACCTTTTGCCCGAAATATTTGTGCGCGAGCGGCTGGACAACGTCGCGGTTCCAGAGGGCCATCGCGGCAGTGACCGCGCAGCTGGGCGCGACATTCGCCGGGCGCAGCGTCGGCACCAGGCGGTCGCCGGTCAGGATCATCCGCTGGCTCGCGATGCACGCACCGCTGCCGATCGCCGGACGGCGAAGATAGCCGGCTTCCGCGCGGTCGAAGGCGGCGAAGCAGGCACTGTCGTCGCTCGCCAGCGCAACCAGCTTGCGGTTCGTCGCCCAACCCCAGGGATGCGCGAGTTCGAAGCGCGCGCCGGGGATATGCTCGGGATGCGCGCGCACCCACTGCATGCCGAGGACCGCGCCGAGGGTCAGCAGCACCGCGACGGCGAACCAGATCAGATAGGGGCGGAGAGTCTTCACTCGCCCGGCACAGCATAATTTACCGCCCTTTGAAAGCGCTACGCCCGTTTCAGGCGGGTCCCGCCGCCAATCGCTCGCTGGTGTGGGCTTCGTCCGGTCCCTCGGTGCCCAGCGCGCCGAGTTCGCCCCGCTCGCGTGCCTTGCGGCCATAGACGATCTCGAACAGCGGTCCCGCCATCACAGTCGTGACGATCGCCATCAGCACCATGATCGCGAACAGGGTCGGCCCGATAATGCCCTTTTGCAGGCCGATGTTGATGATGATGAGTTCCATCAGCCCGCGCGCGTTCATCAACGCGCCAATGCCCATCGCCGTGCGGTTGTCCTCGCCCGCGAGGCGCGCCGCGAGCCAGCAGGCGCCGAATTTCGCCGCGATCGAGACGAGCAAGATGCCAAGCGCGATCGCGAGCAGCGACAGGCTGTTCACGGTCGTCAGCTGCGTATTGAGGCCCGAGTAGGTGAAGAACATCGGCAGCAGGAAGACGACCGTCATCGGCTCGATCTTTTTCCTGATCTCCTCGGTCAAGAGGCCTCGCGGCATGCACGCGCCGAGCAGGAAACCGCCGAACACGGCGTGGATGCCGACCGCATCCATGAAAAAGGCCGCCATCGCATAGAGCATCAGCACCACGGCAAGCAGGCCGTGGGTCAGTTCGCCCTTTGCCTCGACCGCGCGGCCGAGCGGGATCAGCAGTTTGCGCCCGACGAAGACCATGAAGAGCGCGAAGCCGACGCCGCCGACGATCGCGAGCAGCGCCACGCCGGGTCCGGCTCCAAAGGTCGCGAGCACGATCGCGAGTACGCACCATGACACGGCATCGTCGAACGCCCCTGCGGTCAGGGTCAGCGTACCGAGCGACGTGTTGGCAAGGCCGCGTTCGTTGATGATGCGCGCCAGCATCGGGAAGGCGGTGAGCGCGATGCACGCGCCCATGAACAGGGTTGCGCTGCCCTGCCCCAGCCCCTCGGTAAACAGGCCGGGGATGTCGAGGAGGAAGGGCGTGATCGCCGCAGCGAGAAGGAAGGGCGCGACGATCCCCGCCGCCGACACCCCGACCGCACTTTTCGCCTTCGACTGGAAATGGTCGAGACGCAGCGTCGTGCCGACAAGAAACATGTAGAGCCCGACACCGAACTGCGCGCCGACATAAAGGATATTGCGCGTTTCTTTCGGGAAGAGCGCCGCCTGGAATTCGGGAAAGAAGAGGCCGAAGAGCGAGGGGCCGAGCACGACGCCCGCGATCATCTCGCCGACCACCTGCGGCTGCCCCATGAAGCGGTGTGCCAGCCAACCGACGACGCGGCAGACGAGCAGGATGACGGCGATCTGCAGGAAGAAATGAATGCTGTAATCGCTCGGCGCATAGCTTTGCGCCGCGTTCACCGCCGGACCGTGCGCCCCGATGACGTCGCCGATCGCGCGCATCAGTTCATCGACCATATGTGATGCCAATTCGCCCTCCCACGCCGAGGCCGCTAGACTTTAATGCGACCCAGTCATTTTGGCGCAGCATAGCCGCATGGGAACGCTATCAACAGGGTATTTTTTGCCCTCAGGCCGCCATCGGGACCGGCCATGGGTCGTCGTCGTTGGCGGCGGGCTGACGCGCCTCGGGCCGGGCCGGGCGGCTTCGCCGCGCGCGCATGCGGAGGCGCCTGAACGGCGCGAGCAGTGCCGCCATCCGGACCGCGGCCCATGCTTTCATCGAATTGAGGCGCGCGAAGGTCGACAGCGCCCATGTCGCGATCATCGCGTCGACATAGGCGGTCATGTCCCAGGCCAGCGCGATCGCAAGCTCTGCCGGCAGTACCGCAGCATAAGCATGGATGGCGAACAGCCCCACGATGAGGAAGAGGATATGTTTGCGTTCGAGCCGCGCGAGCCGGTCAAGCGGCTCCTCGACCGTCGCGCGATGGAGCCAGCGCGCGATATCGGTGTCGGGTGCGAACAGCATGACGGCGATCAGACCAGCGAGAAACAGCGCGAAAATCATCTTTGCCCCCTATCCCCTTGAAGACAGGAGATAGGTCGCCGCGCCGCCCGGACAAGCGGCGCGCATAAATTCAGATTACAGCGGCACGAAGCTGACCGTCAGCCCGTCCTTCGGCCGCGGGATCGGCAGCACCTGCCACTCCGGCGCATAGTCGTCAGCGACGACGATGCGGTGCGTCGTGATGACGTGGTGGAAAAATATCTTCGCCTGCATGTAAGCGAAGTGCAGGCCGAGGCACATATGCGCGCCGCCTCCGAAGGGCACCCATGCATATTTGTGCCGCTCGCGCGCGACCTCGGGCGAAAAGCGCATCGGGTCGAACTTATCGGGCTCGGGCCAATGTTCGGCCATCATATGCGTATAGGCGGGGCTGACGCCGACCGACGTCCCTGCGGGGATCCGGTAGCCGCCATATTCGAAATCCTTCAATGCGCGGCGCGGGAAGCTCGGCACCGGCGGCACCAGCCGCAGCGCTTCCTTGAACGCCCATTCGGTCATTTCGAGCTGGCCGAGGCTGTTGTGCCCGACCCCCTCGCCCGCCGGCGCGACGGCAAGCATTTCCTCGCGCAATTTGTCCTGCCATTCGGGATTGCGCGCCAGTTCCCAAACGAGCGTCGTGATCGAGCTGGTGATCGTGTCGTGCGCCGCCATCATCAGGAAGTTCATATGGTCGACGATCGCCTCGACCGACATATATTTGCCGTCGTCGTCTTTCGTCCGGCAGATCTGACTGAACATGTCCTCGCCCGTACCCTCACGCCGTTCGGGTACCATCTTGCCGAAATAGTCGACCAGATAGGCACGGCCCTTGGCGCCGCGGCCCATCGCGGTGAAGGGCAAGGGCACGCGCACGACGCCGATCGACGCCTGCACCATATCGACGAACGCCTTGTTGACCTTGTCCGCCTCGGGACCCCACGGGATGCCAAGGAAGCTCGTTGCGGCGAGGTCGAGCGTCAGCTCCTTGATCGCCGGATAGAATTTGAAGGTCTTGCCGCTCCACTTGCCGATGCGGCCCTTGATCCCCTCATTCAGCGATTCGGCATAATGGCGCATCGGTTCGGGCTTGAACGCGACCGACAATATCTTGCGGTCGGCGCGGTGCTTTTCGAAATCCATCAGCATCAGCCCGCGCGGGAAGAGCAGGTTGAGCACCGGTCCCCAGCCCTGTTCGGATGAGAAGATCTTTTCGCGGTCGAACATGACGAGTTCGTTCGCCTCGGGCCCGTGGAGCGCGACGCTGCGCCCGCCGAAGCTGTTGTTGCGATAGACGCGGCCATATTTGGCGACCATGCGGCGCGTGAAGGCGGGATAGTCGCCGAGCTGTTCAAGCGTGTTGCCGAGGATCGGCATGCCGTCCTCGCCGGGGATATGATCGATCGCGCTATTCGAATTGCGCGGCAGCCAGTGTCGCGTGTCCGGACCGAAACGCTTTTCGGACCATTGGCTGTTCATTGGCTGGATATTCGTCGGCGCGTTCATCGGTCGATCCTCGTCCATCATGTTCCGACGCCAAGCTAACCAACTACTGACATCGATGCAAGTAACGCCTTTCCGCGCGCGGGACAGCATTCACCGCAAATTCAACTCGACTCGGGCAATCCAGCGGCCAAGGTGACGGGTCGCAACCGTTGGACCTCAAAGGACAAAGCCCATGGCGAAAAGTTTGAAGCGCCCCCTCTCCATCGCATTCGGCGCCTTCGCGACGACGATGCTCGGCGGTTGCTATTATGGCGACGTCTATGGATCGAGCTATGCGTCGGGGGGCGATTGTTCGTCGCGCTATGGCGATGCCTATTACGACAGCGACGGCTATGCCTATGACGACGGCTATGGCTACGACTGCTACGATGGCGCCGATTATGGCAGCGGTTTCGTCAATATCGGTTTCGGCGGCGGCTGGTACGACGATTATTATTACCCCGGTTACGGGATGTGGATGTTCGATAATTACCGCAACCGCTACCCGCTGCGCGGCCAATATCTGAATTATTGGGGCGGGCGGCGCGCGTGGTGGAAGCATCATGGCGGGCGCGACGGGAAACCCGGCCGGCCCGGCTGGAATGGCGACCACGACGGTCGGCCGGGCGACGGCCGGCCGGGCCGCCCCGGTGGCTGGCACCGTGGCGATCGCGACAATGACGGCCCGCGCGGCACGCGTCCGGGTCGGCCGGACCGGCCGGGCGATGGTGCCAGCGGTACGCCGCCGGTGACAGGCAATCCCGATCGCCCCGGACGCCCGAACTGGGGCCCCGGTCGCCCCCGGCCGACGCAGCAGGACGGCACCGCGGGCCGCCCGCGCCCCGTCCGCAACCTGCCGGCAACCGAGCCGGGCGATGTCTTCTCGACCCCGCGTGGCGATCGTGGAGGCGCCCGTCCGCCGCGTCAGCGCCCTGCCCCTTCGGCGATGCCCGATCGCGCGCCGCGCGCCGAACGCCCAGCCCCCGCTTATCGCCCGCCCGCGCCGCAGGTCCGGAGCGCGCCGGAACCGCGTCCTGCTCCGGCAGGGCGTGCGCGAAGCGACCGTGGAAACGACGCGCGGCCCGACTGATATCTAGGCCGGCGGCGCGGCCTGCGCCGGCGGCTTGTCCTTGACGCCCGCCGATACCACCGTCGCGGCGACCAGATCGCCGACGACGTTCAATGTCGTGCGGCACATGTCGAGAAAGCGGTCAACGCCGAGGATCAGCCCGATGCCTTCGGGCGGCACCCCGACCGACGCGAGGATCAGCGCGATCACGGGGAGCGATCCCGCGGGCACACCAGCGGTGCCGATACCGCCCAATATGCACACGAGCATGACGACGATCTGCTGCTGCAGCGTCAGGTCGATGCCGAAAAATTGCGCGAGGAAGATCACCGTCACGCCCTCGAACATCGCGGTGCCATTCTGGTTCGCGGTCGCGCCGATGGTGAGCACGAAGCGCGCGACGCGGTCGGGCAGGCGGAGCTGGTCGTGCGCGACGCGCAGCGATGTGGGCAGCGTCGCGTTCGACGAAGCGGTCGCAAAGGCCATCACGAAAGCCTCCTGCGTCTGGTGAAAGAAGGCAACCGGCGACTTCCCCGCCAGTGTCTTGAGCAGGATCGGGAAGATAATGAACATCTGGAGCGCGAGCGCGAGCAGCACGACACCGACATAGGCAGATAGGCGGATGATCAGGTCCCAGCCGAACTGCGCGGCAAGGTTGAACATGAAACAGAAGACCGCGATCGGCGCGAGCTGGATGACGAGGCCGATGAGCTTCATCACGACCTCGAACACGCCCTCGATCGCGGTTTGGAGCGCCTCGGTCCGCGGGGTACGCACGAGCATCAGTCCGATGCCGAAGAAGAGCGCGAAAAACATGACCGCGAGCACGTCATTCTGCCCCATCGCGGCGAACAGATTGTCGGGTACGATTGCGACGACCGCGTCCATGCCGGTCTTCGCCTCGCCCGCGCGGTCGGCGATTGCCTTCGCGCCCTCGGCGCTTTCGGCGATCAGCGACCGCGCGAGGCCCGGATCGACCCCGGCCCCGGGCTGGAGCAGGTTGACGACGGCAAGGCTGATGACGACCGAAATCGCCGAGACGACAACGGTATAGATGAGCGTGCGCAAGCCGACCGATTTCAGTGCGCGCATCTCGCCCATTTCGGCGACCCCGACGATCAGCGCGGAGACGAGCAGCGGGATGACGAGCATGAACAGCAGGCGCAGGAAGATCTGTCCGAGCGGCCCGGTCACATAGGTGGTGATCGTCTCCACCCACGCCGCGTCCGGCGCGCCGTAATGGACGCCAAGCCCGATGATGAGGCCCGCGAGAAAGCCGACGAGCATCCGCCAGCGCAGCCGCCGGGCGCGCGCTTCATCGCGCGCCGCCCGATCGATTGCCGCCGTTTCGGCCATGTTGAGCTCCTTGCTCGCCCCGATGTGGGCGGCCCGAAGCGCATGCTTTATGCGTTGTCGGCCGCTGGCTTATTCTCCCCTGCGTCGTCACTATCACGAATATCGAGCCCGCGGGTTCCATGGTGCGGCGTGTTCGATGGCGCATGCGGCCGCTCGAGGTCGGCCGGTTCGGGCGCTTCGAGCATGCCTTCCCATTTGGTGATCACGCTCGTCGCCACCGCATTGCCGACGACGTTGGTCGCGGTGCGGCCCATGTCGAGGAACTGATCGATCGCGAAAATCAGCGCGACGCCCTCGACGGGCAGGTCGAACATCGCGAGCGTCGCGGTGATGACGACGAGGCTGGCGCGCGGCACCGCGGCGATGCCCTTCGACGACACCATCAGGGTCAGCAGGATCAGGATCTGCTGCGTAATCGACAGCTCGATCCCGTAGGCCTGCGCGATGAAGAGCGTCGCGAAGCTCGCATACATCATCGATCCGTCGAGGTTGAAGCTGTAACCCAGCGGCAGCACGAAACCCGAAATGCGGCGCGGCACGCCGAAACGGTCGAGCTGTTCGAACAGCTTGGGCATCGCGGCCTCGGACGAGGCGGTCGAGAAAGCGATGAGCAGCGGCTGGCGGATATAGCGGATCAGCGAGAAGATCCGGCGGCCGAGGAAGATCGCGCCCGCGCCGAGCAGGATGACCCAGAGCACGACGAGCGACAGATAGAATTCGGTGACGAGCTCCGCATAAGTGCCGAGGATGCCGAGGCCATATTTGGCGACGACGCCCGCGAGCGCGCCGAACACCGCGATCGGCGCGAGGCGCATCACATAGCCGGTGATCTGGAGCATCAGTTCGGCGAGCGCCTCGGCGCCGCGAACCAGCGGCTTGCCCTTGTCGCCAATCGCCGTCAGGCCGACGCCCGCGAACAGCGCGAAGACGAGGATCTGGAGGACGTTGTTGTCCGCCATCGCCTGGAAGATATTCTTCGGGAAGACATGCTCGATGAACTCGAACAGGTCGAGTTTCTTGACCTCGCCCACCTCGGCGATCGAATGCGCGCCGACGGTGAGGTTGAGCCCCGCCCCGGGTTCGAAGAAATTGACCATGATCAGGCCGAGGCTGATCGAAATCAGGCTGGCGAGGATGAACCAGGTGATCGCCCGCGTGCCGATGCGGCCCAGCGCCGAACTGTCGCCCATATGCGCGATGCCCGCGACGAGCGTGCCGAGAATCAGCGGCGCGACGACCAGCTTGATCAGGTTGAGGAAGATCGTCGACAACGTGCTGAAGCTGCGCAGCCAATAAGTGAAGGCCTCACTGTCGGCGGGGACATAGACCCGCACCAGATAGCCGGTGATGACCCCGAGGATCATCCCGATCAGAATATATAAAGTCAGGCGGTGGCCCATAAATTGCTCCCTGTCCCGCCCTGGGCGGATCGTTATGCGGGCGGAGGTAACAGGGTGATGCGCCGCGGGCAATCGCTGGCGGGCCTATCGCGGCGTCACGTCATGAAGAAGACGATCGCAAAACAGGTCGAAACGCCCGTGATGATATTGAGCGGCACACCGATCTTCACAAAATCGACGAAGCGATAGTCGCCCGCGGCATAGACGATCGTATTCGTCTGATATCCGATCGGCGTTGCGAAACAGGCGGAAGCACCGATCATCAGCGCAATCACCAGCGGGCGCGGATCGACGCCAAGCTCGGCCGCGATGGCCAGTGTCACCGGCGTCATCAACGCCGCGACCGCATTATTGCTGAGCAATTCGGAAAGGATGAGCGCGAAGAAATAGATGCCGAAGATCAGCACCCACGCCGGCTGACCCACGAGCGACGGTTCGACCCAGCCGACCATCATCGCGACCGCGCCGCTCTGTTCGAGCGCGAGGCCGACCGCGAGCATCGCGAAGATCAGGATCAGCACGTCGCCGTCGATCGTTCCCCATGCTTCCTCGCTGTCGATGCAGCGCGTGACGAGGATCACCCCGATCGCGATGATCGCGGCGACGCCGATCGACATGATATCGAACGCCGCGAGCGTCACGACCGCGACCATGCAGAGGATTGCGATCCACGCCTTGCCCCGGCGAAAGGCGCGCACCTTGGCGAGATCCGCGCCGATCAGGTGCGGATTGTCGCGCAGCGCTTCGACCTCGCGCGGGCCGCCCGCGACGAGCAGGCGGTCGGCAGGGCGGATGCGGACGCTGGCAAGATCGGGGCCGGGTTCGTGCGCCGGGCGGTCGAGCCCGATGATGCGCGCGCGGATCTTTTGCAGAAACGGAATATCGATCAGCCGCTGGCCGATCGCGGGGTGGTTCGATGCGATCATCGTTTCGACGACCATATCACCCTCGGCCGGCTCGCCGCTGCCGATGCCGAGACCGAAGCGCCCCTGCTCGCGCCACGTCATCAGCGTCGCGCCATCGACGCGCAGGATCACGCGGTCGCCTGCGGCAAGCGTCCAATGCTCGAGATCGCCGCCGTGAACCACCGCGGAACCGCGCCGCACGCCGACGATGCGGCCCGAACGCGGCAGGTCGCGGAACGCCTCGGTGGTCATTCCGACCAGATCGTCGTCGTCGCCGAGTACCAGCTCGGTCAGATATTGATGCGCGTCATGCGTGCCTGCCGGGCCTTTGACCGGTTTGTCCGACGGCAGCAGCCACCACATCAACGCGAGCCCGACCATCCCCGACGCAGCCGTGACGAGGCCGATGGGTGTGATCTCGAAAATGCCGAAGCGTTCCATTCCAGCTTGCCGCACGATGCCGTCGACGACGAGATTGGTTGAGGTGCCGATCAAGGTCAGCGTGCCGCCGAGCACCGCCGCGATCGACAGCGGCATCAGCAGCTTTTTCGCACTGACTCCCGTAACTTCGGCGAGCTTCATCATGATCGGCAGCAGCACGACGACGACGGGCGTGTTGTTGAGGAAGGCCGAGGCGAAGAGCGCGCCGACGAGTACCTCGACGATAGCAAGGCGCGGATGCTTTTCCGCGCGCTTCATGATCGCATCGGCAACGCGCTGGATCACCCCCGTGCGGATCAGCGCGCCCGACAGCACGAACATTGCGCCGATGACGATCGGCGCCGAGTTGGAAAAGACCGAATACATGCCCTCGGCATCTAGGATGCCGAGGGCGAGGTAAGTACAGGCGCCGAGGATCGCGATAACCGTCGCGGGCAACCGCTCCAGCAGGAAGCCGACGAACATCGCGGCGAGAATGATCAGCGACAGGACGGCCTGATGGGTTTCGATAAACGTCCGTATCGCGTCGACCATGTCAGCCGTTCTGCGCGCGGTGCAGCAGTTTGTGGTCAGCCAGAACCAGCGCCATCATCGCCTCGACCACCGGCGCGCCGCGGATGCCGACGCACGGGTCGTGACGGCCCTTGGTGACGATATCGGTCGCCTCGCCGGCCTTGTTCACCGTCGGCACGGGGGTCAGGATCGAGCTGGTCGGCTTGAAGGCGACGCGGACGACGACGGGCTGGCCGGTCGAGATGCCGCCCGCGATGCCGCCGGCGTTGTTCGACAGGAAATCGGGGCGATTGCTGCCGTCGGTCGCGGGGCGCATCGGGTCGGCATTTTCCTCACCGCGCAGACGCGCCGCGTGGAAACCGGCGCCGATTTCGACGCCCTTGACGGCGTTGATCCCCATCATCGCGGCGGCGAGATCGCTGTCGAGCTTGGCATAGATCGGCGCGCCCCAGCCGGCGGGAACGCCGCTCGCGGCGCATTCGATGACGGCGCCCAAAGAGCTGCCCGACTTGCGCGCGGCGTCCATCAGTCCTTCCCAGCGCTGCGCGGCGGCGGGGTCGGGACAGAAGAAGGGATTGCGGTCGATTTCCTCGAGGTCGAAATTTGCGGGATCGATCGCATCGCCGCCGATTTCGGCGACCCACGCGTGGATCTGCACCTCGGGAATCACCAGCCGCGCGACGCCGCCCGCGGCGACGCGCGCCGCGGTCTCGCGCGCGCTCGAGCGGCCGCCGCCGCGATAGTCGCGGATGCCATATTTTGCGTCATAGGCATAATCGGCGTGGCCGGGGCGGTACGCCTGCGCGATCTCGCCATAATCTTTCGAGCGCTGGTCGACATTCTCGATCATCAGGCTGATCGGCGTGCCTGTGGTCTTGCCCTCGAACGTCCCCGAGAGGATGCGCACCTGGTCGGGTTCCTGCCGCTGCGTCGTGTGGCGCGACTGGCCGGGGCGGCGCTTGTCGAGAAAGGGCTGGATATCGGCTTCGGACAGCGAGAGGCGCGGCGGGCAGCCATCGACGACAGCGCCGAGCGCGGGACCATGGCTTTCCCCCCACGTCGTGAAGCGAAGAACGCGTCCGAAGCTGTTGAAACTCATTGCCCTATCCCATCCGGCCGAATGCGGGTGCGTAGTCCGCCCGTCCGCCTAGCGGCCAAGCCGCGTCCGAGTCCAGCATCATCGCCATGAAATGCGGCCCGGCGAAGGGTGAGGCGAAACGCGCGGCGAGTTCGGGCGAATAACCGAAGCGCGGGTAATAACTTTCGTGACCGAGGACGAAACTGATCGCGACGCCTTGGACACGAAGCGCATCGAGCCCGGCGCGGATCAGCGCGTCGCCGATGCCCTGCCCTTGGCTGCCGGGCACGACTGACACCGGGGCGAGGCCGGCACCCGAAAGCACGGCGCCATCGGCTTCTACCTCCATGCGGCTGAACAGGACATGCCCGACGATCGCGCCGCCCTGTTCGGCGACGAGCGACACCAGCGTATCGCCGTCCGCGTCGATCATCCGCACCAATTCGGCTTCGCCCTGATGGCCGAATTCGGTGCCCGCGAAGGCGGCGCGGATGATCGTGTCGACAGCCTCGGCATCCGCAGCCGTCGCGGCGCGGATGCCGATTTCGTCAGACAAGCGAGATGTCCGGGGCGTCTTCCTGCTTCATGCCGACGGTGTGGTAACCCGCATCGACATGGTGCGTTTCGCCGGTGACGCCGCTCGACAGGTCGCTGAGCAGGTAAAGCGCCGAGCCGCCGACATCGTCGATCGTGACGTTGCGGCGCAGCGGCGCGTTATGCTCGTTCCATTTGAGGATCAGGCGGAAGTCACCAATGCCTGACGCGGCCAGCGTCTTGATCGGACCGGCCGAAATCGCGTTTACGCGCACGCCCTGCGGGCCATAATCGTTGGCGAGATATTTGACGCTGGTTTCGAGCGCCGATTTCGCCACGCCCATGATATTGTAATGCGGGATCACCTTTTCGGCGCCATAATAGCTGAGGGTGAGCAGCGAGCCGCCACCCTTGCCCGTTTCGGGGTCGAAGGGCGTCATCATCGCCGCGGCGCGCTTGGCCACCGCAGTGAAGCTGTAGACGCTGATGTTCATCGTCATCAGAAAGTCGTCGAGCGTGACGTCGGCATAATGGCCGCGCAGCGCTTCCTTGTTCGTATAGCCGATCGCATGGACGACGAAGTCGATCGTCGGCCAGCGCGACGAGAGCGTCGCGAACGCCGCGTCAAGATTGTCCATGTCGGACACGTCGCAATCGATCAGGAAATCGCAGCCAAGCTCGTCGGCGAGCGGCTTGACGCGCTTCAGCATCACGTCGCCCTGATAGGAGATCGCCAGCTCGGCGCCGTGCGCGTGGAGCGCTTTCGCGATACCCCAGGCGAGCGACTTGTCGTTCGCGAGGCCCATAATCAGCCCGCGCTTGCCAGTCATCAGACCCGTCATTTTTTGTCTCCGGTCTTTTCAATAATCACATCGTCGACGCGCCCAATAGCGTCGTGGCCCAAATCCTCAACCTCTACCAAAGCGGCATTGAGTTCGGCGCCCATCACCATACCCAATCCGACGAGATAGAAAAAGAAGAGCGCGACCATCACACCCGCAAGGCTGCCGTAGGTTGCGTCGTAGCTGAGCAGGCTGGCGAGCAAGGGCGGCAGCGCGAGGGTGACGCCGATCCACCAGACCGTCGTGAACAGCGCGCCGGGCCATTTGGGGAATTGTTTGCGCCGATATTTCGACGGCGTAAGGCTATAAAAAAGCATGTAAATCGCGAGGAACAAGCCGAAGCCCGACACGCCGCGCGAGATCAGGACGATACCGAAGGATTGATATCGCTCGGGCAGTACACGCGTGACGAACTGCTCCACGCCGACGATCAGAACCTGCATACTGAACGACAGCAGCATCAGCACGACCGCACCGGTGATGATGCCTATCGACAGCAGCCGGTAGTGGAAGAAACCCTTGGAAAAATGCGTGCCATAGGCGCGGCGAAGGATATCGCGCACGGTTTCGATCAGGCTTCCGACGGTCCACAGCGCGACGAGCGCGCCAAGCCAGAGGAAAATGCCGGTGCGCGCGGTCATGACTTCGCGGATCGGGCCGGACAGCGCCTTGGCGACTGTTGGCGGCATCGTGGAGAAGACGGCCTCGATCGCCGCTTCGCCGCCCACGCTGCCGCCGAAGATCGACAAGGCGGCGGCGAGCAGGATGAAGAAGGGAAAGAGCGCGATCAGCGCGAGATAGGCGAGATTGCCGGCATGGATGAAGCCGTCGGTGTAGGTGCCGACGACGACGCGGCGCAAAATCTTGTACGCGCGCGTGCCGGGCGCGAGTTGCTCGCGCCCACGCGCGATCACGCCCTCGGCGCGCGCGCGCAGCTTGACCCGCTTGGCGCGTTCGGCGCGCGCCTCCGGCGAATGCGGCGAGTGGCCTTCAGCCAGAAATTCCTGGCCCACCTCTTCGGCCACTTCGCGCTCAAGCGCGGCGACGATTTTCTTTTCGCTGGCGTCAGCCACGCATCATACGCCGAGCTCCGCCCGCACATCGCGCGGATCGTTCCATTCGCTGAGCAATTTGACCAGCGCCTCGTCGTCGGCGGGCAGGTCGACCATCAGGCGAACGAGCTGGTCGCCGCGGCCGCCGCTCTTCTGGCTGAAGCCCTTGCCCTTGAGACGCATGACCTTGCCCGAGGAGGATCCGGCGGGAATCGACAACATCACCGGCCCGTCGACGGTCGGCACCTTGATCTTCGCGCCCTTGACCGCCTCGTTCAGCTTCACCGGCAGGTCGAGACGGATATTGGCGCCCTCGCGGACGTAAAAGGGATGGTCCTTGACCGTGATCGTCACGATGCCGTCGCCGGTGCCGCCCGGACCCGCCTGCCCCTTGCCCGCAAGCCGCATCTGCGTGCCGGTTTCGACCCCGGCGGGCAGTTTGAGGTCGATCGTCGCGCCATCGGCGAGCGCGATGCGCTGCGGCGCCTGCGTTGCGGCGTCGATGAAGCTGACCGACAGGCGATAGGCGACATTGGCGCCCTTTTGCGGCGGCGCACTACGTCCGCCAAACCCGCCGAAAGGCCCACCACCGCCCCCGCCGCGGCCGCCGAACAGGCCTTCGAAGATATCGCCGAAATCGGCGCTCTCGTTGCCGAAGCCCCCGAAACCGCCCTGCCCGCGCGGGTCGCCGCGGAACCCGCCGCCGCCTCCGCCATAGCCAAAGGGCATTGCGGGATTGCCTTCGCCGTCGATCTCGCCGCGGTCATATTGCGCGCGCTTTTTCTTGTCCGACAAGAGGTCGTACGCCTTGGTGACATCGGAAAATTTCTCCGACGCCTTCGGGTTGTCCTTGTTCTTGTCGGGGTGCAATTCCTTGGCGAGCTTGCGGTACGCGGACTTGATTTCCGCTTCGCTTGCACTCTTCGCAACGCCCAGGGTGGAATAGGGATCGGCCATTTTGCTCCTGTAGCCCGATAAGTGACTGGGCGTGAAGCCCGATTGCGCGTCGATGTGGTAATGTGCCGCTGCAGGTCAAGTTCCCTCACGATCGCGCTCGACCATGCACGCACGCCGCATTATGACCGCGCGGATGAGCGACGATCCCTTTGCCCTGTTCGACAGCTGGTTCACCGAAGCGCGCGCCAGCGAGCCCAACGACGCCAATGCGATGGCGCTCGCAACGACGACGCCCGACGGCCATCCGTCGCTGCGTATGGTCCTACTCAAGGGACATGGGCCCGACGGCTTTGTCTTCTATACGAATCTCGACAGCCGCAAGGGCGGCGAGCTCGCGGCGAACCCGCATGTCGCTTTGCTCTTTCACTGGAAATCGCTGCGGCGGCAGATTCGTATCGAGGGCGCGGTGATCCCGGTCGACGACGCCACCGCCGATGCCTATTTCGCGACGCGCAGCCGCGACAGCCAGCTGGGCGCATGGGCGAGCGACCAGTCGCAGCCGCTCGACAGCCGCGAAACCTTCGAGCAGCGCTTCGACGAAATGCAGGCACGCTTCGCGGAACAGGACGTGCCGCGTCCGCCGCGCTGGTCGGGCTGGCGCGTTAATCCTTCGGCGATCGAGTTCTGGCAGGACCGGGCGCACCGCCTGCACGAGCGCACGATATTCCGGCGCGCCGGCACCGGTTGGACGAAAGGATTGCTGTATCCATGAGCGCCGCACGCCGCATTCCGATTACGCAGGTCGATGCCTTTGCCGACCGGCCGTTCACCGGCAATCCCGCGGCGGTGATGCCGCTCGAGGAATGGCTCGACGATGCGACGCTGCTGGCGATCGCGGCGGAGAATAATCTCGCCGAAACCGCCTTTCTGGTCCCCGACGAGAGCGACGAGGCCGATTATGAACTGCGCTGGTTCACGCCGACGACCGAAGTCGCGCTATGTGGCCATGCGACGCTGGCGAGCGGGCATGTGCTGCTGTCGGCGGCGCAGTGGCGGAACGACATGCATTTCCGCACGCGCAAGGCCGGACGGCTGACGGTGGCGCGCAATGGCGATGACGGCGGCTATCGCATGAAGCTGCCCGCTTACACCCCCGCGCCGAAGGCGATGCCCGACATTGTCCGCGCGCTCGGCGGCGATCCGGTCGAGACAATGTGGCATGAGGGCGGCTATGCGCTGATCGCCTATCGCGACGCCGCGAGCGTCCGCGCGCTGACGCCCGATCTGCGCGCGCTGAAAGAAGGCGGCGACATCCTGTATATCGCTACCGCGCCGGGCGCCGGCGATCCCTCGGACGCCGATGTCGTCAGCCGCGCCTTTGCCCCCGGCGCCGGGATCGACGAGGATCCGGTGACCGGATCGGCACACAGCGTGCTGACGCCCTATTGGACCGTGCGGCTGGGGCGCGACCGTTTCGCCGCCTATCAGGCAAGCGAGCGCGGCGGACATGTCGGCTGCCGGATCGATGGCGACATGGTCGAGCTGACCGGAACCTGCGTCACGACGCTGGTCGGGGATTTCCTGCTATAAAGCCGCCGTGAGATCGGCGAGGTGCCGGCGGAGCGCGGGAAACTGGTCGTCGTTGGTGACGCCGAGCCGCACAATCGTCAGCCGCTGCGACGGCGAGACGATAATATATTGCCCCTGATGGCCGATGCAGGCGAACAGATCGTTCGGGCCGCGGTCGGGCCATAGCGCAGGGGTGACACCTGCGGGCCGTCGGCGGTTCAGCCAGATGTGCCCGCCGTGACCCGCGTCGTTCGCCGACGGGGCCAGCATGAATTTCATCCAGGTTTCAGGGAGGAGCCGCTGGCCGTTCACGACGCCATGGTTGCGGAGAAATTCGCCGAACTTCGCATAGTCGCGCGCGGTCGCGTGCATGATCGACCCGCCGATCATCGTACCCTTCGCATCGAACTCGGGGGTCAGGCTGGTCATGCCGAGCGGCTCGATCAGCCGTCCGCCGATGAAGTCGCGCATCGCGTCGCGGCGGGCATCGGGGTTTTGCGACGGGGTCAGCGTGTCGGCGATGATGTCGGACAGGATGACACTGGTCGCCGAACTGTAGTTGAAAACCTCATCGGGCTGCGCCGCAGCAGGTTTGGCTTCGGCAAAGCCCGCCATGTCGCCCGCGCCGTTCCCGAACAGCATCGCGACGGTATCGCCCTGCCATATCGGGTCGCCATTTTCGATATGTTCGAGCCCCGAGGACATATGGAGCAGATTGCGCAGCGTGATCGCGCCGCGCGGATCGCCGCTGCGTTGCCACGCCTCCACGGGTGCGGGCCCGTCGAGCGACAATTGGCCGTCGGCGACGAGAAAGCCGGTGAGCACCGCGGTGATGCTTTTCGCCATCGACCAGCTGATCAGCTTGGTTTCGGGGCCGAAGCCCGCGGCGTAGCGTTCGTATATCGGCTCGCCATCCCGCAGCACAACGAGCGCGCGCGTCTGGCCGACGTCGTCAACGTCGGTGAACAGCGCGTCGGCGCGCGCACGGATCGCGGCGGGGAGCGCGGGCAGCGGCTGCAGCGTCTCGACCGCGGCGACGCCGTCGAGCGACGCGCCGAGTTTCGGCGCGGGCGCCGCAGGGGCGCGAACCCCCTGCCCCGCCGCCTGACTCAGCGACCAGATGCCGAGCATCGCGAGGGCGGCACTTGCCAGCAGCCGTTTTTTCGTGATCATGGATAAAGTGAATAACATCAATCCGACCGGGCCGACAACGGGCGAGACGCCGGCCCCTATACCGGCCCCAGTACCAGCCTCCGGGCCACCGCCCGCGGACCCCGCAGCACCGCAGAAAAAGCCGAGCCGCTGGGGCGGCTGCCTGCCGTGGGCGATCATTCTCGCCGTGCTGCTGGCGATCTTTGCGATCTGGAAATTCCCGTCGTTCAAGGCGCAGGCCGAACTGGGTTCGGCCTATGCCGCGCGCGTCGGCTGTTCGTGCCGCTACGTCGAGGGGCGCAGCCTCGACAGCTGTCAGAGCGATTTCGTGCCGGGCATGGAGATGATCTCGCTGAGCGAAGATCCCGCGACCAAGACCGTGACCGGCAGCGTGCCGCTGCTCGCCTCGCGGAGCGCACGCTATGCGGGCGCCACCGGTTGCCTGCTAAATCCCGAAAACTAACGCCAGAAGCGGCGGGCGAGCAGCGCGATCGCCGCAGGTACGCCAAATACGACCAGCCCAATCCCCGCTTCCTCGGCCCAGCCGTATCCGGCGTGCAGCACGCCGACGAGCAGATTGCCGATCGCGACGAGCAGCCAAAGGATGAGGAACAGCCGCGTCGCGCGCGCCGCATCCTTGATCGTCAGGCGCAGCAAGATCAGCAGGGCAAGCCCCGCGAGCAGCATGATGGTCGTGTGCGACATCCCCTATTCCTCCCCTTCGGCTGGCAGAATATCCGATCGATGGCGGCGGCGCCACTCGCCCGGCGACATGCCGATCTTGCGGCGAAAAATCGCGCAGAGATGCGCGTGGCTGGAAAAGCCGGTCGCAAAGGCGATCTCGGCGATCGACAGCGGGCGGTTCATCAGGAACCAGCAGGCGTGACGCAGCCGCTGGCGGAGCACATATTGCGCCGGAGTGCGCCCGGTGGCGCGCGCGAAATGGACGATCAGGCTGTTCACCGACATACCCGCCTCGGCCGCCATATCCTCGACGGTCAGCGGCACCTCGAGCTGGGTTTGGATATAGACCATCAGGTCGTTGATGCGCTGGGTGATCGCGGGCGATTCCGGGCGGGCGATCATATCCTCGAGCGTCTTGGCGAGGATCGTGACCAATGGGTCGGCGGCGGCCGCGTCGCCGGCGAGCAAGCTCCGCACAAGCGCTGCCAGCGCCAGGTCATGATGCGCCGCGAGCGCACGCGTGTCGGGAGCGATGGTCAGCCTAGATTCGGGAATCTCGACCTCGATCGTTCGTACCGCGCCGCCCTTTGCCATACCGCGATAAATATGGCCGGCGGGGATCAACCACATTTCGCCGGGCAGTGGATCGCCGAGCGATGTCCGCTGATCGCCCAGCCATGTTTCGAGCCAATGATAGCTTCCCGCCTCGTACAGGATCAGCACATGGACATCGCGTTCGATCGTCCAGTCCGACGGGCCATCGATCCGGTCAACGATCGAGGCGACGCAGAGTCCTCCCACTTCCATTGCGTGAGTATGGCAAGAATGGGAAAATGTGAAAGCCTGCTATATTGCGCAATAATATGGTTAAATCGCCCCACCCAAAGTCCTCGGCCCTAGTCGCAGCCGAGACAAATAGGGCGTGGGCGAGACTGAATACGCATGCCCCAGACATGCATGAACAGACCCCCCCGACGGCGGGCGGCATAATCGCCGCCCGCCACTTTTTCTTATGCGAAACGATGACCTTGGTTATTTTCCGGCGAGGAATTCGTCCATCGCCCGATTGACCGCATCGGGCGCGTCCCATGGGACGAAATGGCCGCAGTCGGGGACGTGGACGATCGTCACATCTGGCACCAGTTGCTCCATGCCATCGAGATTGCACGGTGGCAGTGCGACATCGTCGAGCGCCCAGATGACAAGCGTCGGGATGGTCAGTTTCGGGAAGGGCGGCGCAGGCGAGTCGGCATAGGGCTCATCCATCGCTGGGACCAGGGCGGGCGAACCGCGATACCAGTTGATCATCGCGCGGCAGGTGTCGCGGTCCTCCCAATCCTTGAGCAGACGAGCGATCTCGTCAGGCGGCTGGACGCCACCACTCGGTACGCGTCCTTCGAAGGCGTGGGCGAGGATGCCGGCGATGCCATGCTCCTTGATGATCGCATCGCTCGCCGGGTCGCGGAAGGTACGGATATATTGGCTCGCCGCGCGCTGATCTGCGTTCGTTGCGAGCAAATGCTGGAAGATGCCGGGATGCGGCGCGTTGGCGATAACGGCGCGGGTCACGCGGCCCGCCCACGCTGGGTGCAGCCCGCCCGGCTGGCCGCCGAGCGCGACGCCCCAAGCGATGGCGCCGCCCCAATCGTGGCCGACGACGGTGAACTCACCGACACCCAGCGCATCGGCGAGCGCGAAGATGTCTGCGATCAGCTTGTCGGGGGTGTAGGATTCGGCATCCTGCGGCTTCGACGAGCCACGATAGCCGCGCTGGTCGGGCGCGATGCAGCGAAAACGGTCAGAGAAATGCGGCAGCTGATAGCGCCAGGTACGGTGCGATTCGGGAAAGCCGTGGAGGAAGATGAGGACCGGCGCGTCGCGCGGGCCCATGTCGACGACGTCGAGTTCGACCCCGGTCGCAAGCTTCACGCGCTGTTGTTCGAAATCGCCGATCATCCATTCCGCTCCTTTGGTTTCTTTTCGAAACCAATCTGGCGGCGATCGCTGCGGCTGGCAAGCTGCAACAAATGGCGGGTCGCTATTCTTCGGGCGTCAGATTCTCGTCGTCCTGCGGCAACGTCTTGAAGATCGGCCATTCGCGCATGTCGCCGCCGCTGATGCAACGGCGCGACGACAGCTCGGTCTCGCCGCGCCACACATGGAGCCCGCCATAATAGCGTTCGGGCGTGCTGCCCTCCTCGGTCATGCCCATGCTCGGCGCAGACCAATGGGCATAGACGATATAGCTATAGTCGCCGCTGACGAAGCGCAGCGTCTGGTCCTCGGCGCGCGGATAGAGCCGCCGGTTATAAAAGACGCGCCGGCTCGCGGCATCGGCGACGATGCGGAGTTCGGCCTTGTCTTTCGTACCGTAACGATAGACGAGCGCGTCGCCCTCTTGCGTCACCGTGAGTTGCTTCGCGCCAAAGCTGCAGTGGAAGACCGGTTCTGGGGCCGCCGCGAGCGCCAGCGCGAGCAGCAGGCTCACGGATAGCTGACCGTTTTCGGCACCTCGGGGATCGGGATGAATTCCTCGCTGTCGCCGGGGACGAGCGGGAATTTGCGTTCCTTCCAGTCATGCTTCGCCTGGTTGATGCGATCGCGGCTCGAGCTCACGAAATTCCACCAGACATGGCGCGGCGTCTTGAACGCCTCGCCGCCGAGTAGCATCACGCGCGCATCGCTTTCGGCGCGGAGCGTCATCGCCTGCCCGGGTTTCAATATGTAGAGGCTGTAGCGTTCGAGCCGCTCGCCATCGAGGCTCGCATCGCCGAGCGCGACGAGCACCGCGCGCTCGTCGGCCTCGGCATCGATCGGCATCGTCGCCCCAGCGTTCATCAGGATATCGGCATAGATCGTTGCGGCATGCTGGGTGATCGGCGCGGTCGCGCCCCACAGGCTGCCCATGATGACGCGCGCCGACACGCCATTATCCTCGATCAACGGCAGATCGTCCTTCGCGACATGTTCGAACGCCGCGTCGATCTCCTCCTTGCCGTCGGGCAAGGCGAGCCAGGTCTGCATCCCCGAAATGCCCGATCCGGTCGCGCGTTCGGCGGCCGGGGTGCGCTCCGAATGGACGATGCCGCTGCCCGCGGTCATCAGGTTGCACGCGCCGGGGCGGATCGTCGCGAAGGTGCCGAGGCTGTCGCGATGGTCGATCGCGCCCTCGAACAAATAGGTCACCGTCGCGAGGTTGATATGCGGGTGCGGGCGCACGTCCATGCCGCGGCCGATGTCGAAATGCGCGGGGCCGAACTGGTCGACGAAGATGAAGGGGCCGACCATCGTGCGCGCCTTGTTCGGCAGGGTGCGGCGCACTTCGAAGGCGCCGAGATCGTGGGTCGAGGGGGTGATGATGTCGAACATCAATCGAGCCTTTCCAATGCTTTGCGTGTTTTTTCGGTTTCGACATTGCCGGTGTTCCGTGTCGAATTGGGTTCGAGCAGCAACACATGGCATTCACCGTCCAGCGCCTCGGGACAATGTTCGGTACCGTGCGGCACGATGATGAATTCGCCGGGTTCGACAATCACGTCGCGGTCGCGAAACGCCATCTTCATCCGACCCGCGACGACGAGGAAGAGTTCGTCCTCGATATCATGATGATGCCAGTCGAACTTGCCGTCGAGTTTGACCAGCTTGACCTGAAAATCGTTGATGTCGCCCGCGACGCGCGGGTTCCACACGTCGGGAATTTTCGCAAAGGCGGTGGCGAGGTTCACCTTGTCCGGCATCGTCATTCTCCCGGTGCGGTCGCCTTGATCGCGAGCGCGTGGACGCGCTGGCCCGGCATGTCGCCAAGCGCCTTGTTCACCGCGCGCTGGCGCGCGACGCGGTTCATCTCGGCAAAGCCCGCCCATTCGATCGTGAGGCTGAAATGCGACTCGCCGCTGCCGTCGTCGCCCATATGGCCGTGATGGCTGGCGCTGTCGTTGTTCAGGACGAATTTTGCGTCGGGAAAGGCTGCGCTGAGCAGGCTTTCCATCTCTAGCTGTGCGGGACCTTTGCTGCTCATGGGGTTGACCATAAGCGCTTCGTCGCCAAATTATAAGGCCTCCCAAAGGTCAGCCTCCCCGATTCCGAAAGCCTATTGTGCCGTCTCCATCCCGCCCTTCCCGTTTTCATGGCCGCGTCCCCCGCACCGAAGCCTGCGCGGTGTCCGGATGCCGCGAGCCCGGCGAATTTCGCGCGCCGTTGGCGTGGACGCGCTCGCCCGACGGCCCGCCGCAATATCGCTGGCTGTGCCTCGACCATGTGCGCGAATTCAACGCGGGCTATAATTTCTTCGAAGGCATGACCGCCGACCAGATCATGGAGGCGCAGTCGCCGACCGCTGGCTGGGAAACCGAAAGCCGCACCTTCCGCCCGGCGGGTAGCGCCGACCTGCCGCCGCGCTGGGCCGATTTCCGCGACCCGATCGACGCGCTGGGCGCGCGCTTCCGGCAGCGGATGGACGAAGCGCGGCGCGACGCGAAAAATCCCGGGCTGTCGCGCGAGGAGCATGCCGCGATGCAATTGCTCGCGCTGCCCGCCGACGCCGACCGTGCGGCGCTGCGCCGGCGCTATAGCGAACTGGTGCGCAAATATCATCCCGACCGGAATGGCGGCGATCGTAGTTTCGAAGCACGGCTGGGTGAGGTAGTCGAGGCGTATCAGCTGCTGAGAAAGACCAAAGCGTTCGCATAGGGAGAGGCACGATGACCGACCTGAACGAAGCACGGATCGAAGTGGTGCGCCGCCATATGGCGCTCGAGATCACGCACGACTGGGACGGCGTCCTCGCGACCTTCGACCATCCGCGTTACGAATTGATGGGCCCCGGCACGATCTTCGACGGCGAAGCGGCGGTGCGATCCTATTTCGCGACATCGCGCGAACCCTTTCCCGATCAGGCGAACGAGGTCATCGCGATCGCCGCCGACGAAGGCACGAACACGGTGCTTGTCGAATTCTGGCTGACCGGCACGCATCTCGGGCCGCTGAAACTCGGCCTCAGGACGATCGAGCCGACGGGTAAAACGTTCCGCATCCGCATGGCCGCAAGCTTCGAATTTGCGGCGGGCGGCGACAAGATCGTCTGCGAACGTCCCTATTATGATCAGTCGGCGGTGATGAAGGCGCTTGGTTTGTTCTGAAAAGGCGTTGCAAGCCGCAACCCATGACGATACCGCGACGGCGAAGCGCCGCCTGACGGCGACTCTCCCTGACCATATCGCTGGACAAGAGACATGACCGATATCCCGAACAGCCTTCCCGACCACCACGGCTCGACGCTCCTTTCGGCGCCCGATGTCGAGGTCGATGCACGCGAGGTTTTCGGCGTCGATATCGACATGAAGGTGCCGGCTTTCAGCGAGGCCGACGAGCGCGTTCCCGACCTCGACCCCGCCTATGTCTTCGACGGCGACACGACGCTCGCGATCCTCGCCGGCTTCAAATACAACCGCCGCGTGATGGTGCAGGGCTATCACGGCACCGGCAAATCGACGCATATCGAGCAGGTTGCGGCACGCCTCAAATGGCCGTGTATCCGCGTCAACCTCGACGCGCATATCAGCCGTATCGACCTTGTCGGCCGCGACGCGATCGTGCTGCGCGACGGCCAGCAGGTCACCGAGTTCCGCGAAGGCCTGCTCCCCTGGGCGCTGCAGACCCCGACCGCGCTCGTCTTCGACGAATATGACGCGGGCCGCCCCGACGTGATGTTCGTGATCCAGCGCGTGCTGGAGACCGAGGGCAAGCTGACCCTGCTCGACCAGAACCGCGTGATCCGCCCGAACCCGCATTTCCGCCTCTTCTCGACGGCGAACACCGTCGGGCTCGGCGACACGAGCGGGCTCTATCATGGCACGCAGCAGATCAACCAGGGCCAGATGGACCGCTGGAACATCGTCGTCACGCTGAACTACCTGCCCGCCGCGACCGAAAGCGCGATCATCCTCGCCAAGGTGCCGAACACCGACGACACGACCGTCGCCAATATGGTCAAGGTCGCCGATTTGACGCGGCAGGGCTTCATCAACGGCGATATCTCGACCGTGATGTCGCCGCGTACGGTGATCAGCTGGGCGCAGAACACCGCGATCTTCAACAATATCGGCTTCGCCTTCCGCCTCTCCTTCCTCAACAAATGCGACGAGGCCGAGCGGATGATCGTCGCCGAATATTATCAGCGCGTGTTCGGCGAAGACCTGCCCGAAAGCGTGATCGGCAAATAAGCCGTCACTTCAAGATGGTCGCGGCATCCACTAGCCGGATGTCGTGCATCATGTTGAGGTAAGCCTCGAAATAGCCCTTGTGCGATGCGCCGACGATCGCGAGCGTGCGGGCGCCGGGACGGACCGCCATCGCGGCGCGGATATTAGCCACCATGCGCAGGTTTCGCGTTTCCCACCAGCCGGTGTAGCGGCGGCCATATTGCTGCGAACTGGTGTCGGCGAGCGCGGCGCCGAAATCGCTGTCGAACGCCTGTCGCATCATGGCGGGATCATTATACGCGCGGTACATTGCGAGCACGCCCTCGTCCTCGAGCTTTGCCGCGATCGCCTTTTCGGCGGCGATGCGCTCCTTCACGACCGGATTGTCCCATATCCGCTGGAGCGTGGCGCCATAGCCCGGATCCTTGTCGAGCGAAGCCGTGACGCCGTCGGCGCTATGGTCGTCGGTCGCATAGACGCGTTCGAGCCCGAGCCGCGCAGCCAGCGCCGCGCCGATCAGGAAATTTTCGTTGCGGCGCGTGCGCAGCTTTTCCAGCTCCGCGACGAGCGTCGGGTCGAGGCTGTCACCGGCGCGCCGTTCGCCGATGGGCAACCGCAGCCATTGCACGAGCGCCGACGCGGGCTCGCCGCCCGCAAGGAACAGCGCGGCAAGGCGGCGGCGATCGGCGGGCGCCGGGCTCCCCGGCCAGGCGCCGAGCAACTTGTCGGCTTCGACCGTCGCGGCGACCATGTCGAGCCCGACGATCTTTTGCGCGGCGCTGGGGTCCCAGCAATAGTCGGCAGCGCCGGGATAAAGCGGCTTGTAGCGGATCAGCAGCTCACAATCGGTTCCCGAAAGCCCTTCGATCGTGATGATCGCGGGCTTCCAGGTGGCAAGGCGCGCAAGCAATGGATCGAGGCTTTCGGGCTTGAAACCATCGGGCAGTCCCGACAGGTGCGGCGTCCCGAGCACGAGCAACTCGCCGGGCGTCCCCGCGACATTGTCCTTGAGCCGGCCCGGATCGAACGGCGGCGTGTAGGCCGCGGGCGCGACCACCGTCAGCAGCAAGGCAGCGAAAGCCGTCATAAATCCCTCCCTGTGGACACACCGCGCAAACAGCGAGCAACAGGAATAGGCGAAGTGTATTATTCGATCAACACTCTTCGGACGGTCGCTTTTCGGCTTCCAAAGCCTCTTCTCCTCTGCCAGCGTCGCACGATGTTTCAGGTTTTTCAAAGATGAAGCACGCCCTGTTGGCTGCACTGGCCATCGTCCCGCTCACCGGATGCAGCATCGCGGCGGTCGATTATGGCAAGATCCGCCACGCCGATTATGTCGCCGACCCGCGCTGCACCGCGCAGCCGGGCGCGGTGGTCGATGGCGAGGCGCTGCCCTATTTCTTCGCGACGAGCCGCCTGCCCGATTGCCGCACGCCCGAAATCGAACTGCTCCGCCATCGCGGCGACCATGTCCGCTACGGCCGTTTCAACGCGCCGCGCGAGGTGATCGTCGGCAAGAAAAAGAAGCAACTCGCGCCGCTCGCCTTTCAGACCTCCTCCGACTGGTGGCGCGCGCTGCAAGCCGAAACCGACCGCAAGCAGGGCCGCGTGCTGCTCTATATTCACGGCTATCGAGAAAATTTCTCGACCACCTCGAAGGACGCCGCGCAGATCGCGCGCATGACGGACTTCGACGGACCGATCATCGAATATAGCTGGCCGTCGCAGGGCAAGGTGCTGAGCTATGTCGTCGACGAGACGAACATGTATCACGACGTGCGCAACTTCCGCGATTTCCTGAAGACACTCGCCGAACAGACATGGGTCAAGGAGATTGTGATCGTGTCGCACTCGCTCGGCGCGCGGCTAGTGATCCCCGCAATCTCCTATGTCGACCGTACGTCGAGCAACGCCGACAGCAGCAATATCTCGAACATCATTCTCGCCTCGCCCGACATCGACCGCGAGACGTTCGAGCGCGACATCGAGGACGAGGTCTTGTCGGCGCGGCGTGTTGCCAACAACCGCCGGATCACCGTCTATACCTCGCGCGCCGACAAGGCGCTCGCTGCATCGCGCGCGCTCCACGGCTATCCGCGATTGGGTTCGCCCTATTGCTTCGATCCGTTCGAGGCCGCCGATCTGAAGGCGAAGGGACTACCCGAACGTTGCTATCCCGCGTCGCGTCCGGGCCTCACCGTCGTCGATACGACCGACGTCTCGCGCGGATCGACCGGGCACAGCAATTTCCTGCGCAGCGCGGTCGCGTGCCGAGACTTCATCGACGTCGTCGCGAACAAGCGCACGCGGCCCGAGCGCGTCGCGACGCAGTGGGCGCATGTGTTCCGGCTTCTTCCCGACCCCGCGGTGCCCAAGGACGGCGACGATGCAATCTGTCACCGCACCCCCGAGGTTGAGGAACCACAGTGAGGCCCTAAAAGCCGCACATGATCGCGAAATTGGTGAGCCATACGACCGGCCCCTCGCCGGTCCACAGCCACAGACCTCCCGCTGCGACAAGAGCGAACAGCGCGAGCGCCACCCAGTCCTGCCGCGCGATCCTCATGCGGATTGCAGCCGTTTGACCGGCGCGTCGGCGATCGGCAGGTGGACGAGCCCGGCGAACAGGCCGAGCGCGATCGAAAAGCCCCAGGCGATATTATAGCTGCCCGTGGCGTCGAAGATCAGTCCTGCGGTGTACGCGCCGAAGAAGCTGCCGAGCTGGTGGCTAAGGAAAACGATGCCGTAGAGCATCGACAAATAACGGATGCCGAAGACACGCCCGACGATGCCGCTGGTGAGCGGCACGGTGCCGAGCCAAAGGAAGCCCATCGCGGCGGCGAAGGCCAGTGCGCTCGCGTGGCTGAGCGGCGTGAAGAGGAAGAGCGCGATCACCGCCGAGCGCGCGGTGTAGAGCGCCGACAGCACATATTTCTGACGCAAGAAATCGCCCGCGCGGCCAAAGACGTATGAGCCGAGGATGTTGAACAGCCCGACGAGTGCGAGCACTTGCGCGCCGATTTCGATGCCGAGCCCCTTGTCGTCGAGATAGGCTGGCAGATGCGTCGCGATAAAGGCGATGTGGAAGCCGCAGACGAAGAAGCCGGCGTTGAGCAGCCAGTAACCGCGGTGGACGGCGGCCTCGCGCAGCGCTTCCCGCGCGGTCTGTTCCTCGACCTGCAGCGTCCCCGGCGTATCGGTGCGGCCCGAAACGCCGATCGCGAGCAGGCCGCAGAGCGCGACGAGGCCTGCCATGATCCACAAGGTTTCGTGATAACCGATGTTGCCGAGCAGCATCGACGCCAGCGGCACGACGAGAAATTGCCCAAGCGAACCGCCGGCGGTGACGATGCCGAAGGCGCTGCTGCGCTTTTCGGGACTGACGACGCGGCCGACGGCGCCGAGCACGACAACGAAGGTCGTCGCCGACTGCGCCATGCCGATCAACAGGCCGAAACTGATATGCAGCCCGATCGCGTCGGTCGCGAACGCCGCGCCGATCAGCCCGAGCGCATAAAGCAGCGCCCCGCCGAGCACGACGCGTCCCGCGCCATGCTTGTCGGCAAGCGCGCCGACGAAAGGCTGGACGAGACCGAAGAGCAGGTTCTGGAGCGCCATCGCGAGGCCGAAGTCGGAACGGCTGATACCGATATCGACGCTCATCTGTGGCAGGAACAGTCCGAACGACTGGCGGACGCCCATTGCAAGCGTGACGATGAACGCCGCGCAGAGGATGACGATCCAGGGCTTTTTCATGGGGGAGATTGTGGGGGAGGACATAGGGCGCGGATGCTCTTCCGGCCGCGCGAGGTCAAGCGAGCTTAGCTAGGGCCTCGCTTACTCCTCCTTTCGTCACCCCGGACTTGATCCGGGGTCCATTCGGCCGACGAAGCCATGGACCCCGGATCAAGTCCGGGGTGACGATTATTGTATGCGCCTCCTCATCCTCTTCCTTCCCACGCCAAAGCTGGTTAGAGCCGACTCGAAATGTCCACCCACTCTCCCCTCGACGATTTCAAGGCCGCGCTGTCGAGCGTCGCGCGCGCGGTGACGCGCGATGCTGAGGTCGAGGTCGGTTTCACCGCCGACGCGCCCGCGCAGATCGGCAAGGCAATCAAGGTACCGACGCCGTCTCGAACTCTGCCCGCCGATCAGGTCGCCGAGGCACGCGGCTTTGCGGACAGCTATGCTTTGCGCATGAAGCACCACAGCGAGAAATTGCACGCCGCGGCGCGCCCCGCCGAACCGCTCGCCGCCGCGGCGTTCGACGCGATGGAGCGCGCGCGGATCGAGGCGCTGGGCGCGCGCCATATGGATGGCATGCGCAGCAACCTTTCGGCCAGTCTCGCGATGCGAATGCGCAGCGACCCGATCAGCCGCGCGCAAGGCCGCGAGGATGTGCCGATTTCGAGCGCGCTCGAGCTGATGCTGCGCGAGGCGCTGACCGGCGACCGCGCGCCGCAGGGGACCGAAACCGGCCTGTCGCTGGTGCGCGAATGGATCACCAACGAAGCCGGCGGTGACCTCACCGCAATGTCGATGCTGCTCGACGATCAGGCCGCCTTTGCCGAAACCGCGAAGCTCGCGCTCCGTCACCTCGACCTCATCCAGAGCGACGAGCCGCTGGAGGAAGGCGCCGAAGACGGCGGCGATCAGGACGAGACCGAAGCCGAAGACTCACCGGAAGAACAGGAAAGCGAAGACGGCGGCGCGGGTGAATCACAGGTCGATGCGCGCGCCGAGATGGCGGGCGATCAGGCCGACGACGGCGACAGCGATCCTGACGCGCAGGAAATGGAAGCCGACGGCGAGCCCGAAATGGGCGGCGAAGGCGACGAGGGCATGCTGCCCGTACGCCCCAACCGCCTGCCGAGCGACATTCCCGATTTCAACTATCTGCGCTTCACCGAAAAGCATGACGAGATCATCGCCGCGACCGAGCTTTGCGATGCCGACGAGCTGACCCGGCTGCGCGCCTATCTCGATACGCAGATGCAGCATCTGCAGGGCGCGGTGACCAAGCTCGCGAACCGGCTCCAGCGGCGCCTGATGGCGCAGCAGAACCGCGCCTGGGATTTCGACCAGGAAGAAGGCCAGCTCGACGCGGCGCGGCTCGCGCGCGTCATCGTCTCGCCCGGCCAGTCGCTCAGCTACAAGGTCGAGCGCGATACCGACTTCCGCGACACCGTCGTCACGCTGCTCATCGACAATAGCGGCTCGATGCGCGGGCGGCCGATCAGCATCGCCGCGATCAGCGCCGACATTCTTGCGCGCACGCTCGAGCGCTGCGGGGTGAAGACCGAGATCCTCGGCTTTACGACGCGGACGTGGAAAGGCGGGCAGAGCCGCGAGGATTGGCTCGCCGCGGGACGCCCGGCGCATCCCGGCCGCCTCAACGACCTCCGCCACATCATCTACAAGCCCGCCGACGAACCCTATCGCCGCGCGCGCAAGTCGCTCGGGCTGATGATGCGCGAAGGGCTGCTGAAGGAAAATATCGACGGCGAGGCGCTGATGTGGGCGCACCAGCGCATCATCAACCGGCCCGAGGAACGCCGCATCCTGATGGTCATCTCCGACGGCGCGCCGGTCGATGACAGCACGCTGTCGGTGAACCATGGCGCCTACCTCGACCAGCATTTGCGACAGGTCATCGAATGGATCGAGAATCGCTCGCCGGTCGAGCTGTGCGCGATCGGCATCGGGCATGACGTGACACGCTATTACAGCCGCGCCGTCACGATCATGGACGCCGAGCAATTGGGCGGAACGATGGTCGAGCAACTCGCGGGGCTGTTCGACGTCGATTAGGGCCCGTCGCTATTCGTGAATTGCCTATCGAACATTAACATCCGCAAATCATTCAATAGTGGAGAGGGGGAAAAGATATGGGGATCTTTCAAGGAGAAAGGGAAATCTCCAAAAATATCTCCCAAGTTGGCTGCGGATCTTGGGCGGAGTTTCGAGGCAAGATAGTGACAGATTTTTTCGCGGACGGATTGTTCCGGAAGGGAGAATATCTGTTCCGTGGGCAAGGGTCTGACGAATGGAGGCTCAGCACGACCTTTGATCGATGGTTCGACGGCGCAAGGGCCCAAAAAGACGTCGTAGCCGATCAATTACTCCAAGAGTTTGCGGCCGAATGCGAATTGGAGGAGATGCCGGATTCACTGCGGAATGATCAAATGGCGATGCTCGGCCTTGGGCAACATCACGGTCTCCCGACCAGATTACTTGATTGGACGGAAAGCCCGTTCGTCGCGGCGTTCTTTGCTTTCAGCGGACACGTTCGCCGGGGAATTAGTCTCGAAAAATATGTCGCTGTATGGGTTCTAGACAGCAAAAATGCGGCGTGGAGCGAGTCTTCGGGTTGTCCGATTGTAAAAGTGCCAGCCGTCTGGAACCCCCGAATAAAGAACCAGTTTGGTAAATTCACATACCTGAAAAATCCCGTAAGCTCTCTGGATGAGTATGTGGCGCAGTTTGAGCAAGGGGAAGTCTCCCTCACAAAGTATACGATACCGACGCGCGATTTCCGCGTCGCGATGGCTGAACTGGATTCGATGGGGCTGTCTCATGCAAGAATATATCCCGGTCTTGAAGGATATGCGAGAGCTGCAGAAGTTCGTGTTACGCTAGGACGCTCCTGAAAGATCGCCGCCTCCTAAATCACCTGGCCGATCCTCCTTTGGAGCAACCGCCCCGCTTTGCATTGTGACAAATCTCGTCGAATGAAATCAAAGCAGGCTTTCCGGGTGAAGCAAGGGCCGGCAGGGTGACAACCCCTTTCGCCCTCGTTACAAACCCTTCCCGATGCAGCAGGGACTCGCGGCCTGTGACGAGCGCCGCTGCAACGGACATTGTGCTGAGGGGTCGCCGGCATAACTTGGGGCCGCACCGTTGGGGTGCGTGGCTGAGGGGGCGACTGTAGCATGAAAAAAGCATCCGACCTGTTCATCGAGTGCCTGGAAGAAGAAGGCGTCGAATATATTTTCGGCGTTCCGGGCGAAGAGAATCTCGACTTTCTCGACAGCCTGTCGCGCTCGACCAAGATCAAGCTGATCCTGACGCGCCACGAGCAGGGCGCGGGCTTCATGGCCGCAACTTACGGCCGCCATACCGGCAAGACCGGCGTGTGCCTTGCGACATTGGGGCCCGGCGCGACCAACTTCGTCACCGCTGCCGCCTATGCGCAATTGGGCGGCATGCCGATGATGATGATCACCGGGCAAAAGCCGATCAAGAAATCGAAACAGGGTCGCTTCCAGATCCTCGACGTCGTCGCGATGATGGGACCGATCACCAAATATACCCACCAGATGGCGTCGTCGGACAATATCCCGAGCCGCGTGCGCGAAGCATTTCGTCTTGCCGAGGAGGAAAAGCCCGGCGCAGTGCATATCGAGCTGCCCGAGGATATCGCCGACGAGCATACCGACAGCCTGCCGCTGAAGCGCAGCCACTCGCGCCGGCCGACCGCCGACGTCAAATCGATCCGAGAGGCGGTGAAGGCTCTCGAGGAAGCAACTTCGCCCGTGCTCGTGATCGGCGCCGGCGCGAACCGCACGATGACTGGCCGCATGCTGCTGCAGTTCATCGAAAAGACCGGCATTCCCTTCCTGACGACGCAGCTCGGCAAAGGCGTGATCGACGAGCGCCACCCGAAATTCCTTGGCTGCGCCGCGCTGTCATCGGGCGATTTCGTCCACCGCGCGGTCGAGGCGTCGGACTGCATCGTCAACCTCGGGCATGATGTCATCGAGAAACCGCCCTTCTTCATGCAGCGCGGCGGCCCGACGGTGATCCATGTGTCGAGCAAGACCGCAGAGGTCGATCCGGTCTATTTCCCCGACATCGAGGTGATCGGCGATATCGCCAACGCCGTGTGGCAGATGAAGGAGGATATCGTCCCGAACGGCGGGTGGAAATTCGATCACCTGCTCGCCTATCGCAAGGCCGAGGTCGAGCATACCGCGCCGCTCGCGAAGGACGAGCGTTTCCCGATCTTCCCGCCGCACCTCGTCCAGTCGATCCGCGACGCGATGCCCGACGACGGGATCATCTGCCTCGACAATGGCGTCTACAAGATTTGGTTCGCACGCGGCTACACGGCGTACAAACCGAACACGGTGCTGCTCGACAATGCGCTGGCGACGATGGGCGCGGGGCTCCCGAGCGCGATGATGTCGGCGATGGTCTATCCGGGGCGCAAGGTCATGGCGATCTGCGGCGACGGCGGCTTCATGATGAACAGCCAGGAGATGGAGACCGCCGTCCGCCTCGGCCTCAACATCACCGTGCTGATCCTCAACGACAACAGCTATGGCATGATCCGCTGGAAACAGGCGAATATGGGGTTCAAGGATTGGGGGCTGACCTATGGCAACCCCGATTTCGTGAAATATGCCGAAAGCTATGGCGCGCACGGGCATCGCGTCGAAAGCGCGGCTCATTTGAAAGAGCTGCTGGCGCATACGCGCGATACGCCGGGCGTCCACCTGATCGACTGCCCAGTCGATTATTCGGAGAATGACCAGATCCTCAATATCGACATCAAGAAATTGTCGAAGGAGCTGTAATCTTTGGTATCCCTACCCCGGCGAAAGCCGGGGTCCTATATCCCGCACTGGGTCCCGGCTTTCGCCGGGATACGGAGACCGGCCGCATGAAACTCAAAGACGTCTATCCGCTGTATCTCAACAACAAGGCGGTGCAGCCGAACACCGACCTCGAGGTGATCGACAAGTTCACCGGCGAGGTCGCGTTTCGCACCGCGCTCGCGACCCCCGACGTGATCAACGAGGCGATCGCCGGCGCCGTCCGCGCCGCCGAGCCGATGGCGAAGCTCGCGAGCTTCGAGAAGCGCGACGTGCTCAGCCATTGCGTAACGCGCTTTCAGGAACGGTTCGCCGAACTCGCTTATGCTTTGTGCGTCGAGGCGGGCAAGCCGATCGCCGACAGCGAGGGTGAAGTCACGCGCCTGATCGACACCTTCCGCATCGCGTCCGAGGAAGCGACGCGCAATTATGGCGAAGTCCAGCCGCTCGACGTTTCGGCGCGCGCCAAGGGCTACATGGGGATGTGGAAGCGCGTGCCGATCGGGCCGTGCAGCTTCATCTCGCCGTTCAACTTCCCGCTCAACCTCGCGGCGCACAAGATCGCCCCGGCGATCGCGATGGGCTGTCCGTTCGTGATGAAGCCCGCGTCGCTGACGCCGCTCGGCGCGATCATCATGGGCGAGGTGCTCGCCGAATGCGACATATTGCCAGCGGGCGCGTTCAGCATCTTGCCCGCGACGCGCGCGGGCGCCGATCTGTTCACCACCGACGAGCGGCTCAAGCTTTTGTCCTTCACCGGCTCGCCCGGGGTCGGCTGGGATCTCAAGGCAAAGGCGGGCAAGAAGAAGGTCGTGCTCGAACTCGGCGGCAATGCGGCGGTGATCGTCGACAAGGACGCCGACCTCGACCATGCCCTCGCGCGGATCGTCTTCGGCGGCTATTACCAGTCGGGGCAAAGCTGCATCCACGTGCAGCGCGTGATCATCCATGAAGATATCTACGACAGCTTCCGCGACATGCTCACCGCGAAGGTGAAGACGCTGAAATCGGGCGATCCGAAACTGCGCGATACCTTCATCGGCCCGATGATCTCGGTCAAGGAGGCGCAGCGGCTGAAGGGCTGGATCGACGATGCGGTCGCCGCCGGTGCAACGTTGCTGGCGGGCGGCGGCTGCGAAGACAATATGCTCGAAGCCACGCTGCTGGAGGATGTCGGCACCGATACCGACGTCGTGCGCGAGGAAGCTTTTGGCCCGGTCGTCATCCTCTCGAAATTCACCGATTGGGACGCCGCGCTCGCCGAGGTCAACGACAGCAAATTCGGGCTGCAGGCGGGCATCTTCACGCGCGACATCCACAAGGTGCTCGACGCGTGGGATCATCTCGACGTCGGCGGGATCGTCGTGAACGATGTGTCGTCCTATCGCGTCGACAATATGCCCTATGGCGGGGTGAAGGACAGTGGCCTAGGCCGCGAGGGCGTCCGCTTTGCCATGGAGGATATGAGCGAAATCAGGAACTTGGTGATCCGACGAACCTGATTGGATCATGGTTAACACGGATATGTGTCAAATAGGCAACGTCACAAAGCTGCCGCTGAACTTTCTTCAAACTGTCGCGACTTTGAGTCGCACGCTGTAACAAATCTCCTGTCTACGCCGGGGGCAGCAAAGGCTGCCTTCGGAGTGTGACATGGCATCGATTTCGACCCTGCCCATCCCCGCCCGCTTTCCCGACCCGTTCACCACCGACCCGCATGTGCCCGAACGGCTGATCGGCGAGCGGCGGAGCTATCGTACGGTGTGGGTGAGCGACATCCATCTCGGCACACGCGGCTGCAACGCCGCGATGCTGATCGATTTCTTCGACCATGTCGATTGCGAGACGCTGTACCTCGTCGGCGATATCATCGACGGCTGGCGATTGAAGAAACGCCATTTCTGGCCGCCCGAGCATAATGACGTCGTCTGGCGCGTGCTCAAGCGCGCGAAGCGCGGCACGCGCGTCGTCTATGTCCCGGGCAACCATGACGAAATGTGCAAGCCGTTCGACGGCTTCGATTTCGGCGGGGTCGAGATCCGCCGCGAGGCGATCCACGAAACCGCCGACGGCCGCAAATTGCTGGTCGTCCATGGCGACGAGTTCGACGCGGTCATGCTCGCGCACCGCTGGCTCGCCTTCGTCGGCGACGCCGCTTACACCGCGCTGATGAAGTGCAATGTGGTCGTCAATCGCGTCCGCAGCGCGTTCGGCCTGCCTTACTGGTCGCTGTCGATGGTCGCCAAGCACAAGGTCAAGAACGCGGTCCAGTTCATCGGCCGGTACGAAGAAGTCGTCGCCCACGCCGCCCGCTCGCGCGGCGTCGACGGCGTGGTTTGCGGTCACATCCACAGCGCCGAGATGCGCGAGATCGAGGGCACCGAATATTATAACGATGGCGACTGGGTCGAAGGCTGCACCGCACTGGTCGAGCATCACGACGGCACGATGGAAATCCTCCACTGGGCCGAGGAAGTCGCGAGCCGCTCCGCACCGACGCCGCTGAAACTGCCCGCTCCGGCGCGCGCAGCATAAGGGTCCGGCCGCATGAGGATATTGATCGTCACCGACGCGTGGGAGCCGCAGGTCAACGGCGTCGTCCGCACGCTGCAGGCGACGATCGCCGAATTGCGCGCGGCGGGGCATGAGGTCGGTGTCATCTCGCCCGATCTGTTCCGTTCGCTCCCTTGCCCCTCCTATCCCGAAATCCGCCTTGCCTTTGCCGGCTGGCGTAAGGTGGGGCGGCACATCCGCGCCTTTGGTCCGCAGGCGATCCATATCTCGACCGAAGGCCCGCTCGGCATGGCGGCGCGGCGCTGGTGCATCCGCAACAAATTCCCTTTCACCACCGCCTATCACACGCGCTTTCCCGAATATGTCGCGGCCCGGCTGCCGGTCTCGACGGCGTTCGTGTGGCGCTTCATCCGCTGGTTCCACCGCCCGGCGCGGCACATCATGGTCGCGACGCGCAGCCTGGCGCGCGAGCTCGCCGAGCAGGGCCTGACACAAACGATGATGTGGGAACGCGGCGTCGATCACGCGCTGTTCCGCGCCGATCGTGCGCCGCATCCGGCCTATGCGGGCCTCGCGCGGCCGATCCAGCTTTATGTCGGCCGCGTCGCGGTCGAAAAGAATATCGGCGCCTTCCTCGCGACCGACCGGCCGGGCACCAAAGTCGTCGTCGGCGAGGGCCCCGCGCTCGCCGAACTGAAGGCGCAATATCCCGACGCCTTGTTCCTCGGCAAGCTGGGCGGCGAGGCGCTGGCTTCAGCCTATTCGGGCGCCGACGTTTTTGTCTTTCCCAGCCGCACCGACACCTTCGGCCTCGTCATCATCGAGGCGATGAGCTGCGGAACGCCGGTAGCCGCCTATCCGGTACCGGGCCCGGCCGACATCGTACGCGATGGCGCGGGGGCGCTCGACGAGAATCTCGGCCGCGCGATCGACATGGCGCTCGCGTGCGACCGTGCCGACGCCGAAGCGCTCGGCGCGCGGTACAGCTGGGCAAGCTGCACCGCGCAATTCGCCAAGGCGCTGACCTTTGTTCCGGCCGAACCGCCACGCGACGCGGTCGCGGGCGCGCGCGTCGCCGCCTAGAAGGTCTTGCGCCACTCCAGTTCGATATAGCGGCCCAAGGGGTCGATATAGCCGGGCTGGTAATTGAGCGGCACGATACCGTTCGCGTCGGTGATCTTGCGCTGTGCGTCAAAGACATTGTCGACCGACAGGCGCAGGCGCGATCCCTTGAGGAACGGCAGCTTTTCGGTCAGCTTCGCCTTCTGGTTCAGGTCGACGAAGAAACGCAGGTTGAACGTCGCGAGATCGCCGAACTTCAGGTCGCCCGCCGTGCCGCCGGTCACCGTGCTGCCGCTGTCATATTTGGCGCTGAGCCGCACACCCATACCCTTGTTGAACAGGCCGCCGTCGAGTTCGAAGAGGTGACGGTTGCTACCGCCGCCGCTGCCCGTTGCCGAACCGTTCAGCAGGTCGAGTTCGGCGACGCCGGGGCGGATCAACACTTTATCGGTCAGCTTGACCGTGTGGTAGAGCGACACCTGCCAGCGGCCGCCCTGTGGCCCGCCGAACATGCCGCCGGGGCCGCCGCCGCCGCGGCCACCCATGCGCGGACCGCCGCCCCCGCCGCCGCGTTGACGGCCCGCACCGTCGCCGCGTCCGCCGCCTTCGCGCGCACCCGCGCCTTCGGGACGGCCGCCGCCGGGACCACCGAGCCCGCGGCCGCGTTGCTCCTGCTGGCCGAAGCTCTTGCCGAAGTTGAGGCCCCAGCGGATTTGCGAATTTTCGGACCGGTCGAAATTGACCGGCCGCTGGTCGATCGCGAGCAGGACGCCATTGGCATCGCGCGTGACGCGATCGGGGAAGGCGGCCTCAATCTCGGGGGTCAGGAGGGGGAAGCTGTTCGCGGTGTCATAGCTTTTGTTGCTGTTATAGTTGATCGAAAGATTGAGTCCCTCGATCATCGGCGGCGACCAGTTCAGACCAAGCTTGAGGTCGCGGCGCTGTTCGGCGAGCAGGAAAGGGTTACCCCCCGTCGTCGTCGATATTTGCACCGTCTGACCGGTCCGGAGGTCGTAATAGGTCACGCCGTCGGTCGTCAGCGGCGCGGCGCCGAGTTGCTGGATGCCGGGCGCCGCCTCGTCATTGTTGAAGCTCGCGATCAGCGACAGATTGTCGGTCACGCCCCAGTTGAGGTTCGCGCCCCAGCTTTTGAGCGATTCAAAGTCACTGGGATTCGCCACCTGCCCGCTTAGCGTCAGCGAGACGCGGCCGATATTGCCGACCTCATATTCGGGATCGAGCAGCGGCACGGTCAGCGAACCGAACACGCTCGGCAGGTCGCGCGCGAGATCGGTCGTGACGATATCGCCCAGACGATCCGAACGGCTGTCGAAGCGCAGCCCCGAATAGCTGCCCGTCATCGACAGGCGGATCGGCCCCGCCCAGCCCTCGGTCACCGTTCCCGACAGATTGGCGTTGGCGCCGAACGTTTGCTGGCTGCTGTCGAAGCGGTCGGTGGTTTCAAAGCGGGCACCGCCCCCGGTCGGCGTAATCACCCGATCGGTGAAGGTAAGCTGATCGGCGTCGGCATAATTGCCCGTCACCGACCAGCGCCAGTCGCCGAGCATCCCGTTGATGCTTGCGGTGGTGGTAAGGTTACGCGCGCGGCTGTCGCGTTCGAGCGGATCGCCCACGCCCGCAAGCCCCGGACCGAGCAGCGACAGCGTATCGGTCTGGTCCCAGCGCACATTGACCGACGCGTCGGTGACCTTGTTCAGGCTGCGCTGGATCGTCGCATCGATCGAATATTCGTCCGACGCGCCGAGCAGGCTGCGCGCAGGAGCCTCGGCCGCCTGGTTCGCGTCGCCGCCATAATCGAGACCCCGCTCGCTCTCGAGCAGCATCGATTTATGTTCCCAGCCCCCGTTGACGTTGAGCCGGCCATTGTCGCCGATCGCGAGGAAGCTTGGCTGGATCTCGCTCTGGAAGCGGCCGCCCTGCGTCGGGATGCCGCCCTCGCCCTCGATCGCGATCTGGCGGAAATTGGGCTTGAGCACCATGTTGACGACACGCTCGTCGGCCGAATAGCCATATTGTAGCGCAACTTCCTCGGGGAAGACCTCGACCTTGGCGATCGCTTCGGGAGGCAGGTTGCGCACCTCGCCAAAGCCGCCGATGCGGCGGCCGTTCACCAGGATGATCGGCCGCCCGCCGCCGCGCCCGCGCCCCGAGCGCGTCTGCGGGGCGAGCGCATCGAGCAGTTCGGAAACATTCGACACGCCGTAGCTCGCGATCGCCGCCTCATCGAGCTCGGCCTCGGCCTTGATATCGGTGTCGAGCTGGCCCGCGAGCCGCGGCGCAGTGACGATGATCTCGTCCTCGCCGTAATCGTCATAGGCATCCTCGACCGTTTCGGGCGCGGCGGGCGCAGCTTCTGCCGGCTGTTCGGCGACGGCGGCGGTCGCCGGCGGACCGATCGGCGTTTCCGCCATTGCGGGCAGCGCGAAAGAGGCGCCTGCGGCGAGCAGGGCGGCGCGTGCGGAAATGGAAAGGCGGATGCTATTCATTGGGGAGAACCTTTGTTTCTTTTCTATCTTGTTTTTTTCTTGGCACTGCAGCGCTTAACGCCTCCTGACGCCGCGCTTTGTCTGGCGTTCAGTTATGTCGCAATTGTCGCAACAATGTGTCGGGACCACGCTTGTTCGACGGGCGGGCCATATCGACCGCTGGACAGCATGGGCCTTCGCCCTTATCGGCCACCCATGCCGACTCCCGACTCCTCCTCCGCCCCTGAATCCATCCTGATCGTCGATTTCGGCAGCCAGGTGACCCAACTCATCGCCCGCCGCGTCCGCGAGGCTGGCGTCTATAGCGAGATCGTCCCGTTCAACGCGGCCGAAGCCGCGCTCGAACGGATGAAGCCGAAGGGCGTGATCCTGTCGGGTTCGCCCGCTTCGGTCCCTGCCAACGGCAGCCCCCGCGCGCCGCAATCCGTCTTCGACAGCGGCCTTCCCATCCTCGGCATTTGTTACGGCCAGCAGGTGATGAGCCAGCAGCTCGGCGGACAGGTCGAGCCCGGCGGCGCCGACGGCGAACGCGACGGCGAATTCGGCCGCGCTTTCCTGACCGTCACCGAACCCTGCGTGCTGTTCGACGGGCTGTGGGAAGTCGGCGAGCGCCATCAGGTGTGGATGAGCCATGGCGACCGCGTCACGCAATTCGCCCCCGGCTTCCGCATCGTCGCGGTCAGCGACGGCGCGCCCTTCGCGCTGATCGCCGACGACGAGCGTCGCTATTACGGCACGCAGTTCCACCCCGAGGTCGTGCACACCCCCGACGGCGCGAAGCTGATCGCCAATTTCGTCCGCCACGTCTGCGGCTGCAGCGGCGAATGGACGATGGCCGAATTCCGCGCCACGAAGATCGCCGAGATCCGCGAACAGGTCGGCGACCAGCGCGTGCTGTGCGGCCTGTCAGGCGGCGTCGACAGCGCGGTCGCCGCAGTGCTGATCCACGAAGCGATCGGTGAGCAACTCACCTGCGTCTTCGTCGATCATGGCCTGCTTCGCATGAACGAGCGCGAGCAGGTCGAACGCCTGTTCCGCGACCATTATAATATCCCGCTCGTCGTCGTCGACGCCGAGGAACGCTTCATGGCAGGCCTCGCGGGCGTCACCGACCCCGAGAAGAAGCGCAAGTTCATCGGCGCCGAATTCATCAATGTGTTCGAGGAAGAAGCGAAGAAGATCGGCGGCGCCGATTTCCTCGCGCAAGGCACGCTCTATCCCGACGTCATCGAATCTGTGTCGTTTACCGGCGGACCGAGCGTCACGATCAAGAGCCACCACAATGTCGGCGGCCTACCCGAACGCATGAACATGAAGCTCGTCGAGCCGCTGCGCGAGTTGTTCAAGGACGAAGTCCGCCTGCTCGGCAAGGAACTCGGCCTCCCCGACATTTTCGTCGGCCGCCACCCCTTCCCCGGACCCGGCCTCGCGATCCGCATCCCGGGCGAAGTCAGCAAGGACCGCTGCGACATCCTGCGCAAGGCCGACGCCGTCTATCTCGAAGAGATCCGCAACGCCGGTCTCTACGACGCGATTTGGCAGGCGTTCGCGGTGCTGCTCCCCGTCAAGACCGTCGGCGTGATGGGCGACGGCCGCACCTACGACCATGTCTGCGCACTCCGCGCGGTGACCTCGACCGACGGCATGACCGCGGACATCTACCCCTTCGACGCCAGCTTCCTCAGCCGCTGCGCGACACGCATCATCAACGAGGTGCAGGGCATCAACCGCGTGGTGTACGACTATACATCGAAGCCGCCGGGGACGATCGAGTGGGAATAGTAAATTAGGCGAATTTCACGGTCGCGCGAAGCTCTCGCCCGCCTCTTTCAGCCTTAACCGCCATTCGGAAGCGCCAATCGCAGTATTTCGCCGGTAGCAGTCAGGCAGCATTTACAAGCGGCCGCAAGAAAGCAGCGCCGCTACGGCATCGCGGGGACAAGATCGCCCGCCGCTATCGTCCGATTGGCACTGTCGGGGATGACGAGATCGAACCGGGTCCGGTCGGCATCGCTTAAAGTGATACGCCAACGGCCAGGCGCCAGCCCGGTCGCGCCGAACCGGCCTGCGGCATTGGTGAACAGCGGCACCGGCTCGCGTTCGGGATGCGCTTCCTCCACCGCGGTTCCCGCGATTAGCGTGATCGGCTCGCCATTGGTGCCGAGCAGGCGTCCGACGACGCTCACCATATAATCCGATCCTACCGTTAGCTTATATCCGCTGCGATATGCGGGCAGCAGGCGGAACGATCCCTCACCTAGGTCGGTGCCGATCGGCGCGTCGGGCGCGGTGACCAGCAGATTGCGCTCGCTGTAGCTGCTGAGGCTCGGTTGCAGCGCGGTCCCCATCGCGCCGCTGTTCGCGGTCGAGAAGCGGCCGTTGGCGTCGACGAAGAGGTCGGTCCCCTTCAGCGAGGGGTGCGCGCGGACGATCGCGAAACTGTCCTGGATCGGCCGTCCGATCGTGAAACTGCCATCGGCGACCGCGAGCGAGGTGCCGAAGCGCAAAGAGCTGCGCTGCCCCGTCGATCCGCCGAGATCGCGGTCGAAGGTACCGAAATGGCTGAAACCGAGTTCGGTGCGGTTGCTGTAATAGATGCCGTTCGCGGTCGTCGCGACGCCAAGGTCGCTATGTTCGACATCGGCGCTGAAATTATATGCGCCCGTGCCCGAGCCACGATAGGTCTGGTACGTCAACCGCTTGCGGTTGTTCCGGCTGTCATAGTCCGAGCGCAGGCTCGACGCGCGGTCGAGGCGGAAGACGAGCGAGACGAAGACACCGACGCGGTCCTGCCGGCCGGCGCGTTCGTAACTGACGTCGCCGGTCAGGTTCAGCTGCGGCGAGATGCGCCAGCCGCCGGTCGCGCGCAGGCTCGCGACATTGGGCTCGTCGGCGCGGCCACGCGAATAGCGCGCGTCGAGCCCGGCATAGAGCGCGTCGTTGATCGCGCCATTATAGCTGGCGCCCGCGACATAGCGGTACGGGTTCGACGGCAGGCCAACGCCGATCGGCGCGAAGTTGCGGCTGCGCGTCTCGAACGACAGCGACAGCGCGTCGGCGCCGCCGCTGCGCCGCGTGATCGTGCGCTGAAAGGTCAGGATCGACGCCCAGCCCTTCCCCACCCCGTCGACGTGCGAAGCCGAGGCGAAGCCGCCGAACGAGCCGATCGGCGTCGCGACCACGGTCTCGACCCCGCCCATCCAGCCATTGGGGTCGGCCTGTGCATTGGCGCCGACGGTCAGCTGGTCGCTGATCCCGCGGCGATAGAAGCCGCTGAACGCCATATCATTGCTGTATACCGGGCCGCGCCGACCGAGCGGCGCAAGCACGCCGGCGTAAAGGCCGAACTCGCTGAGCCCTTCGGCAAGCTGCGCCTGATCGAGGAAGATGTCGAAGTTGAACGATTCGGTGCGTCCGGCATCGTCGGTGATCGTCAGCCGGACATCGTTCGAACCCTGCGTGAAAGGGAAATCCTTGAGGTCGAAGGTGCCGGGGTCGAGTTCGAGCCGTCGTACCAGCTGGCCGTTGACGCGCACCTCGACAACCGAGCGCCGCTCGATGCGGAAGCTGCGGTTGCCACGCGGACGGATGATCCGCTGCGGGTCGAGCAGCGAATAGAAGCGCGAGATCGACAGGCCGCTGATCTCGGGCGCCGCCTGGAACCCGCGCGCGAGCGTCTGCAAATCGCCGCCGGCCCAGCGGACGAGATTGTCCCGGTCGTCGTAGATGAAGCGCGTGCCGCGACGCTGAAAATCGGCGCCGCGCGCGCCCGCCTGCCAGTTCGCTTCGCTTTCGAGCACCACCCCGCCCGTGCGCACCGCGCCGTCGAGAAAGGTGATCGGCGCCGCGAGTCCTTTGTCGCTGCCCTGCTGCACCCAGTCCATCGATCCGCGGATGTTGAGATAGGCGCTGAAATCGGCGGGTGCGATATAATTGACCGCGCCGCGCGCGGCTTCTTCGCCGAGCGTGACCGAACGGGTGGCGCGGCTCGCGGGGGCGATATCCATGACCAGTTGCAGTGTGAGCGGATCATAACGAATGCCGACGCCGACGCCTTCGAGGTCGGCGCGCCCGATCGTCCCGCGTTCGGCCAAACGCGCGCGCAGGCGCTCGATGAGCGGCGGCGCCAGCCGCGGCGCGAGCAGCACGAGCAGGCGCTCGGCCGAAAAGCTCCCCTGTCCGCCGGGTTCGAGCGTCAGCGTCGTGTCGCCAAGATAGGCCTGTCCGTCGAACAACGGCGCGGTCAGCACGACCGCGCGCCCCGTCGGGTTGATCGCCGCGCCGTCGGCGCCCGGATCGATGACCACGCGCGTGCCGGCATCCACCGGAGCCTGCGCATGGCCAGCGACCGGCATCGCCGAGACGGCGAGCAAAAATCCTGCGATGAAAAGAGGGTTCATGCGAACCGCCGGAACCTTCAATTGTCGGGCGTGAACTGCGCCTCGATCCGCCCGCCGGGCTGCGGAAGGCGAATGGGCAAGGTCATCCGGCGCGTCTGACCCCCGCCGATCAAGCCGTAGCCGAGCGTCTGCTGCAGCTCGGGGCCCGAGATTTCCTTACGGAAGACTTCCTTGCCGTCGGGGGCGAACTGGATGACGCGGACGCGGCCGCGCGACACATAGCCGTGCGCCGCCGAGGCATTGGCGACCGCAATCACGGGTGCCGGATTACCCTCGGCATCCTTGCCGATCTCGGCCGAGGCGATCGACAGCGCCGGTTTCGTGCCGTCGGGCGACACGCTGACGAGAACCTGGAAATTATAGAGCAGTTGGACGTTCGATTGCGTATCGTTCGTCTGCACCGGCAGCTGTGCCGCAGTGACGAAATAATGCTTGCTGCGCGCGAGCGCGGGTTCGCCGACATATTGGACACGAAAGCTCTGACGCTGGCCGGGCTGGATCAGCGCCTGCGGCGGAAAGACCGAGAGGTCGCCCGGATCCTTGCCGGTCGCATTCACGCCATCGGCCGTGAGGTCGAGCCCTTCGATGCGCATTTCCACCGGCAGCGGCTTGTCGAACGTGTTTTCGACCGTGATCACCTGGCTCATCGCGCGGCCCGAGGTCGTGAGGTCGATGACCACCGGCTGGACGACCATCGCATAAGCGGCCACCGACACGGCGGCAGCGATCGCCACGGCGACGACCGCGCCGCCAAAACTCCTGAGCAACTGCAATGATCTACTCCTCACCCGTTGCCCCACCCGCAGTCGGGACGATGGACCGAAGGCCGTATTCCGCCAAGAAAGAAATTTAGTAATCATGACGTTATCCATAAAGGCGACCGGCGGTCGCTCGCCGGTCGCCTTCAGTTGGGAAGGGGAACTCCCAACCAGTCGGGCCTGCCGCCGAATGCCGGCGTATCGGCCAGATTTTCATATTCGGCTGCCAGAAAAAGCAGTTCGGCCTGCTCCTGCGGTTCGGCATCAAGCGCGCGAAGGCGGAGTTCGGCCGCAAGGGCTTTGGGATTGCGCATGACCATATCCTTCAAAGGTTAATCCCGGCAGGCCTGTGGACTAGGCCTGCCGGGAACACCCCCCCAGGTGTCAGGCGGTCGGTGCGATCGTGATTTCGACCTTGCCGGCATAGGTGCCGGCGTCGAGGATCGCCGTCGAATCAGAGGTCAGGCCGCTGCCCACGGTCAGCGTGATGTTGTTCGCGGTCGCGGCCAGGCGGTCGCCGACCTGCGCGGTGGTCGCACCGGTGCTCAGCGACTGGTCGGCAACCGGCGTGGTGCCACCCTTCGCACCCGTCGCAACCAGCGTCGCGGTGTAGTGGACGGTGTTGGTGTAGCCATTCGGTGAGTTGGTCGCGGCGGCGTTCACCAGCGGCTTTGCTTCAACCGAAATCTTCGGGTTCGAACCGTTGCACTTCACGGTGAAGTTGCGGCTGAGGCCACCGGTGTTGCCGGCGAAGCTGGCGTCGACGGTGCCGTCCGCCTTGGCAAGTTCGCCGAGCGTGATGCTGCCGGTGATCGCGGTGACGGCCGAGCAGCGGGCGGCGACGGTGCCGGTCACATCGACCGAACCAGCGGCCGACTGGGCAAAAGCGGGAGCAGCAGCGAAGGTCGAACCGATGATGAGGGCCGAGAGAACAAGCTTTTTCATTTCATATCTCCAATCGAAAATCCGGGAGGGCTCATCGCCCTGACGAGTTGGAGATAGGCCGGATCGATTGCCGGCAATATTTAGCGTCTGGCAAAAACGAAGCTAACTTCGGGAATCATTTCCTATACCCGACGATATAGGGGCGGTCAGAGGCCCGCGCAGCTGGTCGCCGAACTCGCGGTGACGATCGGCGTAAAGGTGATGCTGATGATGTCGCTATAATTGGTCGCCGGCGTCTTCGCCGAGCCGCCTTCCTTCAGCGTCGTGCGCAGCGGCAGCACCCCGGCGCTTCCGTCCATGCCCGCGCGCGCGCAGGTCCGCGTACCGAAGCCGCTGTTCGACGTGATCTCCTGTCCCAGGAAGCGCGCGCTGTAACGGATCGTCTGCGCCGTGTTGGACAGGTTGCCGCCAGGATAGGTCAGCTTGAAGTCGTTCTGCGAGCGCATCCTGACCTCGAACGGTCCCGAACTGCGCACACGAAGCGAGTTCGATGCCGAGGTTGTATAGCGATCGGGCGCCGCAAGCACCGCCGCAGTCGTCGCCTCGCCGATCTCGCCGAAATCGAGTGGCGAACCTGCATAATAGGCCTGAAGCGCGCTCACCGTGTTGACGTTGATGCGGATCGATCCGGTATCGCGCGTTGGGACCGACACGCTCGCCATGCCATTCTCGCCCGAGCAGATATAGAGGAGGTCGAGGATGATCGGTTCGCCCGCCGACAGGTCGGTGCCCGGCGGCACGGTGACGCGCAGGTTGAGCGGCGTCGACGTGTCCGCCTGGAGCAAACTGCCAAAATCATAGCGGATCTCGCCCGCCGCGCCCGCGCCATTGTCCTTCGAATTGAGCGAACGCGGGCGGCCCGCGGTCGAACCTTCGGGATAGATGACACGATAGCCGTTATAGGTGACGTCGAGCGCGGGCGATCCCGACGGCGAGACGATCACCAGGCTGACCTCGCGCGTGCGGCCCAGGATCAGGCCGCGGTTGCGCCGCAAGATCAGCGGCACCGTCGCTTCGGACAGACCGCCGGGCGAAAAGGGATCATAGGTGATGCTGGCGGGCGCGGTGGCGGCGCCGGTCACGCCGCAAACCGAGGATATTTGCGATTGGGCGGCTGCGGGCTGCGCGACCCCGAGTCCGCATGCCAATCCCAGCGCTGATAAACCGGCCGTCCAAACCCTCATAGCTGAGGGGTTACGACGATCTCTAGCGCAGTGCGAGTGGAGAGTGGCGTTGCGCGATCGGCGGCGGCGGGTACGCGCTTCATCAACATGCCCTCCGAATCGATCATCCGCACTTCCGATGCCAGAACCGGCCGCGCCTGATTGCAGATCGCGCGGGCGGGAGTCGCCTGCACCGCTGCATTCGGCGCGGTGATCTTCATCGGTTGAGCAACCCAGCAACGCGGCGCCACTTCGCCATAAATGGCGATCTGGTTCACCTCGTCCGCCATCGCCGGCGACGCGCATCCCATGCCGGCCAGGACGATCGCCGCGCGGGCGATCCGGTTCGAAATCAATATCGCAGGTGCCATCATATCGGACCCCGAAATAGGATCCGATAGTTAATAAGCGCGGATTCGAATTGTTCAACATGACGTTAAGGACTGACACTGACGGTGATCGAGAGGGTATCGGTGTAGCGACCCGCGGCGAGCGTATCGGTTCCGGCATATGCGGGGGCGCTGACGCGGAGATAGGATCCGTTGGCCTTGGTCGAGGCGCCGGCGAGGCGAAGCCCGGTGGCGGCGCCTGCCGTACCCGCAAAGGTGCAGCTGCCACCCGCGGCGAGCGTCGCGGCGGCGCAACTGGCCGATGCGTTGGTGCCATTGTCGGCCGCCATATAGAGCGCGACATTATAAGGGGCCTTGGTCTGGTAGCCGGTGCCGCCGGTCGCCGCGTTGGCCATGCCACCGTTCGCCGACGACACCGCAATCCGCGAAGCACCGGTGCAGTTGAGCTGGATCGCGAAATCCTTCGTAAAACCCGTCTTGTCGAAATCGGCCTGGTCGATGGCGCCGGTGGGGGCGCCGCCGGTCGCAAAACCGCAGCGCCCGAGCACCGACGCGCGGACTTCAACGCCGACCTCGACGCTATTCACCGCGCCCTGCCCGACCGCATAGGCGGTGACCTGCGCGTGCGCATGCTGGCTGGCGATCACACTGATCACCGCCAAGGCCAGCAAGATAAGGGTGCGCAGAAAGCCCATGTATCGCCTGTCGTCGATGACGGCCCGATGCCGCCAACTTGATCGACAGATGCGCTAACTCTCGCGCGGGCGATATTCACCGGGAGGCGACAAAGCCGCTCTCCAACGGTGAAAACAGCTTATATCTTCCGGTATAGTTTCAGGCGCCGCGGTCCTGCGCGAGCAGGATAAGTTCGGTGCGGCCACGGATGTTAAGTTTATCAAAAACCTTGTGAAGATGGACCTTCACCGTGCCTTCGGTCAGCCCGAGCTCGTCGGCGATTTCCTTGTTGCGCAGCCCGCGCTTCGCGAGCGAGGCGACGGCACGCTCGCGGCCACTCAGCACCTCGAACGGGTCGCGCGGCGCACCCGGCGACATCGCCTGCTCCATCACGCGCTGCATCACATCCTGATCGAGCCAGCGCCGTCCCTGCACGACGCTTTCAAGGCAGGTGAGCAGGTCGCGCGGCGCAGTCGCCTTGATCACGATGCCGTTGACCGACAGCTGGATCGCCTCGCGCGCCAGTTCATCGTTGAGACCGCCGGTGAGCAGCACGACCGGTCGGGCGTCGCCGCGACTGCGCAGCGTCCGCAGCACGTCGAGCCCGCTGCGTTCGGGCATGCCATTATCGAGGATCAGGAGGTCGGGCCGCGCGCCGGGTAGCGTGTCGAGCACCGCCGCGCCGGTATTGACCGTCGCCACCACATCGAAATTCGTCTTGTCGAGAAGCGCCGTAATCCCTGCCATGGTGAGCGGATCATCGTCCGCCACGAGCACTTTCGTCATTTCGATCCACCACGATATTGTTGAACTTATATAATATCACCGGCGGCGGGCCATGGTCCACCCTCCGCCGTTAATCATAACCACCCATCAGGCGCGATTTAGCGCGGCCATTTGGGTGAGTAAATCCTGCGTCAAGCGAACCTTCACATCGTCCGCCAGGCCGGCATCGACTGCTTCCTCCACCGACCGCGCCGCATCACCGATCGCGCCATAGCCGAACATCCCCGCACGCCCGGCCAGACTGTGGCTCAGCCGCGCCAGTTCGGACCAGTCTTCGCGATCGAGCGCGGTCGCAATCTCCGCCGCTGTCTCCCCCGCCTGCGCGGCGAAGCGTTCGGCAATCGCGGCCAGGCGCGCGTCGATTTCAGCCATCGAGCAACTCCCGCACCTGCCCCGCCAACGCCATCGCGTCGAAGGGTTTGGCGAGTACGCCGCGCGCGCCGAGTTCGCGTAGCCGCGCAACCTCGTGCGTCTGCGTCCGCGCGGTGATGAAGACGACCGGGATCGCCGCGGTCGCGGAATCTTGCCGGAGCAATTCGAGCACACCCGGTCCATCGAGTTCGGGCATCATCACGTCGAGCAAGATCAGATCGGGTTGCCATTCGCGCGCCGCCGCCAGCCCTTCGCGGCCCGACCCGCAGGTGCGAACGGCGAAGGACGGATCCAGTTCGAGCGCCATTTCGGCGACCTCGCGAATATCATCCTCGTCGTCGATGTAGAGAATCCGGTTGCTCATTTGCCGCCTCCGCCATTCGCCCGTTTCGCGCCGATCCGGTCGGTCACTTCGCGCACCAGCGTGTCGAGGCTGGCGCGCGATTTGACGAGGACAAGGTCGATACCGTCTTTCGGCGCGCCGTCGACCTCCTGCGCGGTGAACAGGACGACAGGCAAGGCCGGCGCGCGTTTGCGCAGCGGCGCGACAAGGTCGGTTCCGCATCCGTCGAGCATCCCGACGTCGAGGATCGCGGCGTCATAGCGCGTCCGCCGGATCGCAGCGCGCGCCTCGGCGACGCTCGGCGTCGAATGGATCGCCGCCCTGCCGTCGAAGGCGCTGGCGACGACCGCGAGCATGTCGGGATCGTCATCGACATGGAGCACGACCGGCAACGTGGGGTCATCGGGCAGCGGCGCCTCGGTCTCGCCCGGTGCAGGAACCGCGGCCGGCAATTCGGCCGCCGGCAGGTCGACGTGAAAGATACTGCCCGCGCCTTCGACGCTCTCGAAATCGACCGAACCACCGAGCCGGACAACGATTTCGCGCACGATGCTGAGCCCCAGACCGGTGCCGCCCTTTTGCCGCGAATCCGATGCGTCGGCCTGCGCGAATTTGCCGAAGATGCGGCTGCGGAACGATTCAGGGATGCCCTCGCCCCGGTCGATGACGCTGATCCGGTATCGCCGGTCGAGCGGCGTAACCCGGACCGTCACCGCCTCACCGCGCCGAGAGAATTTGATCGCGTTAGACAGAAGGTTCGTCACAACCTGCATCAAGCGGTCTTCGTCGGCAAGGACGGCTGCCCCGGCCGCAACCGGCTCGATATGGACCGGCACGCCATATTCGCCGGCGAAGCCCGCGGTCTGATGCCCGGCCGCTTCGAGAAGCGGCCCCAGCGCGAGCGGGCGGAGATCGAACTGCATCCGCCCCGCTTCGATCTTTTCGATATCGAGGATGTCGTTGATCAGTCGCACGAGGCGCGCCGCGTTGCTGTGCGCAATCTCGACCAATCGCGCGGCCTTCGGCGGGATTTCGCCCGCCGCACCGCCGCTGATCAGCCCAAGCGATCCCGCGATCGACGTCAGCGGCGTACGCAGTTCGTGGCTGACGGTCGCGACGAACTCGCCCTTCATCTGCTCGACCTCGCGCCGGTCGCTGATATCGCGGATCACCGCGACGAACAGCGTACCGTCGGCGAGGTGCACCGGACTGACCGACACCTCGAGCGGAAAGGTCGCGCCATTCTGGCGGCGGCCGACGAATTCCTGGATTTGCCCGTAACTCTCCTTCCGGTTCGCCTTCAAACGGCGCAGGAAAGTTTCGATCTGCCCGCGGTCGGGTGCGATTTCGAACAGCGACCCGATGTCGCGCCGCAGCAGCGATTCCGATGGCACGCCGAACATCTTCGCGGCCGACGGATTCAGGCTCTCGATGCTGCCGCTCGGGTTCAGGACGATCATCCCGTCCTTCGCGCTGTCGAAAATCGCCTCCTGTCGCGCGGCAAGGTCGCGCGCGCGGCGATGCGCCTTTTTACGTGCCCATTGACTGCGTCCGATCAGGATCGCCGACAACGCAAGCAGCAGAATCAAGCCGATCTGCAGCGTGAAAGTGCGGTCGCGCAATCGCTCTCGGGCGGCATTGGCCGCTGCGGTTCGCTCTTCCAGCTTTTGCCGTTCGGCCTCCGATATCTTGCTGATCAGCACGCGGATTTGGTCCATCGACCGCTTGCCCTCGCCGCTCGCGATCAGCCGCACCGCTTCGTCTCGCCGTCCGCTTTCGACAAGATCGATCGTCCGGGCGACGAAACGCCGCTTCTGTACGGACGTCCGGCGAAGCTCATCGATCAACCGTCCCTGCCCGTCATTCCCCGCCAATTTTTCAAACAGGTCGAAATTGGCATCGATGCGCGCCTCGGCGGCGCGATAAGGGGTCAAAAATTCCGGATCGCCGGTGATGACATAGCCCCGCTGGCCAAGCTCGATGTCCTGGTGCCGCGTCAATACGCCCTGCAAGGCGGCTCTCGCATCATAGGAATCGGAGACTTGCTGGCGCAAACGGGCATTCTGTTCGAAGCCGCGATCGGTCGCGAGCGACAGAAAGAATAATATCAGAAGGGCGCCGGCGCCGGTGACGATGAGCACCCAATTCGCCGCCATCGCTCGTTGCCAGCTCGCCGCGTTGCGCATGCCCGATAATCCTTCATGGCGCACCGACACGCCGTGTTGGCTGCATCGATAGCAGAAGATGATGACGCGCACACTGAAACGAGTGGTTAATCAGCAGCATCGCGACAAAACGAGGCAGGCAAGCCAGCGCGCCGGGTCCGCATGCGAGCGGGCCAATCGCAATTCGCCGATTGCGGAGTTACCTCCGCTGATTTTCAAATTCTTATTGGCCGCCGACCGGCAGCCTGTCCGCTTCGCCGGGCACCACGGCCATCGAGATCGATGAAGGCAGATCGCGCGAATAGAAGACCGAATGCGTCTGCGCGCGATAGTCGCCGGGTTTGGCTTTCAGGATATTGGGCACGAAGGTCTGCGGGTTGCGGTCGATCAGCGGGAACCAGCTGCTCTGTACTTGCACCCCGATGCGGTGCCCTTTGCGAAACACATGCGACGCGGAATGGAGGTCGATCTTGTATTCCAGCGCCTTGCCCGGCTTGATCGCTGCTGGCTTTTCATAGCTGGTACGAAAGCGGCCGCGGAACACGTCGTTCGCGATCATCCGCTGACGCCCGCGTAAACCCTCAGGCGTCGCCGCGTCGGACGGGTAGATATCGACCAGCTTGACCACCCAATCGGCATCGGTGCCCGTTGTGCTGGCAAACAGGCGCGCCGCGATATCGCCGGCGACGGTCATATCCTCGGCCAGCGGCTCGGTCTGCCAGAACAAGACGTCCTTGCGCTTCGCAAAGGGGGCTTGGTCGTCCGCTAACCACGTCGACCACTCCGATCCCGGTCGCATGAACGGCTTCAATATCGCCCGGTCGCGATAGGGGACCGGGTTCGCCGGATCCGAAACGAAACTGCTGGCGCCCTTGCGCGACTTCGGCGCGTCGAAGGAAAGCTTGCCGTCGGGATGCAGATAGAGGTTGCGCCGCTTGCCTTCGACGGCGGGCCAGCGCGAAAGGCGCTGCCACTTGTTGCTGCCCGACTGGAAGACCAGCGCCTCGGGCTGATCGAGCTTGCCGACGCCCTTTAGCCAATAGCGGAACCATGGAAGCTCGACGGTGCTGCGGAACCATTGCCCCGTCTTGCCGCCCAGTTCGAACGGGCCATATTTTCTGCCCTCGCCGCGCCAGCCCCCGTGGTTCCACGGCCCGACGACCAGATAGTTCAGGCCGCGATCGTCGCCCTTCTCCTGATTGGCATAGATCGTCATGGGGCCATAGAAATCTTCCTGGTCCCACCAGCCGGCAACGATCAGATTGGGAACCGCGACCCTGGCCGGCATCATGTGCGACGTGCGGCTGTCGCGCCAGAAGCTGTCGTAATTTGGGTGCGAAACGAAGTTTTGCCAGCTTGGCATCGAACGGCCGAGCAGCCGCTGGTCCATATTCGCGAGGTCGGACTGTTTCAGATACCAGTCATAGGCATCGTCGGTGCCGAAATCGAACGCGTTCATCGTCCGGCCGTCGGTCTCGAGCGCCGACACCCAAGACCAGGCATAGTCGAGCCGGAAGGCGCCATTGTGCAAGAAGTCGTCGCCGATGAACATGTCTTCGGGCGACGCCTGCGAGGTCACCGCCTTCAATGCAGGATGCGGATTCACCGTCGCCACCGCGGCGGTCCAGCCGCCGTAGGACACGCCGAACACCCCGACCTTGCCATTGTTGCCGGGCAGGTTTTTTACCAGCCAGTCGATGCTGTCATATGTGTCGGTCGCCTCGTCGATGCCGTCGGCGGTCTTCTTGAGCGGCCGCAGGTTCACGAACTCGCCTTCGGAACCGAAGCGGCCGCGGATGTCCTGAAAGACAAAGATGAACTTGTCCTCGGCGAGCTCGCCATAGCCCCCCGACTTGCTGAGGCCGGTGTCGATGCGGGCCTTGGTGAAACCATAGGGCGACCGCGTCATAAGGATGGGGAGTTCGCCGACATGGCCTTTCGGACGCCATATCTGCGCGTGCAGACGAACGCCGTCGCGCATCGGAATCATCACATCCTGCGCTTCATAGCCCGAAAGGCTTTGGGCGGCTGCAACCGGCGGACTAGCCGCCGGTTGCACCATCGCCGCGCCGCCGGCAACAACGCCGAACAGCAGCGCAAGACCGTAGCGGATCGAACCTCTCATAGCCGCGACGTTCCGGATCCTAGAAATCGACCCGCGCGCCGACGGTGAAGTAGCGGCCGACGACGTCGTACAGCGTGCTGTTCACGGTGATCAGCGGCGGATCGCGGTCGAACACATTGTTGACGTTGCCGAACAGCGTGAAGCGATCCTCGATCTTGAACCGCGCGCCAAGGTCGACATAGGTTCGCGAAGCAATCTTGTTATTGATCAGCGTCGTGCGCGTCCGATCGTAATTGCCGCCATCGATATAGCGCGCGCGAATGTCGAACCCGACATTGCTATCCTCATAAGTCGCGCTGAGCGTTCCGCGCCATTTCGGCGTCGCGCGCTGCACCGAATCTCCGACGTCGCCCGCCGTCTCGACCCGGGTAACGCCGGTATCGAACACCAGCTTGTCGACATAGGTCGCGAGCGCGCGAAGCCGGATGCTGCCGCCAGTGGCAAGCCGGGTGACATAGGAGGCCTCCATGTCGAGCCCGCTCGTCTCGAAGCTCGCAATATTCTGTTGGGTGGCGGCGACTTGGGTGACGGTCCCCGTCGCATCGCGCGTAACAGCATCGCAGGCCGAAGTGACCCCGCGCGAACAGAGCAAAGTGAGGTTCGATCCGTTAAGCGCCGTAACCGCACCGTCGATCTTGATCTTGTAATAGTCAACCGAAGCACTGAAGCCGCGCAGGAAGGACGGCGAGAATGTCGCGCCGATCGACGTCGTGTAACTCACTTCGGGCACCAGATTGGGGTTGCCGCCGGTGAACGTCGTCACGGTCGAGGGTTGCGGGTTATAGGCGGGGTTCGCCGCCGCACGCCCGGCCCGGTCCTGATCGTTGAGCGGTCCGATGTTGATCGAACGAAGCGCGAACAACTCGCCGATGCCCGGCGAACGAATGTCGCGCGAGCGTGTCACCCGCAGGAGCAGGTCGTTGAACAAACGCGCAGTACCGCCGGCTTTCCACGTCCAGATGCCGCCGCTGGTGCTGTAGTCGGAATAGCGCGCGGCACCGCTCAGATCGATCTCCACCGCATTTTCGAGCTTGAGCAGCGGGAACAGCACTTCGCCGAAGGCTTCCTTGACGTTGAACCCGCCCGAAGTCGGCGCCGAAAAGACGAGGATGCCGAAGTTGCTGGCGTTCGCGACCGTGAAGTCGTCGCGCGACGACACCTGTTCTTCCCAACGCGCCTCGGCGCCGACCGCCAAGGTTACCGGGCCCGCCCACAGCGAGAAAAGATCGCCCTGAATTTCGGCGCCCACCGAATCGAGCTTCGAGGTGCTGAACGCCCGCTGCGCTCCCGTGACATAGGCGCGCGCTTCGGGCGACGCATTCAGGGGGCCGAAGGGATTGAGCGGCCGGCACGCGGGATCGTCGTTGGCCGGGTTGGCGTCGACATTGATCGCGCAGACGATTTGCCCCCCGCTCGATACCGCATTGATTGCATTGTTGAACTGCCGCACGAGGCGCGAGTTGCCCATCGTCTGGTCGCTCTCGACCTCGCCGTGGCTGTACCAGGCCTTGTAGCGGAAGCCGTTGCCGAACGTGCCGTCGACGCCGATCGCGCCTTCCTTGCTCACCCGCTCGCCGCGGAACTGCAGTTGCAGGATGTCGTTGAAATAGCGGCCGAAGGTAAAGCTTGTCTCGCCTGCGGCAGCAAGCCGGTCGCGAACAGCCGTCGACAGATAGGGGTTGTTTGCCTGGATCGTGAGATATGGCAGGCCCAGCGCCCCGCCGACGGTGTAGTCGCCAAAGAAGGGCGCATTCGACAGCGAGCGCGCATAGCTGCCGTCGACCCAGAAGGTCGCGTCACCCACTTCGAAGCTCAGCCGGGCATAGGTGCTCAGCCGCTCGAAGGGCGACGAAACGGGAATGGTATCATAGAGATTGATGCCGTCCGCACCGCCGACCATCCGCAGCGGGAAAGCGCCCGCACCGACGGCCGTGCCGCGATCGAAAGGCCGCAGCGTGCCGTCAGCGTTGAAGGTCTGCCCGGCAAGCACGCCGCTGGTGATGAGACCGCCCAAGGTGACGTTGCCGAAATTCACGTCGCGGACCAGTTCCGACCCGGTGCCCGAGGGAATGAAATCGGGGCTGTTGAGCTGCGGCCGCGTGCTCCGCTGGATCACGCCCTCATCTTTGACATATTCGCCGCCGATGATGAAATGGCCGCGCCCGTCGGCGAACCCCGTCCCGAATTTCGCGTCGAAGCCATAGCGGAATCCGTCGCCGCGCGACGAAGTGCCGAAATTGCCGCCAACCGACAGACCGTCATAATCCTTGTCGAGCAGGATGTTGACGACGCCCGCGACCGCGCCCGAACCCCAGGCGGCCGAGGCGCCGCCCGTCACAACCTCGACGCGCTCGACCAGGTTCGTCGGGATGAAATTCAGATTGCCCTCACCAACGAAGCGGCGGCCGTCGAGCAGCACGAGCGTACGGTTCGAACCGAGGCCGCGCATGTCGACCGGCGCGGTGCCGGTCGAGGTGTTGCCGTTCGACACCGTCGGTGTCGTCGTGGGGCGGATTTGCGGAAGGTCGTTCAGCACCTGCTGGATGTTCGGGCGCGCGCCGAGGCGCAATTCATCCTCGCCGATCACCGTGGTGGGGGTTGGCTGATCGAAACCGGCGCGCGCGATGCGCGATCCCGTGACGAGAATCTCCTCGTCAGCCGTGGCCTCCGTATCGGCGACAGTCTGTGCCGCAGCGGGCACGGCGAGCAATAAGCCCGCAGCCAACGCCGCAATGCTGCTGCCGCGCGCGATCCGGTAACCGAGCTTCTCACTATCCTTACGCATCTTTTCCGCCCCTTTTTGCTGGGCCGCTCGATGGCGGCTTTTCCGTGTCCCGTCCGAGGAAGCTGCCATAATGTCCTATTCAGGACAATATATTTCTTTTATGAGAAATTAAGCCCATAATTGACAAGGGGTTTGGGTTGAGGTCTCTAAGCCTCCGGGGTCGAATCGGGCCCAAAACATGGGATGACGGAGTTGCCGATGTTGCGCTTTTGCTCGCCGCTTGCTTTGGTTCTTGCCGCCGTCGCGGCGCAGCCGTCCGCGGCACAGGACCTGTCGAAATATACGCCGGAAGCCTTGGACAGCGAAATCGCGACGCTCGCCGATTCCCGCATCGCGGTGATGGTGCCGATGCGTGACGGGGTTCGCCTGTCGACCAACATCTACACGCCAAAGAACGCCAAGGGCCGCCTGCCGGTGATCCTGTGGAAGACACCTTATAATGAGCACAAGTTGCGCGGATCGACCCAGCGCTATGCGATCGAGGCGGTGCGCCGCGGCTATGTCTTCATCGTCCAGAACGAGCGCGGCCGCTATTTCTCCGAAGGCAAATATGAGATCCTCGGCAAGCCACAGACCGACGGGTACGACACACTAAGTTGGATCGCAGGCCAAGGCTGGTCGAACGGCAAGGTTGGCACGCTCGGCTGTTCGTCCTCGGCCGAATGGCAGCTCGCGCTCGCCGGGCTGAACCATCCCGCGCATGCGGCGATGGTGCCGATGGCCGCGGGCGCCGGGATCGGCAAGGTCGGCCGCTTTCAGGAACAGGGCAATTGGTACACCGGCGGCGTGCCACGCAGCCTGTTTTTCGTCTGGCTCTATGGTGTCGACAATCCGGTCCGCGCCCAGCTTCCCGCCGACATCGACGAAGCCACCCGCGCCCGCGCGACGCTCAACAACGATCTCGCCGCGACCAAGCCCAAGGTCGACTGGAACAAGCATATCAAGCACCTGCCAGTCGATAGCTTGCTGTCGAGCCTCGGCGAGCCGCCGCAGACCTTCGACACGCTGATCGCGCGCTCGCCCGCCGACCCGGCCTGGCGCGAGGGCGGGCTGTATCACGACGACATGGGCTGGGGCGTGCCCGCGCTGTGGTTCAACAGCTGGTACGACGTCTCGATCGGCCCCAATCTCGAGCTGTTCAACCATGCCCGCGCGAGCAAGACCGACGCCGAAGCCGCCGCAAACCAATATGCGGTGATCGCACCCGTTACCCACTGCGGCTATTCGCGCCTCGGCAAGGATAGTGTCGTCGGCGAACGTTCGATGGGCGACACGAGCTTCGACGTCGATGGCGCCGTGTTCGGCTGGTTCGACCGCTGGCTGAAGGGCGACAAAAAGGCCTTCCCCGATTCGACGCCGCACGTCCGCTATTTCGCGATGGGCGCGAACCAGTGGCGGAGCAATGAAAGCTGGCCGCCCAAGGGCACCAAGCCGCTGCGGCTGTATCTCGACAGCGGCGGCGACGCGAACAGCCTCAACGGCGGCGGCCGCCTGGTCGCCGCAGCGCCCGGCACCGACACGCCCGACCGCTTCCGCTACGATCCGATGAACCCCGTCCCGACGGTGGGCGGCGGCGACTGCTGCAACGGCGGGATCGTGATCCCCGGCGCGTTCGACCAGCGCGGGGTCGAGATCCGCGACGATGTGCTCGTCTATTCGACCGAGCCGCTGACCGAGGCGATCGAGGTGAGCGGCTTCGTCGACGCGCTGCTCCACGTCTCGTCGAGCGCGCCCGATACCGATTTCGCGGTGAAGCTGGTCGACGTCGCACCCGACGGCACCGCGTGGATCATCGGCGATACGATCTTTCGCGCGCGCTATCGCGATGGCTTCGACAAGCCGGCGATGATGCGCCCGGGCGAGGTCTATCCGATCAAGCCGTCGCCGATCGCGACGAGCATCCGTTTCGGCGCCGGCCACCGCATCCGCATCGAGGTCACCTCGTCCAACTTCCCCAAATTCGTGCGCAACCTCAACACCGGCGGGCCGAACGAGCGCGAGAGCAAGGGCGTCGTCGCAACGAATGTCATCCATCATGCGCCGGGCCGCCTTTCCTATGTCGAGTTGCCGGTCGTGCGATGAATTCCGGGCATGTTCTTCGGCTTCGAAGGAAATGATTGACGATATCTAATTGGGACAATATCGTCCTGATTAGAAACTTCATGCCGATGAATGGGGGACGATGATGTTATTTTCTCGACGACAGGCCATTTGTGCCGCGGGCGCGGCGATCGCGGTTCCCCTCGCCGCCCCCTATGTCGCGCGGGCGCAGGTCCGGATCAGCCCGTTCACGAACCGCGCATATTCGAAGCGCGCGATCGAGCTGGTCCAGCGTGCGGTCGTGGTCGACATGCTCGCGCCGATCAAGATCGACTTCGACCCCAGCTATTACACCAAGGCGTTGAGCGAAAAGGAGACCGCGGACTTTCGCGCCAGCGGCATCAATGCCATCCACCATGCGGTCGGCATCGGCGGCCCGACGGCAAAGGAACAGGCGCTCAGCTTCTTTGCGATCTGGGGCAATTTCGTCGCGCGCAACAGCCATGTCTTCACCGGGGTCGACAAGTTCGCCGACATCCTGCGCGCCAAGAAGGACGGCAAGGTCGCGGTGATCATGGGGCTGCAGAATGCCGACCATTTCAATCGTCCTGCCGACGTCAAGACCTTCTACGAGATCGGCCAGCGCTGCGCGCAGCTCACCTATAATTCGCAGAACCGCATCGGATCGGGGTCGACCGACCGTGTCGATGGCGGCGTCAGCGATTTCGGCGTCGAGATCATCAAGGCGATGAACGAGGTCGGCATGCTCGTCGACGTCTCGCATTGCGGCGACCGTACCACCCTCGACGCGATCGAAATTTCGGCCAAGCCGATCGCGATCACGCACAGCAATTGCCGCGCGCTGATCGATCATCCGCGCGTCAAGACCGACGAGGCGATCAAGGCCTGCGCCGCCAAGGGCGGCGTTATGGGCATAACCGGGGTGCGCAATTTCGTGAGCAAGACCGATCCGACGACGATCGTGAATTATGCCGACCATATCGACCATGTCGTGAAGCTCGTCGGGATCGACCATGTCGGCGTCGGCACCGATTCCGACCTCTATGGCTATGACGACACGTCGCCCGAGATGAACAAGATGCTGCGCGGCGCCTATAAGGACAGCTACGCCTTCCGCGAAAAGATCGACATCGACGGGTTCGACCACCCGCTCAAGATGTTCGATCTGACCGAAGAGCTGCTGCGCCGCAAATATTCCGACGCGAACATCCTCGCCGTGCTCGGCGGCAATTTCCAGCGGCTGCTGACCGCAACCTGGGGCGGCTGATGAACGCACTGACCGATCGCCTCGCGGGCGCGCTCATACTGCCGCAGCCCTATGTGCTGTTCCTCGGCGACACGACGATCGCGGGTTTCGCAAAGACCGCCTTCGGGCTGAAGGATTGGGCGCCCGACAAATGCATCGGCGAACTGCGGCTGCCCGGCGCGACGGTTACCACCGGGCTGGAAGCACTCACCGCCGCCGAAGCGCATGCGCGCGGTGCGCGCGCGCTGGTGATCGGCGTCGCCAACCTCGGCGGCGTGATCCCCGCGAACTGGCGCGCATCGCTGGTCGAGGCGCTGGAGGCGGGGCTCGACCTGATCGCGGGCATGCATATGCGCCTCGCCGATATCCCCGAACTCGCCGAAGCGGCGCACCGGCTCGGCCGCCAGCTGATCGACGTGCGCGTGCCGCCGCCACAGATTCCGGTCGGCACCGGGCGAAAGCGCAGCGGCAAGCGGTTGCTGACCGTTGGAACCGACTGCGCGCTCGGCAAGAAATATACCGCGCTGGCGCTGGCCCGCGCGTTCGGGCAGCGCGGCATCGATAGCGATTTTCGCGCGAGCGGCCAGACCGGCATCATGATCGCGGGCGGCGGCATCGCAATGGACGCGGTCGTCTCCGACTTCGAGGCGGGGGCGGCCGAACTGCTCTCGCCTGATGCACCTGCGGGCCATTGGGACGTGATCGAGGGTCAGGGCGCGCTCACGCACCCCGCCTATGCCGCAGTGTCGCTCGGCCTGCTCCACGGTAGCCAGCCCGATGTCTTCGTCGTCTGCCACGAGCCCGGCCGCACCGAGATGCTCGGCACCGCAGGCTATACGCTGACCAGCGTCGAAGAGATCGTCGAGCTCACCCTGTTGCTCGGTCGGCGGACCAATCCCGCGATCCGCTGCGGCGGCTTTGCGTTTAACACCTCGGCGCTCGATGAAGCGGCGGCGACCGAGCTGATGGCGCGCGAGAGCGCGCGGCTCGGCTTGCCAGTCGCCGATCCGGTCCGCGGCGGCCCCGCGTTCGACGCGCTCGTCGACAGCTGCCTCGCATGAACCCCCTGATCTTCGGAGACCCTGCATGACCCGACTCCCGGCCCTGCGCCGCACCGCATTCGCCGCCGCGCTGCTCGGCTCGATCGCCCTGCCCTCTGCCACCCTCGCGCAGTCGGCCGCCGAAACCAGCTACAGCATCCCGCAGGACCGGATCAGCGGGCTCGCCGACTTCGTCGACGGCGTAATGGCGCAGCAGATCGCGACGCGCGAGGTCGCAGGCGCGGTGGTCACCGTGGTCTACCATGACAAGGTCCTGTTCTCGCGCGGCTACGGCTTTGCCGACATCGACAAGGGCATCGCGGTCGATGGGCAGCAGACCTTGTTCCGCCCGGGATCGGTGTCGAAGATGTTTACCTGGAGCGCGCTGCTGCAACAGGTCGAGGCGGGCCGCGTCGACCTCGACGCCGATGTGAACAAATATCTCGATTTCAAGATTCCCGAGTTTGAGGGCAAGCCGATCCGCGTTCGCGACCTGCTATCGCACACGCCGGGGATGAGCGATGTAGGCGGCCTGACCGCGCCGACGCCCGACAAGATCACCCCCTATGTGGAGTGGATGAAGACCCACATTCCGGTCCGCCATTGGGCGCCAGGGACCGAAACCTCCTATTCCAACTATGGCTCGGTGCTCGCGGGCTATATCGTCGAGCGGGTGTCGGGCGAAGCTTTCCCCGATTATGTCGAAAAGCACATCTTCGCGCCGCTCGGCATGAATTCGACCACCTTTCGCGAACCGCTGCCCGCGGCGCTCGCACCGCGCATGGCGTCGGGCTATCAGTTCAAGGACGGGCGGCTGGTCGCCGACCCGTTCGAGCTGTTCAGCCCGGTGATGCCCGCGGGATCGGGGACGAGCAGCGGCCCCGACATGGCACGCTTCATGATGGCGATGATGAACGGCGGCGCGCTCGGCAAGGCGCGCATCCTGAAACCATCGTCGGTCAAACTGCTGATGACCAATTCGGTCGCCAACGCCCCCGGCCTGCCCGGCATGGCGCACGGCTTTTTCGTCGTCCGCGAGAAGGGTCCGCGCATGGTCGGCCATGGCGGCAACACCGGCGATTTCCATTCGAACATGATCCTCGCACCCGAAGCCGGGCTCGGCTTCTTCGTCTCCGAGACCGGCGGCGAGGGCAGCTATGGCGGCCGGACCGAACTGACCGAGGCGCTGATCGGCCGGCTGTTCCCGGTCGCCCCCGCCCCGCGCGTCGCCGCGCCAGCGGGAGAGACGCTGCCGCTCGGCGCCTATCGCGTGAACCGCCGCGACTATACGCGCGCCGCCAATCCCGAGCGCGACCTGAAGATCGCCGCCGCGGGCCCGAACGCGGTCACCGTCACCAACGACGGGAAGACCACCTATTGGGAACGCGTCGGCCCGATGCGCTTCGAACAGGCCACCGGCGCCCGCGCCGGCGGCCCCTATGAGCAATTGCTGTTCCACGGCGCCGAAGGGCGTTGGCGCCTGTCTTTCACGTCACAACCGCATGTTCTCTATCATTTCGTCCAGCCCTGAGGAGAAGCCATCATGAAGCTGTTGATCGCCCTCGCACTCTCCTGCGCGCCCGTCGCTGCGCTCGCGCAGGCCGTCGCGGCGGATACGCCCGGCAAGCTCGCCAGCGGCGTGCAATATGTCCAGCCCAAGGACTGGACCGCATCGAAGCAGGGCCCCGCGCTCGTCTTCACCTCGCCCGAGGGTGACCTCCGCATCGTCGTCGCCGAGATCGGCACCGCCGCCGATGCCGCCGATGCCGCCGCCAAGGCGTGGGCGGTCGTCCGTCCGGGCGCGGTGCCGACGCAGCGCACCAGCACCGCCGCGCCCCCGGCCGACGGCTGGGACGAGCGGGTGAGCTTCGCCTATGAAACCCTGCCGACCGAGCGCGCCGCGCGTTCGGCAAGCGCGCTGCGCAAAGGCGGTGCGTGGACCGTGCTGATCGTCGACGGATCGGCGGGCACCGCCGCGAAGCGGTCGGCGGCAATGTCGGTGGTGTCGCAAGGTCTTCGCCCCGCCGGTTTCCAGAAGGAAAGCTTCGCCGGAAAGACCGCGCACGAGCTGACCCCCGAACGCATCAAGCTGCTCACCGACTTCGTCGAGGCGAGCCGGCAGGAACTCGAAGTCCCCGGCGTCGGCTTTGCGCTGATCGATGACGGCAAGATATTGTGGCAGGGCGGCTTCGGTGTCCGCGCACTCGGCTCGCCCGAAAAGGTCGACGAGCACACCAAATTCATGATCGCGTCGAACACCAAGGGAATGACCACCCTCCTCCTCTCGACGCTCGCCGACGAAGGCAAGCTGCGCTGGGACGAAAAGGTCGTCGACCTCTATCCCGAGTTTCGCCTCGGCAATGACGAGGTCACCAAGTCGGTGCTCGTCAAGCATCTGATCTGCGCCTGCACCGGCCTGCCGCGCAAGGATTTCGGCTTCATCCTCGCCGACAAGGGGCAGCCCGCCGCAGACACCTTCAAACAGCTTGCCGCGACCATGCCGACCAGCAAGTTCGGCGACCTGTTCCAGTATAACAACCAGCTCGCCTCGGCGGCGGGCTATGTCGGCGGACATATTCTCTATCCCAAGATGGAATTCGGCGCCGCCTATGACCGCGCGATGGAGGAAAAGGTCTTCAAGCCGCTCGGCATGAAGGACAGCACCTTCGATTATGCCGAGGGCATGGCGGGCAATTGGGCGGCGCCGCACGGCCTCGACATCGATGGTAAGGTGACCTTGATGTCGAATGACTTCAACTGGTCGCCCTACCCCTATCGCCCCGCGGGCGCGGCCTTCTCGACCACCGCCGACATGGTGCGCTATGTCCAGCTCGAACTCGGCAAGGGCATGCTCGACGGCAAGCGCGTGGTGAGCGAGACCAACTTGCTCGCGCGGCGCGAGAAGGGCGTACAGGTCGGGCCCGACAGCTGGTACGGCATGGGCCTGTTCCAGCGCGACGCCTCGGGCGTGCAGGTCGTCACCCATGGCGGCACGCTGCTCGGCTATCACAGCACCTGGTTTGCGCTTCCGGAATCGGGCGTCGGCATGGTGATCCTGACCAACAGCGATCCGGGCGCATCGATGCTCGCGCCGACACTCCGCCGCCTGCTCGAAATTCTCTACGACGGCCAGCCCGAGGCGGCGCGCGACATCACCGCGGCGGCGACGCGGATCAAGGCGCAGGCGACGGCCAAGCGCGAGCGGCTGACCTATCCGGGCGACCCCGCGGTGCTCGCCAATCTTGCCGGCCATTATCGCGATCCGTCGGTCGGACAGATCACGGTCAGCGAAAAGAACGGCCAGAAATGGATCAAGGCGGGCTTCGTCGAGGGACCGATCGCCACGCGCAAGAATGCCGACGGCAGCACCTCGATCATCTCGGTCGGCCCCGGCAATATCGGCGTCGATGCGCTCGTCGGCACGAAGGATGGCAAGCGTACGCTGAACATCAACGACGGCCAGCAGACGCAATATCTGTACGTCGAGGACTGACAATCAGGGAGATTTCCGCATGACCCGGCCGTTCGCGCTTGCCTTTGCCTCGTTGCTGCTGGTCGGCGCGGCCGCGCCGCCGCCCGCCGCCTATGACATCGTCATTCGCGGCGGCCGTGTGCTCGACGGCGCTGGCAATCCGTGGGTCAATGCCGATGTCGCGATCAAGGACGGCCGCATCGCGCGCGTCGGCGTGGTCGAGGCCAAGGGCAAGCAGGAAATCGACGCAAGCGGGCGCTATGTCTCGCCAGGCTTCATCGACATGCTCGACCAGTCGGGACGCGTGCTGCCGCGCGACGGATCGGCCGCGAACAAACTGCGCATGGGGGTCACGACGCTGATCGCCGGCGAAGGCGGCACCGCGGTGCCCGCGGGCGAACTGGCGGGCTATTTCAATACGCTCGAGACACAGGGCATCGCGGTCAATTTCGGCACCTATTATGGCGCGATCCAGGCGCGTGTGAAGGTGATGGGCGATGGCGCCGGCGCGCCGGACGAAACGCAGATGCGCGCGATGGAAGAGGAAGTGCGCACCGCGATGAAGGCGGGCGCGTTCGGCATTTCGTCGGCGCTCATCTATTCGCCGGCAAGCTTTCAGGCGACCGACGACCTTGCCCGGCTCGCCGCGATCCCGGGCAAGTGCGGCGGCTTCTACGCGACGCATATGCGCGACGAGAGCGACAAATTGCTCGCCGCGATCGACGAGGCGGTCGCGATCGGCGAACGCAGCGGCGCGAAGGTCGAGATTTTCCACATCAAGGCCGCCTATGCGCCGCTGTGGGGCAAGCTGATGCCGCAGGCGATCGCGCGGATCGAGGCGGCGCGGACGCGCGGTGTCGATATCGGCGCGAACATCTATCCCTATCGCGCCGGCGGCACCGGGCTCGACGTCACCGTGCCGACGCATGTCTTTGCGAAGGGCCGCGAGGCGGCGCATGAAGCGGTGCGGGACCCCGCTGTCCGCGCGCAGCTCAAAAAGGAACTAGCCGCGGGCCCGCAGCCCGACTGGTCGAACCTCGTCCATGCGTCGGGCGGCTGGAAGAATGTCGTGCTCGCGAACGGACAGGCCGAACAGTACAAGCGCTTCAACGGCCAGAATTTCGCCGACATCGGCAAGGCGCTGGGCAAGGATCCCGCCGACGCCGCATGGGACATCTGGCTCGCTGCGCTGCCCGCGCGCGCCTCGGCGCTCTATTTCATGATGGACGACAATGACATCGACCTCGCGATGAAACAGCCGTGGGTCAGCGTCGGGACCGACGCCTCGGCGGCGGACAGCACGGTAGATCCCGAGACGGCGGGGCGGCCGCATCCGCGCTCCTATGGCACCTTCCCGCGCATCATCGCCGAATATGTCCAGGCGCGCCCGGTGCTGACCCTGCCCGACGCGATCCGCAAGATGACCGGCTGGCCCGCACAGCGACTGGGCCTCGCCGACCGCGGGCTGCTACGCGAAGGCATGCGCGCCGACATCGTCGTGTTCGACCTCGCGGCGACCAAGGATCGCGCGACCTATGAAGCGCCCACCGCAGCACCCGAGGGCATCGGAGACGTGATCGTCAACGGCGTCGTCGCACTGACCAAGGGACAGCCCACCGGGTCCCGCAGCGGCGCCGTCCTGCGCCACACCTGCTCGACGATCTGACCCGCACGCACGGCAATTTGGCCAACGACGCTTTTCGGGTAGGGAGGCGCAGCGACAAATCTTTATAATCTAGTGGAGCCAGTTCGCCGTGCCGATCGACATCGATCCCTTTCACGCCATCGCCATCAGCCGTCTCGCGCATCGCATGCGCGCCGAGGGACGGTCGGTGATCCATATGGAGTTCGGCCAGCCCTCGACCGGTGCCCCGGCGGCGGCGATCGAGGCGGCGCACCGCATCCTCGACGCCGACGGCATGGGCTATTGGGAAAGTCCGGACCTCAAGGCGCGTATCGCGGCCCATTATGGCGAAACCTATGGCGTCGCCGTCAATCCGGAACAGATCATCCTCACCTGCGGCGCCTCGCCCGCCTTCGTCCTTGCCCTCTCGTGCCTGTTTTCGCCCGGCGCCCGCGTTGCGCTCGCGCGCCCCGGCTATGTCGCCTATCGAAATACGCTCAAGGCGCTTCACCTCGTGCCGGTCGAGCTCGCGTGCGGCGAAGCCGAACGGTTCCAGATCACGGCCGATGCGATCGAGCGTCTCGAGCCCGCGCCCGATGGGCTGATCGTCGCGAGCCCCGCCAACCCGACCGGCACCATCATCCCGCCGGACGAGCTTCGGGCGCTGGCCGAGGTCTGCAAGCGCCGCGGCATCGCGCTTGTATCCGACGAAATCTATCACGGGCTCAGCTACACGCTTCCCGCCGACACCATGTTGCAGCATGCGCCCGACGCGCTGATCGTCAACAGCTTCTCCAAATATTTCAGCATGGCGGGCTGGCGCCTTGGATGGCTTGTCGTTCCGGAGGCACTGATCGACGCCGCCCGCGCCCGAATGGGCAATCTGTTCCTGACGCCCCCCTCGCTCGCCCAACACGCCGGGCTGATCGCGTTCGATTGCCGCGACGAACTCGAAGGCCATATCCAGACCTATGCGCGCAATCGCGAACTGCTGCTCAAAGCGCTCCCGGCAATGGGCCTGCGGCGGATCGCGCCGCCCGATGGTGCCTTCTATATCTATGCCGATGTCGGTCATCTCACGGATGACAGCCTCTCCTTCTGCGAGGAATTGCTGCGCGATACGGGCGTGGCCATCGCGCCCGGGCTGGATTTCGATCCGGTCGACGGCAAGGGCTTCATCCGCATCAGCTTCGCCGTCTCCACCGATCAGGTCGAAGAAGCGATCCGGCGCATCGAGCCATGGCTGAAGGCCAAAGCGACTATCGCCGTGGGCGCCCGGATCGAATAAGCATGTTGCTGAACCGACATCGGGTTGGCACCATCTGCCCGATCGGTTGAGGAGCAGACCATGGAGCGGATCGAAACCGAAGCGTCGGGCGGCTGCCAGTGCGGCGCGGTGCGCTATCATGTCACCGCGGTGCTCGACACGTCGCATATCTGCCATTGCCGCATGTGCCAGAAGGCAGCGGGCAATTTCTTCATCGCCTTGATCGGCGTCCCGCGCGACGCGATCAGCTGGACGCGGGGAGAGCCCGCCACCTTCAACAGCTCGGACAAGGCCGCGCGCGGTTTCTGCCGCGACTGCGGGACGCCGCTCACTTATGACTATGCCGAGAGCAGGCATATCAACCTGACGACCGGCTCGTTCGACGATCCGTCGGCCTTCCCGCCGCGTGTCCAGTTCGGGCTCGAAGGCCAACTGCCCTTGTTCGAGGATCTGCCGATCAAGGCCGAAGGCACGACCGAGGAAACGATGGCCGCCTATGTCGGCGCGATCAAGGCGAGCAATCACCAGCATCCCGACCACGACACCGACCGCTGGCCCGCCTGACCTTTACGACGGGAGTGCGCCGATCGCCGCGCTGGGCGTCAGGCCAAAGGTTTCGCGAAAGACGCGCGACAGATGCGCGGTGTCGGCAAAGCCCGCGTCCATCGCCGCGGTGCGCACGAGTGCGCCCTGCTTCATCTGCTCGGCGGCAAACTGCATCGCCGACCAGCGCTTGAATTCGCGAAAGCTTTGTCCGGTCGCAGCTTTGAATTGGCGCAGCGCCTGCGTGCGTTCCATGCCGAGCCGCAACGCAAGCTCGCCTTGCGGCATCCGCTGCATCGGATCGGCATAGATCGCGCGCACGGCATCCGCGACGCAAGGCGACGGTCCGGCGATAGGAGCGGTCAGCCGTACGCGCAGTTCGCCCGCAGCACCGCTCATACCATCCCGCACCATGCTTGCCAGTTCGGCCAGCTTGCCATCCAGCGCCCGCGCCAACGGAACGTCGAATGGAAAATCCAGCCCGTCGAGATAGAGGATATCCGCGCCGCGCGCTGGCAAGCCGATGCCATGCACGACACCGGGGCGGATCAGCAACATGTCGCCCTCGACCGCCACGCCATTGAGCGTCAGCCGCACCGGCCCGCCGCGCCCCATCAATAACCCCGTCACCGGATTGGCATGCGGCGCAAGCGGGGCATCGACCGGCAGCAGCGAATTCCGAAAAGGGGAGAGCAGGTCGGGCATCGCTGGGATTATCTGCCGGTCAAACGCCGGGCGCAAGCGCCGCTAACGGTCGATCCCCGCGCGCACGAAGGCGCCGTGCATCTCGCGCCCGTTCGGATAGACATCTTTGCGCACCACCTCCCCGGCTGGGTTAAGCGTGACCACGTCGAGCATCCCGACGCGCGCGGCGAAGGGCGCACCAGCCGGTTCGGTGAGCGTCAGCAGCATCGTCCACTCGAACACCCAATGGTCGTCGCCATAGAGCCGCCGCCCCATTTCCATCGTGAAATCGAAGGTTGCGAACAATTGCCGGCAATGCTCGCGCAGCCGCTCGCGCCCCGTCACCGGCTCGGTACCGTCGTGGAGCGCGAAGATCGTGTCCTCCGAATGGAGCGAAGCGATCAGATCGGGATTCCTCGTTTCCCAGCCGACATGATAGCGGTCGAAGAGGGCGGCGACCGAAAGGGAGCGGTCAATTTGTGCGGCGGCGGACATCGGCTTTCTCCCATGACGTTGCAGAAAAGAATAGCGGACCGGCCGGCAAACACGTTGAACAAACGTGCCACCAATTTTCGCTAGCGCGCGGCCCGCCATCTGATAGCCCTGTCACCGGGCAGGGGAGCGCTGGAACATGGCGACACAATCAATCGAAGGTCGGGCTGGCGGAAAAAGGGTGACGTGGATCGTCATCCTGATCGCGCTGTCCGTCCTCCTCAACTATGTCGACCGCGGCGCGATCGGCGTCGCCGCGCCGCTGATGAAGGAGGAGCTGAACCTGTCGGCGACGGGCTTCGGCGTCGCGGTCTCGGCTTTCTTCTGGGTCTATGCCCCCGCCTGCCTGCTCGTCGGCTGGCTCTGCGACCGATTTTGCGTTTACCGCGTCTTTGCGCTCGGCGTCGCGATCTGGGCGATCAGCACCGCGCTGACGGGTTTTATCGGCGGGCTCGCCTCGCTGATCCTGCTGCGCCTGTTCCTTGGGCTCGGCGAGAGCATCGCCTTTCCCGGCAGCAGCAAGATTTTCGCCGCCGAAGTGCCCGTCGAGCGCCGTGGCATCGCCAACGCGTCAGTCTCGGCAGCGATCGCTTTTGGCCCCGCTGTCGGCGTACTCACCGGCGGCGCGATCCTCGGCGAATGGGGGTGGCGGCCGGTCTTCTGGATTTTCGGTGCGGTGACATTGCTGTGGCTCATCCCCTGGCAGATCGCCTCGGCGCCGCTGCGTTCCAAGGGCCTCGCCGCACCCGCGAGCGAACGCGTGTCGATCCGCCGCCTGATCCGCGTGCCGACGCTATGGCGGATGGGGATCGTTCATTTCCTGTCGAACTATGGCTTTTATTTCCTGCTCGCCTGGCTCCCGCTCTATCTCGTCAACACCGCGGGCTATTCGATCGCCGAAATGACGGCGCTGACGACATTGAGTTTCACGATGCAGGGGATCGTCGCGCTCGCGGGCGGCTGGCTGTCCGACCGGATGGTCGCGGGCGGCGCCGACGAGGGCCAGGTGCGCCGCTGGATGATGATCGCGGGACAGCTCGCCATCGGGACGGCAACCGCCGGTATCGCGGTCGCCGACGGTTATGCGATGCTGGCGCTGTGGCTGGCGGTCGCCGGCTTCGGCGCCGGGCTGATCGCGACGAATATCTTTGCCGTCGGCCAGATTTTCGCGGGGCCACGTGCGGCGGGCAGCTGGATCGGGGTTCAGAACGCGCTCGGCAATATTTCGGGTATCGTCGGACCGATTATTACCGGGCTCATCGTCGATTATCTCGGCGGCTACGGCTACGCCTTTGCAACGGCGGCCACATTGTCGCTGATCGGCGCGCTGCTGTGGTGGACGATGATCCCCAAAATCCGCACGCTCGATCTTTAAGCCGCCCGCTCGAGGTCGAGCAGGAACGCCTTCGCCTCGAGCCCGCCCGCAAAGCCGGTCAGCTTGCCATTCGACCCGACGACGCGGTGGCATGGCGCGATGATCGAGATCGGATTGCGGCCATTGGCGGCGCCGACCGCGCGCGATGCGCCGGGCGCACCGAGCTGTTCGGCGATCTCGCCATAGCTGCGCGTCTCGCCGAACGGGATGGCGAGCAAGGCGGCCCATACCCGCTTCTGGAAATCGGTCCCGGCAAAGGACAAAGGCACATCGAAACTGCGGCGTGTCCCGGCGAAATATTCACCCAACTGCTGCTCGGTGTCGAGGAGGACCGGATGATCCGGGTTTTCGATAAGCGCACCGAGGCGCACTCGATCGGGTTTGTCATTCTCCCACAGGATGGCGGCCAAGCCGCGCGCGTCGGCGACGAGGGTCAATTCGCCGACCGGCGACCAGATGGTTTTCGAATAATGGGTCACAAGATTGATCCTTTGGCTGTCATTCGCTGTCGCACTTTGCTGCTGAAATTCATATGGCGGAGGCCGCACGACCGTGCGTCCCGAATCTTGCGTCCAACCTCGATGGAAAGACTGTCATGACCCCCACCGCCACCATCCTCCTCCTCGGTTCGGGCGAACTCGGCCGCGAATTCGTGATTTCGGCGAAGCGGCTCGGCTGCCGCGTAATCGCGTGCGACAGCTACGAAGGCGCGCCCGCGATGCAGGTCGCCGACGGGTCCGAAGTCTTCTCGATGCTCGACGGCGATGCGCTCCGCGCCACGATCGAAAAGCATCGCCCCGATCATATCGTCCCCGAGGTCGAGGCGATCCGTACCGAAATCCTCGCCGAGGTCGAAGCCGAGGGTTTCCATGTCGTCCCCTCGGCGCGCGCCGCGCAGCTGACGATGAACCGCGACGCGATCCGCGACCTTGCCGCGAGCGAGCTGGGCCTGAAAACCTCGACCTTCGAATATGCGACGAGCCGCGAGGAATTGGTCGCAGCGGCGGAACGTATCGGCTTTCCGCTCGTCGTCAAACCCGTGATGTCCTCGTCGGGCAAGGGCCAGAGCACGGTCAAGGACGCCAGCGGGATCGATGCCGCATGGGACTATGCCGCCGCCGGGATGCGCGGCGACCGCCTCCGCGTCATCGCCGAAGCCTTTATCGACTTCGATTATGAAATCACCCTGCTCACCGTCCGTCACAAGGACGGGGTCAGCTTCTGTCCGCCGATCGGCCATCGCCAGGAACGCGGCGATTATCGCGAAAGCTGGCAGCCCGCGGCAATGTCCGACGCCGCGCTCGCTGCGGCGCAGGAAATGGCGACCAAGGTCGTCGATGCGCTCGGCGGCCACGGCATCTTCGGCGTCGAATATTTCGTGAAGGGCGACGAGGTCATCTTCTCCGAACTCTCGCCGCGCCCGCACGACACCGGCATGGTGACATTGATCTCGCAGTCGCTGTCCGAATTCGACCTCCACGCGCGCGCGATTCTCGGCCTGCCGATCCCCGCGATTGCGGTGCCCGACGCGAGCGCAAGCGCGGTGCTGCTCGCCGACCGTGACGCGGCCGATTTTGCGATCACCGGCCTCGCCGATGCGCTGACCCCGCCAAACGCCGACACCGCGGTCGATGCGCGCATCTTCGGCAAGCCAGTCACGCGCCCGTATCGCCGCATGGGCGTCGCGCTGGCCAAAGTCGCGGGCGGGACCACCGACGATGCGCGCGCCGCAGCGGTCGCGGCGGCGAGCAAACTGGCCATCGACTACCGCGACTGACGCGCTAAGCTGGCGCATGGCCAAGTGCCCTGCCCCGTTTCTTCGCTGGTTCGCGATAGCTTTTCTGCTGGCATCGATCGTCGGCGTGCCGTTGATCTTCCAGGAAGAATTTGTTGCGGTAAGCGACCGCGTTCTGGCTGCGGCAGACGAGCGACCTTTCGCGGCGGCGGCGCTGATCGTCGGCGCGCTGACGCTCGATGTCTTCCTGCCGGTACCCAATGGCGTGACCAACACGCTCGCGGGTGCGGCTTTCGGCTTCGCAATCGGCACGCTCGTCATCTGGCTCGGCCTGATGGGCGGCAGCCTTGCGGGTTATGCGCTCGGCCGCTGGGCCGCGCGGCCACTCGCCGAGCGTTTCCTCAGCGCCGACGATCTCGCCCGGGCGCATATACTCGCCGAACGCATCGGCCCGGTCGCGCTGATCCTCTCGCGCCCGGTGCCGTTCCTTTGCGAACTGACCGCGATGGCGGGCGGCATTGCGGCGATGGCGTTCGGACGCTTTGCGATCATCATGGCGCTCGCCAATCTGGGGATCGCGATGCTGTTCGCCGCGATCGGGGCGGCGGCAGTCGAACAGGCTTCGTCCGGACTGCTCCTGCTCGGCGCGGTCGGGCTGCCGCTTTTCGCCTGGCTCGGCTGGCAGGGCGTCGAGCGGTGGTGCGGTGCAAAGAGGAAGAAAGCGGGAACAGCGCCCTAGGCCGCCCGCCTAGTCGCTGCTACATCCGCGCCATGTCCGAGAAGAATCATCTCTATCTGGTCGATGGCTCCAGCTACATCTTCCGCGCCTATCACCGCCTGCCGCCGCTGACGAACCCCAAGGGGGTGCCCGTGGGCGCGGTCTATGGCTACACGACGATGCTGTGGAAGCTCGCCAAGGACCTGCACGACGCCGACGGGCCGACGCACCTCGCGGTGATCCTCGATCATAGCAGCCAGTCGTTCCGCAACGAGATTTACGACCAGTATAAGGCGAACCGGCCCGAGCCGCCGGAGGATCTGCGCCCGCAATTCCCGCTGATCCGCGACGCGACGCGCGCCTTCTCGCTGCCGTGCATCGAGATGGAAGGTTTCGAGGCGGACGACCTGATCGCCTCCTACGCCGAAGCCGCGGTGCGCGAAGGCTGGGACGTCACGATCGTGTCGTCCGACAAGGATCTGATGCAGCTCATCCGCGAGCCTGCCGAAGGCCCGCAGGTCGACATGCTCGACACGATGAAGAATGTCCGCCTCGGGCTGGAAGCGGTGAACGAGAAGTTCGGCGTTACGCCCGATCTCGTCGGCGACGTCCTCGCGCTGATGGGCGACAGCGTCGACAATGTTCCGGGCGTGCGCGGCGTCGGGCCGAAGACGGCGACCAAGCTGATCCAGGAATATGGCAACCTCACCGCCGCGCTCGATGGCGCGGAGGGCATGAAGGCGTCGAAGCTGCGCGACAATCTGATCGAGCATCGCGCGATGGCCGAACTGTCGCGCATCCTCGTCGACCTCAAGCGCGACGTTGCGTTGCCCGACGCGCTCGATACGCTCAAACTCGGTGCGATCCCGCCGCTTCCGCTCAAGACCTTCCTCGACGAACATGGCTTCCGCTCGCTGTCGGCGAAGCTCGACCTTGGCGCGACCCCCGGTGGCCCGCCGACCTTCCCGCGCGCGAACGCTGCGCCGGTTGCAGCGCCCGCCGGGCCGTCGACCCCGACGCTGCCCGCGATGCCGCCCATCGACCGGGCGGCGTATGAATGCGTGACGACGGTCGAAGCGCTCGATCGCTGGATCGCTGAAGCGCATGCCGCGCATGTCGTCGGGATCGACACCGAAACCGCGACCCTCGACAGCGTCACCGGCCGTCTCGTCGGGGTCAGTATGGCGACCGCGCCGGGCCGCGCCTGCTATATCCCGCTCGGCCATGGCGGCACCGACATGTTTGCCGAAAAGCCCGAGCAGATCGCGATGGATGTCGCGATCGGGCGCCTGCACGCACTGTTCGCCGACGATGCGGTGCTCAAGGTCGGACATAATCTGAAGTACGACATCGGCGTGCTCGCGCAGCATGGCGTTACCGTCGCGCCCTATGACGATACGCTGGTGATGAGCTTTGCGCTCGATGCGGGCAAGCATCAGCACGGGCTCGACGAGCTGGCGAAGCTCCATCTCGATCACACCTGCCTGACCTTCAAGGAAATGTGCGGCACGGGCAAATCGCAGATCAGCTTTGCCGAGGTGCCGCTCGATCGCGCAACGCAATATGCCGCCGAGGATGCCGACGTCGCGCTGCGCCTGTGGAAGCTGCTCAAGCTGCGCCTCCCGGTCGAGGGCGGGACGCGCGTCTACGAGATGGTCGACCGCCCGCTCGCCTCGATCGTCGAAGGGATGGAGCGCGCCGGGATCATGGTCGACCGCGAATATCTCGCGCGCCTGTCGGGCGAATTCGCGACCGAGATGCTGCGCATCGAGGGTGAAGTGCACGAACTTGCCGGCCAACCTTTCGCGATCGGCAGCCCCAAGCAGCTCGGCGAAATCCTGTTCGACAAGCTGGGCCTCAAGGGTGGCCGCAAGGGCAAGTCGGGCGACTGGTCGACCGACCAGAGCGAGCTTGAACGATTGGAACGTGACGGTGTGCCGATCGCGCGCAAGATATTGGAGTGGCGCCAGCTTTCGAAGCTGAAGTCGACCTATACCGACGCGCTGCAGCAACAGATCAATGCGACGACCGGCCGCGTCCACACGAGCTACAGCCTCGTCGGCGCACAAACCGGGCGCCTGTCGTCGACCGATCCGAACCTGCAGAATATCCCGATCCGCACCGAAACCGGCCGCCAGATCCGCGACGCCTTCATCGCCGCGCCGGGCCATGTCATCGTCGCGGCCGACTATAGCCAGATCGAACTCCGGCTCGCGGCGCATATGGCCGATGTTCCGGAACTGAAGGAAGCCTTTGCGCGCGGCGACGACATCCACAGCGCGACCGCGATCGAATTGTTCGGCGAGGTCAACCGCGACACGCGCGGCAAGGCGAAGACGGTCAATTTCTCGATCCTCTACGGAATTTCGCGCTGGGGCCTCGCGGGCCGGCTCGAGGTGACGCCCGACGAGGCGCAGGCGTTGATCGCGCGCTATTTCGAACGCTTTCCCGGGATTTCGGACTATATTACCGATACGCTCGAAAGCGCGCGTGCCAAGGGTTACACCGAGACGCTGTTCGGCCGCAAAACCTGGTTCCCGCGCATCAAGGCGGCGAACCAGAACGAACGCGCGGGCAGTGAGCGCGCTGCGATCAACGCGCCGATCCAGGGCACCAGCGCCGATCTGATCAAGCGCGCGATGGCGCGGATGCCGAAAGCGCTTGCGGACGCCGGGCTCTCCGATGTCCGTATGCTGCTCCAGGTCCACGACGAACTCGTGTTCGAGGCGCCCGAGGACAAGGCCGAGGCTGCGGGCGTGGTGATCCGCGCGGTGATGTCGGGCGCCGCCGAACCCGCGCTCACCCTGTCGGTGCCGCTCGAGGTCGAGGTCGGTGTGGGCAAGAGCTGGGGCGAAGCGCATTGATCGCCGCCCTGCTGTTCGTCGCGGCACTCGCCGCCGATCCCGCCCCCGCGCCTCCGGCTGTTGCGACCAGCGCTTCGTCGCCGGTCGCCGACACCGATCTGCGTGAATTCGCCGCGATCGCCGGCCGCAAGGTCGTGGGCCGCGCAGTCGGTGGCCCCTATGCGAACGCCGACAAAGTGCTTCTGATCGCCCGCGACGACAAAGGCTATCCGGTCGTGGCCGCCAGCATCGGCTTTCCCGTCCGCCAATCGCTTCCTGCGCCGCCCGCGACGACGCTTGCGGTCATCCGCATTCACCAGCGGTACGAAACCACCCTACCCGGCCCAACCCCGGACGATCTCGCCTTTGTCGCCGCGAACAAGCTGCCTTTGTTCGTCATCGGCGAATGGGCGCGCCCCGCACCGATGTGGGAGGTTGCATGGGTCGACGACGCGGTGCGCTATCGCGCGGTCGGCGATGTCGGCGAAATCGGTCCTTGGCAGGACTAAACGCGGCTAGCGCTACGCGGCGCCAAAGCGATTGGGACCGGCGGTGCCCGCGCGCGCCAGATCGATCAGGAGCCCCAGCAGCAGCAAGCCGCCGGCAACCGCCAGCCAGTCGGACCCGCCCGGCGGGACGTTGGCCTTAACCGCCCATTCGAACATCGCGCCGGGATCGGGGGCGGGGTGCCGCTCCATCTCCGCGAGCATCGCGGGCATACGCTTGGCGGCCGCAGCCATACGTTCGGCCTGCCCCAATCCCGTCGCAAACAGGCCAAGCGGCAGGATCAGTGCCCACCATCCCGCGCGTCCCCGGTCGTGCAGGCGCCGCACCGCCGCGGTCAACAGCAGCAGTGCGCCGAGCAGGTACAGGCCGATGTTCACATAGGCGGAGGTGATCATGCCGCGCATCTGGGCTTCGAAAATCTCCCTGTTCCCCGCACTGCCGGATGCTGCCGCCATATCGCCCAGCGACGGAAAGGTCAGCACGATCTGCGTCGCGAACTGGATGACGATCAGCGGGCCGAAAACCAGCGCGCCGAATGTCCAGAATTGCGTGCGGCTGTCGCGGCCATGCGTTTGAAACAAGCCGCCAAAACCATGCCGCGCAATATGATTGATCGAAAATTCGGCCATGATCCCCCGCCCCCGGTTGGCAATCGCGCGAGCATATCAATGCCGCCGCGCAGTGCCAAATGCCGACCGTCCCAATCTGGCGACAAGGCCGGGCACATACGGGCGCGAAAGAGACTCAAGCAGGACTGACCGCCGCTTTCGTGCGCCGCACCGACCGCGCTGCCCTTTCGCAACCGTGACTTTGCCTCTATGACGCCGCGATGACATCCGGCCGGCACTTTTGTGACAGTCGGCAACAAAGGATTCTCATGAGCAAGTTCGAACCAGTCGCCAAGGCGCCGGTCCGCATCCAGCAAAACATCCTGGCGCGCAGCGAACGTCGTCTTCTCAACTGGTTATGCGCGCGCCTTCCGGGATGGGTCACCCCCGACCAGCTCACGACGCTCGGCTTTGCCGGCGCCGTGCTTGTCGCCGCGGGCTACCTGCTCAGCTGGTTCGACAGCGAATGGCTCGGCCTTTCGCTCCTCGGCTATATCGTCAACTGGTTCGGCGATTCGCTCGACGGCAGCCTCGCGCGCTGGCGCGGCATCGAGCGTCCTAACTATGGCTATTTCGTCGACCATAGCGTCGATGCGCTCGCGACATTGCTGATGATCAGCGCGATCGGCATGAGCCCCTATATGCGGCTCGACGTCGCGCTGATGGCAGTGATCGGTTATTTCCTGCTGTCGATCCACACTTTCATCGCCGCCAAGATCCTCGGCGAATTCCGCCTGTCCTACATGGCGGGCGGGCCGACCGAACTACGGTTGATGCTGATGGCGATGACGATTTCGATGCCGATTATCGGCGGCGGCGATATCCGCGGCACCAATTTCTCGGCCTTCGACCTGTTCGCGCTCGTCGTCGCCAGTATCCTCGTCACGCTGTTCATCGTCCAGACGTCGGCCACCGCACGGATGCTTCGCCGTCGCGGCGGCTGACAGGGTTAAGGCCTTACCCGCGCCTGCGCGTAGGTGCCGAGCAAGCGCAGCGACTTGGTTTGGAAGTCCAGTTCTTCCAGCGCGCGATCGATTCTTTCCTCACCCGGCGCACCGACGATGTCGGCGTAAAATTGCGTCGCGGCAAAGCTGCCGCCGGTCTGATAGCTTTCGAGCTTGGTCATATTGACGCCGTTGGTCGCAAAGCCGCCGAGCGCCTTGTAGAGCGCGGCGGGAATATTCTTCACCTCGAACATGAAGGTCGTCATCACCGGCCCTTCAATGGCCGAGAAATCGGGCAGCGGTTCGCGGGCCAGCACGACGAAGCGCGTCATATTATGATCGGCGTCTTCCATCCCCGTACCGTGGAGCGTCAGCCCGTAAAGTTCGGCGGCGTGCGGCGGCGCGAGCGCGGCAAGGCCCACCTCGTCGCTGTCCGCGACCCAGGCGGCGGCGCCCGCGGTGTCGCTATGCGCGACGGGCGCAATATTGTTTTTGCGCAGCCAGTGACGGCATTGCCCCAGCGCCTGCTCGTGGCTCATCGCGCGCGTGACCGGACCAAGGTCGCGGCTCATCAGGCCGTAACGGATCGGCAGGAAATGTTCGCCGACGATGGACAGGCCGGATTCGGGAAGCAGGAAATGGATGTCGGCGACGCGGCCATGCAGGCTGTTTTCAATGGGGATGATCGCACGGTCGACGCGGCCATCGCGTACCGCGTCGATCGCATCCTGAAACGCATAGCAAGGCATCGGCAGTGAGCTCGGATCATATTCGCGTGCGGCGAGGTCGCTGTTCGCGCCCGGCGCGCCCTGAAACGCCAGCCCGCGCGCGGGTTCGGCGAGCGCCGCTTCGCGCATTTCGTCGACCAGATGTTGTGCCGAAGCCGAATAACTGCCCATGATTGCCTTCCAAGCTGGAACCGCGGCGCATAGCGACCCTGCCGCGGCCGTGCAACCGGCGCGCTCATCGCGGTCGTCGCGCGATTTCATCCCCTTGCGCCGCCGTCGCCGCGCCAGTAAGGGAGCGTCCAAATCAAATATGCGCCCGGCGAGCGGGCGCCCGTAAACGGGGCTGCTAGAGCATGGACAATCGCAACAATACTATTGCCGGCTGGGCATTGTTTGCCGGCATTTGCGCGCTGGGCCTGACCATCGGGTCGCAGATGTTGTTTGCCAGCCACAACCCCGAAAAGCCCGGCTATCCGATCGAAGACGCCGAAGCTGGCGCCGGTGGCGGCGAATCGGCCGTGCCCCTTCCCAACCTGCTTGCCGCCGCCGACCCGGCGAAGGGCGAGGCGGTGTTCGCGAAATGCGCGGCCTGCCACACGATCAACTCGGGCGGCGCCAACGGCATCGGCCCGAATCTGTTCGGCACGATGGGCGAGGAAATCGGCCATGGTAAGCATGGCTTCGCCTTCTCGGCCGCGCTGTCGGGCATGGGCGGAAGCTGGGACTTCGAAAAGATGAACGCGTGGCTGACCAGCCCGCGCAAGTTCGCGCCGGGGACCAAAATGTCGTTCGCGGGCCTGTCGAGCCCCGAAGATCGCGCGAACCTGATCGTCTATCTGAACGCGCAGGGTTCGAACCTGCCGCTGCCTGCGGCTGAAGCCGCACCGGCAGCCGCCGCCGAAGGCGCGGCCCCGGCCGAGGGTGCCGCCGCGGCACCTGCTGCGGACGCCGCGGCCGCTCCGGCAGCCGGCGCACCCGCCGCTGCTGCCCCTGCCCCGGCCGAAGCCAAGAAATAATGCGCCTCGCGCCCGTCCTGCTGGCGGGCGCGCTGGCGCTCGCCGGTTGCGGCAAAAGCGAAACGTCGGCTGAAGCTCCGGCAACGGGCGAACCCGCCGCCGATACTGTCGCCGTCACCCCCACCGCTGCGATGGGCGAGCAAGTCTTCCGGCGCTGCGTCGCATGTCACACGATCGACAAGGGCGGTGCGAACGGCATCGGCCCCAATCTGCACGGCGTCGTCGGCCGCGCGGTCGCGTCGCACCCCGATTTTTCCTATTCGGGCGCGATGAAGGCGAAAGGCGGCGTCTGGGACGAGGCCGCGCTCAACACCTATCTTGAAGCGCCGATGAAGGCCGTGCCGGGTACGCGCATGGCATTCGCCGGCGTGATCGACGCTGCCGACCGCAAGGCACTGATCCTGTATCTGGAAGAACAGTCGAAATAGTTTCGACACGCCCCGTCGCAACTGCAACAGGGCGCACCGGCGTTCAGTTCGGGTTCTGCACGTTGCCGTAGAAATCCTGGATGATCTGCCACGCCTCTTCGGCGGTTTCGACGAAGTGGAACAGCGACAGGTCGCGCTGGCTGATCACGCCCTCCTCGACCAGCGCATCGAAATTGACGACGCGGGTCCAGAACTCCTCGCTGAACAGCACGATCGGGATCGGCTTGATCTTGCCGGTCTGGATCAGCGTCAGCAGCTCGAATGTCTCGTCGAACGTCCCGAACCCGCCCGGAAACACGCAGACCGCGCGCGCGCGGAGCAGGAAGTGCATCTTGCGCAGCGCGAAATAGTGGAACTGGAAGCTGAGATCGGGGGTGACGTAACGGTTCGGCGCCTGTTCGTGCGGCAGCACGATGTTGAGCCCGACCGATTCCTTGCCCTCGTCATCGGCGCCGCGATTCGCGGCTTCCATGATCGACGGGCCGCCGCCCGAACAGACGACGAAATTGCGGCAGCCATTTTTGTCGGGCGGCACCTGGCTCGCGATCCGTGCCAGCTTGCGCGCTTCCTCATAATATTTGGCTTTGGCCGCGAGCCGCTCGGCGATCCGCTGCTCCTCGGGCGTACGCGCGGCGTCGAGCACCGCCTGCGCCCCCTCGGGCGACGGAATGCGCGCCGAGCCATAGATGACGAGCATCGACTCGATCTTCGCTTCGTCGAGCATCAGCTCGGGTTTGAGCAGCTCGAGCTGGAAACGCACGGGGCGTAAATCCTCGCGCAGCAGGAATTCGGTGTCCTGAAACGCCAGCCGGTAGGCCGGGCTTTGCGTCTGCGGGGTCGATACCGCCTGTTTGGCGAAATGCGCGTCGTCCTTGGCTTTGTGGAAACGCGAGCGATGGGGTTGTTTATCTTCTGCCATTAGGCAGCGGCTACTCTCTTGGCGTGACTTTGCCAAGACGGAGGGTGCTCAGCGGCAGTAGCCGTTGCCGCTCATGTCGAAGTGGAAATGATTATAATGCGCCGCATTGTAATCGGGGCCGAGCACGGTGCCGAAGCGGCGGCAGCCCGATTTGTGCAGCGCGCGGAGGAAGTCCTGCGACGATTTGTCGCCCGTCCAGCCACCATCAAGCATGACGCGGCGTCCGTCGGCGAGCAGGAAGCCCGATACATCGATCGCGTTGGAAAAAGCGTGCTGCGACATCCGGCCCGAACGGCCGCCATAGATATTGCGACAGCTGTAGGTGCCGAAGGTCTCGATCTTTACGACCTCCTGCCCCAGATATTTCCGCGCCGCGGGCTTCACCGCATATTGCACCCATGCCGCAAAATTCTTCGCGAGCGGACAGGTCATCGCGCCGAGCCCCGATACCGGGGTTCCGATGTCGAGCAGCTTCACCGAATCGATCGAGGTGCAGCCGCCGCCATGATCCTGGTTCGGCAGCGGCGTGAAGCGCACGCCCGCCTGTTTGAGGTCGAATGCGCACTGCTGCGCTTCGGCGCTGGTGAAAGAAGGGGTACCGACGACCTGCGGGCGGCTCGGCTTGGTCGTCGTCGATTGTTTGCCGCCGCCATTTTTCATCACGTCGGGAGCGCCGAAACAGGCGGATAGCGCCAGCGCCGCACTGGCGGCGATCAGGATCCGGGGTTTTAAGAACGACGGGATCGGCATGGCGTCAAAATACCGATAAAATGGTTAACAAGCCGTATACCTTTTCCTCCACTCGTCGAAAATTTCGCGCGGTCCATGCAATTTGTTTGACAGTTGCGTGGGCAACCCTAAACGCGGCGCCGGGCCACGCGGTCCCAACGCCGCGCGAGCTCTCTGCAAGGAGAGACTATAATGAGTGAAGTGACGACGCCACAGGTGCGCCCGACGCGCCCCTATTTTTCCTCCGGTCCCTGCGCCAAGCCGCCGGTCTGGTCTCCCGAAAAACTAGCTACCGAATCGCTCGGCCGCTCGCATCGTGCGAAGATCGGCAAGACGCGCCTCGCCCTTTGCATCGACCTGATGCGCGAGATGTTGCAGCTTCCCGACACGCACCGCATCGGCATCGTTCCTGGCTCGGACACCGGCGCCTTCGAAATGGCGATGTGGACGATGCTTGGGCAGCGCCCCGTCACCACGCTGGCGTGGGAGAGCTTCGGTGAAGGCTGGGTCACCGATGCCGCGAAGCAGCTCAAGCTCGACCCGACGGTTATCCGCGCCGATTACGGCCAGCTTCCCGACCTCAGCCAGGTCGACTGGTCGAACGATGTCCTCTTCACCTGGAACGGCACCACCAGCGGCGTTCGCGTCCCGAACGGCGACTGGATCGCCGACGACCGCGAAGGCCTGAGCTTCGCCGACGCGACTTCGGCCGTGTTCGCCTACGACCTGCCGTGGGACAAGATCGACGTCGCGACCTTCAGCTGGCAGAAAGTGCTCGGCGGCGAAGGCGGCCATGGCGTGCTGATCCTCGGCCCGCGCGCGGTCGAACGGCTCGAAAGCTACACCCCCGCCTGGCCGCTACCGAAGGTCTTCCGCCTCGTCAGCAAGGGCGCGCTCGCCGAGGGCGTGTTCAAGGGCGAGACGATCAACACCCCCTCGATGCTCGCGGTCGAGGATGCGATCTTCGCGCTCGAATGGGCGAAGTCGCTTGGCGGCCTTGAAGGCCTGAAGGCACGCAGCGATGCGAACGCTGCCGCGCTCGACAAGGTCGTTGCGGACCGCGACTGGCTCAGCCACCTCGCCGCCGATCCCGCCAGCCGGTCGAAGACTTCGGTTTGCCTGTCGGTTGCAGGTGCGGACGAGGGCTTCATCAAGAAGTTCGCCGGGCTGCTCGAAGCCGAAGGCGCGGCCTATGACATCGCGGGCTATCGCGACGCGCCTCCGGGCCTGCGTATCTGGTGCGGTGCAACCGTCGACACCGCCGATATCGAAGCGCTCGGCCCCTGGCTCGACTGGGCCTACGCCAGCCTTTCGGCCTGACCTTTGTGAACCCCGGCGCAAGCCGGGGCCATTTCCCCATTCCGCCACAGATCCCGGCCATCGCCGGGATATGGAGACATAAAATGACCGCACCCAAAGTCCTCATCAGCGACAAGATGGACCCCAAAGCCGCCGCGATCTTCAAAGAACGCGGCATCGACGTCGATGTCATCACCGGCAAGACCAAGGACGAGCTGATCGCGATGATCGGCGCCTATGACGGCCTCGCGATCCGCTCGGCCACCAAGGTCACCGCCGACGTGCTCGCCGCCGCGACGAACCTCAAGGTCGTCGGCCGCGCCGGGATCGGCGTCGACAATGTCGACATTCCCGAGGCGTCGAAGAAGGGCGTCATCGTGATGAACACGCCCTTCGGCAACAGCATCACCACCGCCGAACATGCGATCGCGATGATGTTCGCCCTCGCCCGCCAGATCCCCGAAGCGAACGCCGGGACGCAGGCGGGCAAATGGCCGAAGAACGACTTCATGGGCGTCGAGCTCACGTCGAAGACGCTCGGCCTGATCGGCTGCGGCAACATCGGCAGCATCGTCGCCGAGCGTGCGCTGGGCCTGCGCATGAAGGTCGTTGCCTTCGACCCCTTCCTGACCCCCGAGCGCGCGATCGAACTCGGCGTCGAAAAGGCCGATCTCGACACCTTGCTCGCCAAGGCCGATTTCATCACGCTGCACACGCCGCTCACCGACCAGACGCGCAATATCCTGTCGGCCGAGAATATCGCCAAGGCCAAGAAGGGCGTGCGCATCATCAACTGCGCGCGCGGCGGGCTGATCGACGAGGCGGCGCTGAAGGACGCACTCGAAAGCGGCCATGTCGCGGGCGCGGCGCTCGACGTGTTCCAGACCGAGCCCCCGGCGGCCGACCATCCGCTGTTCGGCGCGCCGAACTTCATCTGCACGCCGCACCTCGGCGCGTCGACCGACGAAGCACAGGTCAATGTCGCAATCCAGGTGGCCGAGCAGCTGTCGGACTATCTGCTCACCGGCGGCATCACCAACGCGCTCAACGTCCCCAGCCTGTCGGCCGAGGAAGCGCCGAAGCTGCGCCCCTATATGAGCCTCGCCGAAAAGCTCGGCAGCCTCGTCGGCCAGCTCGCGCACGACAACCTCACCACCATCTCGGTCGAGGTCGAAGGTGCCGCAGCGGAACTCAACCTGAAGCCGATTACCGCCGCGGTGCTGACCGGCCTGATGCGCCGCTATTCGGACAGCGTGAACATGGTCAACGCCCCGCACCTCGCGCGCGAGCGCGGGCTCGACGTGCGCGAAGTGCGCCATGATCGCGACGGCGATTACCACACGCTCGTTCGCGTGACGGTGGCGACCGAACAGGGCGACCGCTCGGTCGCGGGCACGCTGTTCAGCAACGGCGACCCGCGCCTCGTCGAGATGTTCGGGATCAAGGTCGAGGCCGATCTCGACGGCCATATGCTCTACATCGTCAACGAGGACGCGCCGGGCTTCATCGGTCGCATCGGGACCGCGCTCGGCGAAGCGGGCCTCAACATCGGTACCTTCCACCTCGGCCGCCGCGCCGCGGGCGGCGAAGCGGTGCTGCTGCTGAGCCTCGACTCGCCGATGCCCGAACCGCTTCTGTGGCAGCTTTGCCAGCTGCCCGGCGTGAAGACCGTGAAGGGTCTGAAGTTCTAAATCCGCCTCCCAATCCCCGTTCGTGTCGAGCGAAGTCGAGACACCCATCGTCGGTGCATGCATTCACGGCATCTCGACTTCGCTCGATGCGAACGGAATTCAGGATTGTTGACTCTCCTCGACCATCCTAAGGCCTCACGCATGACCAAGGCCCCTGCCCTGCTGCCCGAAGGTTTGCGCGACCGCCTCCCCCGACAGGCGGAGGCCGCGTCGCGCGTCACCCGCGCGCTCGTCGACGCGATGCACGCGCATGGTTATGGCCGCGTCTCGCCGCCGCTCGCCGAATTCCGCGAGACACTCGGCGGCGAGGACGAACGCTCGACACGCGACCTGCTCCGCTTCACCGACCCGGTATCGCAGCGCACCCTCGCGCTGCGCCCCGACATCACGCGGCAGGTCGGCCGCATCGCGACCTCGCTGCTCGCCAAGGCGCCGCGCCCGCTGCGCCTCTGTTACGCCGGACAGGTCGTGAAGCTGCGCGCGAGCCAGCTCCGCCCGGCGCGCGAGATGCTGCAGGTCGGCGCCGAACTGATCGGCAGCGACAGCGTCGCCGCCGCGCGCGAGATCGTCACCGTCGCAATCGACGCACTCGAAGCCGCTGGGATCGGTCCTGTTACCATCGACTTCACGCTGCCCGACGTCGTCGACCTGCTTGCGAACGGCCCGCTCCCGGTCGATGCCGATATCCAGCAGCTCCGCGACGAACTCGATGCCAAGGACGCCGGCGCGCTCACGCGGCTCGGCGCCGAAGCCTATCTGCCCTTGCTCCGCGCCACCGGCCCCTTTGATCAGGCGATTGCCGATCTCCGCGCGTTCGACACGACCGGCGTCCTCACCGCGCGCATCGACGCGCTTGAAGCGATTGCGGCGCCGATCCGCGACCGCGTGACGCTGACGCTCGACCCGACCGAGCGCCACGGCTTCGCCTATCAAAGCTGGTTCGGTTTCCAGATTTTCGTTCCCGGCCAAGGCGACGCCGTCGGCCGCGGCGGCGGCTATTCGATCCCCGTCGGCGAACAGGAAGAATCGGCGGTGGGCTTCTCGCTCTACCCCGATCCGCTGATCGACGCGGGGCTTGGCGCCGAGGATGACGCCGACCGCCGCATCTTCCTGCCGATCGGCCACGATCCCGCGCTCGCTGCGAGCCTCCGCGCCGATGATTGGCAGACGGTCGCGGCACTCTCCGAGGTCGACAATGCGCGCGCGCTAGGCTGCGGCTTCATCCTCGGACCCGACGGACCGGTCGAGGCTTAGAAGTCCGCCCCGCCGAACCGGGCGATACCCTGATTGACCCCCGGCGGGTCGAGCACGGTGACGTCGAGCTCGATGGGTTCGCCGATCCAGTGCGCCAGCGTGGTATGATCGGCAAGGTCGTCATCGGTCAGCGGATGGACCAGCGCGCGCAGCCCCGTCGCCGCGATCAGTGCAACCACGGCATCCTGCGAGCGGGCTAGGAAATGCACCTCATATTGCGCGATCGGATGCGGCCCCACCGGACGGTCGGTCATCGCACCGACAAACAGGATCGCCGGATCCCGACCGAAATCCTCGTGCAGCGCCGCCGCGACGGGGCGCTCGGCCAGGTCATAATAGATATGGGCGTGATAGGGGGCGTCGGGGTTTGTCATCCCCCGTCCCTATCGCAGCAATCAGCGCGCGAACAGTCGTTTCAGCCAGGCGTCGACCGCCGCCGTCGGCGCATAGGATGGATCGCCCAGCCGCCGGTTGATTTCGGCATGCCCCTGCAATCCCTCGCCCGGAAAGCTGCCATGCTCGACGCGGCTGCCGCCGGCCTCCAGCGCAGCGCCGAGCGCCTTCGCCTGCCGCACCCCGTCGGGGCGCTGGACATAGAGGAGCAGGAATTGCGGCGCGTTGGGTGCGGCCGCCTGCGAAGTCGGCGAAAGCGCCTTTTGCCGCGCCAGATCGGTACCGAAAGCTTGGGCATAGGTCTTTTGCATGATCGGCGGCCCGTCCTTCGTCTGCGCGGGCACATCATAGGCCGCGCCATCGATCGGGACGACGCCGGCAATATCGGCGAACGACAATCCGGCGCCCTTCAGATAGCGCTCGTCGGTTCCCACCAAGGCGACCAGATGCGCGCCCGCGCTGTGCCCCATGATCACGATCCGCCGCCGGTCGACGCCTAGTGCGCCCGCGCGATCAACGAGCGCCTTCACCGCGCCTGCGACGTCGGCCGCCTGCTGCTCGACCGTCGCGTCGGGGACCAGACGATAGTTGATCGAAGCAAAGGCATAGCCTTCGTCCGGATAATGCACCGGCTTGTACTGGCCGGTCGCATTGTCCTTGCTGCCCCGCTTCCAGCCGCCGCCATGGACGAAGACGACCAGCGGCGCCGGCGCCTTGACATCCTTCGCGCGCCAGACATCGAGGTTTTGCAGTGCATTGCTGCCATAAGAAATCGTTTCGCCGCCTGGCGCTTTCGGCCCCTCGTCGGCACCCATTCGTTCGGCAATCCGCTCGCGCAGCCGGTCGCGCAGCTTCTCGCGCGCATCGGCAAAGGGTGTCGGCACCGTCACGCTCGCCACGGCAAAGGCCGCCACCGCAGCATATCCAATCCAGTTTCTCTTCGTCATCGCGCGTCTCCGATATCCCGGCACGCCCGATCTCGCCCGCAATTGTCGCAAAATCATCCCGCTTTGGGTTGCCTCTCCGGCCAAATCCGCTAAGGCCGCGCCGGGCCCGCGCTGGTCGTTTTTGGCCCGGTTCAGCAGGACAGCATCATGGCAAATGTTACCGTCATCGGGTCGCAATGGGGCGACGAGGGCAAGGGCAAGATCGTCGACTGGCTCGCCAGCCGCGCCGACGCCGTGGTCCGTTTCCAGGGCGGTCACAATGCCGGCCATACGCTTGTCGTCGGCGAGCAGGTCTACAAGCTGTCGCTGCTTCCGTCGGGTATCGTCACCGGCACGCTGTCGATCATCGGCAACGGCGTCGTGCTCGACCCCTGGGCGCTGCGCGACGAGATCACCAAGCTCCGTGGTCAGGGCGTCGCCATCAATCCCGAGAATTTTGCGATCGCCGACAATTGCGCGCTGATCCTTCCCTTCCACCGCGACCTCGACGCGCTGCGCGAGACCGCCGCGGGCGCGGGCAAGATCGGCACGACGGGCCGCGGCATCGGCCCCGCCTATGAGGACAAGGTCGGCCGCCGCGCGATCCGCGTCTGCGACCTCGCGCACCTCGACAAGCTCGATCCGCAGATCGACCGCCTGACCGCGCATCACGATGCGCTGCGCGCCGGTTTCGGCGAACCGCCGATCGACCGCGAACGCCTGAAGGCCGACCTCGCCGAAATCGCCGACTATGTACTCGAATATGCGCAGCCCGTGTGGAAACGCCTGAAAAAGGTCCGCAAGGCCGGCGCGCGCATCCTGTTCGAGGGCGCACAGGGCGTTCTGCTCGACGTCGATCACGGCACCTATCCTTTCGTCACCAGCTCGAACACGGTCAGCGGCACCGCGGCGTCGGGTTCGGGCCTCGGCCCCAGCGCGGTCGGTTTCGTGCTCGGCATCGCCAAGGCCTATACGACGCGCGTCGGCAGCGGCCCCTTCCCGACCGAGCTCGAGGACGAGATCGGCCAGCGGCTCGGCGAGCGCGGACATGAATTCGGCACCGTCACCGGGCGCAAGCGCCGCTGCGGCTGGTTCGACGCGGTACTCGTACGCCAGAGCTGCGCCGTGTCGGGCGTCACCGGCATCGCGCTCACCAAGCTCGACGTGCTCGACGGCTTCGACACGATCCGAATCTGCACCGGCTATCGCCTTCGCGGCAAGATCCTCGACTATTTCCCGGCGCACGCCGCCGATCAGGCCGAGGTCGAGCCGATTTATGAGGAAATGGACGGCTGGCACGAAACCACGGCGGGCGCGCGCAGCTATGCCGACCTGCCCGCGCAGGCGATCAAATATGTCCAGCGCGTGCAGGAACTGATCGAAACCCCGATCGCACTCGTGTCGACCAGCCCCGAGCGCGAAGACACGATCCTGATCCGCGATCCGTTCAGCGACTGACGCCCGCGGCGGCGACGTCGCGGATCGCCGCGACGAAACCCGCCGGGTCGTCCTCCTGAATGAAATGGCCGCCCTTCAGCGTGCGGTGCGTGACGCGCTGCGCCCCCGGGACACGTCCCGTGAACAGCGCATCACCGCCCCGCGTAATCGGATCGCCGTCTGAAAAGCAGCAGAGAAACGGCTTGTCGAACGTCTCCAGCGCCGCCCAAGCGCGCTTCTGGTCGGGCACCGCGACATTGTCGTCCAGCGGCACGAACGACGGATAGACGCGCGCCGCAACCTTCGACGTACGCGTGGGAAACGGTGCGTCATAGGCCGCGATCTCGGCGGCGCTCAGTTCGCGATTCGCCCCCGCCTTGACGATCTTGCCGATCGGGAAGACCGGGCTGTAGCGCGAGAAGGCGCGCCAGATCGCAAAGGCCCGCGGGGCCGGCTGGCCTTCGGGAAGGCCCCCGTTCGACAGCGCGACCCCGGCGAAGCGTTCGGGCATTTCGGCGACGAGGCGCAGGCCGATCAGCGACCCCCAGTCCTGACAGGCAAGGATCATGTTTTTGAGATCGAGCGCCTCGATCCACTGCCGCATCCACGCGACCTGCGCGGCATAGCTATAGGCGTGGCGGCCCAGCGGCTTGTCCGAGCGACCGAAGCCGATCAGGTCGGGCGCGACGACACGGAAACCCGACGCCGTCGCGGGGCCGATCATATGGCGATAGAGATAGGACCAGGTCGGCTCGCCATGCAGCATCAGCACCGGCTGCGCATCCGCTGCGCCCTCATCGACATAATGGACGCGAAGACCGCCCGCGATCTCGATATATTTCGGCGCATAGGGCCAATCGGGCAGCGCCTCGAAGCGCGCGTCCGGCGTACGGTAAATGGTCATGATGTCGATCCCCCCATGCCCACCTTAACCCGCAGTGCCGCACTGGCAACCTCTTGCCCGATGCCTCCAAAACCTTAGGATTAAGCGATGCGCCTGATCGCCCTCCCAGCCTGCCTGCTCCTCGCCGCGTGCAGCTCGGCGAGTTCGCAGCCTTCCGTGCCCGCGGGCGCCAAGGCCGACCGTCTGCTCGTCGACAAGAGCGAGCGCGTGCTGATCGCCTATGCGGGAAGTCGCGAGATCGTGCGCTACACGAATATCCGCTTCGGCGACGCGCCGACGGGGCACAAGCAGTTCGAGGGCGACGAGCGCACGCCCGAAGGCACATACCGGATCAGCGGGCGCAACCCGAAGAGCGCCTATCATCTCTCGCTGCGCATATCCTATCCGAACGCCGCCGACCGGGCTTTTGCCAAGGCGAAGGGCCGATCGCCCGGCGGCGACATCTTCATCCACGGCCAGCCCAACGCCTGGCCGGGCCCACCGATAGCGCGCGACTGGACCGACGGCTGTATCGCGCTCTCGAATGCCGAGATAAAGCAGCTATGGGATATCGTGCCCGACGGCATCCCGATCACCATTCGACCCTAGGAACCATCATGTCCCGCCACATCCTCGTCTTTTATGGCAGTTACCGCCGCGACCGGCACGGGATCAAGCTCGCCAACTGGCTTGTCGACGCGATCAGGGCGCGCGGGGACAGCGCCGAACTGGTCGACGCGAAAACCGTCGACCTCCCGATGCTCGACCGCATGTACAAGGAATATCCGAAGGGCGAGGCGCCGCCCGCGATGGAGGAACTCGCGGGCAAGATCCGCGCCGCCGACGGCTTCCTGTTCGTCACCGGCGAATATAATTGGGGGCCGCAGCCGGGGCTCAAGAACCTGACCGACCATTATCTCGAGGAATGGTTCTGGCGGCCCGCGGCGATCGCCTGCTACTCGGCCGGATCCTTCGCCGGGGTGCGCGCGATGATGGGATGGCGCGACATTTTGGGCGAAATGGGGATGGCGGTGATTTCGTCGATCCTGCCCGTTGCGCGGATCGGCAAGGCCTTCGACAGCGACGGCCAGCCGGCAGGCGACGAGGGCAAGCAGCTTGAAAGGCTCTTCCCGCGCTTTGCCGACGACCTCAACTGGTGGATCGATGCCGCCAAGGCGCAGCGCGCGAAGGTCGATCCGCCCTATTAACCCGATTTGAGCTCGGCGTTGAGCCGCAGGCTCGCGCGCCAGAAAAAGAAGGCCGGGATCAGGCCGAGCCAAGCCGCTCCGTAAAGGACATAGCGCACACTCTCGACCCCGACCGAGGGTTTGAGCATCTCCGACGCGATGCCGAAGAGCAGCGGGCCGAGCCCGAGCCCGATCAGATTCTGCAGGAACAGCATCACCGCGCTCGCCATCGCGCGCGCCTGCGGGCGGACCAGGCCGTGGACGCACGCAAAGGTGGGGCCGTAGTAGGCTGCGTTGAGGACGGTCGGGATGAACAGCAGCGCGATCGCGATGTGCCATTCGTCGACCCAATAGCCCACGAACAGGATCGGCGCGGCGATCGCCATGCCGACCGCGGGTGTCGTCAGCATATGCCGCCGGTCGACCTTGCCGAAGCGGTCGGCGAGATAACCGCCGAGCCACGTCCCGAAAATGCCCGCGATGCCGAGCGCGACGCCGAGCAGCAGCCCCGTCTCGCCCGGACTGAGGCCATGCGAACGCTGGAACAGGATCAGCGCCCAGACGCCCTTGCCGTAACCGAGGAAGGCGGTGAACGACGAGGCGATCGCGATATAGAGGAAGGCGCGGGTGCCAAAGACCTCCTTGAGCGCGCCGCCAACGCTGAACTCCGCGGCGGGCGCGGGCGAGTCGGCCGGCGCCTTGTGGCGCACCTCCTTGATCATCATCGGCAGGATGAGGGCGAGCAGGATGCCGGGGACGCCGACGACCATGAAGGCGACGCGCCAGCCCCATTGGTCGGCGATCAGGCCGCCGACGATCAGCCCGAGCAGGCTGCCGATCGGGATACCGAGACCGTAAAAGGCAATCGCCGACGCACGCTTCGCAGGCTCGACGCGGTCGGTGATCAGCGAGTGTGCCGCGGGCGTGCACCCCGCCTCGCCCACCCCGACGCCGATCCGCGCGAGCAGCAATTGCGTAAAATTCTGCGCCATGCCGCACAGCACGGTCATGCCCGACCAGACCGCGAGCGAGACCGAGATCAGCCCGATGCGGTTGGTCGAGGGTTTGTCCGCGTAACGTGCGATCGGGATGCCGAGAAAGGTATAGAAGAGCGCAAACGCCAGTCCGGTCAGCAGCCCGATATCGGCGTCCGAAAGCGACAGGTCGCGCGCGATCGGCTCGGCGAGGATGTTGACGATCTGGCGATCGAGGAAATTCAGGATGTAAACCGCGAGCAGCACCCACAGCATCCGCCGGACCGGTGTCGCCGCACTTCCCGCAGGCGCCGTCGCGGCGGCCGCCATCGCGTCATTCTGGCTCATCTTTTTCTCCCGTGCCGGCATGGGAGCAGACAGCCGCCCCGCCTGTCAACGCCATTGGGCCAAACCGAAAATGGCTACTTGCAATTGCCGCTACGGCTGGCAGCGTGCAGCCCATGCAAAAAATTTCGCTGCTCGCCGCTTCCGCCCTGCTCTCGATCGCTCCGGCCATGGCGATGCCGCCGCCGCTTCCCGACGTCGAAGGCAAGGACGCCGCGACGCTCCGCGCCGAAATGGAGGGCGGGCAAATCTACGAAGGGCTGACGCCGCTCGTCTATCTCGACCGCATCGGCCGGCTCGACGATTATGGGCCGAAACTCGACGCCGTCATCGCGACGCGGTCGCAGATCGAACTCGGCTACGAGGGCAAGCGGCTGTACGACGAACGCATGGCGGGCAAGGCGCGCGGGCCGCTCCACGGAATCCCGATCCTGATCAAGGACAATGTCGAGGTCGCCGGCCTGCCGACGACCGCGGGCTCGCTCGCGCTCAAGGACAATATGACCAACCGCGACGCGCCGATCATAGCGCGGCTGCGCGACGCAGGCGCGATCATCCTCGGCAAGACGAACCTCAGCGAATGGGCGAACATCCGCGCGGACAATTCGACGAGCGGATGGAGCGCGATTGGCGGGCTCACCAAAAATCCGCATGCACTCGACCGCAATACGTGCGGATCGTCGTCGGGCAGCGGCGCCGCGGTGGCAGCGAGTCTTGCGCCGCTCGCGATCGGCACCGAGACCGACGGGTCGATCACCTGCCCCGCCGGAATCAACGGCATCGTCGGCTTCAAACCCAGTGTCGGGCTGGTCAGCCGCACGCATATCATCCCGATCAGCCACAGCCAGGACACGGCGGGCCCGATGACGCTGACGGTGCGCGACGCCGCGGTGGTGATGAGCGTGATCGCGGGCAGCGACCCCGCCGATCCCGCAACAGCCGAAGCCGACGCGAGAAAAGTCGACTATATCGCCGCGCTGTCGCCCGACGCGCTCAAGGGCAAGCGCATCGGCGTGATGCGCGACCGCGTCGGTGACCGCCCCGATGTCGCCGCGCTGTTCGACGCCGCGCTAAAACAGATGGAAGCCCTCGGCGCGACATTGGTTGACATTACCGACAGCCGCAAAGGAACCGAAGGCCTCGGCGCCGCCGAATTCGAAATCCTGCTCACCGAGCTCAAGGCCGACTTGGCGACCTATTTGGCGAGCCTGCCGAACGCAGATGGTCCCAAGTCGCTCGCCGACATCATCGCGTTCAACAAGGCGAACCCTGACGAGCTCAAATGGTTCGGCCAAGACACGTTTGAACTCGCGGAGAGCAAGAGCGGCCTCGACGGCCCAGCGTATCTCGCGGCGCGTGAAAAGGCGGCGCGGATCGCGGGTCCCGAGGGCCTCGACCGGTTGCTGAAGGCCCACGATGTCGATCTGCTCGTCGGGGTCACCAACGGTCCGGCTTGGGTCAGCGATCTGGCGAAGGGCGACAGCTACAAAAGCCCCGGCACCAGCCAGCTTCCCGCGGTCGCCGGTTATCCGCACCTGACCGTGCCGATGGGCGCGGTCGAAGGGTTGCCGATCGGCTTGTCCTTCATCGGCGCCAAATGGAGCGACGCCGACATACTCGCGGCGGGCTATGCCTATGAGCAGGCGAGCCGGAAGCGCGTGGCCCCGACCTTTCGGGCCAGCGCTCCCTGATCCTTACGCCGGCTTCTTGAACCGCATCATGAAGCGGTCGGTCTTGCCGCGGATCGCGGGGTCGAACACATTCTTGCTGTGATCGTCATCCTTGATGCGCAGGGCATCGCTGTCGCCGTCGAAGACGAACCCCGCGCGCTCCATGTCGGCGCGCACCTTCGCTGGATCGATCCGGTGCAGTTTCTCGACCAGCTCGCGCGTATCGCCCGCGGGGCCGACATGGTCGACGACGATCACCGACCCGCCGGGACGCACCGCGCTGAACCAGTTGGCGAGCATCCCATCGACATCGACGCGCGGGAATTCGAATTTTTCGCTCTGCCAATAGAGGTCATGGTAGACAAGGTGGGTGAAGATCATGTCGACGCTCTTCGGGGCCAGCACGATCGTGTTCACCGGCCGCACCATCGGCGCCATGTTCGGATAGGCCTTGGTGATCGTCGCCCACGTCTCGGCCTTATGAAAGCGCGGCGGGTTCATCGGGATCACAATGCCCTTGGGGCCGACGAGATCGGCGAGCATCTCGCTATAATAGCCGTTGCCCGCGAGGAGGTCTGCCACCGTCGACCCGCGCTTGACCTGCGCAAAGGCGAGCACGTCGGCCGGATGGCGGCCTTCGTCGAGCTTGCGGTTGTCGGCGAGACGCTGCTTGTCGGCGATAGCGGCGGCGACCGCCTTGTCGGGCGCCGCGGCAGTCGCCGGTACGGCAAGCAGCATCGCCGCCCCGAACAATGGCGTCAAAAGTCGATATTTGCGCATGATGTCTCTCCCCTGTTTCGCGCGGGTGTGGCGGTGGTCGGGGAAGATGGCGAGCGCGCTTCGACCAGCGGTCGCCTTGTGTCTATCAGCGTTGGCCGCGGCCGCGCTTCCAGCCCTCTTCGAGCTCTAGCAACTCCATCGGAACATGGATCGCGCGCACCGCCAGCCGCACCTCGACGAGGAACAGGATCAGCGAGACGAGGAGCAATACCATCGCCACCGCAAAGGCCCATGAAGCCGCGACGCCGAGGTTGATGCCGGTAAAGGCCTGCGTGAACAGCAGCGCGACGAGCACGCAGACGACGATACCGCATGCCACGGCGGAGAGAATCGAATTGTTGATGATCCCCATCCTTCGGTCGGCGATGCGCAGTTCGGCGACGATGCGCTCATGTTCGAGGCCCTCCGTGTCGGGCCAGCGCTCCATCAAATTGCGCGAGCGATCGACAACGCGCGCGAGGCGCCCGGCGATCACGTTGAGCAGGCTGCCGGTCGCGACCAGCAGGAACACCGGCGTGACCGACAGCTGGATTGTCTGCGCGATCGCGCCGGCGTCGGGCGCCATTAGCCGCCGGCCGCAACCGAAGGCGTGTTCACACCATGCATCGCTAGGAACTTGCGGACGTTGCGCGCCGCTTGCCGGATGCGCTGCTCATTCTCGACCATCGCGATGCGGACATAGCCTTCGCCGTCCTCGCCATAACCGACGCCCGGAGCAACCGCGACCTTGGCATGGGTAAGCAACTGCTTCGAAAATTCGAGGCTGCCCATCTCCTTGAGCGCGGGCGGCAGCGGCGCCCAGGCGAACATCGACGCCTTCGGGCTCGGAATATCCCAGCCCGCGCGGCCAAAGCTTTCGACCATCACGTCGCGGCGCTTCTGGTACAGGTCGCGGTTCTTCTGGACGATATCCTGCGGTCCGTTCAGCGCCGCGCAGGCGGCGGCCTGAATGGGCGTGAAGGCGCCATAGTCGAGATAGGATTTGACGCGCGTCATCGCCGCGATCAGCCGCTTGTTGCCGACCGCAAAGCCCATGCGCCAGCCAGCCATCGAATAGGTTTTCGACATCGAGGTAAATTCGATCGCGACATCCTTCGCGCCCGGCACCTGCAGGATCGAGGGGGTCGGATTGCCGTCGTAATAGAGCTCCGAATAGGCGAGGTCCGACAGGACCCAGACCTTGTTCTCCTTCGCCCAGGCGACGAGGCGCTCGTAGAAAGCGAGGTCGACGGCTTCGGCGGTCGGGTTCGACGGGTAGTTGACGACCAGAATCGACGGGCGCGGCACGGTGAACGCCATGGCGCGGTCGAGCGCGCGCCAGTAATTCTCATCGGGCGTCGTCGGCACGCTGCGGATCGTCGCACCCGCGATGATGAAGCCGAAAGTGTGGATCGGATAGCTCGGGTTCGGGGCGAGCACGACGTCGCCGGGCCCGGTGATCGCGGTCGCAAGGCTCGCGAGACCTTCCTTCGATCCCATCGTCACGACAACCTCGGTTTCGGGGTCGAGTTCGACGTTAAAGCGGCGGCCGTAATAATTCGCCTGCGCGCGGCGGAGGCCCGGAATGCCCTTCGACTGCGAATAACCATGCGCATCGGGCTTCATCGCCACTTCGCAGAGCTTTTCGATGACATGCGCGGGCGGCGGCAGGTCGGGGTTGCCCATCCCCAGGTCGATGATGTCCTCTCCCGCGGCGCGGGCGGCCGCACGCATCGCATTCACTTCAGCGATGACATAGGGCGGCAGGCGCTTGATGCGGTAGAATTCATCTTCGGACATGGGAAACTAGAACAACTCCTTTGCGTTACATGTGGGTTGACGCGAGCGGCAGCCTCGCCAGCCGCATCGCGGCTTGTTATAGGCATAATATCGGCACTGACCAGCAGGAACGAGCATGAGCGATACGGGCAAAGACGACACGATCGAGACGCCGAATCCCTTCCTGCCATCCCCCGAAGACATGCAGCATTGGGCGAGCGTGATCGGCCGCGCACAACAGATGATGCTCGAATATGCGCTGGGTCAGGCGAACGAAGGCAATGTCAGTGCCGCCGCGCTGTTCGACCCCGCCAAATGGGTCGACAATCCGGCGACCAAGCTGTGGACCGAGCAATCGTCGAAGATGTGGGATCAGGGCGTCGCCTTCTGGACCTCGCTCGCCACCCTGAACCCGATGGCGCCGCCGGTTCCCGAGACAGCGGCAAAGGACCGCCGCTTCGCCGACCCCGACTGGGATGCCAATCCGGTGTTTGCGATGATCCGCCAGACCTATGGCCTGCTCGCCGAACAGATGCTCGCGACGACGCGCCAGATTGACGGTCCCGATCCCGCGGCGCGCGCAAAGATGGAATTTGCCGCGAAAGCGATGGTCGACGCGATGGCGCCGACCAACCTCGCGCTCACCAATCCGGAGGTGATCCGGCGAGCAGTCGAGACGCGCGGCGAAAGCCTGCTCAAGGGTCTGAAGCATATGCTCACCGACCTGTCGCGCGGGCAGCTTTCCCATGTCGATCCCGACGCGTTCGAGGTCGGGGTCAATATCGCGACCACACCGGGCAAGGTGATCCACGAAACCGACCTCTACCAGCTCATCCATTATGCGCCGACGACGAAGGAGGTCTTCACCGTCCCGCTCGTGATCTTCCCGCCATGGATCAACCGCTTCTACATCCTCGACCTCAATCCCGCGAAAAGCTTCGTCGCCTGGGCGGTCGAACAGGGGCTCAGCGTCTTCATGGTATCGTGGAAGTCGGCCGACGCGTCGATGAGCGAGATCGTGTGGGACGATTATATCGCGGCGCAGGTCGACGCGATCGACACGGTGCGCGAGACGCTCGAGGTCCCTTCGGTTCACACGATCGGCTATTGCGTTGCGGGCACGACGCTCGCCGCGACGCTCGCAATGCTCTCGGCGCGCGGCGAGGCCGACAAGGTGAAGTCGGTGACCTTCTTCACCGCGCAGGTCGATTTCGAACATGCCGGCGACCTCAAAATGTTCGTCGACGACAGCTATCTGGCGCTGCTCCAGCAACTGTCGGCACCGGGCTTCCTCGACGGGCGCTATATGGCGGCCACCTTCAACAGCCTGCGCGGGCGCGACCTGATCTGGAATTATGTCGTCAGCAATTACCTGCTCGGCAACGACTATCCGCCCTTTGACCTCCTCTACTGGAATGGCGACACGACCAACCTGCCGGCGAAGTGGCACCGGCAATATCTGGTCGACCTGTACCGCGACAATCGCATGGTCATCCCGAACAGCCTGTCGGTGTTGGGCACGCCGATCGACCTCAAGAAGATCGAGACACCTGCCTTCATCCAGGCGGGGCGCGAGGATCATATCGCTCCGCTTGCCAGTGTGTGGCGGCTGATGGACCATCTGTCGGGCCCCAAGACCTTCTTGCTCGCCGGATCGGGCCATATCGCGGGGGTGGTGAATCCGCCCGCCGCCGGCAAATATCAATATTGGACCGGCGACAGCAACGCCGCGACGCTCGACGAATTTGTTGCAGGCGCGAGCGAGACCAAGGGCAGCTGGTGGCCGCACTGGATCGTCTGGATTTCCGAACGGGATAGCGCAAAAAGCGCAGTCAAAGGCGCCCGAACTCCCGGGAAGGGCGCGAAAAAGGCGATTGAGAACGCGCCTGGCCGCTACGTCAAACAGCGGTAATATCTCGCGAATATACAGCCTTCGGGCTGGCGCCTCGATTATTTTTGTGCACTGCACAAAATTTCTCTTGAAATCGCCGACCCGCTCCCATATTGTGCAGTGCAACATAAAGGAGTTGTCCCGATGGCTACCAAGATGGATAGTGCCGAAAAGGCTTTCGAAGCCGCGACGCTGGAAACCGCACCCAAGCCGGTGACGACTCCTGCGGCCCCGGTTGTTGCTGCTCCGGCAGCCGAAAAGACCGCGGCGCCCGTAAAGACCAAGATCGTCAAGGCAAAGGCCAAGCCGGTCCAAAAGAAAGCCGCAAAGCCGGCAGCAAAGAAGGCCGCTCCCAAGACGGCTGCAAAGACCATTGCCCCCAAGACCAAGGTCGCGCCGAAGCCGGTCGCTGCCGCCACCAAAGGATTCAAGACCATGAACGACACCGTCAAGAAGTTCGCCGACGAAGCGAAGACCCGCGCCGAAGCCCTGACCGCCGACTTCAACGAGAAGGCCAAGGAAGCGATGAGCAAGACCAGCAAGTTCGCTGAAGAAGCCGTCGAATTCAACAAGGCGAACGTCGAAGCGCTCGTCGAAGCCGGCAAGATCGCTGCCAAGGGCATCGAAACGCTCGGCCAAGAAGGCGTGACTTATGCTCGCAAGAGCTTCGAAGACACGACCGCCGCGCTGAAGGGCTACACCGCCGTCAAGACCCCGGCCGACTTCTTCAAGCTCTATGCCGAAAACAGCAAGAAGGCGTTCGACGCTGCTGTTGCGCAGACCTCGAAGACCAGCGAACTCGTCGTCAAGCTGACGAACGACAGCTTCGCGCCGATCTCGAATCGCGTTTCGGTCATCACTTCGAAGATGAAGGCCGCCTAAGGCGCTTTCACCTTCCACCGTTGGCGCGGGCACCCTCCCCCTCCCCTCCCGCCTGCGCCGACACCCCCAAGGCCGCTCGCTTCTCCGGAAGCGGGCGGTTCTTGTTTTCGCGGCCACCGCTTCTCGCCCACGTGGCCGGCTGGCGAACAAGAGGTTAAAATCCGCGACCGCGCCTCTTGCGCTTCGGCCGCGGCTTGCGATATTCCTCCCCATGATGTTTCCCGTTTCGACCACCCAGCCTGTCCGCGCGATGGCGGACAAGGACGACGGCTCGCCCGGCACCCCCGGCGTCGGCATTGCGACGCGCACGCGTGCGAAGGCGAAAAAGCCGTCGATGTACAAAGTGCTGCTGCTCAACGACGATTACACGCCGATGGAATTCGTCGTGATGGTGCTCCAGCGCTTCTTCAACATGGACATCGAACAGGCGACGCAGGTGATGCTGCACGTCCACCAGCAGGGCGTCGGCGTGTGCGGCGTGTTCAGTTACGAGGTCGCCGAGACCAAGGTGAACCAGGTGATGGACGCCGCGCGGCAGAACCAGCACCCGCTGCAGTGCACGCTGGAAAAAGCCTGATCTAGCCCGCGCGCGCGACCTGTTCGGCCTTGAGCGCCGGCGACGCTTCGCCCTTCAAATCGCCATAGCCGAGTTCCGCGCCGCACCCTGGACAGATTTTCGCGGTCCCGACATCCGCGCCGCATGCCCGGTGTACATAGCGGATCGCGGGCCCGCCGCCCGTTTCGCCGGGGGCATAGGCCCAACGCTCGGACCAGTTGCGCATCGCGTACAGCACATCGAACAGCGCCTTGCCCTTGTCGGTCAGCCAATAGTCGTGGCGAAGCGGGCGATCACTATATGCGCGGCGCTCGGCGACGCCTTCTGCAATCAGCATCTTGAGGCGGGCGGAGACGAGCTGCGGCCCCAGTCCCGTATTCGCGGCGATCAGTTCGAAGCGGCGCCGGCCGAAGAGCAATTCGCGCAGGATCAGCAACACCGCGCGGTCGCCGAGCAGCTCGGCCGAACGTCCGACGGGGCAGAATGTATCAGATAGATCAGTGCGTTTGGGCAATGGTCACCTTTCCTCTTGTCACTATGATTATCATAGTTACTATGCAGCGCAAGAGGAGAGTCGCTGATGCCCAATCCAGCCGCCGTCATTATCGGAGCGGGAGACGCCACCGGCGGCGCCATTGCCCGCGCCTTTGCCGCCGAAGGCCTCACCGCCTGCGTCAACCGCCGCGAGCGAAACGCCGACCAGCTCGAAGCGCTCGCGCAATCGATCCGTGACGAGGGACATCAGGCGCGCGCCTTCCCCGGCGACGCGCGCGAAGAAGACGCAATGATCGCGCTGTTCGATCAGGTCGAGGCAGAGGTCGGCCCGGTCGAGGTCGCGGTGTTCAACATCGGCGCCAACGTCAATTTCCCGATCAGCGAGACGACCGTCCGCGTCTACACCAAGGTCTGGGAAATGGCCTGCCTCGGCGGTTTCCTGATGGGTCGCGAGGCAGCAAAGCGCATGAGCCCACGCGGCCGCGGCACGATCATCTTCACCGGCGCGACCGCGTCGCTACGCGGCGGTTCGGGCTTTTCGGCCTTCTCCGGAGCGAAGGGCGCTCTCCGCATGCTCGCCCAGTCGATGGCGCGCGAACTGGGGCCGCAGGGCATCCACGTCGCGCACACGATCATCGACGGCGCGATCGACACCGACTTCATCCGCCAGCGTCTCGGCGATGGTTTCGACGATGCAAAGGCCAAGGATCTCGTGCTCAACCCCGACGCCATCGCCGCCAATTATGTGATGTTGCACAAACAGCCCAAAAGCGCCTGGACCCACGAACTCGACCTCCGTCCCTGGGGAGAAAAATGGTGACCCAAAGCCCGGTAAAGACCCTCGAACTCATCTTCGATTTCGGCAGCCCCAACGCCTATCTCTGCATGAAGGCACTTCCCGAACTGCTCGAACGCACCGGGGCCGATCTGGTCATCACGCCCTGCCTGTTGGGCGGTATCTTCAAGGCGACGGGAAACAAGGCGCCGATGGTCCAATATGCCGACGCGCCGGCAAAGCTCGCGTATGAAAACCTCGAAATGCGACGCTTCATCGAACGCCACAGCCTCAGCAAATTCCGCGTCAATCCACACTTCCCGGTCAATACGCTGACGATCATGCGCGGCGCGATCGTCGCCGACGACGAAGGCACGCTCGACGATTATGTCGACGCCGTGAACCGCGCGATGTGGGAAGAGGGTCTGAAAATGGACGATCCCGAGGTCATCGCGACCTTCCTGTCGGCAAACGGCTTCGACGGCGCCGCGCTGCTCGCGCGCACGCAGGAGCCCGACATCAAGGCGAAACTGATCGCCAACACCGAAGCCGCCGTCGCGCGCGGCGCGTTCGGCATCCCGACCTTTTTCGTCGGGAGCGAGATGTTCTTCGGCAAGGATCGGCTGGCGCAGGTCGAAGAGGCGCTCGCCTAAGCCTGCGCCGCGGATTCCGGACGCCCCGCGACCAATATGCCTACGACGATCAGCGCCAGCCCGGCGATGTGGAAAAGGTGCAACCGCTCGCCGAGGAACAGCATCGCGAGCCCCGCGCCCATCAGCGGCATCACATTCATGTACTGCCCCGTCGCCGCCGAGCCGATCAACTCGACCCCGCGATTGAAGAAGAGATAGGCCAGGAAAGACGGGAATATCGAAACATAGGCGATGGCGAGTGCGCTGCCCGTCGCCGGAACGATCAGGCGCCCCGACCAGAGTTCGCGAACATAGAAGGGCGCGATCACCGCGATCCCCACGACCATCGAAGCTGCGAGGAAGCTCAGCGGGTGGACGTCGGGCCGGCGGCGAAGCAACACCGAATAGAGCGCCCAGAGTAGCACCGCGCCGCCGATGATCGCGTCGCCGATGTTGAGTTGCAACCCCCACAGCATCGCGGGATCGCCGCGCGCGATGATCGCGAGCACGCCGATCAGCGAGATCAGCACGCCGGCAATCTGGCGCACACTCGTGCGGTCGCCCATTACCAATGCGCCGACGACGAGGACCAGCGCGGGCAGAGCCGACTGGATCAGCATCGAATTGAGCGCTGTCGTGCTTTGCAGCCCCGTATAGAGCAGGATGTTGAACGAGCCGATCGCCAGCGCGCCGAGCAACGCGACGATCGCCCAGTTCGCGCTAAGCACCGGCCAGTCGCGCTTCAGATGCGGCCAAGCCAGCGGCAGCAGTAGCGCAAGCGCCAAGGTCCAGCGCCAGAAAGACAGAGCGGCGGGCGGCACCAGATCGCGCGCCGCGCGCCCGACGATCGAATTGCCGGCCCAAAACAGCGCCGTCACCGTCAGAAGTGGATAGGCCCGCGACCAGATTGCAGCGACGGGCCCACCTTCCTTCATCATCACGCGCGCACTGCCTTCATCCGAAACCGCCACCCGGATAGCGGACGCCCGCCTCCTGTCTAGGTGAAGTCGAGCTGGATGATGTCGCTCGGCGTCGCGCGGCAATACATTTCGATCTGCTTGGCGCCGTCGGGATAGGTCGCGGTCATCGCCGCACGGATGCGCCAACCGCCATTGCCTTGCTCGAGCGAAATGAGCTTGTCGTAGGACAGCCGCGTGCCACCGGTGATACCGATCTGCCGCGCCGCGTCGTTCATGCAGTTGAGCACCGACGGCCGCGATGCGCTCGGCAGGCTGTTGAGGTTCGCGCTCAACGTCGCGGGCGGACCCGCGGGGTAGGTCGGCGTCGACGTATCCTCGGGCGCCGTCGTCTGCTCCGTCGCCGCTTTCTTTTTCTTCTGACTTGCCAGCAGCGCCAGCAGCCCGCCCGCGACGACGATGCCGCCGATGATCAGTCCGGTGCTCGGCCCCTTATCCTTGTCCTTTTCGGGCGGCCGCGAGTTGCGATAGCCATAGGAGAATTCGGCACGGCAGCCCTTGTCGACCCAGATATAGTCGCTGGTATAACCCCATTGGCGTCCAGCGTTGCATTTGCCCGCGATCTTGCGCGTGAGCTCCACGCGATCGTTCGTACGGACATTGCACTGCTGATATTTATAGCTCCACGATTCGCAGTTCAGCGTCCCCGCATAATCGTCGACCGGCTGCGGCAGCGGTGTAGGATAGCCGCCGTCATTGGCATAGCCATAAGCGAATTCGGCGCGGCAACCGCCCGAAACCCAGATCTGGTTGGCGGTGAAGCCCCAGTCGCGCCCCTTCGAGCAACGGCCGCCGATCACACGCAGCAGGTCGACGCGATTGCCGGTGCGCACGTTGCAGCGCTGCATCTGGTTGTTCCGCGACTCGCAGCGGATTGTGCCGGCATAACCATCGCCATAGCCGGGGCGCGGAGGCTGAATCTGCGGACCGCCCGGCGGCGGATAGGGCAAGGTGGTCGCTTGCGGCAGGGCCGGAACAGCAAGTTGGCTCGCGATCAACGTGGCCGTGGTGACGATCGTGACGACATTATTCCGCATGACCTTCTCCCCTGTGAAAAGTCGCTTTCCGTTACGCAGTCCTTGTCCGATCCAATATCGACGCGAATTGTTTCATATTTTCACGGCGAAAGCCATGAAGAAAGCCGCCGATCGCCGGTCACGACTTAACCATCACGCGGCTTCCCTTATCGCGCCCGATCGATTATTCTTGCCGTTCCCCGGGTCGCGCCACAGCAGGGGATCCGAATATGCCTACTTCGATCATCGACGGCAGCATCGAAGCAGCCGACCTCAAGCGCTCCAAAGGCGGCGCCTCGATTTTCCGCAGCATCACTTTCCAGCAGGCCGACGGCGGTTCACGGACGATCCGTAACGCCGTCGTGAAGGACAATGTCGCGGCCGAACTGGTCCCGGGCGCCCGCGGCCGCTTCTACCTGTATAATGCGTTCGACCTGAAAGGTGTCCACGGCATTCGCTCTGCAGGCGGGAATGATGTCTATGGTTTTGCCGGCAACAATCAGAAGATTTTCCTGATCCTCGGCATCTTCAACCTCGTGTGGATCGCCTTCACGATTGCGGTCCGCGGCGGCATCCCGCTGCTCGGTGCGGCGCTGTTCCTCCTTTCGGTCGTCGGCTATATTTTCATGAGCAAGGGCCAGCGCGAGGCGCAGGCGCAGTTCGACGGCGACGCGGGCTATCGTCCCACATAGCTAGTCCGCTTGCGCGCCGATGCGCATGCGCTAAAGACAGCCGATGGATCAGATCGTCATTCGCGGCGGCCAGCGACTCAAGGGCCGTATCCCCATCTCCGGCGCCAAAAACGCGGCGCTCACCCTGCTGCCTTGCGCGCTGCTCACCGACGAGCCGCTGACGCTGCGCAACCTGCCGCGGCTCGCCGACGTCGACGGCTTCGGGCATCTGCTCAACCAGCTCGGCTGTTCGACGACGATCGAGGGATCGCGGCCCGAGGATTTCGGCCGCGTGATGACCGCGCGCACGACGACGCTGACCTCGACCGTCGCGCCCTATGACATCGTGCGTAAGATGCGCGCGTCGATCCTCGTGCTCGGCCCGCTGCTCGCCCGCGCGGGCGAGGCGACGGTGTCGCTGCCCGGCGGCTGCGCGATCGGCAACCGGCCGATCGACCTGCATCTCAAAGCCCTCGAAGCCTTCGGCGCCGAGATCGAGCTTGCCTCGGGCTATGTAAAGGCGAGCGCGCCCGGCGGCGGTCGCCTGCCCGGCGGTAAGTTCACCTTCCCCGTCGTCTCGGTCGGTGCGACCGAAAATGCGTTGATGGCCGCCGTCCTCGCCAAGGGCACCTGCGTGCTCGGCAATGCGGCGCGCGAGCCCGAAATCGTCGATCTCTGCAACTGCCTCGTCGCGATGGGCGCACATATCGAAGGCATCGGCACCGAAACGCTGACGATCGAGGGCGTCGACCGTCTGCATGGCGCGACCTATCGCGTGATGGCCGACCGTATCGAGGCGGGCAGCTATGCGTGCGCTGCCGTCATCACCGAGGGCGATGTCGAACTCGTCGGCGCGAAGGCCGACGAGATGGAAGCGACGCTCGACGCGCTGCGTCAGGCCGGTGCGACGGTCGAGGAAACCAAAGGCGGCATTCGCGTCGCCATGTCGGGCCGCGCCGAGCCCGTCACCCTGTCGACCGCGCCCTACCCGGGCTTCGCGACCGACATGCAGGCGCAGTTCATGGCAATGGCAACGCTCGGCAAGGGCGCGTCACTGTTCACCGAAACGATCTTCGAGAACCGCTATATGCATGTACCCGAACTCGCACGCATGGGCTGCGACATCGACGTGCGCGGCCGCAGCGCGGTGGTGCGCGGGGTCGATCATCTCGTCGGCGCGCCCGTGATGGCGACCGACCTCCGCGCCTCGATGAGCCTGATCATTGCCGGTCTCGCCGCGCAGGGCACGACCGAGGTCAACCGCGTCTATCATCTCGACCGCGGTTACGAGCGGCTCGAGGAGAAATTGCAGGCCGTCGGTGCCGATATCGAGCGGATCAGCGCGGGGTGAGATGCTCCGCGCGGCCATAGGTGCCGCGCGCATTGCCCTTGATCCAGTCGCCGAGCAATTTCAGATAGCCGTCGGTGATACGCGTGACGCTGCGCGATCCGTCGACGGCTGTCGTGAACTCGAACATGCCGTGGTCGGTGTCGGGGAAGAGATAGACGTCGACCGGCTTGCCGGCCTTCGCCAGCCCGAGCAATGCGCCGCGCGTCGTCTCGATCGGCGCCTCGCGATCCTCGCCTGCGAGCACCCAGAGGAGCGGCGCATCGAGTTTCTTCAGCGCCGCGACCGCATCATAGTCCCAGATCAGTTCGAGATTGTCGACACGCGCACGGCCGACCCGCTTGAGGTCCTCGTTCGGCATGCGCGCGATCGCGCCGCTATATTCGCCCTCGATCTTCGCCGCCCAAGGCTTGTCCTTCATGTCGGCGCGCACCGCGTCGAGCGCCTCATAGCCGGTGCGAAAATCGGACAGCAGCAAGCCCGCCGTCGCCTGCGACAGGCGGGTGACCAGCGCTTCGGCATCCTCGCCCAGCCCCGCCGCGCGCACCTCCGAAACCATCTGCTCACGGTCTTCCTCGATCGGCGACGCGACGAGCCCGAACCCGATCGCGACGAAATCCGCCGTCGTTCGCGTCGCGGCGAGCGGCGCGACCCAGCCGCCCTGGCTGCCGCCGAAAAAGCCCGCGCGACCGTGACGGCCTGCCGTCATGCTGCGCGCCTGACCCAGCGCCTGCGCCGCATCCTCGGCGAGCAACTCGAAGTTCTGCGTATATTCGCCCTCTGAGCCGCCAGTGCCGCGCTTGTCGTACACGAACACCGAAATCCCCTGCGCCGCCATCGCATAGCCATAGACGCCGCCGATCGGCGAGTTGCGTTCGGAGCCGTGTACCATCACGACGAGGGGCCGTTTGGCATCGGCCGTGCCGGGCGGTTCGATGAGCACGCCGGCCATTTTTGTGCCGACGCTGTCGAAGGTCGCGGGCGTCTCGCGAAAGGCGATCGGCGCCCATGCCTTGCCCTTAACCGTCACGTCGCCGGTTCCGCAGGTCAGCGGGACGCCCGCGTCGCTCGTCGCACCGCGGCGGCCGTCGCGGAAAAGATAACGGAGCCCCGGCGCCGCGACCGCCGGCGATTTCACCAGAACGACGAAGTCGCCATCGGGTGCGGCATAGGTACCGGGCGTGCAGGCGGTCTGCGCAAGAGCCGGCGCTGCAGAGAAGGTGGATAGAAGGGCGACGGCGCTGAGGAGATGTTTCATCCCACTGTACTATCTAAACAATACAGCGGTGGCAACTAGCTTTCGGGCTCCACCGGGACCGACACCATATTGCCGCTGACCGACGGCCGCTCGGGCCGCTTCGCGACCGCGATCACCAGCCCGATCAGCGCTACGGCACCACCGGCGATCGACAAAGTCGCCCAGTGATAGTCCTCGAACGCGGTCGAAAAGCCCATCGCTATGATCGGGATCAGCACGCTCGACCAGGCCGCCTGCCCCGGCCCGACCGCACGGATGACGTTGAAATAGAGCGGAAAGGTCACCGCGCTCGCGATGATGCCGAGGTAAAGCACGCCGCCGATATAGGTCGCGGTCGTCTCGATCACCGGCGGGCCGGTCGTGATCCACGCATAGCTGCCGTCGGCGAGCGCGCCAAAGAGCATCGCCCACGCAATCATCACCACCATCGACTGCGCGCGCGCAATGCCCGTGCCCTGCATGACGTTTGCCGTCGATGCGCTCATCACCCCGGCGAGGGTCAGCGCCGTGCCGAGCAGAACCTCGCCCGCGTCGACCGCCGCCGCCCGATATTCATGCAGGATCATGAGGCCCACGCCGACGATCGCGATCCCTGCTCCCGCAAGGAAACGCGCCTCTAGCGGGGTTTTGAGGAAGGCGCGCCCGAGCAGCGTATTCGGCACGATCAGCAACGCAAACAGCACCGCGACAAGGCCCGAGGTGATGTGCTGCTCGGCGCGATAGACGAAATTGAAGTTGAACGTGAACTGCGCGACGCCGAGCGCCACCGCAAACAGCATCGCCTTCGGTTCGAGCCACAACCGCTCGCGCCGCATGATGGCAAAGGCGAACATCGCGATCGCCGCGACCGCAAAGCGATAAGTCACTGACCAGCTCGGCGGAACGACGCCAAGCTGCCCCGTAATGACGATCCAGGTCGATCCCCAGATCAAGGTCACGAGCAGGAAGGGCAGCAGAACGCGCGGGCTGAGCAGCGTCGGCTGCTCGCTACTCACAATGCGCCGATCGCAGCCGCCAGCGGTGCGACCGCCTCGGCATCCTGATCCCAGCTGACGACAAGCCGCGCCGCGCCTTCGCCCCAGTCGTAGAAATCGAACCCGGCGCCGCGCAGCTTTGCGGCTTCCTCGGCGGTCAGGCGCACGAACAGCTCGTTGGCTTCGACAGGATACATCAACCGGTTGCCGCAAGCGGCCGCGAGTTTCGCCGCGCCCGCATTAGCCGCACGCGCGTTGGCGAGCCAGAGATCGTCCTTCAGCATCGCGCGAATCTGCGCCGCCACGAATCGGCCTTTGCTGAGCAGATGCCCGCCCCGCTTCTTGAGCTCACGTACGCCGGCACCGCCGCTGCCGCCGAAAAAGACGATCGCCTCGGCCATCATCGCGCCGTTCTTGGTGAAACCGAACGACAGCGCATCGACTCCGGCGCGCCAGGTGACATCTGCTGGGGCGCAGCCGAGGAAGGCGACGGCATTGGCGAAGCGCGCGCCGTCCATGTGGAGCTTCATGCCCGCGCCCTTGGCGATCTCGCTGATCGCGCCGACCTCATCCGCGCGCCACGCAAGGCCATATTCGGTCGCGTTGGTGATGCTGACCGCCGCCGGCTGGACCTGATGCACATCGCGGCGGATGCTGGCGATGCGCGCTTTCAGCGCGTCGGTATCGATCTTGGCGCCGCGCCCCGGCAGCGGCATCAGCTTGGCGCCGCCCGAATAGAAGGTTGGCGCGCCGCATTCGTCGACCTCGATATGCGCCTCCTCATAACAGAGGATGCCCTGCCACGGTCGCACGAAATGGGCGAGGATGATGCTGTTCGCCGCGGTGCCGGTAGGAATCCAGACGACCTCGCAGTCGGTTTCGAACAGGTCGGAAAAGGTCGCGTCGAGCGATTGGCTGAGCGCGTCGCCGTCATAGGCCGTATCGACATGATTGGCGGCAGCCAGCGCCTCCATCACCACAGGATGGACGGTCGCGGCATTGTCGGAGAAGAAGCGGGTCGCAGTCATGGATCGCGCCTTAGCGCAGGTCATGACGCCATGCTAACCCTTCATTTCGTTTGGCTTCCGTCAGGCGGATCCTGGCCGTCCTCACCCGCGCTGCCGCGCGCCAGATGCGCGCCGCCCGCAACGCCGAGGCCGCCAGCCATTCCCATGCCTCCGCCCATACCTCCTCCACCGCCGCGGCCGCCGCCACCGCCGCCGCCGCTCTCGCCGCGTCCTGACCCGCCGCCTTTTCCACCGCTGCTCGACGGGCGCGTCGGGCCCTGTAGCGGGATCGTCACGTCGGCCGGGACCGGGTCGAGGTCGAGCGCCTCGCGGATGAAATTGCGCAGCTCGGTGACGAGCGCGTGCGTGTGCACCGGACGCCCCTCGACCAGTTCCTGCGCCGCGCGGCTGGCAAGGCGGACCTGCTCCTCGGTTCCCAGCAGGATGATATCGGACAGCGCGGCCTCGACCGCATCGCGGATTCGCCGCGGCCGGTCCGATCCGCCACCATCGCTCCCGCCCGCGTCGCCCGACAGGTCGATCGCCGGTTCGACATCGCTCTCTGCCGCCGCCGGGCGACGTATATCGCGCAAATGGCGCGGATCGACCATCAGGTCGCCGGTGAACGAACCGCCAAGCGTCTTGTAGGCGGCGATCAGCGTGCGCAGCCGTTCGTTGATCTGACGGTTCATCCGTTCGCGGCGCTGCTGGATCGTCGTCATCACGATCAGGCGGATACCGACACCGATCAGCGTGACGAGACACAGGCCCAGAAGTGTCGTCCCGATACTTTGCCATGACGAAAAATCGAACAGGCGCATCGCCCTACCCCTTTCGCGACGAAATGCCGGAGGGTCGGTTCTGGCGCGTTCGGACGGCCGAAGCCATCTGTTTCTTAGGACGAACGTCTCCGGTAGATCGGCTGGTTGAAAGAGCGCGATCGGCGGACGAAATACCGGCCGGGCCAGATCAACCAGTTTCGCACGCCATCGCGGTTCAGCAGCAAGCCAAAGCGTGGCAACACGACCCGGCAGCGTTGCCATTCGTCGGTCGCATCGTTGAGGGCGTCATCATTTGGCATCGCGTACCAAACGACTTATGGACGCCCTCGCCCGATTTCTTCCATATTCTCACTGATTTAACGTCGAGGGAACACCTCGACTTCAGCGGTCGCGCTTGGCCAGCAGCTTGAGGCGCAGCGCATTCAGCTTGATGAAGCCCGCCGCATCCTTCTGGTCATAGGCACCGGCATCGTCCTCGAAGGTCACATGGCGTTCGCTGTAGAGGCTGTTCGGCGACTTGCGGCCGACGACGCTGGCATTGCCCTTGTAGAGCTTGAGCCGCACGGTGCCCGACACCTTTTCCTGGCTGTGGTCGATCGCCGCCTGCAACATCTCGCGCTCGGGTGCGAACCAGAAGCCATTGTAGATGAGCTCGGCATATTTCGGCATCAGCTCGTCCTTGAGGTGAGCGGCGCCGCGGTCGAGCGTGATGCTTTCGATGCCGCGGTGGGCACGCGCATAGATTTCGCCGCCCGGCGTCTCGTACATGCCGCGCGACTTCATGCCGACGAAGCGGTTCTCGACAAGGTCGAGGCGGCCGATGCCGTGCTTGCGGCCGAGGTCGTTGAGCGCCGCAAGCAGCGTCGCGGGCGACATTGCCTGCCCGTTCAGCGCCACGCCGTCGCCCTTCTCGAAATCGATCTCGATATATTCCGGGGTGTCGGGCGCATCCTCGGGATTGACCGTGCGCGAATAGACATAGTCGGGGGTCTCGTCCCACGGGTTTTCGAGCACCTTGCCCTCGGACGAGGTGTGGAGCAGGTTGGCGTCGGTCGAAAAAGGACTCTCGCCGCGCTTGTCCTTGGGGACCGGAATCTGGTTCTTCTCGGCAAAGTCGATCAGCGCGGTGCGGCTGGTCAGATCCCATTCGCGCCACGGCGCGATCACCTTGATGTCGGGGTTGAGCGCATAGGCCGACAGCTCGAAGCGGACCTGGTCGTTACCCTTGCCCGTCGCGCCGTGCGCGACCGCGTCGGCGCCGACTTCCTTGGCGATCTCGACGAGCCGCTTCGAGATCAGCGGGCGCGCGATCGAGGTGCCGAGCAGATAATCGCCCTCGTAGCGCGCGTTGGCGCGCATCATCGGGAAAACGAAGTCGCGGACGAATTCTTCGCGCAGGTCGTCGATGTAGATATGCTCGGCCTTGATCCCCATCAGTTCGGCCTTGGCGCGCGCGGGCTCAAGCTCCTCGCCCTGCCCGAGATCGGCGGTGAAGGTCACGACCTCGCAGCCATAGGTGACCTGCAGCCACTTCAGGATGACGCTGGTATCGAGGCCGCCCGAATAGGCGAGGACAACGCGCTTGAAGGACTCGGACATGGATACACCTTTGGCGAGGGAAAGACGCGGGCGCGGCTAGCAGCCCGCCGCCAAAGGTGCAACCGCATAGGCAGCAACGAGCCGCTCTTCGGCCCGATGGAAATTTGACCGAAAACTGCCGAACTTCACTCGCGATTCGACATACCGCTGCTGGCCCGGTGGATCGAACCACCCGGTTAAAGCGACAAAGGATACGGATGTACGATGCAAAACTGTCTCCTTTGTCGCTTTAAGCAAATAAGGTCCAATCAGCTTCCATCGACGCGGATTGCGTAACGAAGAAGAAAAGAAGATGGGCATGAGACGGCACTATCATCGCCCGATTTTGTAGGACAGCGACCTTTTAAAATGCCGGGACGGAGCAAGGTGCGTGAGGTTGCGCCTCAGCCCACGCGCGTCCAGTCCATGAACCAGCTGTCGTCCCACGTCTTGCCGCCGTCGCGCGAGGTGCCCTGGAACCAGCGGCAGCTTTTCGGCGTGATCCGGTCCCAAACGCCGCGATAGAGTTCGGGGCCCTTTTCACCCTCGCCCTCGGACAGGAAGGTGCCCGCGCCGCCCTCTAACACGCCGAGCTGGCCGGGCACCGTAACGACTCCAGACTTGGCGTTCACCCAATGATCGGACCAGATCTTCTTTTCGACGTCGAGCAGGCGGAGCCCCATGCCCGAAAAGCCGCGCGCCGGGATACGCAATTCCTCGACGCTGACAATGCCGCCGAGGATGCCGATAACGGTCGCCTCGCCGGGGAACTCGATCCACTTTTCACCCTCGCGGAATTTGTTGTGGATACGCCACTCGCCAGTGAGGAAATCGAAATCGCCGGGCTTGCCGACGGGCGCGGGATTGATCGCGGCGGATGCGGCGGCGGGAAGGATATTGGACATAAGGGCTCCTGCACTAAGGGCGATGATGGTGCGGCGGTCGAGATCGGTCATGGGTTGCTCCCTTGGTGACCGGACCTTGCTAGACCCGCTATCCTGACATTCTCTGTCAGCTATTTTCTGCTACAGCGAAAAAATGCGCGCGAGCCGCCTCCTCTCGATCCTCATCCTGTTGCAGTTGCGCCAGCGGCTGACGGCGGCCGATCTTGCGGCCGAGTTCGAGGTGTCCGAACGCACCATCTATCGCGACATCGACGCGCTATCGGCCGCGGGGGTGCCGGTGTACGGCGACCGCGGCCCGGGCGGCGGGTTCCAGCTACTCGACGGCTATCGCACGCGGCTGACGGGACTGTCGGCGGACGAGGCCGAGGTCGCGACGATGATCGGCCTGCCCGGCCCCGCCGCCGAGCTGGGGTTTGGTGCCGCGACGAGCGCGGCTCGCGGCAAGCTGCTCGCCGCAATTCCGGGCGGCGGCGGCGCGATCGCCGACCGGATGGCGGCGCGCTTTCACCTCGATCCTGTCAATTGGTACCGGAGCCGCGAAAGCCTGCCCGCGCTGCCGACGATTGCGCGTGCGGTGTTCGACCAGCGCGTGCTCACGATGCAGTATGAAAGCTGGCAGGGGCTGCGCGACTGGACGGTCGAACCGCTCGGCCTCGTGCTCAAGGGCGGCACTTGGTATCTCGCGGCGCGCGGCGCGGGGAAAATACGCGTCTTTCGCGTCTCGAACATTCGTGATCCCAAAGCAAGCGCGGCTACATTCGAATGGCCGCCGGATTTCCACCTGCCGATATGGTGGCAGGACGAACAGGCGCGTTTCGAGGCCGAGCTTTTCGCAACGCGCGCAACCGTCCGCGCGTCGGCCGAAGGCCGCAAGCGGCTGGCGCAACAATCGCCGCGGGGCGCCGATGCCGTTGCGGCGGCCGGACCGCCCGACGAACATGATTGGCGCGAAATGAAGTTGATGGTCGAGGATAGCGACCATGGTGCGCGCGAGATGATCGCGCTCGGTGCGGAGATCGAGGTGATTGCGCCCGACAGCTTCCGCCGTCGCATCGGTGCGCTCGCTCGCGACATCGCGGCGCGTCATACCTGACTGGATTTGCCGCCACGGCGCGCTAATCTCTCGAACCGGGAGGACGTCATGAGCAAGGACGATATCAAGACCAAGCCGACCGAGATCAGTGTCGCCGATTTCATCGCCGCGGTACCCGAGGAACGCCGCCGCGAGGAGGCCGCGGTGATCGATGCAATGCACCGCCGCGTGACTGGTCTAGAACCCAAGATGTGGGGCCCATCGATCATCGGCTATGGCAGCTATGACTATCTTTATGACAGCGGCCGGTCGGGGACGATGTGCCGCGCAGGCTTCTCCCCGCGCAAGGCCGCGATGACGCTCTATCTGATGGGCCATTATTGCGACCGTCAGCCCGAGGCCGATGCGCTGCTCGAACAGCTTGGCAAATACAAGAACGGCAAGTCCTGCCTCTACATCAACAAACTCGCCGACATCGACCTCGACATTCTTGAACAGCTGGTCGTGCTGAGCTGGGAGGTCAT